>JAUZRQ010000088.1 GCA_030950365.1 Candidatus Zhuqueibacterota bacterium | reverse complement strand
ACAAAGATCCCGTGTTCGTGAAATTTGCCGAGGACGCCGTGAATGCGTTACTGCGTAAGGAGATGGAAAACCGGGTGATCGAAGTGCGCGCCAATGAGCTGGCCCGGGAACACCAGAAAACTTCGCTGCGTATGAGCGATTGGAGACGGCTGAAAAGCCAGGCCCGCCGCGACTGGATGCGTGAGCTGCGTTCGCGGCACACGATTGAAATCCATGAGGAAGCGCTGCAAAAATTGCTGCGGCGGTTTCAAAAACTGGCGGAGTGAATTTAGCTGGACGAATCGGAGTTTAATATTCAACAAAAAGTGGGCACTCGCGGAGCGAGCAGGGCTCGCAGAGATTAGGCTGCCGAGTTCCCCCTAAAAGTCAATAGAGAGTATTCTTATAGAAGACTGTTTTATACCTTTTTCCCAGGTTTAACCTTGGAAGGAGGTATAATCAGCTCAGTGAAATTCGCGTTATTCCGAAGATAATCCATGCCATTAGTCCGTTCGTAACCAATTTTATTTTGGTTTAATGCTTTTTTATTTATAAATTTAAATATAAAAGGAAGCAAAAACCATCGAAATATAAACGTTTCTGCCATGCGAAATTGTGCTCTTTCGTCGCAATCGCAGGCTTTCATACCAACCTGGCGCAACCGCGCCCTGGAAGGCTATCATTCTCCCCGCAACAGCAGCACCTTTTTTAACAACGTCTGGCCGCCCATGCTCATGCGAATCACATACACGCCAGCGGGCAGTTCGTTGCCCTGCTGATCCCGGCCATCCCAGTGCACCTCGGTGAGGCCTTTTGCGTTGCCCAGCACGTGCATGGTGCGCACCACCTCGCCGGTGGCGTCCAGAATGTTCAGCTCGCCGCGGCGCGCCGGCGCCTCGAACTGCAAGATCAGACCGTCAGCCACGGGCAAAGCCACAAACGAGCGCGCCAGACTGGGGACATCCTGCTCCGCTCCGGCATTGGCCTGTGCGCTCCGGCCGAAATCCCGCACGAAAATCCCGCCTCGCACTGTGCCCACGTACAGCTTTTGCGAATCCTTTGGATGAAATGCCATGGCCAGCACGTTGGTATTGTCCAGCCCCTGGTTGACGTCCTCCCATGTCACGCCGGCATCGGCGCTGCGAAACACGCCTTTCACCAGCTTGCCGCTGTACAAAACGTGCGGTCGGTTCGGATCGATCAGCAGCACGTATGTCTCGAACTCCTGCTCAGTCACGCGCTCCCAGGTTTCGCCGCCATCCATCGAACGATACATCACAGCGGGCGCAGACGGTTTCTTTTGTTCCAGCGTGCCAACGAACACGATATTGGGTTTGGTGGGATGCACCGCGATGGCGCGGAACATGGTGTTCGGCAGGTCGCGATCGAGGCGTTTCCAGTCGCGGCCGCCATCGGTGGATTTGTACAGCCCGCCTTCCGGGGGCGGCGCATTGATGGCCGCATAGAGCACATCCGGGTTGGTTGGATCCACCGCCAGGGCAAAAATGCCCGGGATATCCAGCCCCACCGACTCCCAGGTCTCGCCGCCATCTTCGGAGCGCAACACCCCGGCCGGAAACGAGGCCGCGTAGATCAGCTCGGGACGCTGCTTCGGCCGCACCAGCATTTGCACGCGGCCCTTGTCCCACACCGGTCGCCAGTGCACGCCGTAATCCTGACTCTTGTAAATGCCGCCTTTGAGGGTGGCGACCAGAACAGTACCCGGATTTTGCGGATCCACTGACACATCCAGCACTTCCGGATCGGTGAGGCCGAGATTGCGCCGTTCCTCGTTGGCGTTCCAGGTGCGTCCACCGTCGGTGCTCAGGAACACGCCGTATCCGAACACACCGGCATAGATGATTTCCGGGTTGAACGGATCAAATTGGATGGCGCGGACATCGGCGCTCAAAATTCCCTGACTGGCCCATTGCCACTCCTCACCCGCATCGGTGGTGCGAAAGATGCCACCGATGAAACTACCGCGCTGTTTGTCATCCTTCATGCCCAGGGTGCCGGCATAAACCCGGGCCGAATTGCGCGGATCGATGGCCAGCTTGACCACAATCTGATTGGTCAGGCCGCGGTTCACCCGGAACCACTGCCGGCCACCATCGAGGGTTTTGTAAATGCCCAGCGCTCCACCGGCGTACAGGACGTCCGGATTGCCGGGATCGAGAATCAGGGCGCGGACATCCAGGTTGATCAGACCACGGTTCACCGGACGCCAGCTCGCGCCGCCATTTTCGCTTTTGAACATCCCCGCTCCGCCGGTGGCGGCGTAAATCACGCTCGATTTTTGCGGGTGCACCACAACGGCAAACACATCCTGCCGCCCAATGCCCTCGTCGATCGGCTTCCAGGTTTGTCCGCCGTCGTTGCTGCGGTATAGGGCATGCCGACCTTTGTACATGCCGGCATACAGGATATTCGGCCGCCGTGGATCCATGGCCAGCGAGAGCACATTGGCATCACGAAGACCGCGGCGCGCCGGCTGCCAGGTGCGCCCACCGTCGGCGCTGCGGTACACGCCGCCCCTGCCCTTGCTTTTGAACGTCCCCGCGTACACAATATCGGGATTCTGCGGGTGGATGGCGATGGCATAGACGAACGGATCGTCGTCCAGGCCGGTTTCGTATTTTTCCCAGTTGGCGCCACCGTCAAGCGTTCGCATCACCCCGAAAATATCCGCGCCGATGTACACGTGGTTGGGATTGTGCGGATCGATCGCCAGCGCCCGCACGGCCACGGCCACCGGCGTCAAACTCTGCCAGCTTTGTCCGGCATCGGTGCTTTTATACAAATGACCGGCCGCATCGGCGGCATATAGCACGTCCGGATCGGACGGCGCCACGGCCACCGCCTGAATTTCGGCGCCCCATGGCCCAATGGCCTGCCAAGGGCCGGGCTGACCCTGCGCCGTGGTGAAGATTCCGGCCGCCAGTCCCAATAGCACAAATGCTTTTATTCGTCGCCGCCAGTTTATGAATGGATGAATCGTATTCCGTTGCAATTCCATCAGCCTTTCCAACGCTTGTCTCCCTTCTGTTGTATACACACACTTGCAGCAGCGCGGCTGCCTTCAACCGGCCATTCATCCGCATCATGCATTATCAGCCGTCATCCGTGTTTGATCCGCGTGCATCCGCGGCAACATTCTCTCTCAATTCATGCAGCAATCCGGACCGATTCCCGCAGCAGAAGAACGGGCATCGCTGCTGAGACCAGGCCGCCCGGATTTTAAATAGTGTCTTTTCGCCTCAAAAAAGTTACTTGCCACCTCGCAACAACCGGAACCGTTTGACGCGCACACTGTGCTGTTCGGAAAGTTCATCGGTAAGTGTGACCCGCAACATGTAATTCCCGGGCGACAAATCACCGAAATCCAGCTTCAGGACCTCGCGCTGCAAATCGCCGCTGGCCTCACGGCGATAGGTGGTGGTGATGGACGTCCGGCTGCGCTGCCCGAACGGGTTGAGCGCTTTCAGCAGGCCGCCGAGACCGCCCGAATGTTTCTCACCGGCAATTCGGTATTCGATCCGGTAGCGCGACCGGCCTTTTTTATCCGTGGCCAGATTGTACACCTCGTAATACAGCTCCACCGCCTGATCGGTCGTGAGGAGCGTGTAGGGATACGGTTCAACGAAATACTCTCGCTTAAGGAAACCGTGCGCCTCCCCATTGATGGCCCGGCGTTCGAGATGCGACGTATCGCTGATGACGCGCCGGGCGAATTGCAGATCGCTCAGATCGAGACGGCCGGACGGATACGCAGTCAGGGGAATGCGCAGGGCAAAATATTGCTTTTTGCGGCTCTCCGGATTGCTCATCTGCACCGCCACACGATACGAATCCGGCTGCAGGAAAAACGTCAGTTGTCCCACATAATCGGTTGTATCCAACGCCGCGCGGTCGCGAACGCGCAGCGGGATGATCTTGCGATCCTGCACGACCGGATTCAGCGCCGGATCGAGAATGCGAAACGCAATCTCGAGCGTGCTGTGCAGCCAGCCATCCTCGCCGGTTTCAAATTTCAATTCGTGCAGCGGCACGCCATAGTACAGCTCAAGCCGATTGCCCTGCCGATCAAAAAACCGGGCGAACGAAAAGCCGAACCGCAGCGGTTTTGCCTCGCGCCCGACATCGGTGGCGCTTGCGGGCAACTTCTCATGCACATTCTCGACGTCATTCACAAATTCGCTGATCACCTGATTGACCATCAGCAGATCGAGTGGCTGGCCGCCGGTGCGCTCCCGATCCAGCGCATCCTGAAAACGGTCATAAATCCGGCTGTAGGCAAGGCCCAGTTCGCTGCGCTCGGCAAAAAAGTCGCGCATGATGCGGATTTGATCGTGCAGATCGAACGGCACGGCCACAAGCGCGCGGCGGAAATCGCTGCTGAGCTCATAGGTGGCGCCAAATTCAATGAAATCGAAACTCACATTGCCGAGGCGGTGATAGAGCCAGCTTTCCGTACCCCGGAAAAAATTGTCCGACGGCTGCACGAACACCTCATCCGGCGGACCGAAACGGACATAAATCATGCCACGATCGTCATACCCTCGCGGTCCCGCCGACGGATAGTGATCACGCGCATAGGCCAGACGTTGATAATGTTCCATATAACGCTCATTTTCCGGCGTGGCCGGCGTGGGGTCAGCCTCGCGCCAGAATCGCCGCAAAAATGTAAGCCGATCGTCCGAACTGCGCAATTGCTTTTTCTGGCGGTCGGTCAGGATGTCGCCAATATCCAGCAGCAGGCTGTCCACGAACGGTTCGGGCAGCGGATATTCCAGACCTTCTTCCAACATCCTCGTGGCCCGCTCAACCTCACCATCCAGCGCCGCCCGCTGGGATTGCAAAATCAGACGCCGCCCGATTTCCTGCGGCGATTGCGCCAGCACCACCGATGCGAAAAGAAGGAGTAGCGCCATCCATTTGCCGGCACACCATAAAAAATATCGCATATATTCATGATTTGTTAGAGGCCAACAACTCTTTGCGAAATCGTAATATAAGCCTTCCACCGAATAAACGCAACGCGAAAACCCGCTCCCGGGGTGAGTTTCCCGGCGCTTAAGAGCCGTCAATCGGAAAGGCTTCCTTCGAGGACTGGGGGGGATTGGCTGATTTTGCTAGCGTTCCAGAAACCGGCGGAGTGACACCACCTCGATTTCCTGCGGCAAGAGAAACGGCTGGGTACGGTCTTGTTGCTGAATTTCGGGCATGGTTCCCCCTGGCAGGGACGGAAGCCCTGCCAGGGTGGCGCTACCGCTCCACCCCGATGGAAACATACCACCGGCGATCTTGCAGGTAAAAACCGCTCAATGCGCTGCGGCCGCTGTTGCGCACATTGCGGATGGCCAGGTTGACAAAGCCGCGCCAATCACGCCAGTGCCACCGCTTTTGCAGGGCGAGATCGATATCCCTGCGGTCGGGCAAAGTCCGAGTGAACACCTCCCCGTAGGCAGGCACCATGGCAAACTGCTCGCCCTCGGCAAACACATGTGCATTGAACTGCCACTCACGAAGCCGCAGCCACAAATCGCTGGTGACTTTCTGCTTCGGCTTGAAGCGAAACACCCGCGGATCGGAAATATCCAGCAGCAACACCGCGCTGTTCCATTCCAGGCGATCTTCAAGAAACCGCAGCGATAGCCGCGATTCGAGCCCGCGCGTCCAGGCAAGGGTGGTGTTGAACGGCGTGGGCAGCGGAACGATGTTGGCCATTTCGGTAATCTTTTCCAAATAGCTGTTGCGGAACAGCGCAAACTCCACCTGCAGGCCAT
Source organism: Candidatus Zhuqueibacterota bacterium (assembly GCA_030950365.1). Classification (GTDB taxonomy): domain Bacteria; phylum Zhuqueibacterota; class Zhuqueibacteria; order Zhuqueibacterales; family Geothermadaptataceae; genus Hydrothermovivens. The sequence goes on along the minus strand of JAUZRQ010000088.1, from coordinate 1,307 downwards.
TGATGGGAAAATACCAGGGCGCCCCCGCGATGGCCCGCTCCACTTGCAGGCTGACTTCCGTGCCGATATTCCGTTCGGGCTGCAGCGGCCGGTTGCGAAATTCTATCAGCGGTTGCACTTCCCAGTGGAAAAGCTGCAGCAGCGTCGGCAACTTCACATTGGCCCCATTGGTAACCATGGCGTTGTAGCGAAACCCCTTGACTTCCCCCATCGCCCGCATGCCGAATTTGTAGGTCAAATATGATCGCCGGCCCAGCTCTGCTTGCAATCGGCGTTCGCTCTCGCCAGAGAAACTTCGAATATCCCGGCGCATGCTTACCCAGTCAATGCGGAAACTCAAATCCCAATCAATGAATCGAAAGCCGCGATGTTCGAGATCGAGCCGATTTTTCAACACCCATAGTAGAGCATCCTGGATACGCTGCAATCGCTGCTGATCCACGATGGGATCGGGCAAGGTTTCGGAATGCTGCCGCAGATCGGCGTCGAAGCCGTTGCGCAGATGCTCATAAAGCAGGGTGAGCTTGCCGCCGGCAAAATTCTGCCGCGCTTCAAACCGCAGTGCCAGGGAATGATCGCGGTTTTCTTCCTCGCCGCGTAGCCGCCGCGATGCCTGCTGCCAATTTTTTTCTCCCGTCAGCGCTTTGTAAATCAGCGAGGCCTTGACATGTCTCAACAACCGCACCCGGCCTTCATAATTGAGCGCCAGCACGTGGTTGCGGTTGTCCTGCTGTTTAAGGGCAGACTCCTGATTGAAGGCGGAGCCATAATACAGCCAGCGTGCCTGAACCTGATGCCGGCGGCCGGCGTAGCGCGTCCACAAGGTGTGAAACTGACTGCTGTTGAGCACGGCTTGCTGGTTTGCGCCGAAACGGCGTTCGGCATTGCGGCGCGAAAACGTGTATCCAGCCGAAAATGCCCCGCGGCTCTGGAACATATTCAGAGCAATTTCCCGCGCGCGGTAGGTACCCAGCCGCGCCACGGTGCGAATGGTGTAGCGGGCGCGCTTTTGCGGCACGATGTTCAGCACGCCGGCGAAAGCGCCATCACCGAAAAGCACCGTGTTGCTGCCTTTGATCAGCTCTACGCGCTCTAAATTGGCCAGGTCGATCTGTGCTAGGTCGAACGTATTGCTGCCGGACATATTGAGGGGGATGCCGTCGTACACGATGCGCACCTCGTCGGGATTGCCGCCACGCACCGAAAGCCACTTCTGCCCGGCGAGGGTCTCGTCAATTTTCACGCTGGCATTGCGCTGCAGATAATCCCCCAGATCGGTGGAGGCCTCGGCGAGCACCGTTTCTACC
>JAUZRQ010000087.1 GCA_030950365.1 Candidatus Zhuqueibacterota bacterium | reverse complement strand
CAATAGGTATATACTACCAGACTCTTCCTCTGATATTGCTCTCACAGAATGAGAATAATAAGAATTTGAAAAACCCGCTTGCTATTCATTATATCCTGGGAATTGACCACCTAATCACTGAAAATACCAAATTCACTTTAGAGGTGTATCAAAAAGATTACAAGAACTTTCCTCTGGATCCTACCCAGCCTACATTATTCCTTATTGATGAATTATTCTATCGATATGGCTTTTTCTTTAATCACGAAAAGCTAGTCGATAATGGAAAAGCCTATTCCAAAGGCATAGAAATTTTGATTCAAAAAAAACTGGCAAAGGATTTTTACGGTCTGGTAGGGGCATCTTATTTCAGGACGAAATATCAAGGGGGCGATGGTCGATGGAGAAATCGAGTATTTGATAACCGTTTGATTTTTAGTATTGAAGGTGGGTATAAACCGAATAACAAATGGGAATTCAGTATTCGTTGGATCTATGCTGGAGGAACGCCATATACACCTTTTGACGTGGAAAAATCCAGGTATCTAAAACGAGGCGTTTTTGATAATAACAAGATTAATGGGGCACGTTATCCGGATTATCATTCCCTAAATATTAGGTTTGATAGGCGTTTTAATTTTAGACATAGCAACTTGGTCTTCTACTTAAGCATCTGGAATGCCTATAATCGCAAAAATATAGCTGCATACTTTTGGAACGAAAAAGAGAATAAGGTGGATGCTATTTATCAGTGGCCATTACTTCCTATTTTTGGGTTGGAGTATGAGTTTTAATATGCGTTTTAGAAAAAATTTCCATTTGTTATGTTTGTTCTGGTAGCCTAACACCCGCTGCAGCCGACCCACCTCCGCTGGCGCTCCAGTTGGCGGCTGAGCTCGGTCGTTAAGCCGACGCGCTTCTCTCCCTGTGTTCACTCGCGAAGATGCACAAGCAGCATAATCAACGTCAGGCGCCAATCCAACCACCTCCCTGCCGGTTTCATCTGTGGGCATCCGGCGCTTCATGAAATCGGCGCCCATGCGTGATATAGGGGGTTCCGAAAAGCCGGGAACGCTCGAAGGGAATCATCCTTAGGTCCATCTTCAAAAATCGGATAATTCCATAAAGTTGTGCTTGATTTTTTGAAGGATTTTTTTAATTTTTTTTATCAGTACTGTCAAGACATTCTTACTCCGGGCGGTTTTGGCCGGTGTTCGATTTGATATTCGGGTCCTCTCACAAAAGAACTTGTCAGGCCATGTGCAGGCCTGTGCGCCCACAGACTTCCACTGCCTCTCCTTTTTGAGTCCACAAGGGATTTCGTGAGACACTCCTGAGACCGGCCGATGCATTTTCTGAAAGGTATTCGATACGCATGAAACGATCGCTGGTTTCATTCCTGCTCCCTCTCGTCGCCAGCGTCCTTTTGGGGCAAACGCCCCCTCGTTTTGAAACCGGACTGCCATTCATCCAAAATTATCCGCCGCAAATCACCGGCGGCCTGGCGCAAAACTGGCAGACGGTTCAGGACCGGCGCGGCCTGATGTATGCCGCCAACTTCTCCGGCGTGCTGCAATATGACGGACAGTCGTGGCGGATCATTCCGACGCCGAACCATAGCGCCGTCCGCACTCTGGCCATCGGCCTGGACGGCGCCGTGTATTTCGGCGCCAACAGCGACTTCGGCTATCTGGCCGCGGATTCGACTGGAACGCTGAAAGCCGTCTCGCTGCTATCCCGGCTCAACCCGGCGGACCGCGGCTTTTACCGGATTCAGCATATTCTTGCCATCCCGTCGGGGGTGTACTTTTTATCGGGAGAAAACCTGTTCCGCTGGTCGGGGCAACGCATGCGGGTCTGGCGCGGGCAGAAGCCGTTCCTGCGCGCCTTTGCCATGCATGACGAGCTCTATATCCTGCAGAAGGACGTCGGCCTGCTGCACCTGGACGGCGATTCCTTGCGTTTGCTGCCGCAGGGGGACAGGCTGGCCAGCCATCTGGTGCGCGGAATCGCGGCTTACCCCGGGGGCCCCAACCGACCTTCCCGTCAAGCTCAAAAGGCCCTTTTGATCGCCACCCACACCCGAGGGCTGTTTCTGCACGATGGCATAACGTTACGGCCATTCCAAACCGAGGTAGACGCGCTGCTGAAGGAAAGCCGCATTCACCATCTCCTCCGGCTTTCGGACGGTAGTTACGCCATCGCCACGCTGAAGGCCGGCGTGATCATCATCGACGCCAGCGGCAAGTTTCTCTTCCAGATCGATTCGCGCACGGGACTGCTGAGCAACGATGTCAAAAGCATCTACCTCGACCGGGATGGCGACATGTGGCTGGCTTTGCAGACCGGTGTGGCGCGTGTGGAGTATGACTCGCCGCTGTCTTTTTTTAATGCACAAACGGGATTCATCGGTAGCATCGGCGCGATTCAGCGGCATCTGGGAACGCTTTACGTACCCACCAGCCAGGGGGTGCTGTTTTTGACACCGTCTCCCAGAGTCCGTCCGCAACGCCAATCGGCGGTTTCGGCCTCCCGGTTTGTCGCCGTTTCCGGAATCAAAGCGAGCTGCTGGGCGCTGCTGTCGATCGATGGAGCGCTGCTGGCCGCGACGGAGGATGGCATCTTTCAAATCGACGGCGACCGGGCGAGCCTCATTCCCGCTCCTGGCGGAGAAAAACTATTTGCGCTGGGGCTATCGCCTTCAACCTTTGAGGACAGCCGCATATTTATCGGCCTGAGAGACGGGATGGCGACCCTCCAACGGATCGGCGGCCAATGGGTCAATCAGGGCCGAACACTGACAACCAGGCACCGGATTTACAACTTCGTTCAATTGCGAGCCAATGATCTGTGGCTGGAAACCCGCAGCGATGTGATTCTCCGCGTGGCGCTGCCGGGAGGGGATTTCCAGAACCTCACCGTCCGGCAATATGACGCCGCGGCCGGGCTGCCCACCGGGCCGGAACTCCTTCTCATCCGCAGGGGCTCCAATCTGTTTGCCCTCTCGCCAAAGCAGATGTTCCGTTTCGACGAGGCACAGGACCGGTTTGTGCCGGATACGACCTTCGGCCCGCCAAATCGAGAGGGCTTTTCCTATTACAGCTTTATCACCAATGGAGAGAGGGGCCGTGTCTGGACAGAGCAAGGCAGCCGCAGCATGCGCGTGGCCTTCCGGGAACCTGCCGGCGGTTACCGCTGGCTGAGCGAACCTTTCGTCAAAACGCCGAATGGCTTAATCTGGTCGGTTTATGGCGAGGCAGATGGCACGGTGTGGTTCGGCGGCGACGATATCCTGTACCGCTACGCGCCGCCGGCCCGGCCAACCCCCCGCATGAGCTTTCCGGCCCTGATTCGCAGAGTTGCGACTCTCAACAGCGATTCCACCATCTTCGGCGGAGCCGCTCTGGATGATGAGCCAGAACCGCCGGCCTTATCCTACCGCGACAACGCGCTGCGCTTCGAATGCGCGGCCCCCAGCTATGCGACCCCGGAAGCCAACCAGTTTCAATATTTTTTGCAAGGTTTCGACCGGGGGTGGTCCTGGTGGAGTACAGAAGCCAAAAGAGATTACACCAACCTCCCGGAAGGCCGCTATGTTTTCCGGGTGCGCGCCCGCAATGTTTACGGCCAGGAAAGCATGGAAGCCGCTTACGCCTTTACCATCCTGCCGCCGTGGTACCGTAGCTGGTGGGCCTTTGGGCTGTACATCCTGCTGACCGGCGCGATTTTGTATAGCATCCGCCGCTATGAACTCAACCGGATTCGCCTCAAAGATCAGCTCAAGATGAAACGTTTTGAAGCGGAGAAACTGAAAGAGCTGGATCAGATACGCTCCGATTTCTTCGCCAATATTTCACACGAATTCCGCACGCCGCTGACTCTGATTCTCGGACAAATCGAAAACCTGCATGAGGAAATCGGGGACCCGCGCCGGACGAAAAAGCTGGCGATCGCCGCGCGGCACGCCAGGCGGTTGAAGGAGCTCATCAATCAGTTGCTGGATGTGGCCAAACTGGAAGCCGGCAAAATGCCCTACCGCGCACAAAAGACCAACATCGTTCCTTTTCTGAGAAAATGGTTCGCCTCCTTCGAGTCATTGGCCAGGCAAAAACAGCTGGGAATGCGCTTTTACGCCGAGCGCGAAAACATCGAGGTGTATTTCGAGACTGAAAAGCTGGAGAAAATTTTCATCAACCTGGTCTCCAATGCCATCAAATTCACGCCCACAGGCGGTGAGGTTTCCGCCAGCGTGCGGGTGCCGGAAACCGATGGGAAAGCGGACTGGGTGGAAATCGAAGTCCGCGACAGCGGGATCGGCATTCCGGAAGATCGCCTGCCGCACATTTTTGACCGGTTCTATCAGGTGGAAAGCGGCAGCACCCGCGATTACGAAGGCACGGGCATCGGGCTGGCCCTGGTAAAGGAGCTGGTGGAATTGCATTCGGGCGAGATTGCCGTCACCAGCAAAGTCGGCATGGGCACCGTGTGCCGGGTACGGTTGCCTCTCGGCGCCGGCCACCTCATGGAAAGCCAAATCCTTCCCCCGGCGCCATTGGAGGAGCCACCCTCCCGACAGCGAAACCGAAGCAGCACCGCTTCAGAGGCGGCGACGGAACGCCGCCCCAAATCAACCGGTGCTCCCATCATCCTGATCATCGAAGACAATCCGGATATGCGGCAGTATATCCGCGAAACTCTTGAAGCGTCGTACACCATTGTCGAGAGCGTGGATGGCGCCGATGGGCTTGAGAAGGCGGAAGAGCGGGTGCCGGATCTCATCATCAGTGATGTGATGATGCCCAAAATCGACGGCTACGAACTGACGCGCCGGCTGCGCGCCCACGAATTGACCAGCCACATCCCCATCGTGATGCTGACCGCGAAGGCCGCGGAAGAAGAAAAACTCGAAGGCCTGGAAACCGGCGTGGATGCCTACCTGACCAAGCCTTTCAGTACGCAGGAGCTGCAAGTGCGGGTGCGCAAACTCATTGAAATGCGCCAGAAATTGCTGCAGCAGCAGCGCAAACGGCCCCTGCGGGTTACCTCGTCCGAGGTCGCGGTGACGCCGGTCGATGAGCGGTTTCTCGAGCGGCTGCAGGAGGTGGTGGAGGCGCACATTGAAGAGGAGACCTTCCAGGTGAAGGAGCTGTGTCGGAGAATCGGCATTGGCGAACGGCAGTTGTACCGCAAATTGCAGGCCTTGCTGGGCTGCACCCCGGCGGCTTATATCCGGCAGATCCGGCTGGACCGGGCCAGGCAATTGCTGGAAAAAGGCGCGGGAACGGTCTCGGAGATTACGTTCATGGTCGGTTATGGCAACACGTCCGCGTTTGCGCGCGCCTTCCGCGAGGCCTTCGACAAGGCCCCTTCAGAGTTTTTGAAAAAAGGGAGAAAACGATAAGAAAAAAGACCGCAGGCCGAATTGGCAACCTTTCAGCTTGATTGATTTTTTCTAAATTCTTGCAAATGTGGTTGCGTTCCGCCGCCGTCGTCGAAGTGGCGATATTTCGGATTGATTGGATTGAGCGTATTCCTCCCCATTCCCCCCTGAAAGTCAGGTTCTGCACCAAAAAATGTCAAATGCTGCACAGAGCCGTCCATCTCCGCATCACTTTTGGCAGGCCGGGCAGCGCAATTTCTCCTCCGGAGTCTTATCTTCATACCCGAACCTGGAATCAGCCTTCTTTTTCAAAAACAAACCCGGAGGTGCATGATGTTTGCGAAACGATTTGCCCTGATCGCCGCCATGGTTTTCATTTTTGCCGGCCTATCCCATGCCCAAAACAGCCGGTGGAGCCTTGCCTTAAAATCGTCCTATTTTGGCGACCAGTCCCGCAACGCACACCAGCTTACCGCCATCAATAAGCCAATTTCGCTTGGATTTCAATTGCAATTTTATCTGCGCCCGGATCTGGCTTTGCGGTATTCCGCAGAAAGTCTGAGCGGCAAAACCCAAACGCCGCCCGGCAACGAATTGAATGTGCAATCGTCCGTCGCCTTCGTGGCCTACCCCATTGAATTCTGGATGCTCCGGCCCTATCTCATTCAGGGCCTCCTGTGGAAGCGGCACAACAACAGCAGCGGCACCGCTTCCAACGGCAATGTTTACTACGAAATTGGCTTCGGAACCGAATTCGTTCTTTCGCGCAAGCTGTTCAGCAGCCTGGCCGCAAAAATGTACACCGATGGCCGGATATACCACGGCTGGTCCACGTCCCTGAGCTTTGGCTACCGGTTGTAGTCCGGTACCCCTGCCCCCTAGAAATATCCACGGGGGCGTGTTTCATATTAGGAAGGGCTTCATGTCGGTTAGCAAGCGGATGGTTTTTCCTGCTCAACCGGCATCAAGCCCTTTTTCTTTGAAGGTTGAATTGAGCCTCCTCTTTCCGTCCCTACTCTCCTCGACTTCTTGCGAATCTCGCTCCCTTTTTTCAAAATTTCTCCGATTTGCCTTCTCTTCCGAATCATTTCCACCATCATATCCTCCCCCATATCCCCGAAGGCAAATGCTGCACGTGAAATGTCAGAAACGGAACAACGCTGTCCATCCCCGCACAGCCTTTGGCAGCCGCTGCAGCGCAACGATACTCCCTGCGAATTATCTTATTCCTGAACATGCGTCCGTGTTTCAGGAGACCTTATCCATATTTCAAATTGTGAGGGATGGATCATGAAACGGTTCTGGTTATTCCTCTGTCTGCTGGGGATGTTTGCCCGTTTGTTGCTTGCAACGCCTGGCGACCACCATACATCAGCCCAAAAGATGACCGTGGCCTCGTTCAACAACCTGTTCCGCACGCTTGATTTGAATGCGGCCACGCAAAAGAGCTATTCCATCACCAAATCCGAATATGCACAACTGCTCGACGCCTGGAACCGTCTGGCCGATAGCGACCGGATGGCTCTACAAAGCGGCAGCACCGGATGGACGGATTTCGCGGCCATGCTGTTGTTTGATCTCTACCTGGGGACGTCCTGGAAAGACCACGTCCTAAAAGCCGATCGGTATGGGGCGACAGGCATTTCGATTACCGTGAGCCGCTATAAGCGCATCCTCGTATTGAAAAAAGCCCGCAAAACTCTGGTGGACCTGCTCCAGGAAGGACCGCCGCTGGTGGTGGATGGCCGGCTGGCGCTTTCGGACCGGATCAAATCCGAGGCCGAAAAGCGCTCCGGCGACAAAGCGCTACAGCGGCTCAATCAGTGGGAACGGCTCATCAACCGCAAGCAGAGCGCCCCGGATCGGGACAAAATGAAAGCCGTGGCGGCGTTTTTCGAGAAATACATCCAGCAAACGCCGGATCGCGACGAGGCAAAGGGATATGATTACTGGCAATCGCCCATTGAAACCCTGGTGCGTGGCAAAGGGGATTGCGATGATTTTGCCGTGGCCCATTATGTTTCGCTCCGGCTTCTGGGCATTCCCGCCGAGCGACTGCGCATCGGACTGGTCACGCATCCCGTTCGCGGCGGTCATGGCGTGGTTTTTTTCTATGAGAAAAATGATTCCGATCCCTGGGTGATCGATAATCTGTTGTCGGACAAATTCGGCTCGCTGTTTGGCTCCATTCTACCGCTCAGCGTCCGCATGCGGTTCGATCACCTGAAACCGCTTTGGGGCCTGAACGAAACCATGCTGAGCGAATTCGGTGAAGACCGGCAGGAAACCCCGACTCACAAAGACCCGCGCGAGGCGTTCCCTGCTTTCGCCATCGCTCTGGCCAATTCCAAAAGGCTGCTGCCGGTAAAGAAAGCGCCGGAATTGGCTACGTCTAAACGGATCAGCGAAATGTGGAGGGCTGAATATTAGGAGAATTAAATCGCCTGCAAATGCAGCGAACTTGCTGAATTCATCAATATCTCACGCAAAGACGCCAAGTCGCAAAGAAATAATGCCTTCTAATTGCGCTTGATAAGCAACTTCGTTTTTAAACTCAATGATAGATAAACCTTTTATGCTTTAGATTGATCAACACGTTGCGTTCTTTGCGCCTTTGCGTGATGAACTATCCAGGCTAAAAAATATTGACTGCTAGTAAAAAAA
>JAUZRQ010000086.1 GCA_030950365.1 Candidatus Zhuqueibacterota bacterium | reverse complement strand
GTGTTTGCGGCAGGCGATCGCCGTACGCCTCTTTATTTCACCATCAACATCCGCTTGCTGATGACCTGCTTTCCGGCCTTGACTTTGTAAATATACACACCGCTGCTTACCTGAATGCCGCTATCGTTGCGGCCATCCCAGATTACCTTGTGATAACCGGCAGGTTTGTCCGCATCTTCCAACACGCGCACCAGATTGCCACGGATATCATAAATTCGGATGGTCACGTGCGATTCTTCGGGCAACTGATAATTAATCTGCGTGCTCGGATTGAACGGGTTCGGATAATTCTGCGCCACGTCAAATTTCGTCGGCAGGGAGGCGATCAGATCGCTGCCGCCCGATTCGCTGACTTTCGGCACCATACCGGGAATGCCGGCGAGGAGAACGTACTGTTCCACACCATCCCAAACGGTGAAGCCGTTCACCAGCAGGGTCCATGTGCCGGGCATCGGCGAGTGAATAATGATTTTTTCCGGCGTATCCAGCGACAGCCCGTCGAAATCGAAATCGAAATCATTGTTCACCAGCACCAGGTTGCCGTTCGGATCAAAGATGAGCACATCGAGATCGTTGGTCGGCCAGCGTCCCCAATGGCTGTCCCAGGCCAACGCCAGATCTAACTCCGATGCGCCTGGGGGCACAAACAGGGAATAGGTATCGATTTCACCCTGGGTGACGGTTCCAAAAGCAACTGGCAGAACACTCGGGATTGCCCGCACTTTCATGACCTCCACGCGCGCTTTGACGCGGCCCGCATTGGTCCAATCTCCGAGAACGGTGATACGCGAGATGCCAAATTCGATATCTTGTTCTTCCATCGTAAAAGTTGCTGCATTGAGAACAAATCCACTGGTTCGGTAGTCTCCAAAACTGGTTTTCGCGCTTACAACGGTTACTAAAATATCATCACCGAAAAGTTGATTTTGCTGTGAAGGTGGCAGTTCGGCTGTGACAGTGACATTGATGACCACGCGTCGGTCAAGACCGAGGGTACGGAAAAAGATATCTTTTCGTTCGCCAGGAAGCAGCCAACCGGTCTTGACTACGAAGTGATCATCGCCATAGACTTTGATACCGAGCTTTTTTAAATTTTTAGCGATTTTGGATTTTTCAGCGCCCTGATCTGGAGGATTGCCTACGCCAAAGACTTGATGCGCTTTGTAAACATCCAGAAAGCCGAAGCCCTGGTCGTTATTTCCAGAATGGTCTTCCAGTACATCAGGATCTGCGCCATATAGCAGCGCGCCACGTACCTGCTCGGGGGAGGCCCCGGGGTGTGCCGACAACAGCAGGGCTGCCGCACCGGCTACCATGGGGGACGAATAGGACGTTCCGCTACCAATAGAAACGGATCCAGGAGAGGACTGGCCGTAAATCCAATCCCCTGGAGCGATGATGTCTGGATCCATGCGTCCATCAGGAGTGGGGCCACGTGAACTGAATAGAGCGGTTTGATGGATGTCATTAGCGCGCCACAAACCACCCAGCCCGGGCAGGCCAAAAATTAGGTCGATAGCGATTTTCTCATAGGCTGCGATACTGCTTGCCCCAACGGTGAGGTTGTTACGTGCAAGCCCTGGGTCGCCCACCGTCATGCCGGCAGGACCGCTATTGCCGGCAGAGAAACAGGTCACGATGCCCACATCCTGCAGCTCGCTGACCATGCCCGCAAAGAAGGGGTCATCGCCCGCGAACAGGCTGGCGCCCCCGAAAGAACCGTTCAGCACCTGAATATTCACACCGCCCGGTTCGCCCCGGTTGTATTTGTCTTTGAGTTCAATGGTCCGGTCAAACGCCGCCAGAATAATGCTGTTGGTGGTAAATCCGAAAATGTTGAAGATCTTCAGCGCATAGAACTGACAGAACGGCGCGATGCCGACCATAGGAATGGCATCCAGGCCGGTGCCGCCGTAGTTGGAAATCACAGCGCTGGGGAGATAACGCTTGACCGCCTGCGCAAACGAACCGGTCGGATTGAAAAGAAAAATCACGTTGGCGCCGACGGCCGTGGCGACAAACGTGCCGTGTCCGAGATTGGCCGTGCTGGTGGCCGGAACGCCATCGCCCGTAAAATTTTCACCGCCAACAATACGCCCCTGAATGGCTTCTACTTCCATCACACCGGTGTCCATGATGCCGACGATCACATTCTCACCAAAGTGGCCAGTATTGAACCAGAAGTCCATTGCCCGGGTCAGAGCCGCATCGGTCGGGAAAAAGCCCTGTGGCGCATCCTGAACCAATGCGGTCAGCGCCTGCGGACTTTCGATGATTCTACTTTGATCGTACTGGGCCTCAAAAGAAACCGGTAGTTTGCTATAGCCTTGTTTCACCGGTCTCTGGGGATACTCCAACCGGATTGTCTGATCCCGTTTGAGAAGCTGCACCTCAGGAAGCGCCTGCAAATCTTTGATGCGCTCGATGGGAACGGTTGCCGCAATGCCGTTGATGTGTTTGTACTGAAATCGTACCTTGCCGCCCATTGCCTCAATTTTCTGCACGATTGGACCATACGGTTTGTTGACGGCAATCAGCACGTCCATGGTATCATCGCCTGCCTGGAGCTGGCCGGTAAACGGAAAAGACAGGCAAAGAAGAAGGACAATCGCGCGCAGGAAAAGAGAATTCCCCTTCATATTAGCAGCCTCCATCTTGGTTTTACAACATGAATGGCATTTGTTGAATTGAATAGGTGCTAGAAATAGCATCACCTCCTTTCAGGTGGGGCCTTCTTTGGGTGGGTTATTGGGAATGGGTTTGCCGTATTGTCGATTGATGGCTCAGGAAAACAAAGTGATGTCGTAGATGAGGGAAAAAATTCTCTGAAAAATGGCATAACGCTGTCATGTGATCGCCATCCTCCGTGTTAGATTGAGCTGTCCTTTCGGTTATATGACGGCAATGAATTCGGGCAGTGCAAGGTGTGTTCAGCGCAATGAAGTCAAATAAGCGGCTTCAGACGTAGGAGAAGAATCCCACAGACCGGTTTTGCAAACCGGTGAGACGTCGTGTGAAAGGTTACATCAAGGTCGTTTCGTTGGCGAAAATATCGTCATAGGGAAGATGCGTAGCAGTGGAGAAAGAGTCCCGATGACCTGTCCTGTCAGCGCATGTTTTAGGATAATAATCATCGATTTTTGAAATGTCAAGCAGAATTGTATGGGATTATTGTTTTCGCCGTGAGGCGAACAGGGCCGCGGACACGTCCACCAGTGGAATGTCGGCAGAATAAAACGCATTCACGGCTTTGATGAACTCGTTGGCGATCAGCGCATAGCCGGTCGGTGTCGGATGAATGCCATCGAGGCTGAAAAAGCCGCCGGTAATGTAACGCGTATCCAGGTGAATGCCACCCACGCGGATGCCGCTTTTGTGGATACGGCGGATCAAGTTATAGATATCTACAACGGGTACGTTGAACTGGGAGCCTACTTCAAAAATGATCTGGTTCAATGTGGCCAACCGTTCCTGAAAAATACGATACTCGTCCTTATCAATGACCACGCGCGTGGACAGCGCCAGGCCGTTACCGCCGTGCTCAACGGCATAGCCATAGCCCTGTTTGAGCAAGTCTTTGGCGTGTAAATTAAGCATGGCGAAATTGTCGGAATTTGGATCATCGGACAGGGTGCGGATGCTGCCGTCGGACCATTCTCCCTGCAAATAAATGACACTGGTCGGATCGCTGCTGTCGGCGAGCACTGGCTGTAGGGTGTTCAGATCAACCAGAACCGGCGGAATGGCCGTCAGCAGTGGAAAATGACTCATATCCGGTATAGTTGCCATGACCATCTGCGCACCCTGCTGGCGGAAGCCGCGTACGATCGCGGTGAGGTGCTTGCGAAAACTGTCGGGCAGAGTGATGGTGAAACCCTCAATGACGCGACCAGTAATGGCCAGGCCGACGAGATCGCTAAAGCCGGCCCACAGCAGCACAAACGATGGCTTTGCCTGCATGGCCTGGTCAAATTGGCTGCCCTGCTCGCGCAGTACGAAATTGGTGAGGTTGAAGAAACGCGAATTGGCAAAACGCACGTCGCGGATGCTGTGAAACGGCACCGCCAGGTTATCATACGTGGGCGCCGAATCTGCCGGCGCCACGCGCAGCAAATCATATGGCGATTGATTCAGCGAAATGGTGTTGACCAGCAGGGGATGGATGTTCAAAAGCAAAAATTTGCCGATGGGTTGGCCGGTGAGCGGGTCCTGCCCGAAGCCGGGATCGGCTATCATGGGCTGGCGGAAATCGACGATGCCCACCTGCTGCGCGATGAGATTCGGGATGCTGAATTGCTGGCCGTAGTCGATCATCACGCCGTCGGTAATGCCGGCCACAAAGCCATCGCCGATGGCCATGAACCGGCTGAAATCGGCGTTACCGGTAACCATTTCCGGCGGCTGAATGATTTTTTCCTGCAGGCATGCCCAGAAAAGCAAAGGTAGCAAAACCGTCACGGCATGCCTGAAATGGGTCCATTGCATATAAAACTCCTGCCATTAAAAGCGGTATGTGACGCTCAGCCCGGTACGAAATAAGAACAGCGCATAATCGCCGTAAAATTGAAAGGTGTTTGGTCCGCGAATTTTACGAATTTGATAAAAACCCAACTGCACCGCCGTATCAATCTGCAACATGCCAAACGGGGCGCCCAGTCCTATGGAAAACAGGTGGCGGTTGGCATCCACCCACAGTGGTGAAACGGTGCTGCCGGGCTGGGGCGTGGGATCGAACGCATAGCCGAGGCGGTAGCGCAGAGCCGACGAAAGGGCATATTCCAGCCCGGCGCGCAGGGCAAGCACATCGCGCCAGTCGGCCGGGCGCGAAACGGAAAAGGTGGAATCGTCAAACTGAAATTGCTGCCCGCGAAACACCTGCCAGCCGGTCCAGATAAGATCGATTTCAACATTCAGATGTGCTGAGGGCCGGAAATGCACGCCGGCGGACAGGCTGGCGGGTAAATCGAGCTGGCTATTGAAATAGAGCCGGGCAGGCAGCAGCGTTTGCAAGGCGTCGTCCAGTTGGATTTCACCGCTGCTGATTGGCGTGAGCGTGGCCTGCTGCTGCCGGAAGGTTTGCCGCAGGCGGCTGGTGTAGGCCAGTCCCAGGGTTAGTCGGTGCATGGGCTGAAATTGCACCCCCGCCTGCCAGCCTGCGGCCAACCGCGATGTGCCGGACAGACGCAGATGTGCTGCATCGAACACCCGTCCGCCCAAAATTAGTGGATACACCAAATCCATTCCGAGGTAGGTTTTGCCCGCAAACATGCTGATACCGAAGGCCAACCGCGAAGCCAGGCGATAGCCGGCGGCGAGAATGGCGCGCAGGTGCCACAATTCGGATTTCATGGCGATGTAGCGGCCGGAAAACCGGAACGGATCGCTCCATTCATGACGATTGACGAACGGGAAGGTGATGGCCAGTCCCACGGTGAGTCGTGGGTGCAGCGGCCATGCGGCGAACAGCGATGCAGGCGTCAGCACCCGCCGAACCTGCGCCGAAGCCACGCCGTAGCCCGGATAGGGGTTGATGCCGGAAAACTGCACCGAGGGAACCAGCACGCTGCCGCCGAGCTGAAACTGGCCTTGTCGCACGTCAGTCAGTCCGGCGGGATTGTAAAACCCGGCGGTAAGTTGCGCGGGGCGCGCCGTGAGCGCGCCGGCCAGAGCCAGGGCCGGGGCTCCCTGTTCCTGTATCTTGAAACCGCCTGCCAGAAGCGATGCGGAAAGGCTTGCATGAAGCGCAAGGGAAACGATAAGTGGGGTGAGCTTGGTCATAAAACATCCTGAGCTAAGCTATTCCTGTTAATGAGACCATCCGGCCGGGCGCGACTATAGGGCGCGCAACGATTCCGCATGGTAACTATACAGCATAAATCGAGAACGGCCAATTGGAATTGCAACGGAACGCCAGGATAATGAATTTGGATATCGACTCAATCGAACCACCGATTTCACAGATTCGCACTGAATTTTAGGGTGCCACGGATGCACACGGATTGAACGCGGATGGTCTCCCTAAGGCCTTGAAACGATAAATTTGATTTTTACACCTCCTTATCCAAGTTTAACTTGGGAAGGAGACAAAATTGTGGGTACGGCTAAATCGTCACGAAGGCGCACGGGGAACTTACGCGAAAACAAGCAAATTGTCAATGGCTTTTGGCCGGGGAAGGGCGACCGTGACGAAAAATTTTTGCAACATTTCTTTACCTTTCAGGGAGCCGAAGCTGAAGTACGAATTTCGCTTTCCACAACGTTCAAATTTTAAAAAAATTTCGAAACAACGCTTGAAAATTTCATTTAATTGACTATATTAACTCAATAATGAATGAGTAATCATTCATTTTTTTGAGCCGTCACGAGTAGTCTGGTTTAAGGAGCCTGTGTGATAGCAAGATATGGATTGAACGCCCATGAAATTCGTTGGGAAGGAAGCCAGGAAAGCCGAGAAACGTGAACGGATTCTGCGATCGGCGACCAAGATTTTTGCCCGGAAAGGATTCTATAACGCTAAAATTTCGGAGATTGCCCGCGAGGCCGGCGTAGCCGATGGCACCATTTATCTTTATTTCAAAAATAAAGATGAAATTCTGATCACGATTTTCGAAGAAAGCGTCGGAGCCATCATCCGCCGCTTCCGAAAGCGATTGCAGGAAATCCCCGATCCCGCCGATCAAGTTCGCGAATTTTCCCGCTTACATCTTGAAATCGTAAAAACCAATCCCGACTTAGCCTCCGTGTTGCAACTCGAGCTACGGCAAAGCAATCGCTTCATCAAGGAATACGCTGGAACCAGCCTGAATGATTATTTAAACCTTATTGGCGATATTATTCAGAATGGCCAGAAGGCGAACGTTTTCCGGGAAGATGTTCATCCCGGAATCGCCAAGCGCATGCTGTTCGGCGCTCTGGATGAAATTTCCACTTTGTATGTGTTGTTGAAAGATCGCAGCTTTGATTTCCAGCGGAGCGCCGCACAGATCGCGAGCATTTTTTTGTATGGTATCGCAAAGGACGAATATCGTAATTCATAAACGCTAAACCTGGCGAGGAAATCCCATGCGAGACGTGGTTATTGTTGATGGTTTGAGGACGCCTTACATCAAAGCAGGTACGCTGTTCAAAGACATCCCGGCGCAGGAACTTGGTCGCATTGCGCTGGCCGAATTAATGGTGCGAACCGGCATCGATCCGGAGCTGATTGACGAGGTTGTGATCGGCAACATTGCACAGCCGGCCGAAGCTGCCAATATTGCGCGCGTGATTACCCTGATGGCCGGGTTGCCGCGCAAGGTGCCGGCCGTAACCGTGGGCCGCAACTGCGCATCCGGCATGGAATCGATCGCGTACGCCACGCTGAAAATCCGCTCGGGCGAAGCGGATGTGATGATCGCCGGCGGTGTGGAATCCATGAGCAACATCCCGCTGCTGTATCCCAAAGCGTTTGCCGATGTCATGGCTGAAGTGATGAAAGCCAAAACCCTGGCGCAGCGTATGGCCGCCTTTGCCAAAATCCGCCCGCAGCACCTAAAGCCGATCATCGGGCTGCAGGTGGGCCTGACCGATCCGATTTGCGAATTGAACATGGGCGAAACGGCCGAGGTGCTTGCCAAAGAGTATTTGATTTCGCGCGAAGAACAGGACAAATTTGCATTGATGAGCCACCAGCGCGCTACCAATGCCACCGATCTGGGCAAGCTGCGCGAAGAAATCGTTCCTGTGTACCCGCCGCCGAAATTCGATAAAGTGGTGGATGAGGACAACGGCATTCGCAAGAACCAGTCGCTGGAGGCGTTGGCCAAACTGCGGCCGGTGTTCGATCGCGAATACGGCACGGTAACCGCCGGCAACAGCAGTCAAATCACCGATGGCGCGGCCATGGTGCTGGTGATGAGCGCCGAGAAGGCCAGGGAACTGGGCTACGAGCCGCTGGGTCATGTACGCAGCTATGCTTTTGTCGGATTGGACCCGAAGCGCATGGGGCTGGGCCCGTCGTACGCCACGCCCATGGCGCTAAAAAAGGCCGGAGTGAAATTTTCCGATATTCAGCTTATCGAAATCAACGAGGCGTTTGCCGCGCAGGTGATTGCCAATGAAAAGGTGTTCCGTGACAAAAAACTGGCCAAAGACAAGCTTGGCCTCGATGACGCCATTGGTGAAATCGACCGCGAGATTTTGAACGTGAACGGCGGTGCCATTGCGCTGGGCCATCCGGTGGGCAGCTCGGGCACGCGCCTGGTGCTAACACTGCTCAAAGAAATGCAGCGACGCGATCTCAATCTGGGCCTGGCCACCCTGTGTGTGGGCGGCGGGCAAGGCGCCGCGATGATCGTAGAACGAAAGTAAGGATAAGTCTGGCGTGAAATACGTAACCCAAAACCTGGAAACATAGAGGGAATCATGGCAGAGGAAAAAAAGCAAGAGGAAAAAGCAGCATCAATAGAATCGCCGGACATGGCCTCCGACAAGGCCGGCGAAAACGCGGAGAAAGCCAAAGCCGAAGGCAAGGGCAAAAAAGCCGCCAAAAGCAAAACCTCCCGAACGCGCAAGAAAACCACAACCGCCAAAAGCGAGACCGCCGAAGCCGCCGCCGAACCGGCAAAGAAGGCCGGTCGAAAGACCAGAGCCGCGAAAAAAGAAGAGGTCAAACCGGCCGCCGAACCGGAAAAGGCCACCGAGCCCGCGCTCAAGTATGAAGAGACCGACGGCTATGGCTTTCTGATTTTTGATATGCCCGGCAAATCGGTGAATATTTTCACCCACTCGGTGATGCAGGAACTGGATGCCAAACTGGATGAACTGGCCGGCAAGACGGATATCAAGGCGTTGTTGATTATGAGCGCCAAGGATAACAATTTCATTGCCGGGGCCGATGTCAGCGCCATCAAAGATGTAACCGACCCGAAAGAGGGCGAGCAGGCCGCCCGAGAAGGGCAGCGCATTTTCAGCAAACTGGCCGCGTTGCCGTATCCCACCATCGCGGTGATCAACGGCAGTTGCATGGGCGGCGGGCTGGAGATGGCGCTGGCCTGCGATTACCGCCTGGCGCGCGCCAGCAAATCTACCAAAATTGGCCTGCCGGAAGTGAAACTGGGCATCATTCCCGGGTTTGGCGGCACGCAGCGGCTGCCGCGGCTCATCGGCATTCAAAAGGCGCTGGATTATATTCTCACCGGCAAGGCCGTGGATGCCAGGCGCGCCTACCGTGATCGTATCGTGGACCGGGTGATTCCGGACGATTTCCCGCCTGAATACACCCGCGAAGCGGCGCTGGCATTCGCCCGCGAAATCCAGTCGCCATCGGCGCGCGAGCGTATCAAAAAGCGCCGGCAGCGCGCCAATATGCAGACGATACTGCTGGAAAAGAATCCGCTCGGCCGCAAGCTGCTGTTCGACCAGGCACGCAAACGCACGCTGAAACAGACCAAGGGCTTTTATCCAGCGCCAATCAAGGCCATCGAGGCGGTGGAAAAAGGACTGGAAATGACCTTGCCGGAAGGCCTGAAACTGGAGGCCCGGCTCCTCGGCGAATGCGTGGTCACCGACGTCAGCAAGAATCTGATCCGGGTGTTCTGGATGACCGAGGAGCTCAAACGCGACAAGGGGGTGGCCGATTACTCCGGGCCGATTCAGGAGTTCCATCGCATCGGCGTACTGGGCGCCGGCGTCATGGGCGGCGGCATTGCGCAACTGATGGCCTACTACGACATGCCGGTTCGCATGAAAGATATCAATCTGGCCGCGGTGGCCAAGGGCATGGAACAGGCCGGCAAGGTATTCAAAGAATCGGTGAAAAAGCGCCGCATGAAACCGGCCGAAATGCAGCACAAAATGGCGCTGATTTCCGGCAGCGATACGTATGCCGGGTTTGAGAGGGTGGATCTGGTGATCGAAGCGGTGGTGGAACGGTTGGACGTGAAAAAGAAAGTATTCGCCGAACTGGATGGCATTGTACCACCGCACACCGTGTTGGCCAGCAACACGTCGTCGTTGCCGGTGACCGAAATGGCGGCGGCCACTAAACGGGCGGAAAAGGTCGCCGGTTTCCACTTTTTCAATCCGGTGCACCGCATGCCTCTGGTCGAGGTGATCCGCGCTGAGCAATCCAGCGACGAGACCATCGCCAGCCTGGTGGCCTTTGCGCGCAAAATCGGCAAAACGCCCATTGTGGTCAAAGATTCGCCGGGCTTTCTGGTCAACCGCATCCTGGCGCCGTACATGAACGAGGCCGCCAGTATGTTGCAAGAAGGCCAGACCATCGAGCATATCGACCGCGCCATCACCCAATTCGGCATGCCCATGGGCCCGCTCACGCTGTACGATGAGGTCGGCATCGACGTGACCTATCATGTGGGCCAGGTGCTGGAAAAGGCGTTCGGCGATATAATGAAGGCCTCGCCGGTGATTGCGCGCATGAATGAGGTGGGCCGGCTCGGTAAGAAATCTGGCAAAGGCTTTTACATTCATCGCGGCAAAGAACGCAAGGTCGATCCGGAGGTATATAGCGTGCTGGGGGATCTGCGCCATAGCGGCGAGCCGCTGCCCGGAAAAGACGTGCAGGATCGTTGCATCATGTTGATGATGAATGAAGCCGCGCGCTGCCTGGAAGACGAGGTGGTGCGGCATCCCCGCGATGTGGACATCGGCATGATTTTCGGCACCGGCTTTCCGCCGTTCCGCGGCGGCCTGCTGCATTACGCCGATCATCTCGGCCTGGAGCAGGTGGTGGCGCGCATGAACGAGCTGGCCGAGAAGTATGGTGAGCGATTCACCCCGACGCCATTGCTCGTCGATATGGCGAAGAAGGGCAAGCGCTTTTTCAATGATTGACAAATCGCAGGACCTGAACCATCCAACCCAAGGGTGAAGATTTATGGCTGATAAAGACAACCACACCCCGAGCTTCATGAAGTCGCTCTTCGCCGGAGTCATCGATCAGGAGATCATTTTTCCATTCCCGAAGATTTCCGGTGAGGAGCATGAGAATCTGGAGATGATTCTGCAGGCCTGGCGCGAATTTGCGCGCGACATGGTCGATCCGGTGCAGATCGATCGCGATGCGAAGATTCCGGATGAGGTGATGCAGGGCCTGAAAGAGCTGGGCTTTTTCGGTCTGTCGATTCCGGAAGAGTACGGCGGCGCCGGCCTGTCGAAGGTGTCGTACTGCCGCATTTTCGAAGAAGTCTGCACCATCGATGCGTCCATTGCAGTGATGCTGGGCGCCCATGCCAGCATCGGCACCAACCCGCTGCTGATGTTCGGCACCGATAAGCAGAAGGAAAAATACCTTCCGAAAATGGCTACCGGCGAAATGGTGGCCTGCTTTGCGCTCACCGAGCCCAACGCCGGCTCCGATGCCGCCGGCATTCAGAGCTTTGCGCGGCTCAACGAGAAAAAATCGCATTTCGTGCTCAACGGCGGCAAAATCTGGATCAGTAACGGCGGTATCGCCGATCTGGCCACGGTGTTTGCCAAAACCGATGTGATGGTGGGCGGTGAAAAACAGCAAAAAATTACTGCCTTTCTGGTGGAATCGAAATGGCCAGGGTTTTCGCACGGCAAGCCCGAGCACAAGCTGGGCATCCGCGGCTCGAACACCACCTCGCTGAATTTCGACAACGTGGAAGTGCCGGTGGAAAACGTGATCGGTCCCATTGGCAAAGGCTTCAAGGTGGCCATGGAAACACTCAATCTGGGACGCCTGAGTCTTGCCGCGGGCTGCGTGGGCGGCTGTAAGGCGCTCATTCATGCCAGCATCGACTATGCGAAAAACCGACAGCAATTCGGCCAGCCCATCGCCAATTTCGAGATGATCATGGACAAGATTGCGCAGATGGTGGCCGACACCTACGCGGCCGAGAGCATGGTGTATCTCACCAGCGCCCTGGCTGACCGCGGGGATGTGGATTACTCCCTTGAATCGGCGATTTGCAAGGTGTATTCATCCGAAGTGCTGTGGCGCACGGTGAACGAGACGGTGCAAATTGCCGGCGGTCTCGGGTATTCCCAGGACTATCCGTACGAGCGCTACCTGCGCGACGCGCGCATCAATTTGATTTTTGAGGGCACCAACGAGATTTTGCGCATGTTCGTGGCGCTGGCCGGCATGCAGGGTCCCGGTGAATACCTCAAGCGCATTGGCCGCGCGCTGCGCGATCCCATCAAGGGTTTTGGCCTGTTGGCCGAGTTCGCGGTGGAAAAGGTGAAAGATGTGGTGGCCAAGGATTCGCTGAAGAACATCGATCCGCAGTTGAAATCCGACGCCGACCGTTTCGATGAATTTGCGGCCGAGCTGGCAAACCTGGTAGAAAAATCGCTGATGAAGTACGGTAAGGACATCGTGCAGCACGAGTTCATCCTGGCGCGCATCGCCAACATGGCCATCGATCTGTTCGGCATGGCCGCCATGCTGTCTCGGCTGGACACAGATATCAAGAACGGGCAGTCGGTGGACAGGTCGCTGCCGGCATTTCAGTTGTATTACGACCGGGCCTGGCGGCGCGTGCGCAGGGAAGCGCGGCAGGTGGAAAACAACATCGACGATATCCGCCGCGAAGTGGCGAAGAACGCTTACGAAGCGGAGAAATTTCCGTTTGATTTGTTTTAGACGATCGGAACACGGATGAGACGGATGGAAGCAGTTTCGTGCGGATGTGAATTTTAATGGTGCGGCACACCGTGTTCATAATAAAACCAAAGCCTTTTGAGATTGTTTGCAACTATTCAGCTTTAAAGCACAAAATTGGTATTCATCCGTCATTGCGAGGAGCGGAGCGACGACGCAATCTCCTTGAGGTAAACAAGGAGATCGCCATCCGCCAGTCGTCGGACACGTCCGCCAGTCGTCGGTCAGGCGCCTCCGCCAGCTGGCGGAAACTCGCGATGACGGGTCCTATTTATGCTTTGTTGATAGGGCTGAATCATTACGACTGCTTAGCCATAGTCTCGGTTCTGGCATTCCGGCTTCCTGCGACCACCGCAAGGTGGATATAGGAATACCGGAATCTCATACACCGGCTCGTTTCAAAGAAGGAGATTTCGCTAAACGCCAGTTGGCGGAACCGGAATGACAACTCGAGCATGCTGGCTGAAAAAGGCTGAATAATCCATCCGGCCCGGCGGTCGGATGCGCAACTCTTTATTGGCTTTGCATTGGCTTTGCCAGTTCATCGCACAATGTGATTGAAATAGAGTAAGGAGGAATAGCAGTGAAGATAGCCATTCTATTGAAACAGGTGCCGGTCAAAGACGCCCAGTTGAAAGTCAACGGCGGCGGCACGTGGATCGATGAGAGCGATGTGACGTTCGAGATCAACGAGAGTGATCATTACGGGCTTGAAGAAGCCCTTCGCTTGAAGGAAAAGCATGGCGGCGAAGTGGTGGTGGTCAGCATGGGGCCGGAGCGCACCAAAGAGGCCATCAAGCAGGCGCTGGCCAAAGGCGCCGACCGCGCCATTTATATTAACGACGACAGCGTGCGCAGCGCCGATCCGGTGATCAATGCTAAAATTCTGGCCGCGGCGCTCAAACAGGAGAATTTCGATCTGGTGCTGTCCGGTTTGCAGAGCGATGACCTCGGTCACGGCCAGACCGGCGTGATCGTGGCCGAACTGCTGGGCATGGCCCATGCCACCATCGTGATGGAAACCGATGTGAAAGATGGCAAAATCAAAGTGAAACGCGAACTGGAAAGCGGCTGGTTCCAATACGTGGAAATTCCGCTACCCGCCATGCTCACCATCCAGTCCGGTTTGAACCAGATTCGTTACGCCACCATCAAAGGCATCATGGCGGCGAAGAAAAAAGAAATCAAAGAGGTCATCCCTGCGGATCTTGGACTGGATGCGGCCGAGTTGCAATCGCCCGGCGTGAAGCTGCACAAAATATACGTGCCGGTGAAGACCAAGGAAACGGTGATTCTCGAAGGCGACCCGAAGGAGATCGTCGGCCAGTTGGTGGAGAAGCTGAAAAACGAAGCGAAGATAATCTAAAAATATTTAATCACCACAAAGGCACCAAGAACACAAAGGTGGACCGCATAGAGCGCAGAGTACGCTGAGGAATCTTGTAAAGAAGGCTTTGCGATCACGGCGGTTTACATAAAAAGAAGGAGCAGAAACCATGGCAGAAGGCATTCTGGTGATCATAGAGAACAATGGCGAACAGGTGAATCGTCTGGCGTGGGAAGCGCTGACCGGCGCGCAGACGTTTGCCGCGGAGGTGGGGCAGCCGGTGTATGCGGCCGTTCCTGGCAAAGGCGTGACGGGCCTTGCTGATGAAGTTGCTGGCAAAAAGCTGGATAAAGTGTATGTTCTGGAAGATGACAAATTACAAAACTACACGCCCGATGGCTACGCCGCCGCGTTGCAGCAGCTCATCAATCATGTTCAGCCGGCGTATGTGTTCTGGGGACACACGTATCAGGTGCGCGATTACGCCCCGAAGCTGGCCACGGTGTTCGGCAAAGTGATGCTCAGCGACGTGATCGGCTATCGCATGGAAGATGGCAAGCCGGTGTTCGTGCGGCAGATGTTCGCCGGCAAATTCAACGCCGATTTCACCTTCGAAGGCGATGCGCCGTATTTTGTGTCGTTTCAGGCGGGGACGTTCAGCGCCGATGAGCTGCAGGACGGCAAAGCCGAAGTCGAGACGTTCGCGCTGGACCTGAGTAGCGTGGAGATTCGTACCGAGGTGCTGGATATTTTCCAGGGCGTGAAGCAGGAAGTGGACCTTTCCAAGGCCGAAGTGATTGTCTCCGCCGGCCGCGGATTGAAGGAGAAAGACAACCTGAAGCTGGTATTTGAACTGGCCGAGGCGCTGGGCGGCGAAGTGGCAGCGTCGCGGCCGGTGTGCGACGACGGTTGGTTGCCGGTGGATCGGCAGATTGGCTCCTCGGGTCAGACCGTGGCGCCGAAGCTGTATCTCGCGGTGGGCATTTCCGGCGCCATCCAGCATGTGGTGGGCATGAAAGGCTCGAAGTATATTGTGGCCATCAACAAGGACCCACACGCGCCGATTTTCGAAATCGCGGACGTCGGCGTCGTCGCCGACCTGTTCGAAGTCGTGCCGGAATTGACCAGGGCGATTAAAGAAGCGAAAGGCGCGTAAATCGATTGGGGCAGCCACCGACAGGCACTTTGACATTGAAACTCCAGGCGCCTCATAGAGTGCCTGGAGTTTTTTATTGAGCTTTGGGTTTCTTGTTCATTTTAAACCGCTAAGCTCGCGGAGGGCATCGAGACGGCATTTGCCTGTAGCACAAGCTTCAGCTTGTGGCTTTGCTGTGGTCTGGCCCTGGCTGCGGCGTTTGTGCGCAATGCAAGCAGGATGATTACGATGTGGCACAAGCTTCCAGCTTGTGAACGTTGCGTTTTGCTGTAAAATCGGCGAGACATGCAGGTAATAGCGAAGTAGGGGGATGATGTACGATGCAGATTGCGTGCGGCACAAGCTCCCAGCAAATGATTTTTGCTTCTGCCTGCCCCCTGGATGCGGCCTTCGGCCGCATCGCAAGCAGGGATGCTTGCGCTACTTATCCCGTCATACCGTCTTTTTCTCAAACCGGCCGTCTTTCCATTCGAAGCGCGAAAACAGGCCGAGAAAACCGAAAAGCAGAATGTACAGCGGATGC
>JAUZRQ010000085.1 GCA_030950365.1 Candidatus Zhuqueibacterota bacterium | reverse complement strand
ACCAGCGAATAGCCACCCTGGCCGAGGATATCCGGGAAAAACACGCCCTGGCAATGCGCCTGTGGCTGTTCGAACGTGCTCAACCGCTGGCCCTGTTTTCTGTGCATGGCATACCTCATGGCAAAACCTTGATCAAAAATTCCGCGGTTCGATTTCATTGAACAGGGAAAAGGTCTTCTGTCCGGGTTTGACCGTGATTTTGAAACGAATGCGCAAAATGTTTTGGGGCTTGCTCACCGGAGTGATGAGCACATTGTGTTTATCATCATAGTATGTAAACCCGAAAGCGTGGATTTTTTCGGCCAGAGGCTGACCGTTCAGGCGAAGCGTTTTCCCGGCCCAGGCCAGGGTGATGAGTTGACCGTTCTTTTTGTAAAACGCCAGAGAGTCCACATCAGCATATTGAATCGAATCGCTGGCGGCAATTTGACGCAGTTCGCGCGAAATGCGCTGCAGGGCCATTCGGCTGCTGTGAATGGCGTTTTTGCGCGTGCGGATGAAATCGTACATATCCACGCTCGAGGTGGTCAGCCTGGCGAACATCACCGACAGGATGGCGGTCACGACGATGGCGATCACCAGTTCGATGAGCGTGAAACCGTTTTCGCCCGCACGCGCCGGCGCCATTGAAGGCGGTGGCCCGGCGGCCGGTGGGCCGCTATGTCTATTCACCGGTGTCATCGCTCTGCAGCTTGATCTTGCCTGTGTACGGCAAAACAATGAGATGATGCGTAGCATTTAGCGTCAGCACAGTTTTGGGCACCTGCAATTCCTGACCGGCAACGAAGGGTTTGCCGCTCGTGCCGAATACGAAGTTGTTGGTCTCGAGTTCGGACCCAGTAAGGGAAACGTATAAAAATTCGTTGCTGCCAAACTGACGGATAAACGGCCCATCACCGTTGGGCTTCGGCAATAGTTCATTGGTCCTGGCCCATTTGATGAGATAGCGATTTTGATCCAGTTGAATTTCGATGCGTACCGCTTTGCCATGCGTGATGGCCATTTCCTGGGCATAACGGAAGTCGCGTAGCACCACCCGGGCCGCATTGCGACGCATCACTTTCGCCGGGTTGTCCTTCAGCCGACTGACAGCAGTGGCGAACAGGATCCCGGATATCACCAGAATGGTGACGATTTCGATGGTGGACATGCCGCGTTCATTGGCTAAATGGGGAATCATCATAACCTTTTCTGGTGTTTTGAGCTGCATCAACAAAAAGCCGGAGAAACTCCTGTCCCTCCGGCCTGGTTGAGTGCCAAAATAGATATCAATTCCTTGCATGTTCAGCGATACTGCATGTGACGCTACCGGTAGCTTGGGTGTAAGTATACGTACCTCCACCGGGACAGGTCGGCATATTGCCTGAGGGAAACAGTGCCGGAAGATCAGCCTCTGCAGGATAAGCGGCATTGCCGGCTGCGGCGTTTTCGGCATATTTGACTGCTGCCGCACTTTCAATGGCCGCCTGGTTGGCTTTACAGGCGCTGGCCTTGGCATTGCTGCTCAGGTCAACGAATTTTGGGATGGCGACGGCCGCCAGGATACCCAAAATCACGATGACCATAATCAGCTCGATAAGGGTGAAACCTTTCTGGTCTCGCACACGAACCATAGCAACTCCTCCTTTGTCATGGGTGAGGGTTCGGTGGGGTTTGGTTTTCTGTTCACTTTAGGGCAATCCTTATGCCAAATTTTTAAAATTCTGTCACAAAATATTATAACTTGTTGTTAATTAAGGATTTATATAGTTAATCTATTTGGGCGTTTTTTAAGCTGTTTCAAAATTGAATAGGTGCCCCAACCAGGTTTTGTGCCGAAATGGAATGGTTTTTTGTTGCTGAAATTGAGGGATTGCAATAACTTATTATTTTGCAACTGGTTAATGGTAAATGTTCCAAAACGGTATGCTATACCAATTTGGAATACCAACTCTGGACAGGAACAAAAAACAGGAAATGTCTCACTGGGCGATTTTGGTCATGTCCCACATGGGGAGAAAAATGGCCAGCGCCAGAAACAGCACAATGACCCCAAGCCCGACAGTCAGAATAGGCTCGATCATTGAAGTTAGGCCCTTTACAGCGTATTCGACTTCCATTTCGTAGTGTTCCGAAATATTATGCAGCATTTCATCCAGCGAACCCGATTGCTCGCCGATGGCAATCATGCGTACGACCATGGGCGGAAACAGTTTGCTCTGCTTTAGCGGCGTGGCGATACCGTCGCCGCGGCGAATGCCCAGGGTGGCTTTTTCAATTTCCCGGCCAATCGCCGCATTGCCAACCGTCTTGCTGACGATTTCCAACGTTTGTAGAATGGGCAGGCCACTGCGGTTGAGGGTTTCGAACATGCGCGTGAAACGGGACATATAGCTTTTCATCAGCAAAGGGCCAAAGATAGGCAGCTTGAGCTTGAAGCTGTCCCAGGTAAATTGACCGCCAGGCGTCTTCACCCAGAGCTTGAATGCTACGAATAACAGCACGAGGAGCCCCAGGCCAATGTACCAGTAGTTGTTCATGGCATCGTAAACCATGATCAGGATCCGCGTTGGTAGCGGCAGCTCGACGCCGAGTTTGGTGAACATGTCGATAAATTTGGGCACCACCAGCATCATCAGCGCGATCACCGCGACCACCAGCGACACCACGACGATGATAGGATAGCGCATGGCGGATTTGATTCGCGATTTGGTCTCGCGGTCGTATTCGATCAAATCTGCCAACCGCATGAGCACTTCATCCAGGGCACCGCCCATCTCGCCGGCGCGAATCGAATTAACGTACATGTCTTCAAAGACGCTCGGATGCTTTGCCAGCGCTTCGGATAGGCTGATACCGCTTTCGATATCCACGTAAATCTTGCCGATGATGTCACGCATCACCGGATTGTCAGTCTGATCCGATAGCGCCTCCAGAGCCGAGAGCAGCGGTACCCCGGCCTTGAGCAGGGTCACAAGCTGGCGAGTGAATACGATGATCTCGTTGTCCTTAACCCGCGGCTTTTTTTCGAACAGCCTGCCCTGACCGATGCCTTTTTTGCGCGAAATGTTCAGCGGGATGTAACCCAGGTTTTCCAGCTTTTCGGCAACCGCCGCCGGATTAGGGGCCTCCAGCTCGTCCTGGACCACAGTCCCGCTGGCGCTCATGGCTTTGTATTGAAAAACAGGCATAGGATCAATTCGTTATATTCGACATCGCAAAGCGCGGCACCGGGATACGATATTTATGTATTTTCCGGTACAGCGTCGTCCGACCGATGCCAAGCGCCTGCGCTGTGGAACTCATGTTGTAATTGGTTAGTTTCAGCGCGTGCGTCAGCACTTCTTTTTCGATTTCTTCCAGCGGAATAATGCTGCGCGTCATGGTAATAGCGGTGCGCAAGTCCATTTGACCGTTTCCACGTCCGGCGTAAGAATGCTGCGAGGTGATGGTAATGGGAAGATGCTCAGGCATGATCAGCCCGGAACGCGCATTCAAAATGGCCCGCCGGATCACGTTTTCCAGCTCGCGCACGTTTCCCGGCCAGTGGTAACTCAGCAAGTATTCCATGGATTTGCTCGAGATGCCGGTCACGCGATGATGCGGCCCGGTTTCGTTGAACTTACGGATGAAAAAGGACGCCAGCACCGGGATGTCCTCTTTGCGCTCTCGCAGCGGCGGAATGACGATGGGATATACGTTGATGCGGTAATACAAATCTTCGCGGAAATTGCCCTTTCTCATCTCCTCTTCGAGGTTCTTGTTGGTGGCGGTGATGATGCGCACATCCACCTCAATGGATTTGGTGCCACCGACGCGCTCAAAACGGCGTTCCTGTAGGATGCGCAGAATTTTTACCTGCGTGGCCGGCGACATTTCGCCGATTTCGTCGAGGAAGATAGTGCCCCCTTCGGCCTGCTCGAACTTGCCCGGTCGCGTGGCGATGGCGCCGGTGAAGGCGCCTTTTTCATGGCCGAAAAGCTCGCTTTCCAGCAACGTTTCCGGAATGGCGGCGCAGTTCACCGCCACGAATGGCTTATCCTTGCGGGGACCGTTGAAATGGATGGCGCGGGCGAGCAGCTCTTTGCCCGTGCCGCTTTCCCCGCGCAGAGAGACGGTCACGTCGCTGTCGAGAATCCGTTCAACGCTTTCAAACACGTCTCGCATTTTGGGACTGAGACCGATCACATTTTCGAAGCCGAAGGTTTCTTTTAGTTCGGTGCGCAAACGACTGATCTCCGCTTTCAGGCTGCCGGTAAGCAAAGCATTGCGGATGACGATTTTCAGTCGCTCCCAGTCCACGGGTTTGGTGAGGTAATCATACGCGCCCAGCTTCATCGCCTCGACCGCGTCATTCACCTCGCTGTCGGCAGTGAGCACGATGACCGGCAGCGTTGCATGCAGCTCTTTGATCCGCTTCAGTGTTTCAAGCCCGTGCATGTAGGGCATGATCATGTCCAACAGCACCAGGTCAATAGCTTGTAAATGCAAGATTTGCAGGGCCTCTGGTCCGGAAAACGCCCGATCCACAATGTAGTCGGCCTTTTCCAGAACGTCCGCAACCAGTTGTGTAAATTCCTCTTCGTCATCCACGACTAAAATGTGCTTTTTCTGCATGTCCACCCCAAGTTCCTGTTGTTTTGAAAATCCGTAGTTCCATTCCTTTTCGGGCGCTGCAATCCGGTCGGATTGGCAACTCTCTAAACTTATCGGCAGGCGCAAAAATTCTATAAAATGTCGTCTTTTACAGGTGCGGTCGGGAATCAAGCAGGGATGGATTG
This sequence comes from Candidatus Zhuqueibacterota bacterium, assembly GCA_030950365.1. GTDB lineage: Bacteria > Zhuqueibacterota > Zhuqueibacteria > Zhuqueibacterales > Geothermadaptataceae > Hydrothermovivens. Next base: position 7,815 of record JAUZRQ010000085.1, on the reverse strand, counting down.
GGGGATTGTCCGGCCGAACCGCGCTTTTGGCTGTCTTCATACGACAATTGCGAAAATTGTTTTGTTAACCCAGTTTTAGAGGGATACCGTGAACGGGGAATGGCGAGAAATTTCGGGATCTTTTTCGGACAGGTCCGGGTATGGGATACCGGCATTTTTGCGACGCACTTCGACATACCGTAGAAAACCGGAATGCCTCAAAGCTGCTCAGGCTCAACACTTTGCATCCCCTTCGGCATCCGGTGTTTGTGCATTTCAGTAAATGTAGAATGGCGGATGATACTTGCCTGGTATCGCATTTCATAGCGTAAGCCACACGCACGGACGGAGGCATTTTTAGCAATGCAATCCGCACTGCCATGAATTCCTGTGGTTTTCTATTGTTTCTTTGGGCCCATCTTTTTATTTTGTTTGTTCATCGAATCAACGAAAGGCGGCGAGAGTTCCGGCCGATGTAGGAAATAACCACATAGACCAAATCACCAGCCAGACGTGAGGGCGATGCAGCAAACACACTCATGGGTGGATGCCATACGCGCCATTTATGCAATTCCGGGGCCGATTCAGATTCTGGAAGACCGGCAACAGTCGGTCAGCGATCGAGTGCAGTGGCGACGGCTGCGCATCCGGTGGCAGGATGCCGGGCATTCGTTTGGGCTGTGCCTGAATACGTTGCGGTTTCCCGCAGTGGCGCTGCGCGTGTTCGTCACCCGTTTTCATGAATCAGGCCGGCGGCGGCTGTTTGAAGATGAGGCCCTGCAAAGGGCCATCGCGCATGCCTACTGGCAGACCACCTGGGCGGGCTCGGCCATTCGCGTGCAGCGCGGCGAAACCTGGCCGGTGGCCTTCGTGCCGATTCATCGCCCGGTCGCCAATCAGGCGCCGCCCGCTTTTCGCGAGCCTTTTTCGCTTGGCGCCCGGCATTGGATTTTCGGTCGCGAGCGCTGGCTGCTGTGGCAATTGCAGCGCCTTGCGGAGCAGGGCCGTTTGTTCTGGCAGGATGGCCGGTTTGACGCGGATGCCGATCCCGAATGGCTGGCATATTTGCAGGCGCGCGGTTTCATCGACCAGTTTATCGGCGACAATCGTTCCCTTTCCGGCAGGCGGCGCATCGAAAAGCTGGTGCCTGTGCATGGCAGCCATTTGCTGACCCGTCTGGCCTCGGGCGAAGCTGTCCATTTTTCGGCCGGAAATATCGACCCGCAAACCATCCTCGCCGCCACCAACAGCGGCTTTTTTCTAAATTTTCCGGAAGAATACGGCCATTCCTGGGCGGCGATGAACGATCCGGTAGGCCTGTTTATCGAGCATGGCGAGATAGCGCAACTGCCGATTGTGCGCCGCGGCGCCCTGCTGGTGGATACGGTGGGCCGGGCGACGGTGGCGCGCGTATCCATGCGGCATGTGGCGCTGCGTCTGCCATGGGAGACGGCATGGCGTGAATGCGAGCAGGCCCCCGGCTTCACGCTGGATGATTTCGATTCGGCCGGCCACGAGATGGCGGTGTACACGCCGGCATTTCGCGCGGATGGCGCTCCGAAGGCGCGCCGCACGCCCGAAGCAGCCGTGCTGGACCTGACCGTGCTGTTTGGTGAAGTGGTCGAAGCGCGCGTGGGAGGCGGCACGCCGATTCCGGCCAGCGGGCTTGTGGTATCCGTGCCGCTGGCATGGCTGCCTTCATCCGATCCGGAGGCCATTTTGAAATCCCAGGCGGCGCCGCTTCGCTTTCGGTTTTTACACGAACGCTTTGGCCTGCAGGCGATCCGTACGGCGGTGGCAGCCGGACCGGTGTTGCTGGAGGATGGCGAGCATCTGATTTTGCCGGATTACTTTAGCCACGGCCGGGAAGATTTCCGGCCCGCGCATCATGACCACGGCCGATGGGTCACCGCCGGTTTGCCGCCCACCCGCTTTCCGCACGACGTGACTGAAACCCGCGCCCCGCGCACGCTGGCCGGAGTACTGCCCTCAGGCGATCTCATGCTAATGATCGTCGATGGGCGATTGCAAGATCACTCGATCGGTGCCACTCTCAGCGAGGCGGCAGCCCTGCTGCGCGCCGCAGGCTGTGTTTCGGGGCTGAATCTGGATGGTGGCGGCTCGAGCGTGCTGTACCTGCACCAGGTCGCCGGAACGGTCCCGCCGCTGGCGTCCGGGGTGCGATCCGGTATGGTCAATTTGCCATCGGATCTCGGTCATCAGGAACGATTAATTCCCGTACCCTTGTTTGTCATGGATAATGGAGGGTGATGCACCATGAATCTGAGTTTTGTGCTGCCATTTTATGAAACCGATCAGGACGTGAAGGCACAGGTGGAAGCCATCCATCGCCTTCCCGGAGAAAACGAAATTTTAATCTTCGACGAGCGGCTGCAGCGGCCTGAAAGCCAGGGTCTGCAGGCGGTTCTGGAAAGGCACGGCGTGCGTTATTTTCCGCGTGCGCACCGAAACCGCGCGGCGTTGTTCAACGACGGCGTGCAGAACGCCTCGGCCCCGCTGGTGTGCGTGCTGCCACCAGACATTTACCCGGAGGCCGATTTCGTCACCGAATTTGAAAACGTGTTCGCCGATTCGCAGGTGGCCATGGCGTATTCGGATTATATGGTGCAGTCCGCGGATGGCGCCACACGGGAAGAAAAGCTGTGGCCATTTCAGAACAACATCGACGAGCGCTTTTCGCTGGGATATTTCCGCGTGTATCGCAAATCCGCCGTGCTCGACAACGGCAAATTCAATGAAGACTTGAATTATGCCGAAGAATACGATTTCCGGCTGCGCATTCAGGACCGTCTGGCCGTGCGGCATGTTGCGAAGCCTTTATACCGCTGCGTCATGAAAAAGGCCCAGCCGGTTGATCCGGTTCTGAGCAAGCTGCATTCACCGGGTGCCGGTTCTAAGGGCGGATTCAGCTATCTGTTTTACACGCCCGAAATGGAGCGCGAAATCGAGTTCGTGTTCAAGGACTATTTGAAACGCATCGGGGCGTTTTTGACGCATGACAACGTCGTGGTTGAGTACCCACCGGACGCCCGGTTCGAGGTCATGGTCAGCATCGTGATTCCGATCCTTAATCGCCGGCGATTCATCCGCAGAACCATCGATACCGTGCTGAACGGCACGTTTTCGGATTTCGAAATTCTGGTAGTGGATAACGGCTCCACCGATGGCACCCAGGACGAGGTGCGTTCCATCCCCGATCCGCGCGTGCGACTCATCGAAAACGATGGCACCTGTATCGCCGAAGCGCTGAACCGCGGCATTCGCGAAGCGCGCGGCAAATACATTGCCCAACTCGATTCCGATGACGAATACATGCCGGACACCCTAGAAACCATGGTGGCGTATATGGAAACCCACCCGAAATGCGGGCTGGCCATCAGCTATTACGACCTGATCGACGAAGCCGGCAATCCCATCGAGGAGCTTGGCGTGATCAAGCACCTGGAATACGACCGCAACAACATCCTGCGTGTGGATGGCGCCGGAGCGCTGCGGTTTTTTCACAAGAAAGTGCTGGAAGAATTTGGATTGTACAATGTGGAAAATTATGGCAATTTCGGTGAGGATTATGACATGGTGCTGAAGATCTCGGAGAAGTATGACGTGGATCGGGTGCACAAGGTTCTGTATCGGTACCGGCGCCATGGCGACAACACCGATGTGCAACGCCCGGCGGCGATGAAGGTGTACAACAAGAACAATGCCCGGCAGGACGCGCTCAAACGCCGGATTGCGCTGAACCGTCGGCTGCAGGCGGAGCGGTGAGGCGAGCCCATTGCGACCAAAAAAGAAGGGGCAGCCATCTTGGCTGCCCCTTTGGTTTAGATACCTTGCAGGGGAGATTATTGCTTTTGGGCTTTCTCCAGCTCATCGGCCTTCTTGAAAGCGGCTTCGCCTTTTTCGCGCTCGCCCAGATGAATGTACGCCACACCGAGGTTGAACCAGATATTACGGTTATCCGGCTTTAATTGGGTCGCCTTTTCCAGGTAGGGAATGGCTTTAGCGTAGAATTCTTTGGCCGTTTCGCGCATCTTTTTAATTTCTTCCTGATTCGGATTCTCGCTCTCGGTTTCCATTTTATTGGCTTCTTTGGTAAACTTCTCAGCAACCTGCAGGAAGGCATCGGCCACGGCAATCACGGCGTCGTAATCCTCGGGATTATCTTGCAGTACGCGCTGAAAGGTTTGCGCAGCTCGTTCGAATTCACCTTTTTTTAGCAAGAGCGCTGCATAATTAAATAACAAATCAACATTGCTGGGAGATTTTTCGAGGGCTCGCTCATAGGCGCTGATGGCTTTGTCAGTTTCGCCTAACATGTGGTAGGCCAATCCCAGCGTTGAAACCGCATCGATATTATCCGGTTGTATTTCAAGAACTTTTTCCAGCGTCTTGGCAGCATCTTCATATTTTTCCATTTGATAGTAAACCATGCCCATATTCAGCAACGTTTCTGGCGAATTCGGGTCCAACTCCATCGCCTGCTGAAAGGCTTCAATAGCCTTGTCAAACTGTTGGGTGCGGGCATAAGCCACAGCTAGATTTCGATACGTTTCCACTCTATTGGGATCGATCACCGCAGCAATTTTAAACGCTTCAATTGCTTCATCGAGTTTATCGGCATTAAAGAGCTGTACACCCTTGTTGAAGTTTTCGATCCAGTATTTGTTTCTTTCAAATTCAATCTGATTGGCGAACTTCGGATCGGCCTTCAGACTGGCATCAAATTCGCGGTTCATGTCTTCGTAGCGGCCTTTCATGCCATACGCCCGGCCAAGTAGGTAATGCGCTTCGGCGTTTTCAGGATAGTTCTCAACGGCGATTTCGAGCTGCTTGATCGCGCTATCCCAATCGTTCTGCTGGATGTAAACTTTGGCCGAAGTCACCTCCTTCGGCTGGCACCCCCAGAACATGCCTACCGAGAAGATCACCAGCAGACCAAGGGCAATGCGAGTGTACGTATTCATTCCTCACTCTCCTTCACATAAATGAGTATTGATATTTTGATGTAGGGGTTGATACCAAGATATGCGATCCTGGGCAGGTGCATTCCTTATGAATTCAGGGAAATATAGCCCCTGCCCGTAATTAAATCAAGTGTTTTTTGCCAGCTGTGGGATGGCCTCGCGGAACGGCGGATACAGCACCCCGACCTCGGTGATGATGGCCGTGATTAGCTCATTCGGGGTGATATCGAACGCCGGCGAATACACACTGGCGCCCTCCGGTGCAGTCTGGCGGCCGAAACCGTGCGTCACTTCTTCGGCGGCGCGCTTTTCGATGGGGATTTGCTCGCCGCGGTCCAGGGTGAAATCAATGGTGCTGATCGGCGCGGCCACATAAAACGGGATGCCGTGATGTTTGGCGGCCACGGCCAAATGGTATGTGCCGATCTTGTTGGCCGTGTCGCCATTGGTGGCGATGCGGTCCGCGCCAACGATGCACAGATCGATCTTGCGCTGTTGCATCACAAACGCCGCGGTGTTGTCGCAGATCAGCGTGGCGTCGATGCCCTCGTGCATGAGTTCCCACATGGTCAGGCGCGCGCCCTGCAACAAGGGACGCGTTTCATCCACCCATACATGCAGCTTTTTGCCCTGAGCGTGTGCAGTGAAGATCGCGCCGAGGGCCGTGCCCCAATCCACCGTGGCCAGTGCGCCGGTGTTGCAGTGCGTGACAATCTGAGCGCCGTCCGGAATTAGCCCGGCTCCGTGCTCGCCGATCTGCCGGCAAACCTGTCGGTCGGATTCGAACAGCGTCATGGCTTTGTCATGCAACGCCCGACGGATCGCCGCCACCGGTTGCTGTATGTGCTGTTCGGCCACCTGCAGCATCTGGTCGAGCGCCCAGCCGAGATTCACCGCTGTGGGCCGGGTGCGGCGCAACAGGTCGGCGGCATTGCGTAGATGCCGCAGCAGTTCGGCAGCATCCTCGCCGCGAAAGCGATGAGCTATCAACAACAGGCCAAAAGCTGCGGCAATGCCCAGCGCCGGCGCGCCACGCACCCGCAGCGATTGGATGGCCTCCGCCAGGCGGGGAAGGTCATCGATATCCAGATACACCAGTTCCGTGGGCAGCCGGGTCTGGTCGATCAAACGAATGTGGTCATCGATCCATTCAATCGTGGTGACAGGCATGGTTGCGCTCCTTTGGTCGTGACAATTGGAATTCGATCGAATGCCATAGCAACGGGCAATGAAGACGCCGTTTTCCTGTGGATGTTCAAGGCCAAAAATAGGCAACTATTCAATCAACATTTTTTAAAACACACCTCGGATTGGATAAATCCATTGATTCAATCGGCACCTTCATTGGGCGAATTATACCGGAACCGCCTTGCGTTAAAAAATTGAACATGGGATTTCGGTCCTTCAGCGCCGCCCATCCGATCGCCGCTGACCGTTGAAATATCCAGCAGGTACATGCATCGTTTGAATCATGGCCGTTTGTTGTTAACCCCGGCATGATTCAATACCATTCCATCTAAAACGGCAAAATCGCCAGTTTGCGTATCAGTTGCTGGTGTCCAGTTTCCAGTATCAGAAAATAAATGCCCGGCGCCGCAAGCTGTCCGTTGGGCAATCGGCCGTCCCATTGCCACTGATAATAGCCAGCGCTCTGTCGGTCGCGGTACAGCACGCCCAGCTCCTGCCCCAGCACATTGAACAGCCGCAGGGTGATCGGCTCCGGCGTCGGTGCGGGCAAATCATACTGGATGACCGTGGGCTGGCCCTGGCGGAACGGGTTGGGATAATTGGGATACAGCCGGGCCACGCGTGGCACGGTAACGTTCACACGAATTTGCGGCCCGCCAGCGCTGCGGCCATCGGCGTCCATCGGACGAAGGCGGTAAAAATATACGCCGGGCTGCTGCACACGATCCGACCATTCGTAACGGCCGCCATTTTCGTTCGTGCCATTTCCTTTGACATAGGCCACTTGTTGCCATTTTTCGGACGATTCTGCGCGCCGATCGACGAAGAATCCGGCGTTGTTGATCTCGCTCGCCGTCTGCCAGAACAGCGAAACCTGATTGCCGTCCACTTCGGCGCGGAACGCCACTAATTGCACCGGCACGGTGGTGTTGGCCTGAACAATGGTGGTCAGCGGAGACTCGTTGCCGAAATCATCGGTCGCCGTCAGGGCGATGTAGTAGGCCTTGCCGGCTTCCAGCCCTTCCAGCGTGTACGCCTGCTGCGTGCCCGGTTCGGCCGGGGTGGGCAGGCCTTCGGTGACGGCCGTGGCATACTGCCGCCAGTTTTCCAGATTATCACCCGGAGCCATGGTCGAATAATACAGCGTGTAGCTCACCGCCGGACCGTTGCTCAGGCTGTCGTCGCCCGGAGCAGTCCATTCCAGGCTGAGGGTGAAATCGGTGCTTTCGGTGATCGAAAGATCGGCAATGGCGGCCGGCGGGATGGCATCGAACGCCTGCATGCGGATGGCTTTTTGCAGAGGCTGATCCACCTGATCGCGCAGCAGCGCCGCGGTTTCGGGCGTTTGCCGTCCGGGCAGAAAAACGCTTTCGATGAATATCGGAAACAGGCCATTGATGTCGGTGCCGGACAACTGCAGGCCGACATCGCCAAAAGAAACTCCGTCGCCCGTGTCCGGCGTGCCATCGGCTGTGCCGGAAGTGGCGTCGTGATAATAGAGGCTGGCCGTTGCATTGTTCAACGAGTCCAGATTGATGCGGATGATTTTGATGATTGAACCCAGGTCGCCGGTCACCATGTCCCAGTTGAGCTGCGGATGCACGAGGATCGTTTTATCGATGGTATCTTGTTGCGCATCCACGGTGACGGGGCCGTTGTTCGG
>JAUZRQ010000084.1 GCA_030950365.1 Candidatus Zhuqueibacterota bacterium | reverse complement strand
GTCAAACTATTTGCCCCAGCCGACGTCGGGCAGATCGGCGCGAGCCGGATCATATTGCGGATTGACCTCCATCTCCTGCGCCCCTACCTCCCGGCGCCACGCATGCAGCATTTCGCGCAGCTCTTTCGCCTTCTGCGGCATCTCCTCGGCCAGGTTGGTGGTCTCCGCAATGTCTTCTTTGATGTTGTACAGGTCCACCTGATGGGGCCAGCCGAGCAAACTGGCCTCATACCATTCGATGAGCTTGTAGTCACCGACGCGGATGGCGCCCGACGGTTTGAACCCCATGCGGTGGTAATGCGGATAGTGCCAGTACAGCGCTTTGCGCGCCAACTTCTTGCCGCCGTGGAACAACGGCACCAGGCTCAGCCCATCGAGCGGTTGCACCCGCAAACGGCTGCCCGCAAGTTCCGCAAAGGTGGGGAAAAAGTCGTTGGAAATCACCGGCACCGAACATTGGGAACCGGGACGGATCACTCCCGGCCAGCGCACTGCCATCGGCACGCGGATGCCGCCTTCGTACACCATCGCCTTACCGCCGCGCAACGGCGCCTGATCCTGCAACTTCTTGTAATTCCCGTTGTCCGAGAAAAAGACCACGATGGTCTTTTGCGTCAGGCCCAGCTCATCGAGCTTGTCGAGAATCTTACCGATGCCCCAGTCCATGCGTTCGATCATGGCCCCCATGATCGGATTGTGCACCGGGTTGTCGAGCCTCGGTTTGGTTTTGTAGCGGTTGACCCAGTCCTTTTGCTCCATGATCGGCCGGTGCACCACATGGTGCGACACATAGGCGAAAAACGGCCGGTCTTTGTTGTCCTCGATGAATTTCAGCGCATGTTCAGTGATCTGAATCGCATGGTGGGCGTCCTTCTCCGGATCGGCGTCCGGTTTGGGTTTGACGGTGGTGAGCACCACGTCGAAGCCCTGGGACCCGGGATCGCCGGGCCGGCCGGGTTTGTACTTTTTGTCGTAATTCAAATGCCACTTGCCGAAATGGCCGGTCACGTATCCCTCGGCTTTGAACATTTCTGCCAGGGTCACTTCCTCCATCGGCAGCGCCCGCGCCTGCTGCGGTGTTTTCAGGTGCGCAAACGGATATTTGTTGCCCGGAATGTAATCGGTAATATGCAGCCGCGCGGGATACTTGCCGGTCATGATACTGGCGCGCGTAGGAGAGCACACCGGCGCCGCGGCGTAGGCATCAGTAAAATACATCCCCTCGGCGGCAATGCGATCGATATTCGGGGTTTCATAAAACGAAGTAATGTGATGATAGCGGACCTGATTCCAGCCCATGTCGTCCGCCAGGATGAAGACCACGTTCCATTTTTCCTGCGGTAACCTTCCGGCACAGCCCTGCCACAGCGTATCGAACACGCCTGCGCCCGCCATCATCAATGAGGCTTTGCCGAATTTACCCAAAAATTCTCGACGTTTCATCAATTCTGCACTCCTCGCTTGGCTCAAAAAATAAATCGCATGTGCGATGTTCCACTGCTGCAGAACATCGCACATGAAAACATCGCTTCACCCCCTTGAGAGACCTGCCCCCCCTTTGAGTACGCAATTCGGCTCGCTAAAATGAGGTGGATGATTATTGCATCGTGTATTTGATGCCGGCGCGCATCCAGAAGGAATAGTACTCATTCATTCTAGGCCTGGATTTCACACCCCAGTAATCGCGTCTGGGTTCGTTGGTAATATTGACCAGTTCCAGATACAGGTTGATGCCCCGGGCCAGCTCATAGTTGGCCGAAAAATCCAATTGCAAATGCTCATCCGTATAGCGATCGAAATCTGGTGTAGCCCCAACTTGATAGAGTAAAGCGCCATTATAATTCAGGCTCAATCGAGCAGTGAGACCATACTTTTCATAATTCAGACCGATATTGCCCACATCACCCGCCTGTCCCGGCAAAACATCCCAGTCGCGATAAAGCAAATCCGCTTTTGACTTGGTGTAGGTATAATTGGCATAAATTCCCAAGCCGCTGAGGAAGCCGGGCAGAAAGGTGAACTGTTGCATCCAGCTGATCTCGAAACCATACAGCTTTGCTTTTCCGCCATTCACCGGCTGTTCGATAAAAAAGCCATCATAAGGACCACCAACTTGCTGATAAATCCGGTTATAGCTCACTTTATCCAGCGCTTTGTAGAAAAAGCCGGCCGCGATCGCACCGATCCCGCGGAAGTAATGCTCAAACATCACATCGAAATTGGTGGAAGTCGTCGGTAGCAGCTCCGGATTGCCCTGCAGGATCTCTCGATCTTCCGGGAAAACCCAGCGATAGGGAGCCAGGTCAAAATAGTTTGGACGGGAAATACCGGTCGTGACCGCCAGACGCAAATTCGTGCGCGGTGTCATCCGATAACGGAAATGCACCGCCGGGAAGACATTGGTATAGGAATTTTCATTGTTCACCGGCTTTATATTGAGAAAATCTCCGTTTTCATCGAATAGCAGCTCATTGCCGTCGTAGGTGGTTTTGGTGATTTCGACTCGAGCGCCGGCAAGGATTTGCAAGGCCCCCATATTGACCGTCGTCATTCCATACAGCGCATAGATATCCTCGGTGGCGGTGTATTTGCCGCCTTCCCCATCCGTATCCGCACGTTTGATCGATTCCCGCAGGCCGTCATCCAGTCCACGGTACTGGTTAAAGAACTCCTCGTATTTGGAAATATCCGAAACCACCGGGCCAAAGGTGTAGTTGCCCAGCAGAAAATCCTCGATCGTGGATCGCGAGGTGATTCGGCTCATGAGAATGTCTTCGCTGCCTTTCCATTTGTATTTAAAGCGCTGGCTATCACGATCTTTTTTCTGCAGATGAAATTTGCCGCCGGCTTTGAACGTCGCAGCATATCCACCGAGTTGGTACGGCACTTTGAAATTAAACTGCCCCAAAATTTTCTGATTTGATGTAAACGTCTCGCGGAAATCCTGATTGTCGATTTCCCAATTTACCGGATCCAATGGATATTCCGGGTCAAGGTTGGTGATCGTATATCTGGGGAAATCGGGATTGGAAAGGTCCAGGCTCAAATCCACCTTTTGATTCAATTGCCATTCGGATTTGTATTGCCCGGGATTTTTCTTGGTTTCATCGGCATAGCTGTAGGAGAGCGAATAATCCAGGTCCGCACTTCCCAGCGTGTGCACCCCGCCAAACGCATACGATTGAATCTTTTGCACCTCGTTGCGGGCCTGCAATTCATACGCCATTCTTGCCTTGCTGATCTGGGTTGCGCTCAAATAATCGCCTTTCTTGACCCGCACTCGAACCATGTTCCGGATCTGGTCATCGTCCCGCTGATTGTACATGGCCCGGATGAACAGACGATTGTTGCTATTCAAGCGGTATTCCAGTTCTCCGCTGATACCCAGATGATCCCGGTTGGTGATGTAATTGAAGAAACGCACATCCTCCAGCGCAAATGGAATGGGATTGCCATTCACGTCTTCCTGGTTTCCCCAGTCCATTTCATCGGAATGGGAGCCGATGCTGTTGCGGTACCAGCTTGCATTGACGGTCAGCCCGATGTTGTCATTGGCGCCGAAAATATTGCTGTAGGTCAATGATCCTCGATAGAGCGGTTTCTGCGGTAGTTTCGAATAGCCGCTTCCCAGGTCCAATTTGAAAACCGGCCGATCATAATCAAACGCAGTCCGCGTCACCAGATTGACGGTACCGCCAATGGCATCGCCATCCATGTCCGGAGTCAGCGCTTTGACGACCTCAATAAAAGAGAGCTGGTCAGCGTTGATCACATCCAGGCCGATGAACCGTTCCTCATCCTGCGGCGACGCCAGCTTTTCACCATTCAGGGTGACTGTCGTCAGACGCGGTTCGGTGCCACGCAAATACACGAACCGGCCCTCCCCGAGGCTCCGCTGGATGGCCACACCCGGAACGCGCTGCAAGACTTCCGCGGTGTTCATGTCGGGGAAGCGTTCCATTTCTTCACGCGCCAGCACATTGCGGATATCCGGTGCGGTCATCTGTTGCGAAAGCGCCCGCATTTGTCCTTCGAGAAGCCCCTGCACCACAATCCCTTCCATCTGGACAACGCTCATTTTCAGTGCCACATCCTGCTTGACTTCTTTCTGACCGGCCTCCACCTTCACCGTCGTGGTATAGGTCTCATATCCGATGTAGGTGACCTTGAGCGTATAGGTACCGGGTGGCACCCGGTTGATGCGATAATACCCAAAACGATCGCTGGCTGCGCCCAGGGTGGTGCCTTCGAGCATGACATTGGCCCCCGGTAGGTAATCACCGGTCTGCTCGTCGGTGATTCGGCCGCTGATACGGGCAAAATTCTGAGCCTGCACCTGACTGACCACCAGGGCAAGCATACAAAGAATCCCTATCCCAGCCGCCGTGAGCGTCTTCATTCTGCGCTTCATTTTTTCCTCCTCCGTTTGAATTGAACTTTAAAAAGCGTAGGAAGAAATCTGGTATGCACCTCCCTTCCCTTCCGCTTTAAACCAGTTCTGAAAATCAGGAAAACCACCTCCTTTCATTTGTCCAAATTGCCGTATGTTTTGTACGAGCATTGATTTGCTGTGTCGAAAAAACTCCCGAGAGCTCCAATTACCGTGAAAGTTGCCGCATAGCTATCTCAAATAAATCATTCTGCGCGTCAATGTTTGATTTCCGACATGCAGTCGGTACAGGTAAAGTCCTGTAGTCAAAGAAGCGGCATTGAAAACAACGCGATGCTGGCCGGCTTTGCGATATCCATCGGCCAGCTCTGCCACCTCGCGTCCCAGAATATCATAAACGGCGAGGCGCACATGCTTTCCCACTGGCAAGGAAAAGCGGATCACCGTGCTGCCATTGAACGGATTTGGATAGTTTTGCGCCAATTGAAAGCCGGTCGGGAGGGAAGCTTGCATGGTTTTAATTGAGGTAAGTGTGCCCTGCTCATCGACTTTGAGCAAATATATATCACTGCTTTTGCTATAGCTATTGGTCGTACCGGCTAAAATATATCCACCGTCAGCGGCTAACTGTACGGTTCCGGCTCCTTCGCTTTTGTCGCCGCCAAATGTTCTCGACCACTGCAAATTGCCCTGCGCATCGGTCTTCACGAGGAAAATATCGGTATACTGTTTTTCCGTCGTAAAGTAGTTGGTAAGGCTGCCCACTAAAATATAGCCGCCATCGGACGTGGGTTTGACATCCCCTGCGCCGTCATTATGCGCTTCCCCGAACGTTTGGCTCCATTGCAAATCGCCGTTTTCATCCACTTTAATTAAGTACATATCCCGACCGCCGGCCCCCGAGCTTGCAGTATATCCAGCCAGAACATAGCCGCCATCCCCGGTCAATGCCACCGCCCGCGCTTCCTCCCAATCGGTCCCCCCGTAATGCTTTTCCCACTGGACATTGCCATTGCCGTCGGTTTTTACAAGATAAGCATCGAAATCATCGGCCCGGAAGCTTGTGCTGGAACCCGCAAAAACATACCCTCCGTCCGGGGTTTGCCGCACGCAATAGGCAACTTCGCCCCCAGCTCCACCGTAATCTCGACTCCAAATCTCATTGCCTGAAGCATCGACTTTGATGAGATAGGCCTGCCGGTCAGTGGCACTGTTTTGGGTTGAACCGCACAGGATGGCTCCGCCATCGCTGGTGATCTGCAAAAAAAACGCGCGATCATCACGGCGGCCACCGAAGGTTTTGTGCCACAGCTCATTGCCATCCGAATCCACGCGAAGAAGGTAGAAATCCAGCCCCCCGGCACCAAAACTTTCCGTGCCACCCAGCGCCAGGAAACCGCCATCGGCTGTAGGCTGCACGCAATTCAATCCATCGGGATCGCGCCCCCCATAGTTCTGCATCCATTGCACCTGACCCATTGCATCGACTTTGACCAGCAACGCATCGGTAAAATCCTCGTCCGGCAATATGGTATAACCACTGATGATATATCCTCCATCATTGGTATGTTGCACAAACGAACCAGCATCAGCATCGATTCCACCCAAAATGCGTTCAAACGTTAAAGGGCGGCGCTGTGCATTGATGCCCTCTCCGATAAGCGAATCGGAAAGAGTGCCTGCATTGCCTTCCACCACAATCGATGCAATACGGCTACCAGTTGCCGAGGGAGAAAAGCGCAGGGGGACAACCAGCACTTGCAGCGGTCGCAGGGTCACGGAGCCCGGATCGTTGATGATACTGAAATCCTGCGCCTGCACACCCTGCACCCGGATGGAACGGATCGTGGCGTTATCCGTGCCGACATTAAAAATTAATAGATCTCGATCTGCAGCACTTCCTGTGGGAATCTTGCCGAAATAGATTGGATCAGGAGATAGCAGCAGGACTGGTGCTCCGGCCACGCCCGGATAACAGGGTAAAAGCCAAAACAAAAACCCCGCCCCCAAAATGCCAAACATTTTTTTCCTGTCCATGGCTCCCTCCAAGTAGCGGACATTTATTCTTCAAAAAACTGGGTTGTTACTACGGGGTGATCTTTAATCAGCTCGTTGACTTCCTTCAGAACCATGGCAATCTCGTCTCTGGAATAGCCAAGCAGGCGCAAACTGAAATCGATAATATAATCACTCAACACAGAAGAATTGTCTGCGAGATTTCCCTGGCGTTTCAGAGCAAAAAAGGAATCAGCAATACCCTGAATCGCTACAGCCAAAAAGTTGTACTCTTCTTCGGTAAAGCGATCGCCAAAAAAGGTTTTGAGGCGGACCCGCTTGTTTTCCAGGGAATACTCATGGATTTCTGGAAAATTGCGGACAAGTAACCAGAGCCGCGACATTTTTGGGTCTTCCAATGTAGTGAGGTAGCCAATACGGAAATCAAGGGCAAAACCCAATTCTGGCCGAAGCGCTAATCCATGAATCACCTGAATCTGTCTCCGTAAAACAGCAACGAAATCTTTGCAAATCGCTTTCAGAATACTCCATTTGTCAGGAAAATGATGATACAAATTCCCCATCGAGGTGTTGGCCTCTTCAACGATTTGACGCACGGAGGTCTTTTCATATCCTTGTTCCAGAAACAATTTTTTCGCTGCTCGCAGAATTTCATCCCGTTTCTTAAAATGTTGAGCGCTATCTGTTGAATCCACCAGGGGTGCCATTGATTTCCTCATTGTATGTGCGTTTTTGCGTTTACAGAGCATTGCTCTGTAAATTAGAGCATCGCTCTGTTTTTGTCAATATATTTTTTACAAAAGTGCAACTTTTTTGTTGAGCTCTAGTATCTATTGCCTGTCCAACCTTTCTTGCTTATAGAATTTGCATAATAGATCACAATCGTGCTATTCTTTCAGTTGTCTATTCACAATTATTCAAAGAAAAACAACAGAAAAAGATTCCGGACTTCCTCTAACTCCAGTCCATTCAACACCCAAAAATCACATGAGGGTCTATCGTTTGCAGTTCTCTTTTAATTTAAATACCTTCATGCGCCATGAAATCAGGAACCCCTCACCTGCATAAAAAAAAGCCCGGCCTCTCGGGAAACCGGACTTTTTATAAGAATTTCTCATTAGTTCACTTCATTAAAATCATCTTGCGCGTTGTTTTGCGCATGCGGCCGGTGGCGTCTTTCCAGATGAGCGCGTACAGATAAATGCCGCTGCCTACGATGCGGCCGCTGTCGTCGCTGGCATCCCATTGCACGGTATGCCAGCCCGCTGCGAGTGCACCGGCAAGCAGTTGCCGAATGCGCCGGCCGGTGAGGTCGTACACCGTCAGCGTGACCTCTGCCCGAGCCGGCAGCGCAAAGCGGATGGTGGTCTCCGGATTGAACGGATTGGGATAATTTT
Source organism: Candidatus Zhuqueibacterota bacterium (assembly GCA_030950365.1). Classification (GTDB taxonomy): domain Bacteria; phylum Zhuqueibacterota; class Zhuqueibacteria; order Zhuqueibacterales; family Geothermadaptataceae; genus Hydrothermovivens. Next base: position 14,517 of record JAUZRQ010000084.1, on the reverse strand, counting down.
GCAGCAGCACAAACGTGCCTGGCACGCCGGCCCCGCCTTTCGCCGAAGACGGCCCGGTGACGGTCAGTTGTACCGCCACCTGCCGTCGCTGACCTCCCGCTGCCTGAAATACGATGTGCAGGGTGTCGGTGTATACCCCGGGTTGCAGGCCCACGGCCGAGCACTGTATCCGCACCGCCGCCGAATCGCCGGCTGCCAGCGCGCCGCTGGTATCGGATAGCACAAGCCACGCCGCATTTGCCATTGCCTGCCAGCCGACTGCCACGGGAGCATTGTTGATCAGCATGATCAAGGCTTCAGCGCTGTCCTCCGCAGCCACAGTAACGACGATTTCGCCGGGCTCCACCCGGAACGCCGCGCCAGGATCGTACACCACCATCTCCACCTGCACCGGCCACTGCGGTTGCGCCGGGTCGTTGCTTTCGATGAGCACGGTTGTCGGGTACGCGCCCGTGGTGAGTTGGTTTGTATTCCCCCACATCCACAGTTCCGTGGAATCGCCCGGCTGCACCGCCCCGGCGGTATCCGACAGGACGATCCACCCCGGCACCGCCCCTCCGATCCGCCAGTTCAACACCGCCGTTCCCGTGTTGCGAATGCTCCACCGCGCCGAGTCGATTGCGCCCGGCGCCAGCACAAATCGGAAGCTGTCCGGCTGCACCACGATGCGCGGCTCCGGTTTTGCTTTGACTTCCAGTTGCACCGGCACGCGCACGTCCGGTCGGTTGGGATCGTTGGACTGCACCTGCAAAGTGTCCCGATACAGGCCCGGCGTCAGGTTCAATGCATCGAACAAAAGCAGCACAGTATCCTGTTCGGCATAGGCAAGAGAGCCGTTTTGTGGATTTGCATTGATCCAGCCAGCGGCGAATTGCAGGTTCCAATTTAGATTCAATCCGCCGGCATTGCGAACGAACAGGGTATCGCTGGTGCTATCTCCTTCCGCCAGCACCAGTGCAAACTCTGCCGGCGTCACCTCAATCACCGGATTCTGAATGGCCTGATCGACCACATCAAAGACCACCGGCACGTTGATATTCGGCTGGTCCGGATCGTTGGAATTGATGATGAGCACGCCCTGATGCGTCCCGGCATTCAGCGCCGCGCCATCGCCGGTAACACTCAGCACGCTGGTATCGCCGGGCGCGGTGGAGCCGTTCTGCGGCGTGATAAACAGCCAGGGACTCTGAAAATCCCAGCCGGCGGTCCAGTTCAGCGTGGACGAACCCACATTGGCGATGCGCAGCTCCGCCGCGCCCTGCTGGCCAATTTTCGCCTGCATGCGCACGGTGTCGGGCAAAACTACGATATTGGGCAGGGCGGTCACCGTGAGAGCCACCGGAATGCGTTTGAGAGTAACGCCGCTGTCCGGCAGACTCACAGTGAGGGTATCGCGGTGCACGCCCGTTGCCAGCCCGGCCGAGCTCAGAGTAACCGCCACCTTCACCTGCTGGCCGCCGGCAATCTGCCCGGAATCGGCCGAAACGGAGAGCCAACTCGCCTGCCACGTCAGTTTCCACGTGTGCGTGTGGCTGCCGTTGTTGGTGATCACCACCGTATCCTGCGCCGATTGGCCCAGATCGACGGTTTTGGAAATGGAGTCCGGCGTCACGGTGAATTCCGCCGCCTGTTGCGCCTGTACACAGTTGGAAAATTCCGACGTGTTGCCGTTCGGATCGGTGGCTGTGGCGGTTATCACCTGACCGGCGCTCACCGTGCTGCTCAAAGTCCAGTTGAACGTGGCGTTGCCGGACGCATCGGTGGTCACATCGCGTGCTTCGAGAAACGTCTTCCCCTCGCCGTAACCGGACGGATCGCAGGAATCACTGGCAAAAAACTCGATGCGAAAGGTGGTGTTCGGCAGACTATTGAGGCTTCCCGTGACCTGCAGCGCGCCCGCCACCGCCGACTGCAGCTCCGGCGCGTTCTGCCAGTCGTTCGGCCCGGTGTCGCCATCGCCGGCATCGTTCCAGGTATGGCCGTCGTAGCCGAGATCGATGCCGCTGCGCTGGTCGTTGGCGTAAAACCGGTTGCCCAGAATGCGGTTGCCGGTCTGCACATTGCCCAGCATCACCACGCCGCCGTCGTCGTTGAAGGCAAACACGTTGCCCGCACCCGCGCTGGTGCCGCCGATAGTGGTATTTTTTACTGCGCCGAGCATGTACACCCCCGGCCCCTGATTGCCCAGGTCCAGAACGCCGGCAGAATCGGTGCCGATCCAGTTGCCCTGAATGGTATTCTCACTGGCACCATCCACCCAGATGCCACCGCTGGCGTTCCCGGCGATCACATTACCGGCTCCGGGCATACCGATCACGTTCTGATTGGCGCCGCTTTTCAGGGTGATTCCCGGACTGCCGTTGCCCACCGGTTTCGTTCCCGTCGGATCCGTGCCAATGAAATTGTTCAGCACCTGATTGCCGGTGGTGGTGCTATCGCTGATCTCCACGCCATTTCGGCTATTGCCGGAAATCAGATTGCGCGCGGCCGCGGTGGTGCCGCCGATAATGTTGTTCTGAGCTCCGGCGAGCAGGTTCACGCCGTTGCCCCAGGTATCTAGTCCGGCGGTGCCGGCGGCGTTGGTGCCAATGTAGTTGCCCTGAATCCGGTTATCGTGCGCATTGGGTCCGCGGATATCCACCCCGCCGACGATCAAATTGCGGCCGGCGGCGGTGGTGTCGCCGATCTGATTGTAAGACCCACTGAGAATTTCTATCCCGACGTTGCTGCCGGAAAGCAGGGCCATGCCAGAGTAATTCACATTAAAAAAGCAGCCCAGCACGGTATTCGAATCGCTCTGAATACTGAGCGCGGCGCCGAGCTGGCGGTTGAGAATGAGGCCGCGCACGGTGCTGTTGCCGCCTTTCAACACCAGCCCGGCGTATCCGTTGCCATTAATTTCAATCACCGGCTCAGCGTTGATGCCCTGGCTGAAGTCGTTGCTGTTGATGATAGCATTGCTCTGGCTGAATCCGTCGATGAATACCGGATACTCGCTCGCCGGCAGCGCGCCCTTCAGGGTGATGGTCACCGGACGGTTTTGCGCCAGATCAAAATTGATACGGAAGAGCGAATCCGCCAGCCAGGTGGGGCGGGCGTTGGATTCCATCAGCGCGGCGCGGAAACTGCACAGCCCGGCCGATGTTTCGCACACACCATCGCCCGGATTGGTATCGGCGAGATCGCCCTTGCCTGTGACGGTAAACTCGGTCACCAGCAGTTTATTGAAGCGAATGGGCACGCGCACCAGTTCACGATCCAGCGCATTGCCCGGATAAATTTTGACGTAGTACAGGTACACGTCCTGCCCGGTGATCTCGAAATTGCGGCTGGTATCGGCGTGATCCACCACCGCCGGGTAGGCCAGCACCACCGAATTGGGATCGTGGTTGGGATCGACCTGCATGTTGCCGGTCATGATGCGCTTGCGCACGGTCCAGTGGATGAGATCTTCGCTGAGGGAATAATAAATGCCCCAAACCTTGTTTTTTTGCGCCGCGCCCACCAGCAGCCACTTGTTGAAATAGGTATTCCAGGTCAGGCTGGCATGCATTTTTTCGATGTTGCCGTCGCCGATGATGGCAGCAATGTGGTCGTCGGGGACGGCGGTGGTGTCTTTGTAGGGATTGATGAACTGCACGGTGTAGCCGGTGCCGTCCCAGGCGCGCCAGGATGCCGGATCGGCCAGATTTTGCGTGCGCATGATGCTGACGCCGGTCTGCTGCTGCCCGATGGCTTCCAGATGGATCAGCGCATAATAGTAGCCGTCCACCGGGTTGTACACGATGTTCGAGCCGCCGAAAATGCCCGCGGGGCCGCCGTCGGGCACGTATTGGTACGGCGCCGCCGCCAGCAGGTGATCCGGCGCCGGGGCGTGGGTATAGGTTTTGCCGGAGTCACTGGACACGGCAAAGGTCAGGGCGTTGTACCAGCATTTGAGGTACTCTCCTGACGGACAGCTCACCTGTCCCGCGTGGGTGTGCCCCTGAAACTCGTTGTGGATAATAGCATAGATGGTTTTGCCGTCGAGGGTGTAGGTGGCGGAAATCCACTCGCGGTCGTTGAATTTCGCCGGATCGGCATCGTAATGCGAGCTCATGACCGGGCCGTTGTTGCAGTCAGGGGTCAAATTGTTGAAATCCGGGCCGGTGAGCCGATAGTTGGTGTAATGGCCGAGAATCATCTGAATGTTGCCCGCAGCATCGCGGAACAGCCGCAGGGGGGTATCGGGAATATTGTCCGCCTCGCAGCTATCGGTCTGCCAGCGGAACACTACTTCTTCGAGGCCGAGGATGGTCACCGGCCCCGGATATTCCATCTGGGCGTCAGCGGCAGCGCTCCAGATCAGGAGGGCGAACAAAAATGCGTTACAGCGAACGGCGATTTTCCCCACCAGGTGCATGGTTCACTCCTTTGCACATTGGAATTGTGGTCTAAACTCGAATTGCCTTCTTTCTGCAGGTCGCGCTCGGGCATTGCCACGCAACATGCTGTCAAGGCTTGGGTAAGCTCTGAAATACACAGAAAACGAACGCAGACCCGAAGCGATGAAATTTCACCGTTTTCTGTTTCGGCAGATCAGGTGCCCTGAAGGAGCTTACTGCAGGAAATTAATAAATGCCCAAAAGTAGATCCGGCTTGCTATTGTGTCATTTTCTTGCTATTGTACTTTCCACCAATTCAGGAGAATCTATGGCAACAATCCAAACACCGTATGTCATTATTGGTAGCGGCCAGCTTGGACGGGCCGTGGCAGAGGTGCTGGTAGCCCGCGGCGAGGCCGTCACCATGATCAGCCGCAGCGGCCGCCGCCCGGCCGGACTCCCCGACAACGTCAACGTGATGGCTGTGGATGCCACTGATCCCGATGCCGTGGCCCGTGCCTGCGACGGCGCGCAGGTGGTGTTTCACTGCGCCATGGCCCCGTATCTGGAATGGGCCGAAAAATTTCTGCCGCTCACGCGTGGCATTCTCGAAGGCGTGGCCCGCACCGGCGCAAAACTGGTGTATGGCGACAATCTCTACATGTACGGCCCGACGGGCGGCCAGCCCATTCGCGAAGACCTTCCCTACGCCGCCACCGGCAAAAAAGGGCGGGTGCGCGCCGAAATGGCCCGCATGCTGCTGGAGTCCCACGAAGCGGGACGCGTCCAGGTGGCCATCGGGCGCGCTTCTGATTTTTACGGCCCAGGAGTGACCAACTCATTCCTCGGTGAGATGTTTTTCCGTCCGGCCCTGACCGGCAAACCGGTGAACCTGTTCGGCGATCTCGATGCGCCGCACACATTCACCTACATCAAAGATTTTGGCCGGGCACTGGTGATCCTGAGCGACCACGACGAGGCTTTCGGACAGGCGTGGCACGTGCCGTCGGATCGCACCCTGACGGTGCGCGAGTTCATCGGGCTGGTGGAAAAAGAAATCGGCCATTCCATTAAAAAGCGCGTGGCGGGACGAAGGATGCTCAAACTCATCGGGCTGTTCAGTCCGATGGTGCGGGAAGTGAAGGAACTGCTGTATGCCTGGGAGGAGCCGTACATCATGGATTACATCCGTTTCGAAGAGGCGTTCGGCGCGGAAGTGACGCCGCACAAAACGGCCATCCGTGAAACCGTGGCGTGGTTTCGAAAACATCTTGGGATGGATTAAACATATTTCTCGCTGAGGCGCGGAGCTCGCAGAGAATTTTAAATAAGAATTCCAGAACTATTCAGGGCGATCAGCAAGCTGTAACGGAGCCCGTCATCGCGAGCGTCCGCATCCAGCGGACGCGTGGCGATCTTCCGGCCATATTCTACCTTGCCTCCGGCGGCCGGTGAAGGTTCCTAATGACCGGAAATGGCCGATATCTACAAAATGCCCAGTCAAATCCTCTGCGGGCGCTGCGCGCTCTGCGAGAGATTTTAATGTAAGTCATGAATTCATGCTACATCAGCCATCAATAATTTCAGCAACAACATAACTTTGTGCGTTTTGTGCTCCCTGTGGTGATTCAATTTGTATTCAATAACCATTTTCCCGGAATTGAATCAGAAACCTACATCGCCGGAGACGCTATGCCAACCATCTCGAGCAACCGGCCATTGTGGACCTACCTCGGCCTTCTTTTCCTGGCTGCAGCGCTGGTTCTCTGGTTCTCGCCGGCGGAGCGCAGTCTGGGAACGGGGATCAAATCGGTGTATGCGCACGTGGCGCTGACCTGGACCGGCATGACCTGTCTGATCGCCGCCGGACTGCTGGGACTGCTCGCCACGGTATCGAAGCGGCCGGCGCTGCACGCCTGGCTGCACGCGGTCGGCCGCGTGGGGATGCTGTTTTTCACATTGGGATTTGCGACCAGTCTGTTATCGGCCAAAATCAACTGGGGAGCGGTTTTCTGGGGCGAGCCGCGGATTCAGGCCAGCCTGCGGGTGGTCATTGCGGCGGCAGCCGTTTTTCTCATTGCCGGCTCTCTGCGAGACCGCTTCCGCGGGCTCCTGTATCTGGCGCTGGCGCTGTTCATGATCGCATCGATTTATCAGGCCACCCTGGTGATGCACCCACGCAATCCAATCGGCCTGTCCTCGTCGCTCCAGATCAAACTAACCTTTGTCGGCTTATATTTGTTCTTGCTGGCCGCGGCGGCTTTGCTGGCCATCGCCTTTAGGAAGGCTGCCAACCGCATACCAACGCAAAGGACCTGACCGGCGGCCTCACCATTTCCCCAATGGGCAATGCATGCCCGGAATGCCCGCTTTTATTTCCATGAAGCAGCCGCACACGCCACACCGGGGCCGCCACAAAAAGTATTTCACCCGATCGCACCGACGGCATATCTCCAGCCGCTCTCGATAAGAAATCGCCGGCAGACGGTGCAACGCGTTTGTCTTTAAACCATCCCGTACAACCGGGGCAGCAGATGAAGCGAGCGCATACCGCCGACGTTTTTTTCCACAGTTGCATCCCATGGTCTTCCTGCCATCCATTCTTTCTTGAGGAAATTTTTCAGGTCACCGCATTTTTTCGGTTTTTTCTTAAACGATCTGCATGATGTTGCATTCTTATAACCATTGCATTTCGCGCAGGCCAGGGCTCATCGGCCTGTGCTGGCGATGCGCCGGAAAAATTTCCGTTGCATCGCTTCAATTGTTGTTTAGATTTGTTAAAGAAGACGTGTCCCTTGTTCTACAACGGGCCGATTCGCTAACAACCGAAGGTGGATTTTCACTCGACGTGATGGAAAGGATGTGATCCCATGAATTTAGATTTTGATCCCGAAACCATGCGACGAATGGGCGAGCTTGCGCTGCAGGCGGTCGTGGATCATCTGGCGCAACTGCCGGATGCGCCACGATCGAATCTCGATCATGCGGAAGAAATCGTGCGCGCGCTGCGCGAGGGGCCACCGGAAAACGGCACGGAATTCGAGCAACTGCTTCGATTTATCATGCATGAGGTCATTCCGGTGTCCATCAATACCCCGCATCCGTCATACCTGGCCTATATCCCCGGCGGTGGCCTGTATCCCTCGGCCCTGGCCGATTTCATTGCCTCAGCCACCAACCGGTTTGCCGGAGCCTGGTTTGCGGCGCCAGCGGCCTCCCGCCTCGAAGCCAATGTGCTGGAATGGTTTGCGCAATGGATGGATTATCCGTCCTCCGCCCGTGGCATTCTGACCAGCGGCGGTTCGCTGGCCAATTTTAGCGCCATCGTGGCGGCGCGCAAGCACCATCTCGGCGATGACCTGTGCCAGGGAACGATATACATGTCCAATCAGACGCACCACTCGCTCATCAAAGCAGCCATGCTGGCCGGCATCCCGGAGAAGAACATCCGCCTGCTTCCCGTGGGCGACCGATTCAAGGCCATTCCCGAAACGTTTGAACAGGCGATCGAACAGGACCGCAAAAACGGGCTTCGTCCCTTCATGCTGATCGGCAACGCCGGCACCACTAACACCGGCGCCATTGACCCGCTGGAAGCGCTGGCCGACATTGCGCGAAAGCACCAGCTCTGGTTCCACGTGGATGGCGCTTACGGCGGCTTCTTCCGGCTCACCGACGAAGGCCGGCAAAAGCTGTGCGGCATCGAGCAGTCCGACTCGGTGGTGCTGGATCCGCACAAAGGCCTGTTTGTGCCGTACGGCACAGGCAGTTTGGTGGTTAAAGAAGGCGAGCGGCTGCGGCGGGCCCACATGCTGGAAGCTGAGTACCTGCAGGATCACGATGTGCCGGAAGGCGAAGTCAATCCGGCGGATTATTCGCCGGAACTGTCGCGGTTTTACCGCGGACTGCGCGTGTGGCTGCCGCTCAAGCTATATGGCGTGCGCGCTTTCCGTGCGGCCCTGCAGGAAAAGCTGGACCTTGCCAGAGAGCTATACCAGAAATTCAAACAGGAACCCGGTTTCGAAGTCCTTAACGAGCCGGAACTTACGGTGACGGCCTTTCGTTACCGTCCCCCACACGGCGATATCGATGCGTTCAACCGGCAACTGTTACAGGCCATCAATCGGAGCAAAAAGCTGTTTTTAGCCAGCACCCTGCTGAACGGCCAGTTTGTGATCCGCACCTGCGTTCTGAGTTTCCGCACGCACCGGCCGGAAATCGAAGCGGCATTCGAGGTGATCCGCTATTATGCGCACAAGCTGGCATCACAAATGTAAGAAAGCATGCAGACGAATGGGGACTATTTTGTTGAGCTACAGGCTTTTCAACCGGAATCGGCCGTTCATCGTAATGCACACCAGCTCGTCCGCATCCTGCGCCAGCAGGAGCAGGCCGGTGAGGCCGTTTTTGCCGGCGCGCACGTAGATGTGCACATTGTCCCCGCTATCGAGAATGTTCATCACCAATTCCCATTGGTGCTGAGCTAACTTCCGCCGGATCGAACTCGGAATGCGCCGCGCCGGTGTTTTGCGAAACTCGTACACGCGGATGCCGATATGCCTGAGTTCCAAAATTTCCACCACATCCTCGTCTCTCATATAGCTGCCTTTGCCGAATTGCGCCAGCCAACTGGCCAATGCGCCGCCCATCTGCATATTGGCCGTTCGATGCAGCGTTTCCTTTCCATAAGCCTCCGTCAGCCATGTTTCGAGGTCCTGCTTTTCGCCGGCGGTTGCGGCGTTACTGGCCAGCATCATCAATGCCAGAAACATGACTACTGAGTGGAGCCGTTTCATTGTCTGTCCTCCTTTTTTCCGATTTGCAGGGAATCCAGTTTCGGAATGTTGTACTTGCGCGAGAGTTTGCCGATCGATTCCAGATCGATGATACCGACGATGTTCACGAACGTCACCTCGCGATCTTCAATGGATAAAATGGTCAGGCCCTGAATCTCGTCATTGGTTTCGCGGATGTACACCTCGGTGCGGTTGGTATCCTCTTTGACATTGATGAATTTGATCCACTGCGATTGTTTGAGTTTTTTGCGCAGATCATTGATCTTGCTTTCGAACTTATGCCGGTTGCTTCGGTTCACGTCGAAGGTATATACCTTGATCATCACCAGCTTTTTCAACACCGACTCCAGTTCCCTGTCCTCGTCCAGGGCCGCAATCAGCTTCACCAGGCCCGGCGTCAAAAAAATCTCCACCGATTTTTGTGGCTCACCGAACGCGCTCACAAACGACAGATCGATGTACCCCGGATGCTTTTTGTAATCCTCCGATACCTGAGCGGCTATCCTGTCATCGGGCCGCAATAGCAGCAGTCCCAGAAGCATCACCGGCATGATCCTGTTTCGCATCATATGTCGCCCTCTTTCAATTGATCTGGAAAAGCGATTTTCAAACTGCGTTTGGTAGTGTTTATCAGCTTGCGCCGGAACACCAGCTCCCGCGTCACGGTTTCGGATTTTCGCAGCGTGGAAAACAGAATGGAAAAGGCATACTCGATATCCTCCCGGGTTTGCTGGATATCCACCCGGGCCACGGGCATCTCAGGCTGCGGCTGAAACCGGTGCGACAGCCACATGGCCCCACTGATCAGCACGATCATCAACATCCACGCGACGAAAGCCGGCCGCGGCAACAGAGCCCCCATCCAATCCAACCACCAGGACGTTTCCATGGTCCGTAAAGTCGCCGGCTGGCTATCAACCGTTTCTCGCAGAATGCGCTCGGGTACGGTATCGGGGCAGCACACCTGCTGCAATTCGGCCATTCCCAGCCGGAAGACCCGCTCCGCTGCCACGGACTCACGGCAGCTCGAGCATATTTGCAGATGCGCTTGCATCGCCGGGGGCCAGCGCTCCGGCCATGCCTCCAGCGATTCCAAAAGGCGTTCAACGTCATTACAGGTCATCTCGGGACCCCGTGGTTTGATGAAAATACGATTTCAAATGGATGCGCAGTTGCTTTCTGGCCCGGTGTAAATAGGTCCTCACGCTGTGCAGCGGCACCTGCATGGCCTCGGCGATGTCCCGATATGGCATGCTTTCCACTTCACGCAGCAATACCGCCACGCGCAGCGGATCGGGCAATTTCCGAATGGCCTGCAGCAGCAACCGGCGGTATTCGCCGCACTCTGTCTGCTTCTCAGGATCGGACTCCACCAGCGAGGCCGCCAGCAGGCTATCAGGATTGGCCGCCTCCTCCAGTGGAGACAGAGTGCGCTGTTCCAGTTGCCGCCGCCGCAGCCGGTCGATGCACAGGTTGTGCGTCACGCGCATCAACCAGCCCTCCCACGATCGCACGGCGCCCGCTGATCGCATACGCCACAGCCGAATGAACGCTTCCTGCACCACATCCTCGGCGTCCTCGCGATGGCCCAGCATGTATAGCGCAAATCGATAGACCCGATCCTTGTGTCGCTGCACGAGACTTTTAAACTGCCGCTCATCCATTTCTGTCTTGAAGACGGATGAGTCGGACGTTTGTTACATCTACCGGAATTTTTCTCGAAATTTTCTCGCTCGGTTCATTTTTATGGGAATTTGGCCAGCTTTGATGTATATTGGCAACGTTTTTCAATCACAGAACGGCTCGATCCCTTTCAACCGATCGTAACGCTTCAATACACCAACAGGACGGCATTGAATCATCAAAATCCGGAATGGCTAAATCCAATCGCGAAATGAGGGACTTCATGAGGATGCATCGATTTTGCCATACAATGATATTCGCAGTGCTCGTTCTCGCAGCAAGCGCGCTTTCTGCGCATGCGAGTCAGAAAATCAGTTTCGAGGTGCGGGTTCATCCATCGCTGCAAAACCACTGGCCGCAAAAAGGGCGGTTGTTCATCATACTTGGCCGGGAGCCGGGCCGGGAACCGAGAATGCAGGTCGGCTGGGCGGGACCGGGCGCCATCCCGTTTTTTGGCGTCGATGTGAAAGACTGGCAACCCGGCGGCGTGAAGGTGGTTGGTGAAAACAGCGCCGGCTTTCCCCTCGAATCCATCCACGACCTGGAACCCGGCGTGTATTACGCGCAGGCGCTGTACGATGTGGACACGACGTTCTCCACCATCAACGGGCCCGGAAATTTTTACAGCCCGGTGCAAAAGATCGAAATCATCGGCGAGGCGTTACAGGAATTTCAGCTCCTGCTGGTACACCGCATCCCGGATAAAACTCTGCCCGAAGACAGCCGGTTTGTGAAGTTCGTGCGCATCCGCAGCCAATTGCTCTCGGATTTCTGGGGCAAGCCAATGTACCTGCGCGCCGGCATTATTTTGCCCCGGGATTATTACAAACATCCCGAACGTCGGTTTCCCGTGCGCTATCATATCGGCGGCTACCATGCGCGCTACACCCGCGTGCAGCGCATGATGCAGCCGGCCTCCCGGTTTCGCGACATGTGGTTTTCGAACCAGTGCCCGCAGATGATCTACGTGCATCTGGACGGCGAAGCGCCGTTCGGCGATTCCTATCAAACCAACTCGGCCAACAATGGTCCGTACGGCGATGCCACCGTGCAGGAGCTGATCCCCTATATTGAAAAAACCTTCCGCGCCATTGGCCGACCTGAAGCGCGCTTTTTGGATGGCGGCTCCACCGGCGGCTGGGCGTCGCTGGCCATGCAAATTTTTTATCCAGATTCTTTCAACGGCGCCTGGTCTTACTGCGCCGATCCGGTGGATTTCCGCTATTTCCAGCTCGTGAATGTGTATGAAGATAAAAACGCGTTTGTGAACGAATACGGCTACGAACGCCCCAGCATGCGCGATACCGACGGCGAGCCGCGTTTTTCAATCCGCCGCGAAATCATGATGGAACGCGCGCTGGGCCGCGGCAACACCTTCGTCACTTCAGGCGGGCAGTGGGCCGCATGGAATGCCGTCTTCAGTCCGCGCGGCCCCAACGGCTGGCCCATGGCCATTTGGGATTCCTACACCGGAAAAATCGATCACGCGGTGGCCCGGCACTGGGAGCAGTACGACCTGCGGCTCATTTTGCAGCGCAACTGGGCCACGCTCGGCCCCAAGCTCCAGGGCAAGTTGCACATCTGGATGGGCGACATGGATAATTTCTACCTGGACAATGCCATGCGGTTGCTGGAACAGTTTTTGAGAAAGTCGGCAAATCCGCGCTCTGATGCGCAGATTTTTTTCGCCCCCGATCAAGGCCATTGCTGGCTCGGCATCAGCGAAACGGAGATGATGCGACAGATGGTGCAGCGCGTGCCCGGGAACCTGCGGTAGGCGCTATTCCGAACCCGGCGGCCACAGGATTTGACCGATGTCGGTGCGGAAATAGCTGCCGAGGCAGCGGATCTTGCGGATGTTGGCGTAAGCGCGCTCCAGTGCCTGGTCCAGAGTAGCGCCATAGGCCACCACATCGGCAATGCGGTGACCGGTCATCACCAACCGGCCGGCATCATCGCGATCCACCTCGTTCCACCACACATCGCAATCCACCGACGCGGTGACCTCTACCGGCAGCCGTGGTCCTTGCACCTGCGTGTACGGATAGCCGTAGCCGGCCAGGGTCAGCGAGCAACCGAATTGCAGCTCCTCTTTGAAACGGATATGCAACGGTCGGTTGCGCACCGTGTTCCATAGCACCTCGAGTGGATTCTCCAAAAGCCGCAAAATCATCGGCCCCGACGTCACGCCCAACCGGATATTGTATTCCAGCACATGCCAGCGGTCGTTTTTCAGCGCCGCGGTCACCTGCACCGGGCCGTGGTAGTTCACCTGGCGGAACCACGGCAGCAGCGGATGCAACAGCTCCCGCGCCAGCCCGTAACGGTCATCCGGATCGCGCTCCACAATGCCGCCCAGCGGTGCGCCCGCCGCGATGCCCATGTGCCCGGTGAAGGCGCGCTTGTACTCCTGGTTGGTGACCAGCGAATAGATCTCGCCGCCGCTCACCAGCGCAATGTGCCCCGCCTCGCGCCGCCCCAGATATTCCTGCAGAAACACCCCCTCTGCATAATCAATGCGGTCCAGCCAGCCGCGGGTGTCGTCCGCCGTTTCGCACAAAATCGTGTGGATGGGACTGGTGGGCGAACACAACGGATTTTTTATAACAAAGGCCATCGGATGCTTTTGCAAAATACGTTCGGCTTCAAGGCGGTTGCGCGCCACAAACGCCTTCGGAAAGGGGATGCTGAAATCCTGGCATAATTTGCGAGCAAAATCGCGTTCCCGCTCCAGCCGCATGGCCTCACCCGTCGGCGAAAAAATCGGCATGGCCATGTCCAGCAACGCCGGTGCCCACGGCGCCTGCGCCCAGTCGATGGACATGGGAATGATCATATCGACGCGCTGCTCGCGCAACAAAGCCGGTAAATCGGGATGCACCTCAGGCAAAAACACGGGGCCTTCCTGTGCCGGTGGATAATGCGCATAATCGCGGGTAAGATAAGCGGACACCTGCGCGCCATCTTGTTTCAAAATGCGCATCATGCCTTGCGTAAAGGCCCCCACGCCCAGGAACATGACATGAACGGGTTTATCATTGGCATACGATTGTGTCAGCATGGGGCACTCCCTGATGCATGATTCGGATCGTCTTTTAGACGGACAATTATTGGAAAGATGCAGAATGTAGCGAAACGAGCAAACGGAAAGCAAGTGAAAATATAGGCATTTAACCGGAATCCTCCATCCCGACAGGACGCAACAAACGCAACATTTTGATGAACGTAGGATTCGAATCTATAGGGACTAAAAGCCTGACTTTTGGTGAAATCTTACCTCATTTTTTTTGCTAAATAACGGTTTTGCCGGAGACACATATGAATTAGGTCGGTCATCATGGGGATAGGCAGGCAAGGCAGGTGAGGATTACAGCGGGAGGCCAATTCGCCGGGGCAATAAAAAATGCATATAGCGCGTCTTTCCTGCGTGGCAACAGTCTAAAGTTTCAATCCCACCTTGGTTCGATTCAAACCTTCGACGAACCCGAAGAAATTATTCACGCTGCCGTCCCGTTTCAATCCCACCTTGGTTCGATTCAAACGAGATTAAAAGCAATTTGCGCTGCAGCAAAAGCAACGTTTCAATCCCACCTTGGTTCGATTCAAACATAAACGGTGATGGTAAAATTGCACCGAGAAAATTAAGTTTCAATCCCACCTTGGTTCGATTCAAA
>JAUZRQ010000083.1 GCA_030950365.1 Candidatus Zhuqueibacterota bacterium | reverse complement strand
CGGCTAAATCATGCCAATCATACTGCGTCCACTCGTTCCCGCCGCTCAATTTTTGCGAAAGCGGCATCCAGCAGCGCCTGTTCGAAGGCCTCGTTGTTGGGGAAGACGTAGCCCAGCGATGGTTCCCAGATGGCTCTTTTTTCCATGCACAGGTAGAAAAATACCTTTCCGTGCCACGGCGCGAAATTCCGGTACTGCGTCCGGAACATGCGGATTTTCAGCTCGTCCGGATAGGTCAGCTTGCCGTGCGGATCGGGCTGGAGCTCCATCTGATGCACGCGCGTGGGAAATCCGCGTTCGCGGATTTTGCGAATCACCGGCTTGATGAATGTCATGGAGCCGAAGGAAATGAATAGAATCTCGCCGGCATCGAAGTGCTGCAGCAGGGTATGGGCGATGTCGGCGTACGCTACCTCCCAGCCCTCGAAATACACCATCGGGTGAAAATGGAATGAGACCTTGATGCCGCGATCGGCGACGGCGCGGGCCGCCTGCAAGCGCCGCTCCAGCGAGGCGGTGAAATGCTCCTCGTTCTGAATCACAATATCCGGATTGAGCGACCAGCTACACACGATGTTCGGCGGCGGCTCGGTTTCGAGAAAATAGCGCACGTTGTCGGATTTGGTTTTGAACTCGAGCAGCACATTGGGATGCTCGGCGGCGAATTGGCACAACGCATCCAGGATGCCGTGGCGGTTGCCCCAGGCCAGCGAATCCGAGGACTGTCCGGTGCAAAAGTGCACGCGCCGGGTAGGATCCACCTCGATGCGGCGCAGCTTGTCGGCGAAATCGACGTCGAACACGAACTGCTGCGCGTAGAAGGTTTGGATGGTGCAATAGCTGCAGCCAAACACGCAATTCTCCACCGCATCGATGGTGCGCAGGTTGCAGCACACGTATTGTTCGCTGGCCACCGGGCACATGCCGTGGATTTTCTTGTCCGATTGCGCCACCACCACGGATTTCTTCTCGTGCTTTGGCCGAGCTTCCGGCGGCACCGGCGCATAACGCCGCGGCTGCGAGCGTAAATCGCGCATGTGTTCCCGCAGCAGGCGCAGAAACGGCTGCTTCCCCGTAGCCGTCGTGATGCGTCCGGAGCGGAGTTGCTCCTGCAACCAATCCTGCAGCGGGGGCTCGCCCCACATTCGCAAATCGCGGCTGGCTTCCACCACTTCACGGAACTCCTGAAACGTTAGCCGGTAGCGAAAGGCCAGACCGCGAACGGTCTGCTGATCCTCCGGCGCCAGCCGTAGATACAGCGTTTTATCTTGAAACGTCGCAAATTTGTCTTCGTAAGCAACCATGGTCTGCCTGTTGTTTGAGACCTTGTTGAAGTTGAAAAGGACAAAAGGGGCGGTCATTCAGCTCAAGGCCAACGACCGCATTCAGCCTATCGAGGCTATAAAATAACAGTGGCAGATACAGAAAGCAAGAAATTCTGGGAGGAAGGGAAGATATTCAGCGAAGAATGATGGTCCATTGGGGATGCACGCATCCATGCAGGCCTACTTGATGAGATATTCAGATTTATTTTATTGTTTGCTTCGGAGATAATGATGTTAAAGGGTGAAATCAACCATGGCTGTTGACCTGAAACAGGGCAAGTGTGTAGGATCTTGCCCTATTTGAAATAGCATCTTCCTGAGATATTCGCTAACTATTGATATTGCAATCACTCCACTTTTTGTCCCAGATACAGCCGACTGCGAAAGTGCGACGTAAACTGACAGGCGAATGGCTCAGACCCGTCGATGCCGAGCTGGCGCACGTGCTCGGCCATGGGATGCGAAGCCGGACCGGTTTCCACGCGCAGCCCCGGCCGCAGTGCGGTCTGCACCGTGCCGGTGGTCACCACCTCGGTGCGCAGCAGCGCGTTTTCGAGATTAGAATACAATACCAGATTAAAGCCGGGCACCGCCAGCCAATGCCGTAGCTGGCCGGACAGCCGCACAATGGGCTCGCCCGATTCCGGATGCAGCACCGCGGCCGATACCTTGCCATCGCGGATTTCGAACGGAATCTGCGTCACGAATTTCGGGTAGCCCCACATCTCGCGGCCGGCGGCGCAGGCGATATCCGTGGTCACCGGCAGGTCGATGATGTAGAATCCCAGCACGCGCGAAGCCGACTGGCGCAGAAACTGCATCAGCGGCAACCGCGGCAGGCGGCCTTCCGGCGCGGCGGCCACGGCCAGGCCCACCTCGTTGTACGGCCCGATGTCGGTCTTCCGGTATTCGTACCAGCCCATGCCGGCCAGCGCCTTGCCATTGAAAAAGCGAATCGGCGCCAGACCGGTGTCTTCGAGTAGCGCCCGCGCCGGTTCGGGGTCGCACCAGTAGAACAGCAGCAGCGCCGTGGCGTCGTAGTACAGAATCGGAAACGGCGCCTCGCCGGCCGAGGTCTTCAACGTGACCTGCGGCACATCGAAAAACGATTCACGCACGATCATGTCGGTTCCTCATCAAACCACAGATTGCACAGATTTTCACAGATTTTTAAAGGCATTCAGCCTGATTTTTTCAAGGATGGCAGGCCTTCTGTTGTCACAGGCAATCGATTGAAATCCAAAATTTCAAGAATCCGACCGGACTCGCTGAAAAATACTCTCGCAGAGGCGCGGGGATTGCAGAAATATTTTTGGCGCTGATTCGGAAAAATGCTGCTTCCAGCCATGCGATGCTCATCCGCGTTGCATCCGCGTTCATCCGTGGCTCAAAAAATTTGCCGTTTTAAAATCAGTGCCAATCTGCGAAATCTGTGGTTTCTTTTCTACAAGCATTGCCGCAGGCGACGGAATTTGATCCATTTCGCGTTCTCCAGCCAATGTCTA
>JAUZRQ010000082.1 GCA_030950365.1 Candidatus Zhuqueibacterota bacterium | reverse complement strand
AACCGGCGGTTTCAACGGCGAAATGCGCATGGTGGAAGTGACTTTTGACAGGCCTACTTCCGTGACCCAACCGGCTGTGCGACCCACGTTGTTCTCCCTCGAGGCTAACTATCCCAATCCGTTCAATTCATCAACTGTGATCCATTATCAGTTACCGGTGAACAGCCTGGTTGAGCTCGCCATTTTTAATGTACAAGGCCAACGCGTACGCACGCTCGTTCATGCGGACCAATCAGCAGGTCGCCATCGCTCGGTTTGGAATGGCCGCAATGATGCGGGGGATCCAGTGCCGTCGGGGGTGTACCTGTACCGAATCAAAGCCAGAAAGTTTTGCGCCACGCGGCGGCTGATTCTGATGAGATAGAAGCCGACGGCTTGTAGCCGATATCGCCTTTTCACCCCGGATTAAACAACTTCCAACGGCATGCAATGGTTCAATGTTTCATCTTTTATCCAAAAAGGAGGGGTGATCATGAGATCGTTTCATAGCTTCATCCTGTTTCTTTTCGGTTTGATGCCGCTAATGATCCATGCCCAAACAGATTTCTGGCAGCAGACCAATGGCCCCATCGGGGCCACCGTTACCGAGATGGCCATCAGTCCCACGACCGGTACCATCGTTATCCTCATCGAGGATGAAGGGCTTTTCCGTTCCATTGATGACGGGGACACCTGGACAGCAGCCACGACTGAGCTCAATAATACGAAGACAGCCCGTCTGGTACCCCATCCGGATGGGGCCTTCTTTGCACTAACTCCCAAAACACTTTACCGCTCAACAGACGACGGCCACACCTGGCAGGTTATTCGCAATGCTGAGCTATTCCAGACGATGGAAGAGCTGGCCATCGATCCACAGAACGGAGACATTTTCGTGGCTTCTTTACGGCTATTCGATGGCGTCATATCCCAATCGACCGATAACGGTCAAACATGGCAGAAATTTGCGAACGAGGAGCTTGATAAAATCTGGGGCATTCACGATCTGGCGGTGAGTCCTACCAGCGGCGCGTTATTCCTGGCCAGTGAAAGAGCCGGGGTGTTTCGTTCCGACGACCGCGGCAAATCCTGGCAACCCGTCAATAGCGGCCTCTCGGCTACGGAGATCATGGCCGTGGCCGTACATCCCGAAGGGGATGTGTTTATTGCCACAGGGAAGGACAGTAGCTTTAGTGTGCTGGATCGATATGTTTATCGTAGCAGCAACGAGGGAGAAACCTGGACGCGTGTCCATATCAATAGCGTAGAAGCAACGTCTTTTGTCTTCACGCCGTGGGGCGATATCTTTGCCGGTCTGGCCGGAAACGGAATCCTTCGTTCGACCAATGGCGGTCAAAGCTGGCAGACCATGAACAATGGCCTGCGCAGTCTGTACGTCTTCGATATGAGCGTCAAAGATGAGGATCGCATTTACGCGGTGACCCATTGCGCCGGCGTTTTTATTTCCCACGACAGGGGAGTTACCTGGGAGCCCATAAACGCGGATTTGAGTTATCTCGCTATCCTTTCTTTGAGCATTAATTCAATAAATGGCCAGGTTTTTGCCGGCAGTCATTGTGGCGGCATTTTCCGCTCAACGGATAACGGCCTCACGTGGACCTGGACAGGTTTGCAAGGAGCGCAGGTTACCAGCCTTACCAGCAACCTAGATGGACAGATCTTCGCTGGAACCTCCTATTTGGGGCTCGGCGCCTCCGGCGATGTTTATCGATCTTCCGATAACGGCGCCACCTGGCAAAACATCAGCCCGGATAACGATTTCTTCCTCTCTCTGGCATTCGATGCCGATGGCAACCTGTATGCCGGCACCGGTTTTTTTCAATTGTGCGGATTCTCATTCTGCGATTACGGCGACATCTACCGCTCCAGTGACAACGGCGTGAACTGGAAACGGGTGGCGAACAAATTGGATGATCATGTTTTTGCCCTGGCCGCTCATCCCAACGGTCGCATTTTTGCCGGCACCCGTGAAGGGCTGTACCGCTCGTTTGGCGAATTCTGGCACAAGATCCTCAAAGAGGATACGCGTTCTCTTCTTGCGGATCCCAGCACCGGCGACTTATTTGTTGGCACGCATGCGGGCATCCGGCGTACTTCCGATGAAGGCGAAACGTGGACTTCGCTCCTTGACTGGTCCGACGATTACACCTGGGCCCTTTCCAGCAATTCCGAAGGCCACATTTTTGCTGCAACTCAAAAACAAGGCGTGCTCCTTTCCACCGATCATGGCCAAAGCTGGACATCCGTCAGTTCCGGTTTAACCAGACTCGATGTACGTGCCATGGCTATCCATCCCGAGACTGGCCAGGTATTTGCCGGTACTGCCGGCCATGGAGTATTCATCCACGATAGCCAGCCTACCCACATTTCCGTGCACGAACAAGCACCGCATGATTTTTACTTGAGCCCGAACTACCCCAATCCGTTCAACCCGGAAACCACCATTGAGTTCGCCGTGCCGGAGCGCACCCACGTGACCTTGCGCATCTTCGACCTCACCGGTCGCACCGTGGCCACGTTGGTGGACGAGCCGCTGGCGCCGTCGCGCTACCGCGTGGTATTCGATGCCGGAGACTTGACGAGTGGAGTGTACTTCTACCGGATGGAGACGCGCAGCACCGGCGCAGGACGCGGGTTTGTGGAGACGAGGAAACTGACCTTGTTGAAGTAGTGGCTGAATCAGAGTGGCATACTTTTTAAGGAAACGTTTTCTACCGGAATTTGACTAAAGATGGAAGCACCATAAATGGCGCTCATGCTTGAGAATTCCCGGGGCGCTTTAGCGCCCTTGCATCTTTTAGCCTGGTGATTTATCGCCAGGCTTATACGAAACAATTAAAAATGAGGCAAACCATGAAAGCTTTGCCGAAAACCTGGCGATGCGGCTGTTTAGCCGTTTTGATTACGATTTTGCCGCTAACGGCAACTGCCCAGGGGGATTTCTGGCAGCAGACCAATGGCCCGGATGGAGCCAATGTGTTAGCTCTGGCGATTGATAGCATAAATAATATTTTTGTTGGCACGCGCCATGGACTTTACCGGTCTTCGGAAGCAGGTGAAGCCTGGCAAGCAACCACATTGAAAGGGTTTATGTGGGATATCGCTGTCACCCCGGCCGGTCATCTATTGGCGGCAACCACTCCCGGTCCCGTCATGCGTTCCAGGGATAATGGCCTGCATTGGGAGAAAGCCAGTTTAGGTATGGACAGGACGGCTCGTGTTTCCATCCTTGGCATTGATACTCAGGGCAATATCTTCGCGGCGAGTTCCAGAGGCATCTATCGCTCGGTAGATAGCGGGGATACCTGGAGTTTAGTTTCCCTTCATCTTGTACGCCAGTTCGCATTTACCCGAGAGGATCAGGTCTATGCCGCAACTGATAGCGGGATGATCAAATCCAATGACAATGGTCTCAGCTGGCAGTCAGCGGGTCTGGATAGTTTTTTTATCACGGCAGTGCTTATTAATCATGCGGGACACATCTTTGCCGCTACAATGAGGCCCGAACGAGGGGTTTTCCGCTCCACCGATCAGGGGGCCAGTTGGCAACCGGTGAACAGGGGCCTGGTTTATGGGAACGCCACACCGGTCGTATCTAAATTCGCCATTAACCACCAGGGCCATATCTTTGCCGCCGCATCCGGCGTCTATCGGACTACCGACAACGGTGAAACTTGGGCACGCTTGACAGAGGGGCTAACCGATTTCGGTGTTAGTACCATTATTGTCAGCCCCACAGGTCAAATATTTGCAGGCACCCAAAGTGCCGGCGTGTTTCGATCGGATGACAATGCGCGAAGCTGGGGACAAAAGAACACGGGACTGCTAAACAGTACGGTGTATTCCCTACTTATCGATCAGAATGACCGGATCTTTGCCGGCGCCAATGATGGGGTACACGTTTCCCCCGACCAGGGGCAAACCTGGGTCAAGAAAAGCAATGGCCTTCTTACCTTTGACGGCAGGGTAGAACAGGTTCAAGTCCTGGCT
>JAUZRQ010000081.1 GCA_030950365.1 Candidatus Zhuqueibacterota bacterium | reverse complement strand
TGGGCGAGTTGATTGCATCGCATCCGGAGGTGGCGTACAAGCACGAAGCGCATGCCGTCTGGAACAAGGCCGGTCTCGGCGTCAACGAGTCGCACCGGCTGACGGAAGCGCATGCCACGGACAAAGTCATCCGCAAAATCCGCAAGCGCTTTGCCGCCGAGATGGGCCAGGCGCGGCTGTTCGTGGAAAAATGCCCGCGCAGCATTTTGCGCATCCCGTTTATCCGCAAGGTTTTCCCGGAGGCCAAAATTATCCACATCGTGCGCGATGGCCGGGATGTGGCTTGCTCGCTCATGCCGGGCATCGGCGGCGACGAGTGGCGCCACCTGAAGCCGCCCAACTGGCAGGAGCTGTTCCAGAACGAGCGCGGCATCATGCGCTGCGCCCTCACCTGGAAGACCGTGATGGATATCGCCCTGCAGGATTTGCTAGAGGTGCCGCATCTTCTGGTGTGTTATGAAGACCTGGTGGCGCATCCGCAGGAAACCGCGCGGCGGCTGCTGAAATTTCTCAATTTGCCTGAGCACCCGGCGGTGTTCGACTTCTGCCGGCAGATTCAGAATCAAACCGAGGGATCGTATCAGGCGCAAAAGCAGGTGAAGTGGTTCCGCAACGACCATTCGGTGCGCATTGGCCGGTGGCGCGAAAACATGACCGCCGAAGAAGCCGAAAAGGTAAACACATTGCTGCGACCGTTGCTGCAGCATTTCGGATACGAGGAAAACGAAACCCCATAACATCGAGGACATTGCATGCAGAGAACCGTGGTTTTTGTCCTTTCCGCCAACTACAGCGGCTCGACCTGGCTGTCGCTTTTGCTGGGCAGTCATTCGCAGGCGTTTTACGTGGGCGAGTTAAACAAAATGTTCCATGATGATCCGGTGCCCTGCCGGCTGTGCGAGGAGCGCGGCGTGCCGTGCCCGGTGTTTCAGGATGCCGATCGCATCAAGGCCAAAAACATTCACAATACTGTGCTGCAGCGCACCGGTGCAAAGGTGCTGGTGGACAATTCCAAGACCCTGTCGTGGAGTCGCAAGTTTTTGGCCGAAGAGCGGTTTCAGCGCAAATACATCCACCTGATCCGCGATCCGCGGGCCATCGCTTTCTCGCTGCAGTTGCGCGAAAAGCCGATCAATCTGGACAAATGGGTGAAGAAAAACCGGGAAATCCGAGAATTTCTTGAAACGAATCATTTGGATTACCAGCAGGTGCTGTACAACGAGCTGGCGGAAAACATGGATGCCGAGCTCGAGCGGCTGTGCGAATGGCTGGAACTCACCTACGAACCGGCGCAAAAAGCCTACTGGAATTTCGAGCACCATGGGCCGGGACGCAACGGCGCCACGGCCGGCTTTTTGCAGCAGTACGTGGCCTCGGATGCCAATTTCTATGAGCAAAACAAGCAGCGAAATTTTCACGACCTGCGCTGGAAGACCCATTTGAGCGAGGAAAACCGGCAGGTCATCCGCGAGCATGCCGGCCTGCAGGCGTTTCTGCAAGATTTCGGCCTGAAATTCGATGACAATGGTCTGCAGCGCCGGGCTGCCCGATCGGAGATGGCCGCCGCGGACTGAGCCTACGATGCAGTAGCGAACGATTTAATCTACTAAGCGAGGACCAATTAATCTATGAAACGGATGACCGAAAAGCAGCCAGGCGTATTGCGCGACGATCCAGTGATTTTGCTCGGCATGCACCATTCTGGCACGTCCATTCTGGCGCGGGTTTTACATATGAATGGTATATTCATGCACCCGACCATGCACCATTACGAATCCAAGCTGTTCACCAGACAGGTGAATGACCGGCTGATTTTTGAGGACGAAAGCCGCTGGGCGCAATTGCCCATCATGAGCGTCGATGAGGTGATGCAGAAGTACGATGTGGTGAAATCGTATCTGTCCGGGCGGGCCATGAAAAAGTTCATCGCCGCCGGATACGATGGCCGCAGCCGCTGGGGCTTCAAAGATCCGCGCACTTGCGTGACCCTGCCCCTGTTTTTGAAGCTGTATCCGCGCGCGCAGTTGCTGCACATCGTGCGCAATGCTGATGATGTGGCCGCATCGCTGGCAGAAAACGTCAAGCAGGGCGTGGGGCAAATTCACGACCGTGCGCACTGGAAGGCCCTTCATGCGGCCTATGTGCAGCGGGCCCACGAATTCGGCCAACAGCATCTGGACTATCTCGAAATTCGCTATGAGGATTTCTGCTTACGGCCGGTGGAGACCATGCAGCAGGTGTTTGCGTTTCTGCGTGAACCGCTGCGGGATTCCACACGCGCTTTTTTGCAAGAAAACATCTACACGTATCGAATCAATATCGCTTAGGTTGTTCATGTATTTAAGGAGAGAAGCACAACGATGATAAAGAGCATTCCGCACGGTGGGCAATTGATCGATCGGATTTTGCACGGCGAAGAGCGTGACGAGGCTTTGCAGAAGGCCAGAACCCTGAAAAACATTCCGCTCAATGCGGTTAATATCGCTGATCTGGAAATGATCGCCATCGGTGCCATGAGCCCACTGACGGGCTTCATGACCCGCGATGATTACGACAGCGTGGTGTCCGACATGCGTTTGCACAATGGCCTGGTATGGTCGCTGCCCATCACTCTGGCGGTGGCGTCGGACATTGCGCATGGGCTTCGCGAAGGCGAGGAGATCGCGCTGGTGGAATACCCGGCATCGTCCGCCGAATCGGACGGCCATGTGCTGGCGATCATGCGCATCGAAGAAAAATTTACATACGATCGTGAGAAAGAAGCGCGTGGGGTGTACAAAACTACCGACACGGCGCATCCGGGGGTGGCGCGGCTGATGGCGCAGGGCAGCGTGTATCTTGGCGGTAAAATCTGGCTGGTGAACCGGCCGGCCAACCGCACGTTTCCTGAGTACCGCAAGGATCCGGCCGAGACGCGCCAGATTTTTGAAGAGCGTGGCTGGAAAACGGTGGTTGGCTTTCAAACCCGCAATCCCATCCACCGGGCGCATGAATATATCCAGAAATGCGCTATGGAAATCGTCGATGGCCTGCTGTTGCACCCGCTGGTTGGCGAGACCAAAAAAGACGATATTTCCGCCGAACTGCGCATGCAAAGTTACCGCCTTCTGCTGGATAACTATTATCCCGCCGAACGCGTGGTGCTGAGCGTGTTTCCGGCGGCCATGCGTTATGCCGGGCCGCGCGAGGCCATTTTCCACGCCCTGTGCCGCAAGAATTACGGCTGCACGCACTTCATCGTCGGCCGCGACCATGCCGGCGTGGGCAACTATTATGGCACCTACGATGCGCAGAAGATTTTTGAGCAATTCTCGCCGGATGAAATCGGCATCACGCCGCTGCGTTTCGAGCACGCGTTTTTCTGCCGCAAATGCGATGCGGTGGTGACGCAAAAGACCTGCCCGCATGACCGCGAACATCATGTAGTGCTTTCCGGCACGCAGGTGCGGCAGATGCTGGCCAATAGTGAAGCGCCGCCGCCCGAATTCACCCGGCCGGAGGTCGCGGAACTCCTGATGCGGGGCATGAAGGCCCGCGAGCAAGCCACGAGCTGAGGCGGTTTCCTGCAACCATGCCTTTGCCTGTGAAGCGATGAAACATAACCCACTATGCAGTGTCATCGTTCCCTGAGAAGTGAGTATCAATTAACCGGAACGTTGACCTATTTGATTTTTCAGGCAGATGCTCTGCATTGCAACAGGTGGGTAATTATCAGTTGTTGCGAGTAACCCGCATTGACTAACGAGCATATATTGTCCGCCGAAGTCATCTCTCAGCGGAGTCACGGAATGTACCGCACTCACTTCATTGGCTCGTGATCAGGGTGACTTGCTGAGTTTGAGATGCCTTCTCTCCTTTCCCAATTTAACCTGGGAAGGAGAATTTAAGGAGGGATAAAAAATAACCGGCATTTCAGCAGCACCCTTTTAGTCGCTGTTGAAAATCGGAATGACAAATAGCTGCATCGGCTGAATCGTTACAAGTTATTGTAACTGTTCAGTCTCTAAACCGTCATCGCGAGGATCCGCCAGCTGGCGGAGACGACGCGATCTCATAGCTATATTTACAAAGAGATCGCCGTCCGCCAGCAGTCGGACAGGCGCACCCGCCTTGCGGCGGCTAGCGATGACTGGCCAGATTTTATCAAACGGAAATAGCTGAATCTTTACAGGGTGTTGGTACTATTTCTTTTAAAAATAAACCGTTATCGTTAATTAGTCTTCTGCAAACTTCGCCGAAGAACGGTAATTAAAAGGGAACCCTGAAGCAGAAAGGAGCTAAGATGAACAACGACGTACGCGCATGCACGATCTGGATGACAGGGCTGTCTGGTGCCGGGAAATCCACCATTGCCAGTTTCCTTGCGCCCATGCTGCGGGAACGCGGCTGTAAGGTTGAGGTGCTGGATGGGGACGTGGTTCGCACCAACTTGAGCAAGGGACTGGGCTTTTCCAAAGAGGATCGTGACACCAACATCCGTCGAATCGGGTTTGTCTGCCATTTGCTCACCCGGAACGGCGTGTTTGCTATCGCCGCGGCCATTTCGCCGTACAAAGCGGTGCGCGACGAGAACCGCCAATTGATCAAGAACTTTGTGGAAGTATATGTCAGGGCATCGCTGGAAGAGTGCATCCGCCGTGATGTGAAAGGGCTGTACAAAAAGGCTCTGGCCGGGGAGATCAAGGCATTTACCGGGGTGAGCGATCCGTATGAGCCGCCGGATCATCCCGAGGTGATTTGTGACACCGAAAAAGAAACGCCGCAGGAAAGCGCCGAAAAGATCATTCAGAAGCTGGAAGACATGGGCTATTTGCCGGTGGATGGCAAAGTGGCCATCGCTGAAGAGAACCAGCGCGCCAGTGAAACGTTTTAGCAAAACCTATCGGACACACAGCAGCGGATTGGGCAGCCATGACTATCGCATACATCAGCGCTGATTTCGGCGTTCACATTTTCGGCTATAAGGGCGCGTCGATCCATGCACGCGAGATGATCCGGGCCTTTCGCAAAGCAGGGCATAGCGTGCATGTGATTTCTTCGGCCATGACCGACGGCAGGAAAAAGAAGCTCGACGCCCGGCCGGAGGATTTCCGGCAGTTCGATGCTTTCCGCGCCCTCATGACCGATACCGGCCAAAACGGACACGCCGGGGAGCTGCGTTTTCATCCGGCCACGCCATCGGAGGAGTTGCTGGGCTTCATCCGGGCGCTGGAACAACTGGACCGGTTCATCGGTAGCAAGACCCGCATCCGGCAGGAAATCCGCAACCTGCTGTTCAATCTCGATCTGTACCAGACCGCGCTGGCGGTTTTGCGCGAACAGCCCGTGGATTTTGTGTACGAACGCTATTCGCTGTTCAGCCTGGCGGGCATCCGGCTGGCGCGGGAGCTCGATGTGCCGCATCTGCTGGAAGTGAACGCGCCGCTGGCCTACGAACAGGAAAAAATGCGCGGGCTGGAGATGAAAGACCTGGCGCGTTCTCTGGAGGCGCAGATATTCCGCGAAACCGACCGCCTGCTGGTGGTTTCGAACACCCTTGCCGAATACGCCCGCGAATGTGGCGTGCCGGAGGAGCGCATCACCGTGCTGCCCAACGGCGTCGATGTGCAGGTGTTTTCCGATAGCCTTTCCGGCGAACCGGTGCGGCAGCAATTCGGCCTTGCCGGGAAAGCCATCATCGGGTTCGTGGGCAGCCTCAAGCCCTGGCACGGCACCGAAAGCTTGCTGCAAGCGTTTGGACGGCTACAGCGCGAATTCCCGCAGGCGCATCTGCTCATCGTCGGTGATGGCCCCATGCGCGAGGCCATGGAAACCCTGGCGGATGAGCAGGGCTTTGCTGGCCGCGTGACCTTCACCGGCAAGGTGCAATATCACGACATTCCGCAATTCATTGCGGCCATGGATATTGCCACCGCACCATACATCCCCCACGAAAATTTCTATTTTTCGCCCATTAAAATTTTCGAGTACATGGCCGTCGGCAAGCCGGTGGTGGCCGGAGGCATCGGGCAGGTGAACGACATTGTGGCGCATGGTGAAACCGGCCTGCTGTATGAGCCGGGCAACGTGAAACAACTGGCCGACGCCCTGCAAACCCTGCTGGCCGATCCGGAATTGCGGCGCAGCATGGGCCGGCGCGGGCGTGAATGGGTGGCGCGGGAACGGACCTGGGATCGCAATGCCGCGACGGTGCTGGAACTGGCACAGCAACTTTCAACCGTGAAACAGGCGGCCGTGCCGTCATAGCGGTCTAAATGGCCTGCGCAACGATGGACACGAGTTCAAGGAGCAAACGCATGGCACGAAATCGGAGTCTGGCCGAGGTCAATTATAAAATTTCGAAAACATACGATCTGCTGCAGCGGACGCTAACCGGGCTACTGGAACAGAAGTCGGCGGCGCGCGTGCTGGAGGTGGGGTTCGGAGAAGGCCGGGCGTTGCTGGAATTTGCCTGGCAATTCCGCAGCCAACCTGTATCGTTTTTCGGGGTGGATAAAAAGCGGGAACCGCCGGTGCTGTGCCGCAGCGATCTGGCCAAAATGGCGCTGGAATTCGGCATCTGTCCGCCAGATGAGCTGGCGCAGTTGCGGCTGCCAGACATCGACTTTTATGATGCCACCGAGCTCCGGTTTCCGGATGAGCATTTCGATCTCATTTACTCAGCGGTGACCGTGCGCTTCATCCCGGACAAGGCGCGGTTTCTGGAAGAGGTGTGCCGCGTGCTGCGGTTGGGCGGGGTCGCGTATCTGCACATCGGGCAGAAAAATTGGGACTATCCCTACAGCCGGGCCCTGCCGCAGAAGCACCTGACGCCTTACAACAGCCGGTTTGTGCTCAAATATGGGGATGAGTTGATTCCGCTGCCGGCTTATTTGCAGCTATTTGAAGAAGATCGCTTCCGGTTTGAATTCGTCAACCGGCCGCGGTTTGTGCTGAAGGTGGAAAAGCATCGTCCGGGCCGGCTGGATTTGCAGTTGCAATGGAACGATGCCTACAGCATGTCCATGAAAGCATTGCCGTACCGGCATAAATCGGGGAAAATTCAGGGTGGCTTCCGGAGCGTGTACGACCTTCCGGAAGCGCAGTACCGCCGGCTGATCGAGCGCGGGCTGATTCGCCCTGAAGCGCTGCGAAAGGACTCGCCGCTGGAAAGCTCCCTCAATTAATCTTTTCAGGATGAATTTACTTTAACACGAGAGATTGCATGCGAATTTGTCTGGTGACGGGACAGTACCCGCCGCAGATCGGTGGCGTGGGCCATTCGGCGCACCGCATTGCCAGCATGCTGGCCGCGCGCGGCGTGGACGTGCATGTGGTGCATTTTCAAAAGCATCCGGAGCCGCTGCCGTTTGATGAAAGTTACACCAGCGTTGATGAAGACGGCATCCGGGTGCACCGCGTAAAGGTGTTCCACGAAGGCCTGCGGGACGACTGCGCCCACAGCGAGGCAGAGGTGCTGACTCGCTACAACCGCGAAATGTTTCAGGCGCTGGATCATTTTCAACGGCAGTATGATTTCGATCTGCTGCACGGATTTTTCCTGTATCCGGCGGCGTTCATTGCCAGCATGGTGGCGCGCGCCCACGGCAAAAAGTGCATCGCCTCGATTCGCGGCAACGATGTCGGCAAGTATGTGTTCGATCCGCTGCGCATGCCGTTTGTGCGCCAGGCGCTGGAAAATGCCGATTTCGTAACCTCGGTGGCCACCAATTTGATTGAGCTGGCCGACCGCGCCGTGACGCCCATTGCCGGCAAGGCGCGTACGATTTTAAACTCCATCGACCGGCGCAAGCTGCGGGTCACCTTCAAGCCGGACGTGCCGGTACGCGGGCTGGTGATTGGCACATCCGGCCTGTTCCGCTATAAAAAAGGCCTGATTTATCTTTTCAAAGCGCTGGCGCAGCTCAATGGCGAATTGGAATACACGCTGCTGCTGGCGGGCGATTTTTTCAAGCCGGAAGACCGCGAACCGCATGTACAGGCGCTGGAACAGTGCGGCCTGCAGCGGCGCACGGTGATCACCGGCCGCATCCCGGCGGATGAGATGGCCAATTACCTGCAGCTCTTCGATGTGCTGGTGTACCCGTCGCTGTATTCCGAGGGCTGCCCGCTGTCTATGATGGAAGCGATGGCCATGCAAAAGGCCATCATCGCCAGCCGGACGGGCGCCATCCCGGAACTGATTCGGGATCATGACAACGGCATCCTGGTCGATCCCGGCGACTCGGCGGCGATTGCGCGCGCCATTCGTGAGGTGGCCGCAAACGAATCGTTGCGGCGCCGGCTGGCCGAAAACGCGGCCCGCACGATGGATGAATTCAGCAACGAGCGGGAGCTTCAGGAGTGGCTCTCGGTGTATGAAATGGTACTGGAACGCAAACTGGGTTAGGCGGAGATATGGCGAAAGGATTTTCAATTTCAGGACCGCAGGCCGTGGCCGTGCAGCCGGAGTGGCTGAAAGCACGTCTCACGGAAAAACGGCTATTTACCGATGCCAATGGCTACCGGCTCGAAACTATTGAAATCCGGAATGTGTGGGAGTCGTCCAAACGCACCACCATTCTGTACGATATGATTTTTTCCAACGGCGGCGAGAAGCGGCGGCAACTTTACGTGGGCAGTCTGGTGCCGACCGGAAAGCTGGCCAAAGAACAGGTCGCTTTTGAAAAACACGTCACCCAGCGGCCGAAATGGGGCCCGGCCGTGACCACCCTGCCGGAAATCAACCTGGTGCTGGCCAGCTTTCCCAGCGACCGCAAAATGGCGCTACTGCGCGAAGAGGATGTGGTACGCTGGCTGGAAAGGCATACCAACATTTTGCCATGGAAGGTGGCCGATGCATCGGCGGGCACGCGTTTGCGCTGCGAATTGGATGTGTTGAAATACGTGCCGGCGAAGCGATTCACCACCCTGTGCCGGGTGCACCACCAAAACGAACATGGCAACTGGCAAACCTTTTTGCTGGTGGCCAAACAGCTCAACGAACCGCACAAAGCGCGGCAACTGTGCAACAGCCTGAAGCAATTGAACCGCGAACTGGTGCGCGTGTATGAACGGCTGCAGCACGAGGCCCCCGATCTGGAGCCGATACCGTTTATTATCCCGAAAGCCTATGGCGTGCTGGACTCGCGCAGCACGGCGTTTATCGAGTTTGTGCCCGGCGAGAATCTCAAGCGGCTGTTGCCCCAACTCGAGATCGGCTCCGTGTTCCAGCGCGTGGGCGGCCTGCTGGCCGTGTTCCACCGCATTGAAAAGCGCGTGCGCAAGCACATCACCTTCCGCAATGAAGTGGCGGAAGTGCGGCTTGCGCTGGACACGGTGATCGACGCGCTGCCCGAGCTGGAAAAACGGCTGATGCATTACTATCACGAATTTCGCAAGTTTGTCTTTCAGGATGACGCGCCCAAAGTGCTGTTGCACGGCTCGTTTCGGCTGAATCACATCTTTCTTGCCGATGACCGGCTGGCCTTGCTGGACCTGGACAGCATTCGCATGGGGCATCCGGCGTACGACCTGGCGAATTTCTTGTCGTCGCTGTACTATCTGGAAGCGCAGGAAAAAATCACGGCGGATGAGCGCATGGCCATCACGGAGGCGTTTCTGCTCGGCTACGCCCGCGCCGCGGCCCACGATCTGTCGCCGACGTCGGTGCTCTGGTTTTTGAGCAGCCTGCTGATCAACAAGCAGGCGTTCAAGTACGTGACGCATCAGCATGGCGATCGGGGCTATAAGGTGTTGCGCATGCTGGGCCTGGCGGAACGCTGTCTGCAACTGGCATTTGCGCCGCCGATTAAAGTACACCAATTGACCGATTTAATGTCCATTTTGCCGTAAGGCCATAACTCCGTAATTATGGATCCGGTGCGATGATGAAAGGGAGTTCATCGAGATTAGCGCGGTTTTTATTCCTCTCCGGCAAGCGCAGCGAGCTGGGGATGGCGCTGGTGTTTTTAGCGCTGATTTTGATCCCCAGCGCGCTTTTGGGCTACCTGAGCTGGCGGGCGCTGCAGAGCGAAAAACTGCTGGCCGAAGAGCGGTTGTCCCGAAGCTACCAGCGTTATGCGCGCCTGGCCGCCCGAAAGATCAACGAGGAGCTGGAAGAGCTCAAAGACCGGTGGCTCAAAACGCTGAAGCGGTTTCAGAAGCGCACCAAAGGCCATCCCGCGCCGGAAGATTTCGACCGGCTAATCGCCGAAGAGCCGCTGATTACCGGATGTTTCTATCTATCCGCACCCGGCCGGGTGGAATATCCGCCCAACATGGCGGTGCGCGAGGGGTTGTCCCCGGCTCCGTGGAAGCAG
Source organism: Candidatus Zhuqueibacterota bacterium (assembly GCA_030950365.1). Taxonomy (GTDB): domain Bacteria; phylum Zhuqueibacterota; class Zhuqueibacteria; order Zhuqueibacterales; family Geothermadaptataceae; genus Hydrothermovivens. The sequence goes on along the minus strand of JAUZRQ010000081.1, from coordinate 14,854 downwards.
GAGGCCTTCGTACGCGAACACGAGATTTTCAGCCACTTTGTTGCACGGGGTGAAGATCTCGAATACCGACAAGGCAACCTCACCGGCGCGATTGCCGCCTACCGGCGCATCCTGGAGCGTGTGCAGCGGCCGCAATTACGGGCCATGGCGCTGAGCTACATTGGCCGGGTCTATTTGAAAAAAGGCGAGCTGCAAACAGCCATCGAGGTGCACCGGCAGCTTCTGCGTGACTATCCCGAAGCGCGTGATTTGAATGACATGTATCTGCGCTTTTTGGCGCAGTACCAGATCGCGGTGGCCCAGGAATCCATGGGCCGGGATGAAGAGGCCGTGCAAACGCTGATCCGGCTGGTGCAGGACATGTTTCAGCGCAGCGACGCCATCAGCGTGGATCAGTACCAGTATTTCATGGAACAGGTTCGCATTCTGGCGGTTCGGCTGCTGTCGTCCCGGAAATTATCGCGGCCGGATTACTACCGCGAGCTTTTCAGAGCGTTCACGGAAAAGAATAAAAAGCGCCTCAGTCAGAAGTATTTTTTGGAGATTCTGGACCGACGGCTATATAAGGCCGTGGTCGAACGCAAGCGCTATCGCTCGCGCATTTATTTCATTTCCAACGAAACCGTCAATGAGCCGTATTTGCTGGGTTACCGGTTTTTACCCGGTCCGAGCCGCCGCTACGTGGGCGGCGTGATTGGCCTGACGTTTGATCTGAAAAAGCTGGGCAAGGGGCTGCTGCCACGGGTGCTGTCGGATACGGATGTGGGCGAAAGTGTGATTGTCGCCATTTTGAATGGCAAAAACGAGGTGATTTTTTCTTCTGAACCAGTGCGCGGACAGCTCATTGCCACGCAGCCGCTGAAGCGCCCGTTTTCATTCTGGCAGGTGGGCCTGTATGTGGACGAGGCCCATACCCCGGCCAACCTTTTTACGTATCGCAATGCGCTGGGGCTCTGGTTCATAACGGTGCTCATGCTCAGTATTTTGCTCGGCGCGATCATTTTCGTGCGCCGCGCCATGCGCGAGGCGTATCTGTCGCGGCTGAAATCGAATTTTGTATCCAACGTGTCGCACGAGCTGCGCACGCCGATCGCATCCATCAAAATGCTGGCCGAGCTAATGGAAATGCAAAATCCGGCGGCGAAAAGCGGCCCGGCGCGAAAAAACCGGCAGTACCTGCAGGTGATCCAGCGCGAGTGCGACCGCCTGTCGCGGCTGATTGACAATGTGCTCGATTTCGCCAAAATCGAAAAGGGCATGAAGTCGTATCAGTTCCGGCTCGAACAGCCGGATGAGGTGCTTCAGATGGCAGTGGAGAGCTTTCGGCCGCATGCCGAAGCCAACGGCTTTCGGATTCGTACGGATATTGCGCCGCTGCCGCCGGCTATGCTGGATCGCGACGCCATCGCGCAGGTGATGCTCAATTTGCTTTCCAATGCGGTGAAGTACAGCCGGGATGACAAAATTATTGATGTGCGCGCATTTCTGCGCGGTGATGAGATCGTGGTGGAGGTGCAGGATCGCGGCATCGGCATCCCGGAACACGAAATTCCCAGAATTTTTGATGATTTTTACCGGGTGGACCAACGATTGAACACGCAGGCGCAGGGAGGCATGGGACTGGGCTTGACCCTGGTGCGCCACATCGTCGAAGCCCACGGCGGCAGGGTGGAGGTCGAAAGTGAGGTGGGCGTGGGCTCCACGTTTCGCTTTACACTGCCGTCGCAGCAAGCAACAAATCCGTCCGATCCGCAAAGCGGAGTTGCATCGGATCAAGATCAACACGAACCTCAACAAACGGTGAGTGTGTCATGAAAAAAATTCTCATCGTCGAAGATGATGCGGCCATTGTGCTCGGCCTGGAGGATGCCATTCAATCCGAAGGTTACGAGACGCGGATCGCCCGCACCGGGCAGGAAGGCCTGCGAACCATATTCGATTGGAAACCCGATCTGATCGTTCTCGATATCATGCTGCCGGGTATGAGCGGTTTCGAGATTTGCAAACGCATCCGAGACAGGCAGGTGATGACCCCGGTCATCATGCTAACCTCGAAAAACGAGGAAACCGACAAGGTGCTGGGGCTGGAGCTCGGCGCCGATGATTACGTGACCAAACCATTCAGTCTGCGGGAATTACTGGCGCGCATCAAAGCGCATTTGCGCCGCGAAGAGGCAAGCGCGCCGAAAAACGACGAAGCTACTATCCCCGAGGACAAGTTCACGTTTGGCGATGTCGTGGTCGATTTCAAGCGGCACGAGGTGTACAAAAATGGCGTGTTGCAGGACATGACGCACAAAGAGTTCCAGTTGCTTGAGTACTTTCTCAAGCATCCGGGCGAGGTGCTCACCCGCGATCGGCTGCTGGAAAAAATCTGGGGCTACGATGTGTACCCCACCACGCGCACAGTGGACAACCACGTGTTGCGGTTGCGCAAGCACATCGAGCCCAATCCCGAAAATCCGGTATACATCAAAACCATCCGCGGTGCCGGGTATTTGTTTGAACTGAACGGATACGCTCCCCGAGGACAACATTCATGAGGACGAAAACCGAAACGATATACGATACCGATCCGACGGCTCTTGCCGGCGCGCTGCCATCACTTGTGGAAGACGCCGTGGATGTGGCCATGCATGGCGTTCGGCTGCGATTGCAGTCGAACCACCGGCCGTTGCTGGACTACGCGCACAACCATTTATACACCCTGGCTGGCCGGTTAGAGCCGCCGTTTCATCTGCAGGTGCGCGCTTACTGGCTGCGAGGGCAGTGGAATCCGGACTCGCATCCGTTCCCGGCCAATGGCAATCTCAGTATTCTCGGCAAGCGCATGGCCGGGGAGAAGAACGAGCTGATCTGGCGCAACACCTTGAAAATGAAAGGGCTGCAATTGCGTTTCAGTCGAAATCGCGATAACACGTACACTTTCGATGTGGTGTATTACTTCAACCCCAAAAAGGAAAAGCTGGATCGTCTGCCCGAGTACGAATACAAGAAATATTTTAGCCTCATGAGTTACATGGTGTACTATCCCCTGATGTGGTATCTGGAACGCGAGCGGGGGATGGTGCCGCTGCATGCCTCGGCGCTGGAGCACGACCGGGGTGCGATTCTCATCGGCGGCCTCGGTGGCGTGGGCAAAACCACTACCTGTGTGGCGCTCATGCAGCTCGCCGGTCTGCGGCTCATTGCGGAAAACATCGTGTTCACTGATGGCGAGGCGATTTATCCGTGTTACGAGCCCATCCGTCTGGATGAGGACAGCCTGGGCATGTTGCGGAATTCACGCCAGAAACTGGTGCCCATGGCCTTTCCCGAAGGTCTGAAAGAAAAATGGCTTTTTCATTACGACACGGCGGAGCTACCGGAGCAGGTACCGCCGGCGGCGGTGTTTCTGCCAAAGTTTGCCAATGGGCATGGTGCTACGGCGGTGGCGCCGGAGATCGCCGCGGAAAAGATGATCAACATGAACCGGCTGACTCGCGAACTGGATGATTATGAGTGGTATGCGGCGGCGCTGAATATGATCTGGCCGCAGCCGGGCCTGGCCGCCCGCCGCGCACAGACCGTGGCCCGTTGCTTTTCGGGCGTGCCCTGCTACGAGCTGATCATCGACCGCCGCGCCGGATTGCAGGCGGTTGTCGAAGATATTGTGCAGCAGGTGTGAATCGCCACGGGCCAGACGCAACGCCATTCATGGTGATCCCGAAAAATAAATGACGACCGACAACGCTGGAGATGCACCCACGATGCTCGAACCGATTGAAATTCCATCTCGTAGCGGCGCCGTGCCGATTCGCTTTTTTTTATCAGAAACCATGCTGCCGGATGACCAGACCCGGCATCAGTTGCAGCGGCTGGCGGCGGCCGAGGGCCTGGTGTCGCACGTGGCGGTGCTACCGGACATCCACCGCAAGCACCGCAACATCAGCCCCACCGGCACGGCCGTGGCCACGCGCAACACGCTGTTGCCTCGAGCCGTGGATACCGGCATTTGTTGCGGCATGCGCATGTTCAAGATCGGCATCCCCGCCAGAGAAATGTCCCCGGAGCGGCTCGACCGGCTGTTTGCCCAAATTCAAAAAACCGTACCGGTGCTGTTCCACGAAGAAGATGTGCTGAGCAAGGAGGAGGTGCTCGACGTCCTGCTGCACGGCGGCCGCTGGGCCATCCAGCGGTTCGGGCTGCCGGAATCGGAACTGGAGTTTATCGAAGATGGCGGCGTGTTTTTGACCGACGCGCCCTCGGTGGAACGGCTGGTGGCGGCCATGCCAAAAAAATCGCTCAAAAAGGGCCGCAAGTGTTTCGGCACCATTGGCGACGGCAATCATTTTCTCGAATTGCAGGAAATCGTGGATATCCTTGATTTTGAAGCCGCGCGGTGGCTCGGTCTGGAAAAAGGACACACTATGTTCATGTTGCACACCGGTTCGCGCAGCGTCGGCAGCAAAATGATGAAGCATTATTTGAAGGAATTCGAGTCCCAACTGGGCATGAACGGCGAGCACATCTGGGCGGTCAATGCCGATTCCGAAATGGGCCGGAATTATGTGCTGGCCATTGCGGCGGCGTGCAATTTCGGCTTTGCCAATCGTATGGCCATCACCGAACAGGTGCGCGCCGCGGTGCGGGCCGTCTTTGCCGATGATTCGCTCAAGCTGCCGCTGCTGTACGACTGCGCGCACGTGAGCATCAAACACGAGCGCTGGAATGGCGACCGGGTGTGGGTGCACCGGCACGGCGCCAGCCGCGCGTTGCCGGCCAGCCAGATGGCCGATCATCCGGTGTTCGCCCGAACCGGTCAGCCCGTGCCCATTCCGGGCTCCATGGGCCACGACTCGTACATCGGCGTGGCGGATGTGGGCGCCGAACGCACGTTTTTTTCCGTGAACCACGGCGCCGGTCGTGTGCTGGACAAGCCCGAAGCGGTGCGGCAGTACACCGAAGCCGATGTGGAGCAGGAAATGCGCCGCAAAAATATCCGGCTGTACCGCTACGGTTCCGACAACATCGCCGAGCAGGCGCCCGGATCGTTCAAGAACATTTCGCAGGTGCTCGAAGCCATGCAGGCCCTGCAGCTGGCGCGGCCGGTGGTGCGCCTGCGCCCGCTGGCGGTGCTGAAAGGATGAAGCCTATGGCCAATGGAAATGCGATGAAATATGCCTATTGTGTGGTCGGCTGGCACTTCATGGAGCCGTTCTTCCGGCGACTGTATGAGGACTCTGCCGACAAGTACATCATCAGCCACCGTGATGAAGCTTTCGTGCGCCAGCAATCTGTCTTTCCGCTGATTCGCGATGATGTGTATTATTGCGAAAACCGCGGACTGGACTGGGGCGCGTACCACCAGTTCAACGAGATGGGCTATTACCGCCAATACGACTTCGTGATTTACATTCACGACGACGTGATCATCAAAGACCTGGGGTTCGTTCAGACCATTCAGGAGCGCTTCCGCGATCCGGCGCTCAAAGTGCTGGGAAACGGCCGCAACGGCAAGGACGCCGAGTTTTATTTCGGCAAATACCGGGACCGCATGTTCTTTCAGGATCGCGATGATTTTCTTGTGCGCACGGTGCGCGGCTCCTTCTTTGCCGCCAAAACCGAGATTTTTGACGTGATTGGCAACTTCCCGGTGCACTGGAAGGCAAAGACCCTGAAAAAGGGCAACATTTCGCTGCGCAATTTCGCTTATCTGGTCACCAGGCATTTTGGCATCGATAGCATTGGCTATCTCGATGATGAGCATTACCTGGACACCCGCTACCTGGTCGAACTGAAGCGCGGGGAAGTTCAGGAGTCGAACTCGATGCAAACGAGAGTTTAACGCAGATTTTACACACATCAAACCCGCCTGTGACACAGTTTTGTGGTAGTGCGGGTATAGTAGTACAGAGCAGTGCACGAATGGAATGCCCTATGATCGGCTCACTGAGCTGCCTAGGGCGATTCGTCTGGCCTCATCAAAATACTGAAATGAGAGTCCTGAAACGATATGATGAACATCATCAAGCGATTGCATCATCCGGCGACGTATGTTTTGCTGTTCATTGCGGTTGCAGAATGGTGGCTGCCCGGCAAGCTTTACCAGCCGCTGTCCAGCGACGAATTCTATGCCCGCAATCCGTATTTCCGGCGCAATTGGGATGAATATATCCGGGTCACTTCCACTCACCATGATCCCGAATTCCGTGTCTTATTGATCAGCAATTCGCAGGGCGTGGGCCTGGAATACCCGGACGAGCAGATTTACACGTCCTTGCTGCAAAAGCATCTCAATCATGCCACCAACGGCGGCCCGAAGGCCCGGCTCATCAACTGGTCCATCGTTGGATTGCAGGCCCCGGAGCTGGTAATGCTGCTGGCACGGGCGCAGGAGCTGGAGCCGCACCTCATTCTGTGCATTCTGGGGCCGACCACGTTCAAGGAAAGGAGCTACGTTTACGACGGCAAACCCACGCCCATCAGCATGTTCCCGAGCGATGTGCTGGCGCCGGTCTGGTTCTATCGCGATCGCCTGCCGGAATCGTTCCGGGAGCATTATATCAAAAACATTCATTTCGTTTCGGGCCTGTTTTACAAATATTGGCCTGGCTACCGTTTGCGCGATCTGCCCCTGGCAAAGCTGTTGCGCCAGGCTCGTTTTTTGGTGCCGTTCGTGCCGCCAACGCAGCGGTTCACCTGGCTGGCCCGGCCGTTCAAACGCCAGCGGCTGAAAAAGCCCAAGAAAAAAAACTTTGCCGAAATGCCGCCGCACCCGGAGTTGCTGAGGATGACCCGTGAAGTTTCCGAACCCCTTCCGGCGCGCAAGATTTTCATTCTGCAACCACATGGATTTGTTGTGGCCCATGGAGAGCAGGAAGTTGCCAAAACCATGAAAGATTCCTTGCAGGCGGCAAATTGGGAATTCTGGGACATGTCATCGGCGGTGCCGTGGCAGGCGTTTCTCAAAGATGCGGCGCATTTTACCGAGGCCGGCCACCAGATTTTTGCCGATAGCCTGGCCGTGCGCCTCGATCCGATTATCAAAAGCGGCGATTTCACCCATCATCTGGCTAAAGTTGAACGATGACCTTCCGGGCATGCTGATCGAATAAGGAGTCTGGTTCCCATGCTATTCACGAGTTTCGAGTATTTGATTTTGCTTGTGGCGACCTTTGCTGTCTATTACTTGCTGCCGTGGCGGCTCCGCATCATCATGATTCTGACGGCCAGCTATATTTTTTACAGTTACTGGGAACCGTACTATGCCATCATTATCGCCGTGACCACGCTGGTGGATTATTTCGCGGCGATGTTCATCGATCAATCGGACAATCCCCGCACCCGCAAGGCGCTTTTGTGGACGAGCGTCGTGGCCAATCTGGGCATGCTGGGCTATTTCAAATACACTAATTTCGCCCTGGATACCCTGCGTCCGCTGCTGGCCAAAATCGGGCTGGATACGCCGTCCATCAATGTGATCCTGCCCATTGGCATCTCCTTTTACACCTTTCAGGAGATGAGCTATACCATTGATGTGTACCGAAGAAAATACAAACCGACCAAGGATTTGATTCTCTTTTCCACCTATGTGAGCTTTTTCCCGCAACTGGTGGCCGGTCCGATCGAGCGCGCACACGGCCTTCTGGAGCAGCTCAAAAAACTGCAAAAATTTGATTTCAACAAAGTTTGCAGCGGCGTCGGACTGATTTTCATTGGCCTGGCAAAAAAACTGATCATCGCCGATCGCCTGTTTTTCTTTTCGCTGCCGAAATTCCAGCAGCCCTATTTGTACGACAGTTTCGAACTGGTGGTATCCATGTTCCTGGTGGCCATTGCCCTGTACCTCGATTTCGGGGCCTATACCGATATCGCCCGCGGCAGTGCGCGCATGCTGGGCATCGAGCTGAGCCGCAATTTCTGGTTTCCGTTCGCGGCCAAAAATCCGTCCGAATACTGGCAGCGCTGGCACATGACTCTGACCAACTGGATCCGCGATTACGTATTCATTTCGTTGGGCGGCACACGCCACCGCGCCCGAGGCAAAACCATCTTTAATCTGCTATTTGCCATGGCGCTGGTCGGGTTATGGCACGGCGCTTCGTGGAAGTTCGTGTTCTGGGGCATTGGCATGGGGCTGGCATTGGTAGTGTACTTTGTGCTCCGACTGACATGGTTCCGTGGCAAGAAGCGCGCGCCGTCGAGGCCGCTGGCCCTTCTGGGATGGTTCATCATGGTCGGCTATCTGTCTCAACTGACGACCCTGTTCTTCTGCCCCGATGTGTACACCGCCATCGATTATTTGAAGGGCATGACTTATGCCGATTGGGGCTCCATAGCAAAGCCACCGTTGCAACTGGCTGCCATTTTTGTAATTGGGTTTTTTATTTTTCAATTGGTAGCCACCCGAATCGACTATATGAAGCTATGGAACCGATTGCCAGTGTCGGTTCAGAGTCTGGCCTTTACGCTTTTGTTTTATCTGGTGTTATTCGGTTCTGTGCCGACATCGAAAAAGTTTGTGTATTTTCAATTTTAGATAAGAATATGCAACGAAGGGCTGGCATAGAGATTGCATAATCCGAATTCCTGCCAGCTTTTTTCTTGCCCACGCAGATGACATCCGATTTCGGGAGGCAGCATCATGGCGATGGCAGCACCGATGACCTACAAAGTCAGCGAAACGGGGCTTCCGGCTGGCAGAATGCTTGAAGCATGCAATCGGCTCTTTCAAAGGTTCGATCGCATACCGGATTTGCTGGAGTTGGCGGTGAAAACGGCATCCGAGGTGGTGGATGCCGAATTTGCCGCAATCTACTGGCAAAACGAGGAAAAGCGGGTGCAAGTGTTCTTTAGTGAATCCCCGCTGGTGCCGGCAAAGCAGCATAAACTACATGCCCTGCTGAGCGATTTGTTTGCCGGACAGGTCCAGCCGGAAGGGAAAATGGTTGCACCTCAACGGCCTGCGCCGATGGCCCGGCATGCCTCGGCGATCATCCGGCTGCAGGGCCGGATTGTGGGCATGGTTTACGCCGAATTCCCCGGCATGGTGCATGAAGAAATTGTCAGCCAGCATGAAATTCTTACACAGTTCACCGCGCTTCTGGGGCATGCGATCGAATTTTACCAGACGCGACAGTTGCTGACATCGCGCTATGCCGCATTTGCGTTGTGCCAGAACGAGCCGCAAATCGATTCCCGTTCCAGCCTGGAATCGCATATCCTGGCAGCGGTGCAGAATCCGGAAAAAGTAGCCAAAATCATCGCCCGGTCGTTTTATAAGGATCTGCGCCGCGCCGGTTTCGAAACGCGGCAGATTCTGGTGGTGGCCTCGGAGCTGATTGAAAACCTGAACGCGGCTTTTAAACGAACTCAGCAGAAAACGTGCGGCCAATCTTGAGCAAACGCATCGGCAAAATGGGTGTTCGATTGCCTCTCTGGCTGACCTTGCTTCTGACATTTGCGCTCACGGTTCAGGCCTGCGAGGCCGGCGGCAACGATCAAAAGCGCAAACCAAAGCGCAAGCGCAAATCGGTGACCGTCGTCAAAAAAGTGCGGTATTCGGAGGAAAAGAACCTGTTTTTCGACTTTTATGCTCCGAAGTTCCGGCGGACTGAAAAACTGCCGCTGGTGATTTTTATCCACGGAGGCGGTTGGCGGAGCGGAAACCGCAAGCGCGGCAAAAAACTGTGCACCCGGCTGGCGCGATCCGGTTTCGCGGCGGTATCCATCGATTATACGTTGAGCCCGCAAGCGCCTTTCCCGGCCGCCTGTAAGGATGTCAAAACCGCGATACGCTATTTTCGCGCCAACGCCGATAAGTGGGGCATTGATCCGGAGCGCATCGGGCTCATCGGTAACTCCGCCGGCGCGCATCTCGCTGCCTTTGCCGCCACCAACGACGATCCACGCTATGAGCAGGGCGAGGATTGGCCTGGCGTATCCAGTCGAGTGCAGGCAGTAGTGGCGCAGTTCGGGCCGTACGATTATTTGGCACAGAAAGCCGGTGAGTTGGTGCAAACCTTCCTCGGCGGCTCCCCCGACCAGAAGCCGGAGGTGTACCGAGAGGCCAGCCCGATTACGCACGTGAGTGCGGACGATCCGCCGCTGCTGCTCATTCATGGCGAAAAGGATCGCGTGGTGCCCATCGAACATGCCGAGCGGATGTACCGGGCCTATCAAAACGCCGGTGCTCCAGTGGAATTCATCCGCGTGAAAAATGCCGGACACGCGCTCAAGAAACGCGGCTGGTTCGGAAAAGTGCAACCTAGCAGGAAAGAAATCGAAAAACGAATTTTGCAATTTTTACAAACCTATCTCTGGCAGGATAACCAGGTTAAGGACGACCCAAAATGAAACGAACATGGCTGCTATTGCTGTTCATCGGCCTGCCGGGCTGGACGCCCCGGGCAGTGGCCGGAAGCGATTCGCCGGCCTCGGTACTCGGCGATCGCTACAAGAAAGAAATCTTCAGCTCGGTGAAGGTCAATCGTGACCTGCTTTATGGGCAGGCGGTCAATCAGGCGACCGGCAAGAATGAAAAACTGCGCCTCGATCTGTATGAACCCAAAGGCGATACCGAGCCCAAACGGCCGGCAATTGTGCTGATTCATGGCGGCGGCTTCACTAAAGGCGACAAAGAGAGCCAGGTGATTGTACAATTAGCCAAACGGTTCGCAAAACGCGGATACGTAACCGTTTCGATTGATTACCGCCTGTCCAAGGAATTTAGCCATTCGGATACCACGAAGGTCTATCAGGCCGTGACCCAGGCCTATCAGGATGCCAAGGCGGCGATCCGCTGGCTGCGAAAATATGCGCAGGACTATCGGATCGATAGCCATCGCATTGCAGTAGGTGGCGTTTCGGCCGGGGCGATAACCGCGCTGCACGCCGCCTATGAGGAGGACGAAGGCAATAGCGGCAATTCGGGGTACAGTTCGGAGGTGGCGGTGGCCATTAGTGTGGCTGGAGCGCTGGTGTATGATTCGATCATGGAAGCGGGAGAGGCCCCATTTATTGCATTCCATGGATATCTTGATTTTATCGTGCCATATCAGCAGGCGCTGGAACTGAGCCAGCGCGCGAAGGCCATTGGTCTAAAGTATGCGCTTTACAGCTACATGGCCGGTCACGATCTGTCGCCCTATATCGAAGACATTGTGCAACGAACCACGGATTTTCTGTATCAGTATATGATCCAAAGCGGCCCGACCTCGGTTCAGCAACCGGGCGCGCCGGTACCGATGACCCTGCGCCTGCATCAAAATTATCCCAATCCAATCCGCCTGAGCGCGGGGAGCCGGATCACACAAATCGCCTATGAGCTATCCAGCCCGGGCGATGTGACCCTGAAACTTTACAATGTGCTCGGGCAGGAAATCGCCACGCTGGCACAGGGATGGCACGAAGCCGGTCGTTTCCGGTATAACCTGGATATCCGGCGTTTGCCGCCGGGATTGTACATTTATCAATTGCGTTCGGGGAATCAGGTGCTCAGCAGGAAATTCATCATATCGCGATAATCCAATCCGAACCAGCAGCCCATTCATCGCCGCACATGCTACCGCACGCAAGGAATCCGGGCATCGGCTGGCGGCTTCAGGATTCCTTGCGCTTTGTCTATCGAATCTGGATTCGCACGCAATGGGAGGGTAATTGCCATGGCAAACCGGCCGGAACGGGCCTGTTCTCGCACCGACGCGGCATCTTCAAAACCAGTTCGTCCTGGATTTATGAGCTGTTTGTTTCTAAGCCTGCTGATGGCCTCGTCCCTGCAGGCGCAGGGCCAGCGTTACAAAGACGCGCTTTTCCCCAATGTCAACGTCACAAAAGACATCGTTTACGGCCAGGCCATCAATATTGTCACCGGTAAAACGGAAGTGCTGAAGCTCGATTTATACGAGCCGGAGGGCGATACCGCTCTGGAACGCGCGGCGGTGGTACTGGTGCACGGCGGCGGTTTCACCGGCGGCGACAAATCCAGGCTTGGTCCGGTGGGTACCTATCTTGCACAGCGGGGCTATGTGGCTGTATCCATCAATTACCGCCTGCACAGCAGTTACATCGATATCACCGATACGCTGAAACTCGTGGAAGCGACCACCATGGCGTATGAAGATACCAAAGCTGCGGTGCGCTGGCTGCGGGCGAATGCGCAAATCTATCGCATCGACACGAAACGCATCGGGTTGTTTGGTACTTCCGCCGGCGCCTTTGCGGTGTTGCATGCAGCCTATGAAGAGCCCGAAGGCAATAGCGGCAGTTCCGGCTATTCATCCGAAGTTTCCGCTTGCGCTGAAATTTCCGGCGGGCTTATCGACGACACCATACTGGAAAACGGCGAAGCGCCGGTGATGATTGTGCACGGCACCAATGACACGCGCGTGCCCTATGAACAGGCGATTGAGCTGAAAAACCGGGCGCAAGAAGTTGGTGTCCTGTACGATTTCCATTCCATTCAGGGAGCTGATCACGATTTGACCGGCTACACGTTTACGATTCTGAATTGGACTATCGATTTTTACCTGACCTATTTGATTGGCGATGTCATGGTGCCGGTGGAATTTGTGTCGTTCGAATATGAAGTCCGCGGGCAAGATGTGGTACTGAAATGGCGCACGGCCAGCGAATCCAACAATTTTGGTTTTTATGTGGAGCGCAAGACGCACGCAACCGACTGGCGCGAGATCGGTTTCGTTCCGGGCCAGGGCACAACCGCGCGGCCGCAAAATTATGATTTTGTCGATCAGCAGCTTTCTCCGGGGCATTATGCCTACCGGTTGCGGCAGGTCGATTCGAACGGCCAAATCGAATATTCGCCGGTGCTCGAGGTGGATATCCTGCCGGCGGTGGATTATCAGCTTCTGCCGGGCTATCCCAATCCGATGCGGATGGCCACGGTCTTTCGGATTTTCTTTCCGCGTCCGACCAGCAAGCCGGCCGTTCTGCACATATTTAACCTGCTTGGCGAGCGCATCTGGGAAGCGATCGTGCCGGGTGCCGAAACCGGCTGGTACGAAGTGCGCTGGGGAGGGCGGGATGCCCGCGGGCGGATCGTTCCGCCGGGTACCTATTTTTGCAAACTGACGGCCGGCAACCAGATTCGCGTGCAGCGTCTGCAGGTGCTGCGGTAGCGCCGACCTTCAGGTGTCGAAAGCAAAAAACCGATTTCAGCACGGTGACGGCAGTCTGTTGTTGCGGCATCCCGAAAACTTTCGGCAAACGCGCGATTTTGACCTACATATTATAAAAAGCATCGAATGCAAAGCGGTTTTGATTTGGAAGGAGGAGTATCTTATGCGAAAGTTCATTCTGTTTGGTATGCTGTTGCTTCTCATATTGATGATCCGGTCGGAGACAAAGGCTCAGGAAACCGGGGAAAAAAAGGTTGAAACATTCACGGAACTCATCAGTCAAAAAGAGTTTCCGGTCAAGGCGACCTTCGCCGTGAATGAGCAGGAATATGAATTGACGGCTACTGGCGCGGTTTACGTGACCCGGGAGTCGGATCAGGGCGAGAAAATCCCAATGTATGCCATTGTCCATTACATGGCTCCCTTCAAGCCGGATCCCTTTGGCGATATTTACGAGCAGGTTATCCAGGAAAAAGTGGCCAAACAGCTAAATCTGGAATTTGCCAGGGATATGAAAAAGGAGCGGTTGCTGGTCATTATCAACAAACTGTTCCAAAAGGCCATCCGGAATTATGAAATCGATCCGGCCAAAATTAAAGGCACCATGGATCAGTTCAATGCCTTTTTTGCCCGTAATTATTCCCAAGGAGAAACTTGCATTTTCCGCTGGCTGCCTGATGGCCGGTTTATCATCTTAGCGCAAAAGCAGCAGAAAGTACTTAAATCGCAAGAGTTCGCTTCCTTTTTCTGGAGAATTTGGTTCGGTCTCATGAGTCCCGTCGATCGCGGCAGTCTTGTGAGTCGGATTATGTTTTATTGATAAATTATCCTTTTGCCGGCAAGATTGCTGACTTCGTATTAAGGCCACCTGAACGCACCAGCCGCGTTCGCGTGGCCTTTTTCGTTTTTAGGCGATTATTGGTAACAATTCAGCGCAAGGAGTGATGGCCAAATTGCCAATCGTTCAGCTCAGGAATGCGGCGTGCGGTTGATATTCAAAATGCGCTTGTCGAGATTGCAAATGGCACGGATGGGCACTGATTTTTTTGAAGCCACGGATTGACGCGGATGGAACACGGAATATCCTATTACCGGCGCAACCGCAATTGCTGCGATGCTCCTCGCAATAACGGCTGGACACGGATTCTGTTTTTGACAATTAAATGGCTACATCTGTCTATTTGCAACTCGTTGCAGCACAAGCATTTGACGTAGATTTTACAAAGGCAGGACACGTCTGTGACACCCACTATCGCCATTGCCTGTATATTTATAGTGCCAATGAAAACAACGATTAGCGCAAGCCATGATATGGTATTTGCACTGGTTCAAAACTGGTTCAAAAGGCGTTCATGCGTATTCAAGAAAGGAGTTTTCTCATGAAAGGTTCGTTGACGGCCCTTTACAAGACGGCCATGGTTTCCGTTGCAATGACAGTTTTCTTCTGGAACTTCGGTGTCCGGCAGGCGGACGCTCAAGGCAGAAATAGTTTGACCTTTTCCTCGGTCAAAGTAGGACAATGGGTGAAAATTGATGGCGCGCCGCAGCGAGACGGCACGGTGCTGGCCGAAGAGGTGAAAATCCTCACCGGTGATTTTCAGGATGATGACTGGGAAGTCTCTGGCAAAATTTCGCGCGTCGATCGGGGGCGCAAATCCGTGTACATTCTCGGCCTGCGAGTGCGCACGAACGAAGAAACCGAGTACGAGGCGTCCGATGAAAAGACCAGGGCCAGC
>JAUZRQ010000080.1 GCA_030950365.1 Candidatus Zhuqueibacterota bacterium | reverse complement strand
CGGCTGCTGGACAGGTGTTTCAATCCCACCTTGGTTCGATTCAAACGGTTAGTTTCGTCTCTGTTGGTAGCAGCACAACGGTGTTTCAATCCCACCTTGGTTCGATTCAAACGAATTTGCCGACCTGCCTCTATCTGTGCGCCCCACAGTTTCAATCCCACCTTGGTTCGATTCAAACCCGCCAATTTCGTGCTGAAAAAAGGCCAAAATGTGGCCGTTTTTGTCGTCGACCTCCAATCCTGCAACGCTAAGCAGGAGGTCGACGACTTTTCACAATTTCTGCTTTTTCCCCAGGAAGAGGTGATGCCGCATGACCCAATTATTGTAAATCATCCTGCCAGAGGTCATGGCGCCTGAAGCCGCTGGCAGGTTAGGGCCCCAATTATAAAAAAGAATCGGTCGGATTTTTTTCCTGCCCCATCACTTCCTTCTGGATGTATCGCTGTTCCCGCAACCGATAAATCAATACTGAATCTTCCTCGGGATGAATGACTTTCTTTAGCGCCAGTTTTAGCGCCTTCAGCTTCGCCTCCGATAATTCGCCCTCAAAAACGCTATTTTGCACCCAATTCAAATAGCGACGGCACACTTTTAGAGCCCGGCCCACCCGCTTTACATTGATGTCATATACCAAAATAATATACAAAAATTTATCCCTGAAAATAAAAATATGTCTTTTTGAACAAAATGCAACCTAAATCGGACGAATGCAAGTGACGTTCTTGTTATTTTTTACCACCATATCACAAACGGGTGGTAGTTTTCCTGTTCGAACAGATGTTTGATCAGTTTGTAGCATTCCAGACGAATCAATCGCCGGTAGCTTACGTTTCGATTGAGTTTGCGATGTTTGATGGAGGTGCCGAGCCGCTCGTCGAAAGCGCGGACAAAAATTTTGCGCCCTTCTTCCGACAGCCAGCACACCCGGCCTTTCTTCTTAAAATGGGAGTCATCAATCTGATTCCGATTCAGCAACGTAAAAATGATTCGGTCTGCCATAAGCGGCTTGAAAATTTCGGCCAGATCTAAAGAAAGACTAAACCGTTTGGTGCCCGGTTCATGGAGATAGGAAATCAGTGGATTGAGCTGAGTTTTGTAAATTTCGCCCAGTACTGTGGTGTACACCATGCTATTGGCAAAGCTAATCAGAGCATTCACCTGATTATCCGGAGGCCGTTTGACGCGTTTGGTGAAATCGATGTCCTGATCGATAATAAGCGGCCAGGCCCGATAATATATTTGCCGAATATTGCCTTCGATGCCCATGAGTTCGGAGACTTCGCTGGAGCTCGGAATCTGGCTGCGCAATGCTTCGATTTCGTCCTGAAAGGGGGTGCAGTCCTTGCCGCGACTGGTGTAATATTGCAGGTTTTTCAGTATGTTTGCCGAGGCGCCGTTGACGAATTGCTGTGCCAGAAACAATCGCTTTTCCCTATCCTGCTGATGTGCCACCTGGCGAATGAGCAGATCGCCGCTATTCAAAAATTCCCGTGGATAGAACGTGCCGCTGTAATATCCGTAATAGTTGAAAATGTGCACCGGGATCTGATTGCTGCCGCAAAAATTGAAAAATTTGCGGTTGAAGTCGGCTTCGCCGAAGACGTAGATGGCTTCGATGTCTTCAATAGGGATGACTTTTTTCTGGTCGGTTTCTTCGTACTGGAAATCGGGGTCCTTTTCGGAGAATTCGGGTTCGGTTTCG
Organism: Candidatus Zhuqueibacterota bacterium; assembly: GCA_030950365.1. Taxonomy (GTDB): domain Bacteria; phylum Zhuqueibacterota; class Zhuqueibacteria; order Zhuqueibacterales; family Geothermadaptataceae; genus Hydrothermovivens. The sequence continues at coordinate 5,049 of JAUZRQ010000080.1, read as the reverse complement.
ATTTCGTGCTCGAAATCGGCCACCACGCGGCTGTTTTCGATTTGCTTGTACGGTTTGAAAAAGATGGTATTCTGTTTCCGGCTCAACCGGCCGGGGTTGAAGATGTAGTAGTTTCGTGGCATAAATTCCTCTCACGCGAAGGCGCCAAGACGCAAAGGCGTCATTATTCTTCGAGTTGATTCACGATTCGATGGATACCATTTTTGATAAGCTGCTCTCCAAAATTGACGAGCAATCCCAATCGTTTATCAGCAATTTTCAGATAGGTCAGTAATTGCTTTGAATGCACCGGGTTTAATTTTTCGAGAGATTTAATTTCAACAATCACTTTTTCTTCAACAATGAGATCAGCGCGAAATCCAAGTTCCATTGTTACCTGTTTCCAAGTCACTGGAATTGGTACTTCTTTAGCCACATGGAGTCCTATCGATTCCAATTCATACTTCAGAATTTCGTGATACACGGATTCCAACAATCCCGGACCAAGGGTTTTATGAATGTGAAAGGCTGTATCCACAATAATCCGGGCTATTTCGTTGTGTCTCATCTTTAATCCCCTGTTTCACAGCTGTTCAATATATCACGCTAAGCCGCGAAGGCGCAAAGCTCCTCTTCATTCTGCTTTTTTCCTACTTATCCCCTTGGCGACTTTACGCCTTGGCGCGAGCTGCTTTTAACACCAGCATAACTCCCGGTAGGAGCATTTGCGGCAGTAGGGGATTTTTTTCGGTTTCGGCGGCAGGGGCTGTTGGATGATGTCCCGGATTTGCTGGAGTTTGTGTTCGATTTGTTTTTCGTCCTCCGCAGTGAGTTTGACCGGCACGCGTTTTCGCTGTTTGGGAAATTCCAGCACGCCCTGGATATCGCCGAGGCCGTGCCGTTTAAGCATCCACAGATAATATTTGAGCTGCCACAGATGCGCTTCTTCGGCGCGATCGCTTTTCTTGACTTCGTGCACGTAGCCGTCGGGGGTGATGCGGTCGATGCGGACATTTTCAAAGACCGGAATTTCTTTCGCATCGCGCACATAATATTCCTCATTGACCAGCCGGCCCAGGGCCACGATGTCGGAATCGAAACTCATATTGATGTCGTGAGCAAAATACCAGAGCTCGGTGGGACAAATATGCAGATAGTTCATCATCACCCCGGTAATGCTCCGGCTTTTGGGCTCATCGGATGTGATCACCTGAATCTCCCAGCATAACCATTACAAAATCATAGCTTCCTGCTCTTCGGTTCGTTTGTATCCAGTCTCCAGATCATAATAATTCTGCCAGCTTTCCTCATCGATCAAACCAAGACGGTCGATATGGCCCTGACAATAATCCCAAAAGTGTTGTTTGGCCAAATTCATGGGGATGGAAAGCACGTACTGGCGCAAATCTTTTCTCAACATTAAATAATTTTTTTGCCTTGCACTAAAATCTTTTTCCAGTAAAACACGTTCATGATACCTTTGCCATACATTGGCGGCAGTTTCATCGAGGGTAAGAAAAACATCCACATAAGGGCCGCGATAGTCAATTAATTGAAATTGCTCCAGGATACTGAAATCTCCCCCCTGCCACCAGTCGCGGAAAATTTGTTCGCCCGGGTGCAAGTCGCTCTTTTGCACCAATCGCTGGTAATTCTCCTGCACCAGTTCGTAAAAATCTTTTTCCCGCATATCATGCACATCTTGCAGCAACTCCCTTGCAATCGCCAGATGTTGCTTGCCATAAATCCACTGCGAATACGATCGGTCGTCTTCATCTTGCAAGTGCACCACATGCAGGTCCCCTTTCGGTCGCGTCCAGTTGCGGTTCACTCGTCCCGCTGCCTGAACGATGGAATCGATCGGCGCAAGGTCTCTGTAAATCACATCAAAATCGAGATCCACCCCGGCTTCGATGACCTGCGTGGAAACCAGAATCACTTTTTCGCCGTGGCGAATTTTGTTTCGGATTTGCTCAATCCGTTCCTGGCGGTGGCGGGGGATGATGTTAGTGGACAGGTAAAATACAGCCTGCTCCGGCATGGCCTCGACCACCGTTTGATAAAATTCAATCGAAGCGCGGATCGTATTCAAAATAACAGCATACGATTGGCCCGGCTGCAGCGTCTCAATGAATTCATCACAGAAATGGGTCAGCGGTTTTGGGTTCACATCGACATGAAAGCGAATGCGATCTAAAACCGAGAAAGACGTTTCCGGATGCTCCACGAGTTCTTGCGCGGTTTGGGGTTCAAAGATCAATGGTTGCGTTGCCGTCATAAAAACCACGATGCAGTTGAGAGCTTCCGCACAATAGGTCAAAATGCGCCGCAGCAGAAGCCAGTAATCGATGGATATATTTTGCACCTCATCCAGAATTAAAATACTACCGGCAAGATTATGGTATTTTTTCAGGAAGCGATTGCGGTTGCCAATGATCGTGTTCAGCAATTGAACAAATGTAGTCACCACGATTTCAGATTCCCAACTTTCCATGAGAAGGAGCGCCTGATCCACCGGCAACTGGTCATCGGGAAGGCCCTTTGCCCGGTATTCCACATCGGCCAGATGATGGTGCTTTAGCAAATAAACCGAGCGGTTTTGTTCAAAGTCCGGCAAAGCAGACAACACATTTTCAAAGACCTGGTAGTTTTGATCGATGATGCTGGTGTAAGGGAGGGCATAAATGATGCGTGGCCAATACTGCTCCCGTTCATAGATTTTCTGCCGCAATTTCAGGGCAAAATTCAGAGCCGTCAGGGTCTTGCCACTGCCTGTAGGTGCGGTCAGTGTATATAGTTTCTTTTGAGGCTCCAGGGCAGTAACTGCCCGATCGACCGTCTGGAACAACCGGGTGCGCAATTCCTGCATTCTGGAATCGGAGGACTGGAGGTTTACGCTCTGAATAAATTGCTCGACCAACGTTTCCGCTAGGTTGCGGCGGCTAATGGATTTTGCCACCTGCGCCGCATCCCGCTTGTCGGCATCGATCAGAGCGGAAAACAGCAAATAAAGCCGCTGATTCAGCCGATCGCACTGGCAGTTTTCCATGCAATCGTCGAGATATTCCACACAACCGGACAGCCAGCGATAAAACTCCGAGTTCGGTTGCTCCAGCGCCTGCACAAAATCCGTCACCGGTGGAAAATCAGCGTGAATGCGCTGGAGCTCCCTATCAATATTCGCCGCCTGCCGGGCAATATCAGGAAGCTGTTTCCGATGCAACGTGTCGAGCACCCGCATGCGCTGGGGATCAATGGTATCTCTCAAATCGAAATCGTGGTAATCGAGAATATTCTCAAGCCAGCCTTTGAAGGTGTCCAAATTGCCATGGTGGTACAGGATGGCGGCGAAGGTGACCAGCGCGGCCTCGTATTCCTGCTCTGGTTTAACTGGCAGTGCGGTCCGCAAGGCGAACACGGCCCACACGGCCGAGATAAAGCTATGATTTTTGGCCAGGCCCAACTCTTCGCCATCCACGAGGTAGCGCTGGAAATAGCTGGTGAGCTTGCCCAGGTCGTGGCAGATGCCGGTCCAAAATGCGATCTCACTCAGAAAATCCCTCTCACCGGGCTCAATTGGCAATTCCCCGATGTATTGCCGACTGGCCTGCGCCACTTCCACCAGGTGCTCGGCCAGCGGCTTTTCGAAAACGATCTGTCCGTTTTGGTCTTTTTCAATGTGAGAGAAATATTTCATGTCAACAAAAGCAAATTTGCCGGATTTCCTCGCCGATTTTCAAACGGTAAACCGGCTGTTTAAATTGCGCTTTGATTTTCTGGCGATTTTTTTCCCAGATGATGTCGATCATCGGGCCTGGCTCGCGGCCGGGCAAAAATTCCCGGCGCATGTGCTCGCGGAAGATGGCCGGCGTTTTACCATCGATCGGTTCGAGACTGAGGGTGCGCATTTCAACCGACTGCAGGTCGGTGGTCGAATCAATAATCAGCGGCCGATCGGTTGCGAGTTCTTCGACTTCATCCGGATGGCCGGCCCAATCGATCCACGAACCAAAAGGCGCGCTGCCAAGATAGGGCAGATATTTTAACTGCCGGTTCTGCAATGTTTGCAAAAACGTTTTCGCCAGCGTTTCATCGGCAAATCGCAGATAAATTCGGTAATGAAGCGGCGCCTTCGGGAAGCGGTCGGACACCACCAACTCAAAGGGGATCTGGGTGTGTTTGGACGCCTGGTTCAACTCGGTAGGACTTTTTGCAAAAATATAATTGATTGTCTGCATGATTTTTCTCGGGGTCGATTTCAGTTGCACGGCGATTTGCAGATTTTCCCGATTGAGCTCGGCGTAATAGGTGTCTCGCTCCATCCCGAGCAGTCCCGCCACCATACCAGAAATGGCGGTTGGTGGCGGGATGGAGTGGCTCAATGATGACGAATTAGCATCGAATTGCCGGAAGTGCGCAAAAAAGCCTTTCCAATCGAAAATGACGATCCGTTCTCTCATGATGCTTCCCTCAATTCAAAACCAGTGGCGTTGCTCCTGGTAGTTCCTGTAGCGTTCCGATCGTCTGCAAAGTCCCATCCTGCCAGTATGTGACGCGTGCAATGGCATTCTGGTTTTCCTGCAACTTGCGCAGTAAAGGCGAGATATCCAGTTCCACATCTTTTGCCGAAAACACCTCATCGTCTTTTTTACCATTTCTGACATTGAGTTGCACCCATTTGCGGAAATCGCCAAGGATAAATCCGTCAGAATTGTACTCCACACGCATATACAATCTCGGCTCCTGCCCGATTTTGCTTCGGGTGGCATTCAGAGGGATGGCCTTCACAATCGCCTTATCCAGTAGGTCAATATCCTCGGGTTTCAGTCCGGTGTTTTTGGCATTGTATCCCGAAATCACGCCATGAAACGCAATCAAAGAATACTTGACGCGGTAATCTTTGCCCATGGTTCCCTGTTCGCGACCCGCCTCCGATGAAAAATGTGAGGTAATGGTTTGGCTATCCAGCAAATATACCCGATTTAGTGAATAGCCCCAGTTGAACTGCACCGGTCCGGTGAAGGCAATGGACTGCCCTTTGCCTTCCAATTTAACCGGGATCGTTGCACC
>JAUZRQ010000008.1 GCA_030950365.1 Candidatus Zhuqueibacterota bacterium | reverse complement strand
AGGTTAAACCTGGGAAAAAGGTATAAAACAGTCTTCTATAAGAATACTCTCTATTGACTTTTAGGGGGAACTCGGCAGCCTAATCTCTGCGAGCCCTGCTCGCTCCGCGAGTGCCCACTTGTTGTGGAATATTCAACTCCGATTCGTCCAGCTAAATTCACTCCGCCAGTTTTTGAAACCGCCGCAGCAATTTTTGCAGCGCTTCCTCATGGATTTCAATCGTGTGCCGCGAACGCAACTCGCGCATCCATTCGCGGCGGGCCTGGCTTTTCAGCCGTCTCCAATCGCTCATGCGCAACGATGTTTTCTGTTGTTCCCGGGCCAGCTCGTTGGCGCGCACCTCAATCACCCGATTTTCCATCTCCTTACGCAGTAACGCATTCACGGCGTCCTCGGCAAATTTCACGAACACGGGATCTTTGTCCAGACCCCGTCTGCGCGCTTCCAGAATAAACAATCGGATCCGGCCGGTTGTCTCCAGCCAGGAGCCGATCTGCTGCGCTGTCTGCAGGCGATAAAAATTTCGGCCAAGATCATACACCGTGATCTGGCCGCCATCGAAGCCGGCCAGCTCCAGCTGCATTTCTTCTTCGGAGAAAATCTCGTTGAATGCCGGCGGCGGCTGTTTCGGATCGCGCGGCACATTGCGCAGCTTGTCCGCCACATAGGCAATGTTGCCCTGATTCATCGCAAAATGATACTGCTTTTTGAGCACTTGTGCCGTAGAATCCAGCGCCCCCACCAGCTCCCGCGCCTTCTCCCGACGCAGCTCATTCAAAATGCGCTGCCGCACTTCGGGATACGGCGGCACGATGATAGGCCGCTCACCGGTGACCTGCAACAGGTGATACCCGATTTCGGTGCGAACCGGCTTTGATACCTCGCCTTTTTGCAGGGAAAAGGCGGTCATCTCGAAAGGTGACGGATGCCAGGAAATAAATCCGAGGTCGCCGCCCCTGCGGGCGCTGTTGCGGTCGCGGGAATACTTTTTTGCCAGATCGGAGAAATCTTTGCCGCTTTCCAGCTCGCGGCGAATCGTTACGATCTCATTCAACACCTTTTGTTGCAGCGGCTCCGGCGCGAGGGGATTCAGCGGGATGAAAATATGCCGCACGCGCACCTCTTTGTGCAAATACTGATAGTACTGCCGCAGCGTCGATTCGGGAAACAGCCGGCCATACACAAGCTCATTGATGGCAAAATTATAAAGTTGCAAATTGCGCTCATCGTCCATCGCCTGCCGAATATCCGGGTATTCCGGTAGTTTTTCGCGGTAGGCCTCGTGCACGATCAGCCGATCCTCGATGAGTTCATCCAGCTTTTCGCGCAAGGATTCAAGCGTGGCAAGCTTATAAACGTTTTGGGGCTGGAAATCGGTGTAAGCGCGTTCCAGTTCGCGGATTGTGATCCCTTCGCCATCCACGTGAGCAACGTAGGTCGGCTTCTCGGGCTGGCAATTGACGAATAGCGCCATCAGCGCAGGCAGCCACAGCCATCGGAAAAACCGTTTCATGGTCATCCTCGGTTTCGGATTTGCAAATGCGGGATAAGTTTCATAAATTGCATAGGGAAATTAAACGGGGTTTCGGTTCAAAATTGAACCCAATGTAACACTTCAAGTTGGTCATTTGCAAGGATTTATCTGCAAACATGGCATTTTCGCGTCAAACACAGGCATTTTTGGATGGTCTGGGGATGTTCGGCTGGAAGCTGGGCCTGGATCGCATGTGGGCGATGGTGCGCGAGCTGGGCATGCCGCAGGAGCGATTTGCCGCCATTCATATTGCTGGCAGCAATGGCAAGGGCAGCGTGGCCCGCATTCTGGAGTCGGTGTATTTGCAGCAGGGCTACCGGGTGGGATTGTACACTTCGCCGCACCTGATCAGTCCGGATGAACGCATTCGCGTCAATGGCCGCGCGCTGACCGACTCGGAGTTTGATGCGCTGGTGAGCGACCTACGGCCGGTGCTGGAACGCCACCAGGCCACGTATTTCGAAACCATGACCATACTCGCCTTTGTCGCGTTTGCGCGCAGCGGGGTCGAGCTGGCGATTGTGGAAACCGGCCTCGGCGGCCGTTTGGATGCAACCAATATTTTGCAACCCCGCGCCACGGTCATCACCTCGATTTCGCTGGAACACCGCCAGTATCTTGGCGATACGCTGGAAGCCATTGCCACAGAAAAAGCCGGAATCATCAAAAGCGGAGCGACGTGCATTGTTGGTGATCTGGAAGCGGGACCGCTGGCGGTGATCACGGATGCCTGCCAGAAACAGCAAGTGCCATTGATCCTCGCCAGAAACCGTGTGCGCGTCGAAATGCAACGACGAAGTTTCGCCGGCATGCAACTGACCATTCTCTGGCCCGCCGAGGCCCTGCTGGTGGCGCAAACGCGTCTGCTGGGACGCCACCAGGTTGCCAACGTGCGCACGGCTCTGGCAACCATTGCCGAGCTGCAATCGGCGTTTCCGGTGCGGTTGCAGGCCATTGCCGACGGTCTGGCCGCTGTGACACTGCCCGGCCGGATGCAGGTGGTGCAGACCGGACGGTTGCTGGTTCTGGATGTGGCGCACAATCCGGCAAGCATGCAGGTGCTGGTGGAGACCCTTAAAGCCGTCGCGCCTGAGAAGCGCTGGCTTGTGATTTTGGGCGCCTTGCAGGACAAGGATGTGGAGGCGATGATGCGGCCGTGGCAGGGCATGGCAGCCCAATTCTTGTGTGTGCGCCCGCCTTCTGAGCGCGCGCTGGATGAATACGCACTTTGCGAGCGGCTGCGCCGGCTTGATCTGCAGGCAGAAGCCCTGGCCAGCATGCAGGATGCGGATTCGAAGGCCTGGCGGCGGCTGAAAGCCGGCCTGGCGGATGCGCTGCTGGTGACCGGCTCTCACTATACCGTTGGGCAGTTCATGCGGCTTAAAAATATCCGGGTAGCGTAAAAAAAGCTTGACTTCATTTAAACAAATTTTGTATTTTGCAACGTCTGGAACACCAACATGACTTCAAACCAGCCCCAATTAACCGAACTCTAGCCTTGTTAACCTTCAGAATTTCCCGAGATCATCATTTAAAATGGCAAGAGTATTTCTCAAGAATGTGACCAAGATTTATGATAAGGGCGTTGTTGCTGTAAAAGATGCGAATATCGATATCCAAGATAAAGAGTTCGTGGTCTTAGTGGGGCCTTCCGGTTGTGGCAAATCCACCACGTTGCGTATGATTGCCGGCCTGGAAGAAGTCTCCGAAGGTGAGATCTACATTGGTGATCGGCTGGTCAATCATGTTCAGCCTAAGGACCGTGACATTGCCATGGTGTTCCAGAATTATGCCCTCTATCCGCACATGACGGTTTACGAAAACATGGCCTTCGGGCTGAAGCTGCGCAAATTTCCCAAAGCCGAAATCGAAAAGCGTGTGAGGGAAGCGGCTCGAATATTGGGTCTGGAAGAGTTTCTGGATCGGAAGCCAAAGGCACTTTCCGGCGGGCAGAGGCAGCGCGTGGCGGTGGGGCGCGCCATTGTGCGAAAACCCCAGGTATTTCTTTTCGATGAGCCGCTGTCCAACCTCGATGCCAAATTGCGCGTGCAAATGCGTGCGGAAATTTCCAAATTGCACAATCGCCTCGAAACAACCATGGTGTACGTGACACACGATCAAGTCGAGGCGATGACTATGGGGGATCGCATCGTGGTAATGAAAGATGGGGTTGTGCAACAGATCGACACTCCGCTGAATCTCTACAATTATCCGAAAAATAAGTTCGTTGCGGGTTTCATTGGTTCCCCGGCAATGAATTTTCTGCAAGGAACGATTGACAGGGATGATGGGCTGCAGTTTGTCACGGATGGTATGAAATTACGTATACCTGATCGGTTTGCCAAAGCGCTCGAAGCCTATCTGGGCAAAACGGTGGTTCTGGGGATTCGCCCGGAAGATATTTACGGCAAGGAGGATGCCCCCGCGCTGTCGCAGGCAGCTCAAGCGGATGCCCGGGTGGAGGTGGTCGAGCCCATGGGGAACGAAATCATCGTTTATCTGGCTACCGGGCCAAATTCAATGATCGCTCGCCTGTCTCCTCGAATTGATCCTAAAGTAGGCGCCTCTCTTCCATTGATATTGGATATGAACAAGTCCCACTTTTTTGATCCAAAAACGGAGAATGCAATTCTGGATAAACGGAATTTGAATTGAGATTGGTGCAAGCAGACGTCGGAACCGTCGCATAACATCATCCACCAACATTGATTCACGGGGATCCCGTTTTATCAATCAATCACGAAGATGTTGCTTTCTTAACCATGAATCCGGCACGCCGGGAACATGGATTGGTGTTTTGGTGTTGACTCAGAGGTAACAGGGTTGGTCACAGTCGGGCCGGCTGCAAGGGAGGTTTGTTTCAAAATGCACATAATGTGGTTTTTTAGCCAATCAGGCCGATTGTTCAAGTGAATTTAGCATCATCGCGGTTACATGCGTTTTTGCCAGTCTCTTCTTCCTGATGCATAACGTTTAAAACCAAGACCAACCCTTTCATATAATTGAAGCATTCCGGAGCTTTGTTCGGAGGTGGATAAGCAGCCGGATTGTCATAGCTTGCTTAATTCATGAATTTCTTATGCAAAGACCCAAGTCGCAAAGAAATAATGCCTTATGATTGCGCTAGATAAAAACTTAGTTTGTAAAATTCAATGAAAAATCAACCTTATGAGTATTAGATTGATCAACACTTTGCGTTCGTTGCGCTTTTGCGTGATGAATTATCCAGGCTAAATGGTTCCAGCAGTTAAATGAGGATTCATTCGAAAATAAAGACTTCTATAAATTTTTAAGAGGGTTTTATTATGGATATTGCAGAACTCAAAAGTATGAAGATTTCTGAGCTGACCAAACTGGCTCAGGAGCTGAATATTCAGGGGTCCACCGGATTGAAAAAACAGGAGCTGATCTTCCGCATCCTGGAGGAGCAGACCAAGAAAGAAGGGCTGATTTTTGCCGAAGGCGTTCTCGAAGTGCTGCCGGACGGCTACGGGTTTCTGCGCAGTCCGGATTACAACTACCTGCCCGGCCCGGACGATATTTACGTGTCGCCGAGCCAGATCAAACGGTTTGGCCTGCGTACCGGCGATACGGTCTCCGGCCAGATTCGACCGCCGAAAGAGAATGAGCGCTTCTTTGCGCTGCTCAAGGTCGAAGCCGTCAATTTCGAAAATCCCGAAGTTGCGAAAACCAAGATTCTGTTTGATAACCTGACGCCGCTGTATCCCAATGAGCGGATCCATCTAGAGACCGATCCGCGCGACTATTCCATGCGTATCATGGATTTGCTCACACCACTCGGCAAAGGTCAGCGCGGGTTGATTGTGGCACAACCGAAGACGGGGAAAACCACCCTGTTGCAGAAAATTGCTAATTCCATCACGACCAATCATCCCGATGTAAAAATGATTGTGCTATTGATCGACGAACGGCCGGAAGAGGTGACGGACATGGAGCGCAGCGTGAAGGCCGAGGTCATCAGCTCGACCTTTGATGAGCCGCCGGACCGGCACGTGCAGGTGGCCGAGATGGTGCTGGAGAAGTCGAAGCGGCTGGTGGAATACGGCTACGATGTGGTGATCCTGCTGGACAGTATCACGCGTCTGGCGCGGGCGTACAACGCCGTGGTGCCGCATAGCGGCAAAATCCTGTCCGGTGGTCTCGATGCCACGGC
>JAUZRQ010000079.1 GCA_030950365.1 Candidatus Zhuqueibacterota bacterium | reverse complement strand
CGGAATTCGGTCTGGCGGGCTTCCCACTTGCCGCGCAGGGTGCGGCCGCCCTCGCTGCCCCACAGCTCAAACATCAGGCTGCGCCCCTGCCTCTGGCCAGAAAATGCCAGCACGGCGCGCAGACCGCGCCGGGTCTCATAGGCCACCTGAAACCGAATATGGTCTCCTTCAATCTTTAATTTACTTACCTGTTTGCGATAGACCTTTTCGCTCTTATCGGTATAGAAGGCACGAATGTGCGTACTGGTGAATTCGATCTCCAGGCCAACGGTTCTGGGCGGTCGCAGGGAATTCTCGATGAGCATGAGGCCCTGCCATTGGCCAGCCCACCGGTCATCCACCGTCCCGCTGTTGCGGATTTCATACGAACCACTGCATGCGTGTAGAATGACAATACCAAGAAGCCAGATCAGACGCATTCGCATGGTCTTCCTCCTGTGACGGGTCAACGTCCTTATTGGGACAAAAAATGTCAAAATTATAATACCCTCATTGGGGCCTATTTGCAGCATCATGGTAAAAATTGTGCCACCGCGGTCGATATTTCTAATGAAATTAAACAGATAGGATGCCCATGAGACGACAGGACAGGGTCGCCATTTCAAATTCGCCATTCATTTTTGTCATTTCATCTCTGCTTATCTTCGGATGGACCGCCTGCAAAAAAGGGCCTTCGGAACCCGGCAATCAACCGCCGCAGGTGCAATTGCGGGTGGAAAACCTCGCCGGCACGAGGGTCAACCCGCTGGATACGCTCATCGTTATGGCGGTCATCGAGGATGAGCTGCCATTGGATTCGCTGCAAACCGCCTGGCGCGCTTCTGGCGGCACGTTTCTGGCCGAACAAAACACCCGTGCGGTCTGGCTGGCGCCTGCGCTGCCCGGCACGTACTGGCTGTCCTGCCGGGTGACCGATCCCGACGGCGACATCGGTGTGGATTCGCTGCAAATCACCGTCGGCAACCGGCCGCCGACCATCCTGGCCATCACGCCGGATTCGGCCAATGTGGTGATCGGCAATCAGGTGCTGTTCCGTTGCACGGCCATCGATTCCGACGGCCACGTGCTGACATTCGACTGGCAGGTGGAAGCCGGTCAGCTCCTGTGGGCGCGCGGCGACAGCATGCTCTGGAAGGCCCCGCAAATTCCGCGCCAGACCCGCATCATGGTGCGCGTGCAGGACGAATTCCAGGCCGAGGCGCGCGACACCACGCTGATCACCACCTACCGCGAGGCCGGCTCGGTGTGGATCGCCGATACGGGCAACCGCGACGTGGTGAAGGTTTCCGGGGAAGGCCGAATGCTATTCCGGGTTTCGGGCTTTCATACCCCGACCGCGCTGGCGGTAGATGCCGTGCGCCGCACCGTGTGGGTGGCCGATCCCGGCCAGGGCAAGGTGACGCTGCTTAATTTTGCCGGGCAGTCCATCGCTACCCTGACCGGCCTCGGCGGGCCCATGGACGTGGATGTGTACCGCCCCAACGGCCGCGCCTGGGTGGTGGAAACCGATTCCAACCGGGTGGCCGAACTTTCTCGAGACGGCGCGCTGGTGTTGCGGCGCATCTTCGGCTTTCTGCATCCGGCCGCGGTCGCCATCGACCCCAAAAACGGCGATGTGTATGTGGCCGACACGGGCAACCACCGGATCGTCAAACTCACCGCCGCGGTGCCGGACAGCTACAACGTCGCCACCGATTCTACCCACCATCGCGTCTATCCGGGCCTGCTGGAGCCGGTGGACGTGCAGGTTGATCTGCTGCAAAACCACTTCTGGGTCATCGACCGGTTGCTGGAAAAGGCCTTTCGGATGACCGACTCCAGCAGCACGCGCCAGGCGGTCTCCGGGCTCCGACTGCCATCGGCGATTGCCATCGACAGCCACCGCGAGATCGTCTGGATCGCCGACACCGGCAACGATCGTATCCTGAAGACCCGCGACTTCAGCATCATCGGCACCATCAACGGCTTGCTGCTGCCGCAAGCGCTGTCCATCGATCCCATCGACGGCAGCCTGTGGATTGCCGACACCGAAAACGACCGCCTGGTCAAAATCGATGTGGACGGCAACCGGCTGTTGGAAATTTACGGTTTCAGCTCGCCGCGGGCGATTGTGGTCAATCCGGGGCAATGAACGGCTGGCAGCGGGGACAGAAAAAGGTGCCGCGGCCGGTGAGCACCGTTTTCTGGATGGCCGAACCGCATTGCGGACAGGGCTCGCCCTCGCGGCCGTACACGGCCAGCGAAAGCTGGAAATAGCCCGGTTCCCCGCGGCTGTCCACAAAATCGTTCAGGGTCGTGCCACCCTCGCGCAGCGCCTTGCGCAGCACCTGCCGCACGCAGGCCAGCAGCTCGCGCCATTTCTCCAGCGGAAGCCGGTGCGCCGGCGTTTCGGGATGCACTCCCGCATAAAACAGCGCTTCGTTGGCGTAAATGTTACCCACGCCCACCATAAACGTGGCATCCATAAGTAAATTTTTGATGGGCTTTCTGGATTTGCGCACGGTGTGGTAAAACGAGTCGGCCGGGATGGTCTCATCCAGCGGTTCGGCGCCGAGGTGCTGCAGCCGCGGATGCCCGGCCACACGGTCGATCGCCACAACATCCATCATGCCGAACCGCCGTGGATCGCGGTAGCGCAGCTCCAGACCGCCCTCAAAAAATAGCTGGATGTGATCATGTCGTTCCAGCTCGGCAGGCTTTCGCAGCAGCCGCAACTGGCCGCTCATGCCCAGATGCACCAGAAGCGTCTGCCCGCCTTCGAAATCGAACAGCAGGTATTTAGCACGCCGGCGGATGTCCTGCAGGCGGCGGTTTTCGATGGCCGTTTTGATTTTGGCCTCGTCCACCGGCCAGCGCAGCCGCGGCTCGTGAACACAGAGGCTTTGCAACCGCTTCCCACACAAATGCGGTTCCAGTCCCCTTCGGATGGTTTCCACCTCGGGCAATTCAGGCACGTTGGCGTTCCTTTTGAGTTGGTTGGCGGCTTTTCAGGATCCCTCCACAACCTTCCCATCCCGCTCTGCCGCAATCGGGTCAAACTGCTTGCTTTTACCGGCAGCGTCATCTAAATTCAGCGCAACCTTAAAAATAATCGCGACGGCACACAAAGGCAACCAAAACATGATCCGCTTCTGTCTTTTTGTTGCGTGCATCGCAGCCGCGCTGGTCGCAAGGCCGCCAGTGGAGGCCCACGCCCAGAGTCCGATGGCGCGGGTGCTGTTTGCGCCGTACACCGGCGAGTGGACGGGCGAGTTCCGCATTTACACCCTGGACGGCGCGCTGCAAACGACGATTCAGGTGCGCCAGCGCTATTTCTGGGACGGCGACACGCAGAAAGTGGTAATCACCGATCGCTATCCCGACGGCCGCGTCGAGCGGTCACACGCGCTCAATTACCTCGATGGTGACACGCCGGTTTGTCTGGTGCGCAAAGCCGACGGCACGGTGGTGCGGCTAATCGGCCAGAAACAGGCCGGGCGGCTGTTCTGGAAGCACGACGCGCCGAAGCAGCAGAAATATGAAATCTTCAAGGAATACGTGGACACCATCGGCGGCGTGAGCCTGTACTTCATCGATGGCCTCGGCATGTATGGCTCCGGCGCGCACCGGACGATCCTGATTTTCGAGGGGCGGTACCGCAAAGTGAAACGATAACCACAAACCGACGCATCCGAGGAGGCGGCATGGGGTTTTCAGGCATCGATTACGGCATTCTGCTGATTTATCTGATCGGGACGGCGGCGCTGGGTTTTTATTTTGCGCGATTTCAGAAGAGCGCCCGCGATTATTTTCTGGGAAGCCGCGATATGCCCTGGCCGGCGGTCAGCCTGTCCATCGTGGCCACCGAAACCAGCACCCTGACGTTCATCGGGATTCCGGCGCTGTCCTACGGCAGCGACATGACGTTCATCCAGATCACCTTCGGCTACTTCATCGCGCGCATTCTGATCAGCCTGTTTTTCATCCCGGCGTATTATCATGGCGAGCTGTACACGGCGTACGCTTTCCTCGAAAAACGGTTTGGCGCGCGCACGCGCGATTTCGCCTCGGGCACCTTCATGGTCACCCGGCTGTTCGCCGATGGCGTGCGGCTGTTTGCCACCGCCATTCCGCTGAAAATTCTCACCGGGCTGTCGTATCCCACCTCCATCGCCATCATCTGCGCGGTGACCATCGTGTACACCTACCTCGGCGGGCTGCGCGCGGTCATCTGGATGGACGCGGTGCAGATCGTGATTTACCTCGCCGGCGCGGCGGTGGCGTTTCTGGTGATTCTGGGCAAAATTCCCGGCGGCTGGGAGGCCATCCACACGCTGGCCGCGCAGGGGGACAAATTCAAGATGTTCGATTTTGACTTTAGCTGGACCACCACATACACGATTTTCTCCGGCATCATCGGCGGGGCGTTTCTCACCATGGCCACACACGGCACCGATCAGCTCATTGTGCAGCGGCTGCTGGCCTGCAAAAACGTGCGCGACAGCCAGAAGGCGCTTATCAGCTCCGGCTTTTTGATCATCCTGCAATTTCTGTTCTTCCTCACCCTCGGAGTGATGCTGTATGCCTTTTATCAGACCTTCCCGGACCGGCTGAGCATTTCGCGCAACGATGAGGTTTTCCCTCTGTTCATCGCGCGGGAAATGCCCACTGGCATCGGCGGGCTGCTGATCGCGGCCATTTTCGCCGCGGCCATGTCCACGCTCAGCTCGTCGCTCAACTCGCTGGCCTCCTCCACCATGATGGACTGGATCAAGCCGTATTTGCGGCCGAACTGGAGCGAAAAGCAGGAGCTGTTTTTCTCGCGCCTGGCGACCATCGCCTGGGCGGTGCTGCTGATCGGGGTGGCGGCCATGGCGGGGAGCTGGGGCAACGTGCTGGAGGCGGGATTGAAGATTGCCAGTTTCACGTATGGCGGACTTCTGGGCGCGTTTTTGCTGGGCCTGTCTTCGCAGCGCATTGGCCAGCGCGAGGCGATTCTGGCTATGATGGCAGGGCTTTCGGTGATGCTGTATGTGAGCACCACGGCCATCGCCTGGCCGTGGTACGTGGCCATCGGCGCCCTCACGGCCATCGTCTCCGGGCACCTGCTGCGGCTGGCGTTTTCGCTGGCGGGGAATGAAAAATAGCCTGCCGACGTAAACTCCAGGCGCCTTTGAGGTGCCTGGAGATTTTCGTGGTCATCGTTATTGAATGGAACACGGATAAAACGGAGGACGCGGATTTGCGCGGAAAAAGCTACCTACGATCCGTCGGGATTTCATTTCATTCTCTCGCATAGGCGTGGAGCCCGCAGGGCTTTTCTTTGTGGCTTTGTGGCCTGGTGTGAGAAAAAAACTTGCAATGCGCATCCGATCCGACGGGGTCTCTGACTCCGTCTTCATTTGAACCGATCTCCCTGTGAAAACGAAACACCGTTGCAAACGGTGTTGGATCGGTGGCATTTTTATTCTCTCGCAGAGGTGCGGAGCCCGCAGAGATTTTCTTTACCACCATGTTTGGAAAATTGCCTCAGCGCCCCCGGCGTCTCTGCGAGAGAATCTTTCCACCCTTCTCACTTCCAGAACGGAAACAAAATCTGCCAGAAGCTGTATTTCGGAATGCCTTTTAGGTTCAACGGCCGGCCGGTGAGGATGGCCTCGGCGGCGCGGAGACCGCTTTGCACCGCCGGTCCGATGCCCTCGCCCATGTCCAGCGTGGCCAGGCCCGCCGCATCGCCCACGATAAACGCATTGCCCTTCTGCGCCACCGCCACCTCGCTGCGCAGCGAATAGGTGTAGCCGTACGGCTCCAGCGCGCCGTTTTGCACCAGTCCCAGCCGCTGCAGCTTTTCGGCAAACCGCTCCCAGTGCTGGCGAATCGTCTCGCCCCGCGCTTTCATCACAAACTGCTTACCGCCGATACCGATGTTCAAATAGCCATTCCCCTTGGGCACGTACCACGAATAGCCGGGCAAATCGTGATCGAAAAACCAGAGATAACAATTGGCATCGTGCCATGAATAAGGGAACTCCAGCTCGAGGGTGCTGATGACGCGCTCTTTAGCGCGCGGATTCAGCTCTTTGAAAAAGGTGTGGTATACCGGACAGTGGGTGCCGCCCGCACCGACCAGATAGGTGCAGCGGAATTGGTCATCGATCACAAATTGGCCATTTTCGCGGCGGATGTGGCGCACCCGGTGCTGCACCACCAGCGCTCCAGCGCGCTCCAGCAGCCAGGCATCGAACTCCGTGCGCCGGATGGAATACTGCCGCGTCGGCACGGGAATGCGCCGGCCGCGGATGCGGAAATGCAACCGCTTGAAGGTCATTAGACTGTGTGGGTAATCCGCCGGTTTGAACTGCAATTCGCGCAGCACCAGCGGCGTGATCCAGCCGGCGCAGGGTTTGAGGCGCGGAAAGGCGGCCCTGTCCAGCACCAGCACCTCGCGCCCCACCTGGCGCAATTTCCAGGCGCAGGCAGCACCGGCCGGTCCCCCACCGACGATGATGGTTTCCACTTCCCGCATCGGCCGGTTCCTCACGCCATCACCGGTTCCCGCACCTCGCGCGGCATGGAAACGTCCACAATTCGGCAGTTGGGTTGCTCGCGTCCCGGCTTGGTCATCACCACCTGCCAGAGCTGGGTGCTGCGGGAGCGGAAGCCGGCGGCCGAATTGAGCAGGTAATAGCGCCACATACGGTAGAACCGCTCGCCGTACGACTCGCGGAACCGCGGCCAGGCGCGCTCGAAATTGGCGTGCCAGGCCATGAGCGTGCGGTCGTAATCCGGCCCGAAGTTGTGCCAGTCTTCCATCACGAACAGGCCTTCCATGGCGCGGGCCAGTTGCGCGATGGACGGCAGCATACCGTTGGGGAAGATGTATTTAGTGGTCCAGGCGTTGGCGGTGGTGATGCTCACGTTGCCGCCGATGGTATGGAAGAACGCAATGCCGTCGTCTTTGAGCGTGCGGTTGACTACTTCCATGTAGGTGCGATAGTTTTTGTAGCCCACGTGCTCCATGATGCCAATGGAGACCACGCGGTCGTACTGGCCTTGCACCTCGCGGTAATCCTGCAGCCTGATCTCCACCGGCAGGCCGGCGCAAAGTTCGCGCGCCAGTTCCACCTGTTTGTGCGAAATGTTCACCGCGGTGACATGCGCGCCGTACTTTTCCGCCGCATATCTGGCAAAGGCGCCCCAGCCGCAGCCGAGCTCCAGCACGGTCATGCCCGGTTCAAGTTCGATTTTCTGGCACACCAACTCGAGCTTGGCTTCCTGCGCCTCGTC
The DNA here is from genome assembly GCA_030950365.1 of Candidatus Zhuqueibacterota bacterium. Classification (GTDB taxonomy): domain Bacteria; phylum Zhuqueibacterota; class Zhuqueibacteria; order Zhuqueibacterales; family Geothermadaptataceae; genus Hydrothermovivens. Next base: position 42,766 of record JAUZRQ010000079.1, on the reverse strand, counting down.
GAGGGTCCGTGCATGGCGCCAGTAGGCGCAGGTGTAGTTCATGCGTTTATCCAGCATGGCGGCGTAAAAATCATTGCCGATGTCATAGTGCTGCCTGGCCACCTGCTCGGCGCGGCCCCGGCTCTGCAAATTAAACAGCCGCGATCGTAACAGATGCAACTGCAACTTCAGGCTGCCCTTGACCTTCTCCTCCAGCCGCGCGCGCAGCACGCGGTCGAGGAACTGATCGATGGCGTCGCAATCCCACCACCCATCCATGTAGGACTCTCCCAGCCCCAGTTCCCGGTCGCGCAAAATACGCGCATAAAACCGATCATTGTGCACGCGAATATCGTAAGGACGATCGCCGTTGAGGGTGATGCCGGCTGTGGCGAGCAGCTCGCGGACCAGTGCTTTGTCTCTGGATGTGGACATGATGAACATCCCTCCTTTCGCACACCGCAATTTCGGTTGCCTTGAATTCGGGGATGTAAGGCGAGGGGAAATGTTTTATAAAAATTACATTTTTATGAACAAAATTGCAAGTAGATGGCTTCCGCACCAGTTTTCTTTGGTTGGCCAGGATTCACGGGCTTTGCTCTGATAGTCTTTTTTTGAGCCACGGATTGCCCCGGATGAAATGCGGATGGTTTTAAAGCACAAGCTCTTAACAAAGAAGGACATTGTCATTGCGGTCCAAATTTGTGCAAACAAAATCCGTGTTCAATCCGCGTTCATCCGTGGCTTTAAAAATCAGATGCAGTGATAATTTCCACCGTGTTTTGCAGAACCGTTGCAAGCAATCAAAATTTCACCTGTTCCTGGAGCATGTCCATCCCGAGGAAAATGCTTTTCCGAACCGCCAGGATTTTTGTATATTGAGTCATCATGATGATGAACAAAATAGTAGCCTGATCCCTTCAAAGCCGGAATCGTATGGAGAAGACCGCACTGCAAAATCAGGAATTCATCAGCCGATATTCTTACGAACGGCTCAACCATTGGTTCATCCGCCTGCGCTGGATCGCTGCCCTGGTCGCTCTGGTGCTGATTTATCTATCGGTATATTATTACCACTACCTTGTGCCCACAACCTTCCCGTACTTGATCAGTCTGGTTGGGCTGCTCATTGTTTCCAACATTGTTTATACCTATTTCCTCAACAAAAAAATTTTCTACAGCTACCTGCGAGAAATCCAGATCGTCATCGATTTGATTTTTCTGACCCTTATGCTACACTTTTCCGGCGGGCTGGAAAATCCGCTTTCTTTTTTATACATTTTCCATATTATTCTCAGCGGTATCTTGCTGGAAAGACACAAGTGCTATATCGTTGTGCTCATCTCGTTTGCATTGTATAGCGGCCTAGCCCTGGCAGAGCTATCGCATTTGATTCCCCACTACACATTGAATATCTTTCCGCATACTGACGAGCCCAGGCAAATTCTGCATACTGCTCATTACCCCCTTTACGTCTGGAGCATGATTATCTTGCAGTTTTTCATTATGAGTCTGACGGCGTATTTCATCACCAACATCATGGAGCATCTTCGACAGGAAGAGCGCCAAACGCGCGAAGAACGTCAAAAACTGGATCAGGTTTTGCAATCCACTGGTGCCGGACTGGTGATTTTCAATACCAGTCTGGAACCCATCTGGTACAATGAGCCGGTGAGCACCTGGTTTGGATTGAATGCTTCGAGCAAGGCCTCGCTGAAAAAAGAATTGCAAAAGTTGCTGGGGGGAACCGACGGCGAAGCGGCGCAAACTCTGAAAGACGGTCAGCACCGGGTGTTCGAGCGCGAGCGGATCAATGCCAATGGCGAACAGCGGTTTTATCAGTTCACCCTGGCGCCTTTGAAGGATCGGGAAGGTCAGATTTACCAGGTGGTGGCGCTGATTCAGGACATCACCGAGAAAAAGATCATGGAAGCTGAAATGATCCACGCGGCGAAAATGGTGACGCTGGGTACCATGTCCGCCGGCATTGCTCATGAAGTCGGCAATCCGCTGGCCTCCCTTTCCACCCGGCTGCATTTGATGTCCCAAAACCCGTCACCGGAGTTTTTGCAGCAAAGCATCACATTGCTGAAAAAGGAGATCGCACGCATCGAACGGATTGTGCGCGGCATTTCGCAAATCGGCCGGCCCTCTAAAGAAGAGCGCGGCCCGTGCGATGTCAATCAGGTGCTGGCCGAAACCATCGAGCTGCTCAAGTACCACAAACTGGCAAAGCATTGCAAAATCGAATATGAGTTTGATGCACAGATGCCAATGACGATGGCGATTCGCGATCAGCTCAAGCAGGTGTTTTTGAATATCGGTCTCAACGCGCTGGAAGCCATGGCTGGCAAAGGCACGCTCACCATCCGCAGCGAGTACAATAAAGGAACGATCCGGGTGCATTTCATCGACACCGGAAAGGGCATGGACGAGACCATTGCCAAAAAAATCTTTCAGCCGTTTTTTACCACCAAAGAAAACGGCTCCGGTCTCGGGCTGTTCATCATCCATCAAATCATTCAGGCGCACGGCGGGAAAATTCATTTCAGTAGCGAACCCGACAGGGGCAGCCATTTTACCATTTCCCTGCCGGTACGAATTCCTCGAAAGATTCGCAAAACCACGTGAGATAAAACGATCATGAGCAAAAAAATTCTGATCATCGACGATGAGGACCTGTTCCGTGAAGACCTGGGCATGCTACTCACGCAACAGGGCTACGAATGCCGGACGGCTCCCACGGCAGAGGACGGACTGGCAGCGTTCCGCGAATTCATGCCCGATATCGTGCTCTCGGACATCGTGTTGCCCGGCAAGAACGGTGTGGAAATCCTCGACGACCTGCGGCAGATGAACCCCGCCTGCACCATCATCATGATGACCGCTTTCGGCACGCTGGAGACGGCCGTCGAGGCGTTTCGCAAAGGCGCGGCCGATTATATTCTCAAGCCGCTGGTCATCGAAGACCTGCTGCGCAAAATCGAGCGCATTGAAGAATTTCAGAATTTGCAGCGCGAGATTCAACTGCTGCGGCGGGAAATTTTCCGCGACAGCGAGACCCTGCCGCTGGTGGGCAAAAGTCCGGCCATGCAGCGCGTGTTTGAGATGATTCAGAAAGTCGCGCCGACCTCGAGCACGGTGCTCATCTGCGGCGAATCCGGCACCGGCAAAGAAGTGGTCGCCCAGGCCATTCACAACTCCAGCCCGCGCAAAGAAAAGCCGTTTCTGGCGCTGAACTGTTCAGGCTTTCAGGAAACGTTGCTGGAGAGCGAGCTATTCGGCCATGAGCAGGGCGCGTTTACCGGCGCCACCCGCACCAAAGAGGGCTTTTTCGAGGTCGCCGGCGAGGGCACTCTGCTGCTGGATGAGATTTCGGAGATGCCGCTGGCGCTGCAGAGCAAGCTGCTGCGCGTGCTGGAGGAGCGGGAGTTTTTCCGGGTTGGCGGCACCCGGCCGATCCCGGTGCAGGCGCGCATCATCGCCGCAACCAACAAAGACCTGCAAAAGATGGTCAATGAAGGGCAGTTCCGCGAGGACCTGTACTACCGCATCGCGGTTTTTGAAATTCACCTGCCGCCCCTGCGCGAGCGCCTTTCGGACATCCCGCTGCTGGCGGACTATTTCGTGCAAAAATTCAACAAGGAGCTCAAAAAGAACTATGCCGGCATTTCCCCTGCTGCCATGCAGCAGATCATGGCATACAACTGGCCAGGGAACATCCGCGAACTGCGCAACGTCATCGAGCGGGCGATGATCCTGGGCAGCGGTCCGCATGTGGAAGTGGACGATTTGCCATCGCAACTGCAGGGGAACCGGCTGCCGGTATCGACGCAGCCCAACCTCAAAGAGGCCATGAAGATTTACGAGCGCAATCACATTCTGAAAATCCTGAACGACAACCAGTGGAATAAAGAAAAAACCGCCCGTGAGCTGGGCATCGATCCCTCCACCCTGTACCGCAAGATGAGCCAGCTCGGCATCCAGGAACCGGACCGCTGACAATGGCCGCTGGAGAGTGGGGCGGGCGCTTCACCGGCCTAATGGCGGCTATCGAAACAGTACTCCCCGGCTTTAATGCTTTTCAATAAGATTGAACTCTTCATTGGTAGCTAACAGAAACTGGGCATTCCGGCTTCCGACGACCGCCCACAGGTGGACGACGGCATGCCGGAATCTCACACAGCGGCCCATTCGGCAGGAGAACGATTTTTTAAGTCTCGAATTGCCGCGGATGGAACAAGGATAACGGAACAGGCGCACAAAAATTGTACCTGTTCAGCCGGCGCGCCTCTCATTGCGTATCACTTTTTGGTGATTCACACTGTCTCATAAAATGGAGCTCCACGAACATCCGCGTCATCCGTTCCATTCGGGTTGGCTTGAAAATGAGGCCCTGCGGATTCTCTTGCGAAATCCGCGAGAAGACTCTCCGGGCATCCGGGCCGCTCTGCGAGATGTCGCTTTTGATTCCGGCTGATTGCATAATTTCAAAACCAGGAAAGGCATGAACCCGCTTTTTCAAGACCTCATCCGCAAGCACCAGCAAGCCCTGGATGCCGTAGCCAGCGAAAAAATGAGGCGCTAGTGGGAAAACTACATGAAGGGCGTCATCCCTTTCCGAGGGGTCGGCATTCCCAAAAACCGGGAACTTTTGATCGAATGGCACAAAAGCCACGGCATCGATCAATGGCCTCTCGAAGAACAGTTGGAGCTGGCGCTAACCTTTTTCAAACAGCCCGTCGCCGAAGACAAACTGGCCGGCATCCTGTTCATCCAGCTCTTTTTGTACCATAAGCTACCCTGGCAAAAGGCACTGCCCCGGTACGAAGCACTATTTCAAAACGAATGGATTTTTGACTGGAATATCTGCAATTGGTTCTGTGTGCGCGTGCTCGGGCCGACCATCCGGAAGCACGGGGAAGCGTGGGCACGCGCGATCGCGGCGTGGAAGGAAGCTCATAATTTGTGGCAGGCCCGGTCATCCGTGGTGCCGTTCGTAGTGCTGACCTCGCAGTCGAAATATTATCCATACATTCATGACGCATGCGCGGCGCTCATCCAGCGCGAGGAACGCTTTGCCAAAACCGCCGTCGGCTGGATTTTGCGCGATATTTCAAAGCATGATGCTCATTTTTGTGATTGCATTCATTGAAAATCCTCTCGACTCATTTTCCGGCGAAAGTCTCGGCAATGCTCTCAAATATTTCGATGAAACGCGCAAAAATGCGTATTTGCAAAAACGCAAAAACCTGCGGTGAGCCGCTGCGCCACCGCCGACCGCGCGGGGTTTCGCGCCAATCCGACCGATCGTTTTCCACCAATATCACATCCGTTCTGAATTCCCCTTTGATCCGCTCACTTTCTTGCCTGAAGATTTAAGGCAATAGCCGGCCTTGTTGAACCAGTAACGCCCTTTCTCCATTCTGCAGGTTTGCAAACTTCGCTGCAAAAAGTCTTGCATTTTTGCAAGATTCTCCGATTTGTGCTCTTCCGGAAGAACACAAATAACCTACTGTTATTTCGCCAGTTAAAGAAGTATAGAAATTTACTGGTATTTGCGGCACAGTATTTGACTTAACAGTGGTAAAGGTTCGATAAAATCCAAAGCTAACCCCATAAACCTGAGGAGCATAATCATGAAATACAATCGCAAAAAGATTGGAAATCTGCTGCTGATCGTTTTCGTAATCCTGATCAGCTATATTGTACCCGTCCAGGCCAGTAGCCGACCGTCCAGTGACTCGAAGGGGTGGACCGCTCCAACAGAAGCCAAGAAGTTGAAAAATCCGATACCAGCAACCAAAGACATCATCCAACTGGGAAAGAAAATTTATCAACTGCAGTGCGCCACATGCCACGGCACCTCTGGCAAGGGCGACGGCATGGCGGGCAAGTTTCTGCCCAAAAAGCCGGCCAATTTCTTATTGCCGGAATTTCAAAAGCAAACCGATGGGGAAATATTCTGGAAAATAACCCATGGACGTACTCCAATGCCGGCTTTCAAAGATATCCTGAGCGAAGAACAACGTTGGCAAATAGTACGATATTTAAGAACACTGAAACCTAAAAAGTCAAAATAAAATATATTGAATTTCTTTAATTTAAGGAGGGTAATGATGAAATACAGACTGGGTGTGTGGGCTATTTTGGTCCTCGTCATGGCAGTAGAACAGACACATGCGCAATCAAGCACGGTGCCATCAAGTAAATTCCTGATTAAAGGATTTGGTTACACGACCTTTGAAAATAGCCAAAACGCTACCTCTAACTTCGAAACATCCTTTAGCCCAATTTTCCTTTGGAAGCAAGGGGAAAACATTTTCTTCGAAGGCGAACTGGAAGTTGGCTTTAACCGAGGCGGTTTAGATTTTGGGCTGGAATACGCCCAAATCTTTTATATTTTTAACGATTATGCCATGTTGGGCATGGGGAAGTTTCTAAATCCTATTAACTATTTCTCTGAACGGATCCATCCAGCGTGGATTAATAAATTGCCAGACATGCCTCTGGGAATTTCACCAGCCGGCGTTAACTTATTGGGCGGCACGCAACTGGGATTGCAATTGAGAGGTGGTTTACCGGTTGGAAATTCCAAAATGACTTATACGTTTTTTCTAACCAATGGTCCTCAATTAGTCCAACCAAGTGAACACAACGGAAATGAAGGTACAATTGAGATTAGTGACAATAATAGCATAATGGCGCCAATGGATGAAGGGGAGCCAATTCCTCAGGCGTTCGGTCTGCTCAATTTCTTTAACTCTAACGATAACAACGACGACAAGGCCGTTGGCGGACGAATTGCTTATTTTTTAACCCCAAAGTTCGAGGTTGGTTATAGTTATATGACGGCCAAAGTCGGCACCCAAGGTACAGAGTTCGAAAATGTTCGCGCCACGCACCATGTTCTTGATTTAAATTATATTGGCGATTGGCCAACCTTAAAAGGAAAAATCGATCTGCGGGCTCAATGGGTACTGTTAAATATTGATAATCCCAACATTGCGCCTCTTAATTATGAAAATAAAAGCAGCGCATGGTATGCTCAATTTGCCTATCAACCTACTAACCTTGAAAATAACTTCTGGCGCAATCTTGAATTCATTGTTCGGTATGACCAACTGGACCGCCCAGATTTAGAGGAAATCCCCATGAGTGCTGACATGAAACGCATTTCGTTTGGCATCGATTACTGGGTTTCACCAAGCAGCATGTTTAAATTTGCATGGCAATCTTTCAGCAGTACTCATCCAGACGGTGAAGAGGAAAAAACCTCGCGTTTCATTACCCAATTTGCATTAGGTTTTTAATAAATATAGACAGGAGGCGATGGTTATGAACACATCAGAAAAATCATCTTCATGGAAAGGGCTTTTGACTGTTATCGCTATAAGCGGCCTCTTGGTTGTCCTAACCAACTGTGCAGGGAATACCCCGATTAAGCAACAACCGGGCGCTCAACTCTGGGGCGATAATTGCATCCGCTGCCATAACATCCGGCCGCCGGCCAATCTGACCGATGCACAGTGGGAAGTGGCGGTTATGCACATGCGCACTCGAGCGAATTTAACGGCGGTGGAAGCAGAAAAAATCATCGAGTTCCTCAAAGCCAGCAACTAACGCGATTCCTCCCATAGCCGCTCGAAATCCAGAGGCGACGCATCTGACGGCCTGTGCCGCGGATGCGTCGCTTTTTTATGCTGCTCCCAAAAACAAAGCAGCTTCTATGGGTTCAGATCGAGGATTTACGCGGCTATCTGTACCTGCTTCACCACCTCATCCGCCGGTTAGGGTCGCGGCGGCATGGAATGCCAGGACATTTTGCTAACGCATTCAAATGCGATTCGGCGCCCGGGATTGCCGCCGATCATGGCCGTGTGCATGAGCACCTCAAACCGGTCACGCGCCCACCGGATGGCCCCGGCGATGGCATCCCACTCTGCATCTGTGAGCAGGTTCGGCGAAATATACAGCTCCCACATGGACACGCCGCGGGCGAAGTACAGAATGGCGTTGTCGGTGAATTTGTCGATGGGCTCGCGCTCGCCGCCGAGCTTCTGCAGGTGCCCCTTGATGATACCGTGAGTCATGAGGTTTGCAATGGGAAACCAGAAATCGTTTTTGCCGAAATTTTCGTACAGCACCACATCGCGGTAGGTGATGGCGGCGTCGCGGCGGCTGATAGACGGTACGTTGGCGTAGCCGTAATCACGCCCCTGCATCCAGATCTGGTTGGCGTATTTCAGCCACCACGGGCTGAGCCAGGTGCCCGAGGTGATGTTGAGGAAAATGTCGGGATCTTTTTCGCGCACGGCCCGGCACAGATCGATGACCGCTTCCATGACCGCGCGCCGCGAATAAAGGCCCACGGGATGACCGTGATCCGGCTCGCTGCAGGAAAACTGGATGCCGTCCCATTTGAAATAGCCCACGCTGTCGCGGGCGACGAAATCCACCACCCGTTTTTTGAACAGCGCGTGGTAATTCTTGCCGGCCAGGCAGAGCTGATCGCGCACGGTTTCGCAGCCGTGCTCGCGTATCCAGTCCACGCGCCAGCGGCGGTACGAATAGCCGCCGATGGGCCCGAGCCAGATACCGAGTTGCGTGCCCATCTCGTTCAGCGCTTCACGGATAGGCCGCAGGCCATTGGGGAACTCGGCCGGCCGCAGCCGCCAGTTGCTTTTGTACACATCCCATCAGGCATCCAGCACGAACGCATCCAGCCGCAGCCCGCGCTCTTCCAGCATCTCGCGGCGGAAATCGCGGATGATGCGCAACAGGTGCGCTTCGTTCATCACGTCCTCTGGCCGTTGGGTGTATTCGGGCGAACGCACGCCGTACCAGGTGTTGTACAGCAGGAACGGCCGCAGCGGCGCCACGCGGATATCATCGAGATACCGGTAAAACCACAGCCGCACATTGCGGTTGGGCGTGAGGCCGGTCACGGCCCACTCGCTTTCGATCCACGTGTTGTCGATGAGCACGCCGAATTCCTGCCCGCAGCGGATGCGGGTTCTGTGTTCGGCTTTTGCCTTCAGGCGGTTGGTGCCCGCCGGAAATTCCAGCCCGAAAAACGCGCCGCCGTCGTCTGTGGCAATCGCCAGCGGATTGCCGAAGCCTCCGGATTTCAGAATCGTCATCCGGCCGAATAAAAAGCCGCTGCGCGGCCACAGCCAGCGCAGGAAATGCCGCCGCGCCTTCGGATCGCGCACGGCAATTTTTCGGAGCACGAAAAAATCGCCCGGCGCCAGCCGAGACACCAGCCGCACCTCGAACGCGCCGTTGAGCAACCGCCCCTCGAGGATGAGCCGCCGCGCGCCGCCTTCCTGCTCGATGCGATCGCCCGTCAGCTCAAACGCCGATTGAGTGATGCGCAGCGGATTGTCTGCGTTGTGCGCTTTGCCCGGCATCCGCCAGCCAGTCCATTGCACATCGATCTCGAAACCGCCATCCAGCTCCACGGCCAGCCGGCGACTGCCGTATTGTTTCAGCCAGTCTTCCAGGGCAGCCACCCGCTCCAAGCGCAACTGCCCGTTCTCAAACCAAAGGCTCACTTCGAGTTTATCGTTGCTCAGCCGGTAAATGGTAGCCTGTCCATCGAGACGCTTCTGCACCGTGACCGTTTGCGGCATCGCCGGCCCGCGGCACACCAACAACGACAGCACCGAAATCCCGATGATACGTTCGAATCGCATAACCGCTAGTGTTCCTCGTGGCTCCTCACACCATTGCTGGGTAAGAGGTCATAAGGTAAAAACCACTTCGGCCAGCTCAAAGCGAATTAGGACGGGGAGATTAGGGAAAGTGAATGGATAGGATATAGAGACGGTACAGAGATAAATCAGACACCGTTTGTAACGGTGTCTGAAAAATTCACCGGATCAGAAAGATTCCATCAAAAAGAGAAAACGGGGGCAGAAATCCTGTTTGATCGCGCGGTGATATCCTCCCCCAAATCCGTACCCATCCGCGTGATCTGTGTCATCCGTGTCCGCTTTTCTTCGTGCTCTTTGTGCCTTTGTGGTGAGCTACAGAATGCCCCATCACGTCCCCTCTTTTTTGGTGTACACCGCCAGGAATTTCTCGAACACCACCTGGCAGCCGGCGCATTGGTTTTTGAGGTTGATCAGCTTCACTGGCTCCAGACGGACGGCAAAGCCGAGCTCGCGGTACATCTGCGCCATCTCTTCGGCGCGCTGCGGCTCGGCAATAAACCGCCGCTCCCAGCCGGTGGCGAACAGGGCCGCATCCGTTTCCAAGTGGCACGACAGCGCGCCGCTGGCCTCCACCGAACAGGCCGTGGCGCGGGTTTCGGGTTCGGGTTTCTTCATGAGCCTCTCCGCAGTGGCCATCAGGCCGGCGCTGTGGTGGTTTTCGATTCCGCGGCCAGTTTTTTCAGCCGCACCTGTCCCAGCAGCGCGCAGCCCAGCGCGGCGGTGAACTGCGGCATGTCGCCCGGTGGCACGTTTACTTCGGTATCCATGCGCTTGCGGATGGCATTGGCCATGGTTTCCCAGCGCAGAATGCCGCCCAGCAGGGTAAACTCCGGCGCGGCCTTGATGCGCCGCATGAGCTGTACCGCGCGGTCCATCAGCGACAGCACCGAGCCGTACATGATCTCCTCCGGCGGCACGCCGTTGGAAAGGTGGTTGATCACTTCGGACTCGGCAAATACCGCACACACGCCGGAAATGGGCACGCTCTGCTTGGCCAGCTTCAGCAGCGAGCCGATGTCCTCGGTGGTGTATCCCATATAGCGCACCGTTTTTTCCAGAAACGCGCCGGTGCCGGAGGCGCACTTGTCGTTGAGCCGGAACGTCTGCACTTTGGCTCTCTCATCGATGCGGCTGGCCTTCATGGTCTGCCCGCCGATATCGAGCACCGTGCGGGTGTTTGGGTACAGGAACCGCGCGCCGCGCGCCGTGGCGGTCAGGTCGGTCACCTGCAGATCGCGGAACGGCACCTGATGCCGGGCATAGCCGGTGGTGATGATGTACGCCACCTCATCCCGGCGGAGTCCCGCGGCTTTCACCACGTTGTTGGTGACTTCTTCCGCCACCTCGCGGATGCGGTGCCCGGTGGGCTGCATCCATTTGGCGAGAATCTGCTGCTGCTCATCCAGCAACACCGCCTTGGTGTAGGTCGAGCCGACATCCAGTCCCAATGTAATGGCCATAATTGTATCCTCGAATGAACGGTGATTCGAAGTATTTGATTTCACGAATTCAATGGAATGTTGCCACGGCCCCTCGTGGGCCGGTGGTATTGGCCACCGCAATCATTACATCAACTAAACCGAAATCCTGCCGCAGAACGCCCGCCCACAAGGGACGGGAACTACTCGAGACATCAGGCACCTTGAAAGTGCCTGGTGTCTTATTTCGCCTAACCCTTTCTGACTATGTGGTGAGTCAAACCTCCTCCACCTGCCAGCGCTCATTCGCCCACAGCCCGATGATCTCCATGCCGGCATATTGACCGCGCAGGAATTCCACCGCTTGCGCGATGTGCTGTACCTGCTCCTCGCGGGAGGCCGGATTACCGGCGCAGTCGTGATGGCCCACCACCGCAATGCCGAGCGAGCCGTGTTTTTCCACCGAAATGTTCAGCCGGGTGAGAATCGATTGCACCAGCGCTGCATTGGTGCGCTCGGCCAGAATCCGGTTCGGTCCCGGCTCGGTGATGGTGTCCACATACTCCACGCCGAAGCGCTGCTGTAGATAGCGAATCACCGGCAACTGCACCCGGCCATCCATGCAATTGATCGCTGTGCAGAAGGTCATAATTACATTTCCTATTATTTTATTATCTTATGTTTTATCTGGATATTTATCTGGGCCTCAGGGCATGCGGAGTTCAGATCAGAACCGCCGCGCGATGAATCGCACGGCTCAATTCGGGAAAAACGCTGAAGCGCCTTCAAAGATTTCAATTTTTTCTTTGGACTCTTCATAGATTGTAGTTCAAATCGCCATCTTTATACAAGCAGACCTCCATCCGCGCAAATCCGCGTTATCCGTGTTCGCTTTGGCCTTTGTGCGCTTTGTGTCTTTGTGGTAAAAAAACTCATTACACCACCACCTTCTTTCCCGGCTTGCGGCTCGCCTTGATGTGATCCAGAGCGAACAGCGCCGCGCCCAGCGCGCCCATAAAATGCGAATCGTCGCTAACGTTCAGCGTTTTGCCCAGCGCCTCTTCCAGCGCCCGGATCATGCCGATGTTCTTTGCCACCCCGCCGGTGAAGGTGATCTCCTCTTCGATGCCCACGCGCCGCAGCAAGCCAATCGTCCGCGAGGCGATGGACACATGCACGCCCCAGAGAATGTCCTCGATTTTCTTGCCCTTGCCCAGCCACGACAGCACCTCCGATTCGGCAAACACCGTGCAGGTGGTGGAAATGCGTACCGGTTTGGTGGCCTTCAGCGCCGTGGGGCCCAGCTCCGGCAGCGGGATGTCTAACGCCATGGCGGCCGCGCCCAGGAAGCGGCCCGTGCCGGCGGCGCACTTGTCGTTCATGCAAAAATCCAGAATCTCGCCCTTTTCGTTCACCCGGATGGCCTTGCTGTCCTGCCCGCCCATGTCCAGCACCGTGCGCGTGCCCGGAAACATGTGCACCGCCCCGCGGCCGTGGCAGGAGATTTCCGTCACCTGCTTGTTGCCAAACGTGACTTTGTAGCGGCCGTAGCCGGTGCCCACCACGTACTCCACCTCTTCCTCCATCACGCCAGAATTTTGCAGCGCCAACCGGTAGGCGTTTTCTGCCGCCGCGGTCACATTCGCGCCGGTGTCGATCAGCGCCCGGCCGACGATCTCTTTCTTTTCGTTGATAATCACCGCCTTCGTCTGTGTCGAACCCACATCCACACCTGCCGCGTATGCCATCTTGATCCTCCGTTGATTTTTATTTTACCACAAAGGCACCAAGAACACGAAGCGATTAAATATAGTTCACGCAAAGGCGCAAAGCCGCCAGGTTCATAATCTTCTCGGAGGGGCGCAGGGCTCTCGCAGAGTCCCTGGGCCATCGAGACAGCTGCTACCTTGAAGGTGCCTACTGCCTACTGCCTACTGCTTACTGCTTACCGCGTACCGCCCACCACTCAAAAAAATAACTTCACTTCTTTGTGCTCTCTTGTGTCTTCGTGGTGGATCACAACTTCAAGCCTGCACCCGCTGCTGCCGCGAGATCATCCCTTCAAAAAACGCATCGATGCGGTTCTTCATCTGCGCTTCGGAAACCACCCGGCGATCCATCATATCCGATTCCAGAAACAGCGTGGACACATCCCGCTGCGCCATGACGTGATAACGCCCGTCCGCCAGGCCGGTCGAGACCGTGCGGCAGCTCTTGATGGGATGGTACACCACGCCGTCGATCTGAAAGTGGTCGATCATGTGCAAAATCGCCTGCTCCTGATGGAACATGCTGTCCATGGCATCGCGCACGCTCAGCAGCACGCCCTCGGCCAGACTCTCGATGGGATTGACCAGATCGTATTCGAACCCGATGTTGGTGCCGCCGGACGCGAACCACAGGTAGGTCGAATGCACGAACACGCCGCCCCACTCGGTGAAAAACTCGTTGAAGCGCCGGAAGATCGGATAGCAGGGCACGCCGACAAACACCAGCCGGAACTGCTCCTCGGTGAGGGTGCCGATGCCCTCCTGCACCTTGAAATTCATCTCCTCGACCAGGTTCTTGAAATATTCGCTGCCCTCACGCATGCCGCGGAAGCCGTTGGCCACGCCGAGATAGATGGTGCCATCGGTGAGCGCGTTGAACACCGCCGGCCGGTTCTGGTTGGCCTCGAGTATATCGCGCCAGCCCACGCTCATGTCGTTGGCGTATTGCAGCACCTGCCGGAATTTATCAATATCGAATTTCTTGCCGGTGAGCTGCTCGCAGAGCGTGATCAATTCACGGATCTGCGTCGCCACGTATTTCACATCGTTGTAGAAGGACGGGCTCGATTTGTCGTGCCCATAATCCAATGAACGCGATCCCGGGATATCCACCACGAACACCGGGATGTCGTACATGCGCTCCCAGATTTCGGCCCATTTGATGTAGGTGTTGCAGGCGTTGGTCAGCACCGCGAGTCCAGGTTTGGGAATGCGGCCCATGGGATGCTCACCGCCGCGCAGTTGCACGCCCACGTCCGCCTTCACGTAGCCGCAGATGTCGGGCGAATAGCCGTAGTCTTCGGCTTCGTTCAGGTATTCGTGCGCCACCTTGCGCACCGCCGTCTGCAGCGAATTGATTTCCGGGAACACCACCGGCAGGTCGAACGCTTTGAGAACTTCGTTGAAGCTGCCCATCACGAAAACGTAGGCGGCCCATTCGCCTCGCTCTGCGATTTCGGTCAGCTCGCGAAACCACTGGCGGAACAGGTTCGCACCGTCCTTGTTCCCGCGGCCGACGATCCCGTTTTGATGGTTTGATTGGTTTTCCGGCATGATTCAGGGCCTCCGTTTCATTGTGCCGCTGACTTTTCAGCGATATTTTTGATTCTCTCGCAGGGACGCTGAGAGCGCAGATCAAAACCGCCGCGCGATCAATCGCATGGCTCAAATAGGGAAAACGCTAAAGCGCCTTAAAGGAATTTGATGCTTGCTTTATGCTTTTCATGGCTTGTAGTGAATAAAAATCTCTCCGCGGTTCAAACCGCCCTCTTCACGCGAGCAGAGCGCCATCCGTGTCATCCGTGTCCGCTTTTCTTTGCGTCCTTCGTGCCTTTATGGCAATCCCAATCAATCAAACAAAATATTCTCCAAAAACGTCTCCAGTTGAATCCCCAGATGATCGAACGTCGTCTGGTTCTCCTCGAACTCGGTCACGAAATACGGGATGCCCTCTTTGTCCAGGGTTTTGCTGTAGGTCACCTGCTCTTCCAGCCCGGGCTCGCACATTTTCGCCGCCGCCAGGATCGCCGCCTCGGCGTTGGCGTTGCGGATGCGCTGCAGCAGCATCTTCTCCTTGGGCTTGCGCGCATCGTGCTGTACCGGACTGTACGACGAATGATTGATGTAGGCGTCGGCGAGATTCCACAGGGGATCGCCGTCCGTGGGCACCTCGTCCTGAATCCAGCGCAGGCCGATGAGCAGATCGTCGTCCACCACATAACACGACCGCGCGATGGTCTGCAGCAGGTCGATGGGCGGGCACTCGCAAAAACCGCCCTCGAACACGACACGCATCTTGTCCTGCTTCTTCGCCGGCCGCTGTTCGATTTGCGGCAGCAGCGCGCGCATCAGTTCGTTGAACTCCTCGCGCGGCAGGAAACCGGCCAGTTGCACCAGCACATACGCCTCGTCCGCGGTGATCAGCCACGGCCGCTCGCGCTTGATGTCGTACAACCGCCGAAACAGTCGCCGGCTCTCGTTGTACACCTCGATGGAATGCCGCAACGCCTCGTCAGTCACCTTGCGTCCGACCACCTCCTCGATATCGGCTCTAAGCCGCGCGTATTCGTCGCGCAGGTACTGCACCGAATGGTCGGAATTGGGATTCTGCGGCAGGTAGAGAATCTGGCTTTTGTAGGGCATGTTGCGCTCCCAGATGGCCGCCAGGTTGCGCGCGGCGTCGCAGATGGGATGCGACACGAACATGTCGAGTTCGAGACGGTGGGTCAGCGCCAGCTCCAGCGACGTTTTGATGATGGAGCACAGGTAGGAGCCGAAATGCGAATCCGCCTCCATGCCATCCACCTGCGCACCGTTGATTTTGACCGGCAGCATACCGGCGGCGTGGGCGATCTCCTCTGGAAAGTACACCTGAAAATGGCCCAGCACCTTGCCACCCCGCTCGCGCCATTTTTTCACCGTCGGATAATCCGGATCCTCCACCAGATCCCGGCAAATCGCCAGCACCTCCTCCAGCGACTTGCCCTGCCACTCGTCGAAAATCGGCTTTTCGTTGCGTGTCATCTTCGTTTCCCATACGTTAAGAATGGATGCACCACAAAGGCACAAAGAGCACGAAGGAACTTCTCTCCTCGGGGAGAAAGATTCAAATAATGCTCCCACCCGTCATCGCGAGCCTCCGCCGCCTGGCGGAGGCGTGGCGATCTCCTTGGGAGAAGCGGGGAGATTGTTTCGCCCGCATGCGCGGGCTCGCAAATACAGATAACTTCCAAAGCATTTTTTCGAGCTGTTTTATTCAAAAATAATCTTTGTGTCCTTTGTGCCTTTGTGGTTTAAAAAATTCTCCGCGATCTCTGCGATTACACCATCTGTCCGCCGTCCACCACGATCACCTGCCCGGTGATATGCTTCGCCAGCTCCGAGCACAGGAACAGCACCACATGGGCCACGTCTTCCGGATCACCCAGCCGGCCGAGCACCGTCTCTTCCACCG
This sequence comes from Candidatus Zhuqueibacterota bacterium, assembly GCA_030950365.1. Lineage (GTDB taxonomy): Bacteria > Zhuqueibacterota > Zhuqueibacteria > Zhuqueibacterales > Geothermadaptataceae > Hydrothermovivens. The sequence goes on along the minus strand of JAUZRQ010000079.1, from coordinate 26,427 downwards.
CCTGATCCAGAAATTTCTGCGGCAGCCGCAGGGTCAGCGGCGTCTTGATAAACCCGGGCGCCACCGCATTGACATTGACGTTGTAGCGCCCGAGCTCCCTGGCCACGGTTCGCGTCAGGCCGATGAGCCCGGCCTTGGAGGCGGAGTAGTTCACCAGGCCCAGCTTGCCCCGCAGCGCATTGATCGACGATATGTTGACAATCTTGCCGGCTTGCCGTTCTTTAAAATGCGGCGCTACATGATGAATGAAATTGAACGCGCCTTTGAGATTCACGCGCAGCACCGCATCCCATTCTTCTTCACTCATCTTCCACACCACCGCATCCCGCGAAATGCCGGCGTTGTTGATGAGACAGTCGATGCGTTTCTCGGCGTCGAGCACCTGCTGCACAAATTTTCCCACCGCCGCAAAGTCGCCCACATCCACCGGGAAAAACTGCAGATTGGCCACCGATTCGGCCGGCGGTTTGACATCGGCCCCGATCACCCGCGCCCCACTCGCGATGAACGCCTTCGCCGTCGCCATGCCAATGCCACCGCTCACGCCGGTGATGATGACAATGTTATCCTTGAAATCGAATGGCTGCATGATTGGCTACCTTTGGATTCTCACATCAGGCCATTCAAAATGTCTCTCGCAGAGACGCAGCGGGCGCGGGGATTTTTTAGCATTGGTTTCATCCCTACACTTTCTCGCCTGCCGCCTACTGCCAACTGCCTGCCATCTTCATCTTACCAACTTTCACAAAAACTTTATGCTCTCTGTGCCTTTGTGGTTTTAAAAAACTCCGCGCCCTCCGCGTTCTCCACGATTCATTCATTCATCCACACCGGTTTCCGCTTCTCCAGAAACGCCGCGATGCCCTCATTGGCGTCGCGCGTCTCCATCAGCCTTTCCACATACAGCCGCTCCACCGCGGCGATATGCTTCAGGAACTGTTCGTGCATGAGATAGCGCGATGTGCTGAAGGCAAACTGCAGCGCCACGGCGCTCTTCGGCAGGATGTGCGCCTGCACAAATTCCTCCAGCGCCTGCTCGGGATCGGCCGAAACCGAATACACCAGCCCGATGGCTCTGGCCTCCTGCGCCGTAAGGGATCGGCCGGTCAGGTTGAGATCGTCGGCGGCCGACTGCCCCACCCGGTGCGGCAGCACCAGCGACGCCACCGGCGGGAACACCCCAAGCTGAATTTCCGGCTGACCGAAACGGGCATCTTCAGAGGCGAAAATCCAGTTGCAGAACGCGGCCAGTTCCAGCCCGCCGCCGAGACACTGTCCCCGCACCACCGCTGTCAGCGGCTTGCTGAGATCGATCAGCGCCCGGAACAGATCGTGAAAGGTAGAGAGCATGTCTTTGACATACTCTTTTTGATGCTCCGGCACGCTGGCGCCGAAGGAAAAATGGCTGCCCGCGCCTTTGAACACCAACAGCTTGACCTGCGGCTGCCGCGCTTCGCCATCCACCACCATCCGGATTTCCTGCATCATCTGCCGGTCGATCACATTGCCCTTCGGCGCATTCAGCGTGATGGTCAGCACCTGACGGTCGTGCGCAAAATCGACCAGAATTTTAGGTTTATCTGACATGATGAATTCCTGGTTTCGGTTAAAACCCTCACCAAACGCCAGGCACTTTGAAAGTGCCGGGCGTTTTTTGGCTCTTTTATTTCAAGATTTCAGCGGTAACCAGTAAATGTCAATCTGATCTTCCAGTTTTTTAAATTCCAAATCTCCAGTCATCAGCGATGCCTCAAACTGCATCGCCGTCGCAGCACAGAAACAATCGCCGAGAGAAATTGGTGTTTTGGCTTTGATTTGAGCAGCCAACAATGCCAACGATTTTTCAACATTTACAATTTCAACGGGCAAAGACGACAGCGTCGTTACAAATTCTTGTGCCGCGGATTCACCGAATCGCCGTTCTATGATGTATCTAACTTCGGCCAAATTAACCACATTCAGTAAAAGCACAATCTCTTTATTTTGAGCTTTTTCAAAGGCGTTTTCTACCTCGTCTGCTCCTGGTTCATCCTTCAAATAGCAGATCAAGGCATGAGTATCAAGTACAATTTTTTTGTTCACCAGGGCTTCCCCCTATTTCATCCATCTGGCTATTTCGGCTTCTTCTCTTTCATTATCCTTTCTGCGCTCTTCAAGCAATATCTTTGTCAAAGATTCCTTTCCATATTTTTTCAACATACCTCTGGCATATTTTATTGGATTTTTGGGAACGGGAACGACCCGAAAGCCTCCATTATCCTCTATAAAAGCCACCAGCATCCCGGGCTCCAGGCCAATTTTCTCGCGGATTTCTTTTGGAATAATGATTCCGCCTTTTTGGGAAACTTTGGATAATTTATACATACCAACCTCACTAAGTTTAACTTAGTTAGAGATGTTATATCATTTAAATTAAATATAACATGTCTAACCCAAAAACCAACTAAAAGTTCTCTGGAACCCAACATCCTGTATGGAACACCTACCCAAAATAACGGAATCACACCATCACGCGAAATCCAACTTCTGCCTGTTGGATTACCGGCCTTTACAAAAAACTTTGTGCTCTTGGTGCCTTGGTGGTTTTAAAATTTCAGCGCTCTCCGCGAGAGCATCTTCCAGCCCTTACTCTTTCATTTCCAGTTCCAGCTCAATAAACGGCCCGGCATGAAACCCCGAGGCGCGGAAGAAGCTCAGCACGTCCACATCATCTTTGCGCACCATGGTGCGAATGGTGTGAATGCCGCGCTTCTTGAAGGCCAAACACACCTCCCGGCACAGCGCCAGTCCCACGCCGCGGCGGGCGTAGTCCGGATGCACGCCGATGGCGAAAATCCAGCCGCACATCGGCGAGCCGAATTCCCACGCGCGCCCCTCGGCCAGGATGTGGCCGATGACCCGTCCCCCCGTCACCGCCACATAACCGAGGGTCAGGGGCTCACCGTTGCCGGCGCGGAACAGCGGTTGCAAGCGCTTGCGCCAGAAATCCGGCTTCGCCTCGCCCGACCGGATCGCATCGATCTCCACAATGGCCTGTAAATCCTGCTCCTGTATTTTCCGTATTCTGAAATCCAACTTTGTCGCTCCAGTCTTTTTAAATCTCTCGCAGAGACACGGAGTTCGCAGAAATTATGGTTTTTAGAATTTCACACAAAGGCGCAAAGCCGCCAAAGTACTGTCTTACTGGCAATTGTGCTTTAGATTTCCGCCCACAGGGGGCGTGGACTACATTTTTCACATTTCTCTCTGCGCCATCCGCGATCTCAGTGGTTAAAAAACCTTTGTACTCTTCGTGTCTTTGTGGTATATCCATGAATCAACTCTTTGCCCGCGGAATCAGCGACTCGATGAAGGCGTCATTCCAGCGGTGGCCCTCGGCCAGCATGCGCCGCATTTTGGCGAAATCCACCTCACGCTGTCCTTTCGGCCCTTCGTTGAAGGCACGGAATCCCAGCTTTGCCTCGGTCATCATGTTCAGCGCCAGCCAGGCCCGGTTGCTCTCCCGGTTTTTGTCCCAGTGTACCAGCTTGTGTTTGCGCAGCGACTCGATGGTCTTGGTCAGCACGCCGGGCATGGTCAGCATCAATCGAGTAGCCAATTGCTCCACCGCCCGGTCGAGCAGACTCAAATCGGTTTCGCATTCCTGAATCAGCGCCCTGGCTTTTTCGCGCTCTTCGCCGGTCTTGAATTCGCCGTACACGATCCGGCCCATCTCATCGATCCAGCGGTCGGTGATCGCCAGCGGATTGGGGATGAACTGGCCGTCCTTTTTCAGCACCGGCACCACCTCGCTGATCAATCCAAGCCGGTAGGCCTTGTACGCGCTCCAGTGTTCGCACAGCGTTCCGGAAATCATCGCCCATTCAATGCCCACGAACAGCGGCAGGAAATCGGTGGAGCCGCCATCCGGGGCGGAGCCGTGCTTGGGGCCCGCCTGCCCGAACACCGCCATGTCACTGGCCACGGAAAAATCGCACGCCATGCCGATCTCCTGGCCGCCGGCGATGCGCATGCCGTTGACGCGGCAGATCACCGGCTTGTCGCACTGCAGAATCGACGTCACCATGTCGTTGAACAGCCGCATGTACTGGCGGTACTCCTCCGGCTGCCCGGCGTAATACTCGGCGTACTCTTTGGTATTGCCGCCGGTGCAAAAGGCGCGGTCGCCCTCGCCGGTAAAAATCACCGCCACCACGTTGCGACTGTTAGACGCCTGCCGGAACGCCAGAATCACTTCTTTCACCATCTGCGTGGTGTAGGAATTGAGCTGCTTCGGATTGTTCAAAATGATCCAGGCATTGTACAGCCCCTCCACCGGCTGCCCCTGGGCATCCTTCACCGGCCGCAATTCAAACTTGATTTCGCGGTACTCATAACCGGGCACCAGATCATGATTTTTAAACACACTCATGGCATGCTCCTCTTTCACATAATGTCAAACTTTTTATTTTACCACGAAGGCACAAAGGACACAAAGAAAAAAAATCTGAAGTCATTTTTGAAAAATATCTCAATTCGTGTCATCCGCTTTATCCATGTTCCATCCCTGCTTACCACTTCCATAAAAACTTAGTGCTCTTCGTGCCTTTGTGGTAATTGCCTTTTTTACGGCACCAGCACCGGTCGGTGCTCGATTTCCCGGTGGTGCACCTTCTCGAACACCTCGTTGATCTGGCTCATGGGAAACGTCTGCACGAACGGCGCGATCTGCACTTTGCCCTGACGCACCAGCTCCAGCACTTCGGGATAATACTCCGGCAAACAGCCCCAGTTGCCGATGGCGCGCGCATCGTAGGCCATGAGATTGCTGAGCCTGAGCTGCACTTTGTTCATGGTAAACCCCACCACCGCCAGGGTCGCGCCGAAGGTCATCAGCCCAAACGCCAGCTCCTGTCCTTTAGCCGTACCGGAGGTCTCGAAAATTTTCCACTCGAACGGCGACAGTCCATTTTTTTTGGCGAAGCCCTGAATTTCTTTGCGGATGTCTTTGCTGCTCTTGTCTGCCGGATTGATGGTGAGGTCGGCGCCGAATTGGGCGAGTTTCTGCAGTTTGCGCTCATCGACATCGATGGCCACGACTCTGGCTCCGAGTGCGCTGGCCAGTTGCACGCCGAAGCCGCCGATTCCGCCCACGCCGATAAAAATGGCCAGATCGCCCGGCTGCAGGCCGGTATTGCGAATGGCCTGATACGGCGTGGTCACCGCATCAGCAATCACGGAAAGTTCTTTCAAGGTGACCCCGGATTCCCCGAACGGCTCGGACCCGCTCTGCACCTCCACCGGACACAGGTAGCGGCCTGGCACCACGATGTGGCTGGCAAAGCCGCCGTCGATGTGGTTGCCGGGCATCTTCTGCCGGCGACAGATGTTGCCGCGGCCCTTCTGGCACAGCGCGCACTCGCCGCATGGCAGGACGGCCGGTACGATCACCGCCTTGCCCATGAGATGTTGGTAGCGACTGCCCGCTGCTTCCACAAAGCCGCTGATTTCATGTCCGAGTACCAGGGGAGGGGATTTCACGGTGGGAATGCCTTCGTAGAAAAAGCCCAGGTCGGTGTGACAGACGCCGCAGCCGACCACGCGCACGCGCACTTCATCTTCGGCCGGTTCGGGGAGCTCACCCTGCACGCGCTGCATGGGCTGCCCCACCTGCTGCATCTGCCAGGCGAAAACCGTGCTCATACACACCTCGCCTTAAATAGGTATTTCAGTACTTGTTTACTTGTTTTGAAAGATAAAATTTCTTATCAATGATGTCAAGGAAAAATTCCCGTTTGCGATCAATCATTGAAAGAATTGGAGTAGAAATGCATCCGGTTTAATGGGCGGGATCGGGCTTTGTTTGAAATGCTTGACGTTTCTTGTGATGATATATTCTGCAGAACAAGCTCTCGACGCGGCTACCTGTAGTGTAGTGCATCCTCAAAATCTTGCATATTTAAAGAAAGGGCAAATTGAGCGTCATCCGTTGCAGTTGGTGCGATTTTCGCAAATTCGAGCAAGTCTTTTAAAAATGCGCGGGCCAAATTATTTCTGCGATCCGATAAAAAAAAGAAAGAAGGGGCATCGCGCTGAAATTTGGACTTTGGGAAATTTTAGTAGACTGCTGCCAAGGAATTATTCATGAGCCTGGATTCGTGACATCGAGCGATTTTGACAAGCAAGGCATGTGAAATCTGTTTTTCACCATTTACACCGTTTCAAACAGCAAGCTCTTGAACGTTTCCACCGGGACTCGCTTGCTCAATCCCAATATTTCAATTCCCACCACATTATCATTGGCATCATAATCAAGAATGATTCCGGGCTTAACTTCCTCGGAGTCAACAATGGCGGACTCATCAAGCCGAAAATACAGGGCATCATTTTTTTGATCTATCTTCAGCCTCATTTTGATCTCCTTTTGATCCTGCGGTCAAAAAAGACGGTTATAATCTTGCGGGGCTTTTCATCGGGATTCACCACAACACGTAGTTATCCTCCTCCATACTGTTCAATGGATTTGATATAGTGCACGGTTCCATCCTCTTTAGTCTCTACTTCATCCGGATTTCCTATTGCCGTTTTTACCCACTTCTCCTGTATATTGCACTCTTTCATCATGTCAGAAGCATGTTCGGAAAACTCGTAATCATACATAATATTATGACACTCCGCAAAACCACCAGCGTAGAAAAGCGTTTTAAAAAGAAATTACTTGTTGAAAATCATAAAATCAAGGCAAACCCATAAATCGGATAAGGATCTCGCTAAAACTTTTGCGTCTTGAATCCACCGCGGAGCAAGTTTTTTGTTGAATGCCTGAATAATTTGCTATAAATCGATTTTATGATGTTTCAAAACCATTTTGGAGGATAGTAATGATTACAAAATACATCCGGGGAGCCATGCGTCGAGCGAAATACGAAATCCTTCCAGACGACGGTACGTTCTACGGCGAAATCCATGGATTCGAGGGAGTCTTTACGAATGCCCCCAGTTTAGAAGCATGCCTGGAAGAATTGGCAGAAGTATTGGAAGAATGGATTCTATTTCGGATCCATAAAAACCTTCCTTTGCCAGTGGTAGATGGGATTGAACTTACAATCAAAGAAGTGGCATAGTGCCAAAATTTGGATCTATAAAACAAAGGGACCGTTTTCGATTCCTGAAAAAAGCAGGATTCGACGGCCCCTATACCGGGGGAAAGCATCAATTCATGATCAAAGAAAATAATACGTTACGCATTCCAAATCCTCACCAAAGCGATATCGGGAAGCAGCTTTTAGCACGAATATTGAGGCAGGCGCAAATCAGCCAAGAAAAATGGGAAACGTTGTGATATAGCTTTAGGGACTACACCGTTGCATTTTCTAGTTTTTTCGTAAACCATATTTTAGAATGGCATCCCATATTACTATTCAGAATGTTGGTATCAATTAGAATGATCATCATTCATATCGATTTTTCATTTTTTTGAATTTCATTTCATCCTTTGCCTATCTTGCTTAATTCATAAATTTCTCACGCAAAGTCGCCAAGTCTCAAAGAAATAATACCTTATGATTGCGCTTGATAAAAATCTTAGTCTTTTAAACTCAATAATAGCTAAGCCTTTTAAGTTTTAGATTGATCAACACTTTGCGTTCTTTGAGCCTTTGCGTGATGAATTATCCAGGCTAAAAACCTGCCATGAAGCACCAATTTTAATCCGCATCCTTTGGCATTCATCCACTTTGCCTTGCCATCCACCCAAACCGATCGTATCATTAGCTTAAAACAGGCAATTTGTACGGCAATTGACACGTTCCATGGATCGATCATCATCTGCAAGACGCGAATCGGATCAGAAGGATCTGGGCAGCCAGAAGCCCCCCGTCACAAAAGAGCCCTCGTTCGCGCATGCGCTGTTCCCCATCCTGGCGCTGCTGGCGATCATCGGCTATGGGCTCATTCTTCGGCCGCATCTGTGGCACAAGCCGGCATTTCCGCTGGAAATCGTGTTTATTCTCGCGGCCATCGTGGCCGTGGCGGAGCTGACCTGGCTGGGCTTCCGCTGGGACATGATCCAGCAGTCCATCGTGCAAAAGATCGCCCGCGCCATGCCGGCGTTCATGATCCTGCTCTCCATCGGCCTCATCATCGGGAGCTGGATGGTGAGCGGCACCATCCCCATGCTGGTCTATTACGGCCTCAAAACCATCCATCCGAATTACATCTATCTGCTGGCGTTCTGGATTCCCATCGTCTTTTCCACCCTGACCGGCACCTCGTGGGGCTCGGCCGGCTCCATCGGCATCGTGCTCATTGGCATTGCCGGCGCCATGGGCGCGCACATGGGCATCACCGCCGGCGCCATCGTGGGCGGTGCGTATTTTGGCGACAAGCTCTCGCCGCTGTCCGACACCACCAACATGGCCGCGCTGGCCACGGACGTCGATCTGTTCGATCACATCCATTCCATGCTGTACACGACCCTGCCCTCCGCCATCCTGGCGTCGGTGCTGTACTGGATCCTCGGATTCATCTACCCGCCGGCCATTCTCACCGCCGATATCGGCGAAGTCGAACCGTTTTTGCGAGCACTGGAAACGATGTTCCATTTCAATATCCTGCTGCTCCTGCCGCCGATCATCGTGCTGGTTGGCTCGCTGCAGCGCAAGCCCACGGTGCCCACGCTCGCCGTTTCCATGCTGTCGGCCGCGGGGCTCGCGCTGCTGCTTCAGGACTTCACCATGGCCGACGTGCTGCAATCCATGTATAAAGGCTTTCGTGTGGAGATGGCCACGTGGATGCCAGAGGTGCCGGAGCGTGTGGTCACGCTGGTTAACCGCGGTGGCCTTTACGCCCTGGTGGAAGCGGTGATCATCGCTCTGACGGTGTTCATGTTCATCGGCGCCATCGATCTCATCGATGCCATGCCGCGGGTGGTGAACCGCGTGTTTCGCTTTGCCCGCAGTCGGGCCGGCACCATTCTGTCCACCCTGGCCGCGGCCGCGCTGACGAATTCGCTCACGTCCAACCAGTACGCCACCAGCTTCATCGTCGGCGATGCCTTCAAGCACAGGTACGATGATCTCGGCATCCCGCGCAAGGTGCTGTCGCGCTCGCTGGAAGACACCGGCACCATGCTGGAGAGCCTGGTGCCGTGGCATCCTTCGGCCGTATTCATGGTGATGACCCTGGGCATTCCGTTTCAGGACTACTGGCACTGGCAATTCCTGTCGTTGATCAATTTCATCATTGCCCCTACGCTGGCGGTCCTGGGGATTGGGTGTTTTTATGCGAATTCACTGCAAACCACAGAGAATGCGAAGTAGTCCCGCCCGGACCTGATCTTACACGGTCTCTGACCGTGTATTTGAGGAGTTCCAATTTGCATGGCGGTTTCCCAACCATTGTCGGAGACGGTGGACGATCAAGAGAGATAATTCATATCCGATCCTTCGCGGTCTCAGTCGGTGTGTCGGTGTATTTGTAGGGTTCTGACTTACGTGAGGATTTGGAAATACCGTTGCAAACGGTGTTGGCTCAAGAAGGTTATCGACTGATAAACGCATCAACATTCTCGCGGTGAATCACCTGCTGTTGGCTTTGGGGATAGGCTTTCAGGAACGTTTTGGGGAACTTCACCCGCGCTTTTGGATTCCATTTAAATTCAAAGGCCCAAAGAATTCCGTCTCGTTCTTCGATATAATCAATTTCCTGCTGTTGGAGGGTGCGCCAGAAATACATCCGCGCATCCAGATCCCAGTTGTGCAGCCATTTCAGCCGTTCACTTATCAAAAAATTTTCCCACAAGGCTCCCGTATCCGTGCGCAGCGCGAGCGGCGAAAAATTTCGCAAGATCGCATTCCGAATGCCGTTATCCCAAAAATAGATTTTCTTTTTCTTTTTTATTTCATTGCGGAGATTGCGGCTGAAGGCATTCAGCCGAAACAGCACAAAGGCTTTTTCAAGCAAATCAATATACCGTTCCACGGTCTCCTTATCCGCGCCGATCAGCTGCCCAAGTTCCAGATACGACACCTCGTTGCCCACCTGCAGAGCCAGCGCCTGCAACAATTTGTCCAGTAATGCCGGCCTTTTAAGCTGTTCCAGAGCAAGCAAATCTTTGTAGAGATAGCTCTCGGCCAGCAATTTTAAAAGCAACTTTTCTTCACCGGGATGGGTAACAATATCGGGATAATAGCCATAAATCAGCCGGTGCTCCAGAAGGCGTTTTTCCTGCAGCAGTCCATGGTGCTGTTTCATTTCTTCAAATGACAGAGGGAATAACCAGAATTCATACTTCCGGCCGGTCAGGGGTTCATTGATTTCGCCGGCGAGGTTCAGCGCGGATGAACCGGAAGCAATGACCTGCACCCCGGGAATTTGGTCCACGATGAGCTTTAATGTCACCCCGATATTCACAATCCGCTGTGCTTCATCGATAACCACAATCCTATTCGTCCCGATTAGTGCCTGCAATTGTGTCGAGGTCACATTGAACAGCATTTCCCGAATGTCGGGTTCGTCCGCATTCAGCCACAGGACCGGCTCATCCATCTGATTTATGAGCGCCTGGAGCAGCGTGGTTTTTCCCACCTGCCGTGCCCCCATCAGGATGATGGCCTTTCCTTTAAACAGGTGTTGCCGCATCCGTTCTGTGAGTATGCGCTGAATCATATTGATATTTTTCGTTTCAAAACGAGATATAAAATAATATTTTTCGGTTATAACCGAAAATTATTATTTTTCTCCCCAAATTGCAAGGATTTTATTAATTGCGCTCAAGTTTTGCAATGGCCAGTTCCAGCCCATTTTTTCTCTGATCGCCTTTTTCTTGCATTCCCCCAGAGCGTATTGTATCCTTCTACAAAGCCATCCAGACATCAGGCACCTTGAAGGTGGCTGGTGTCTTTGAGTGTTGATATTTCCTATCCATCTGTTCTGAAAATACGAGGAAACACATCATGAAACTCGAAACCATGCTCGCCCATCACGGCGAAGACCGCGCGACGTACCACGGGGCGGTGGTGCCGCCGCTGTTTCAGAATTCGTTGTTCACATTTGAAAGCTGGGAAGGCATCGACGCGGCCTTTGATGACCGCGCCAATGCCTACATCTACTCGCGGGGCGGCAATCCCACCGTGCGCCTCGCCGAGGAAAAGATCGCCAGCCTGGCCGGCGGCGAACGGGCGCTGCTGTTCGGTTCCGGCATGGCGGCCATCTCCGCTGCGCTCATGCACGTCCTGGAGCCCGGGGATCACGTGGTGGCGGTGAAAAACATCTACGGCCCGACCAACAATTTCCTCAATGTCTATCTCCGCCGCAAAATGCACATCGAAACCACGTTCGTTTCCGGCGAGGATGTGCAGGAATTCGAAGCGGCGCTGACATCGAAGACGAAGCTCATTTACCTCGAAAGCCCATCGTCGGCTGTGTTTTCGCTGCAGGACATCGAGGCGGTGGCGGTGCTGGCAAGTGCCAACCACATCCGCACCATCATCGACAACTCCTGGGCTACGCCGATTTTCCAGAAGCCGCTCGCCATGGGCATCGATCTCGAAGTGCACTCCTGTTCCAAATACCTTGCCGGCCACAGCGATCTGGTCGCCGGGGTGGTCATCGGCCGGGAAAGGGACATCACCGATATTGCCACCTGTGAGTTCGAGCTGCTGGGCGGTAAGATGGCGCCGTTCGAGGCCTGGCTGCTGATCCGCAGTCTGCGCACCCTGCCGCTGCGCATGCGGCAGCATCAGGAAAACGCCCTGCACGTGGCCCGATTTCTGGAGCAGCATGCAAAAATCCGCCGGGTGCACTATCCCGGTCTTGAAAGTCATCCGCAGTACGATCTGGGCCGGAAGCAGATGACCGGCTACAGCGGTCTGTTGAGTTTCGAGCTAGCCACGCAGGATTTGACTCAGATCAAACGGTTCGTCAATAGCCTGAAGCTATTCCATATCGGCGTGAGCTGGGGCGGACACGAAAGCCTGATTTACGCGCCGGCGATCAGCTATTTGAAGGAACTCCCCCTGGAACGCTTTTCGGCGCTGGGTCTGTCCGTCAGTCATATGCGTATCTCCGTCGGTCTGGAAAATGCCGAGGATCTGATTGCCGATTTGCGGCAGTCGTTGGAAATGCTGAAATGATCGCCCTTGCAACCAATTTTAAAACAATTCAATAACGATGCCTGTTGAGGCATCCAACACTCATGTTTCTAAAGGGAGTGCTATAATGGATGGAAACCTTGACGCCATGTTGCGCACTCTCGAATAACTCAGGAGAATCAGCAATAAATAGGTTAAGCCGGTATAATAAGGAAATCAAACAGTGGATTTTGGAAGAGGCCATTTATTGATGATAGATGCGGTATTCTATGTGAAAAACACATTAAGTGCGATTCGTCCATTGAAATCTTCGCAAAATGGCTTGGTTTTGATGGTTTTGATAATACTGACAATGGAATCCATTCGGAAGGATCGGCTCAAACAACCATCATGATGACGGATCAGAAACAGAGACGATTCATTCCCGATGCGCTGCTCACGCAATCTTCTTTGGCGCCAGCAGGGTGGCTATGGAGATGGATTTGAGGGTGTAATAGGCTTGTTCCTGAATTTCGTTGAAAATCTCGCCGATGCGGCAGCCCTCGGGCAGGGCGCACTCTCCCAGCTCCTCCACCAGCACGCAGCCGTTTTGCGGCACCCGCGGCTCGAATATTTCCACCACATCCAGCATGGTGATCTCCCGAGGATCGCGGGCGATCTGGAAGCCGCCGCGAATGCCGCGGATGCTGCGGATCATGCCCACACGCGCCAGTTGCTGCAGCACCTTGGCAACGTGATGCTCGGAAATGCGATACTTCTCTGCAATCTCCTTTGCCGACACCACCGCCTCCGGGTTCCGGCTCAGTTCCACGATGGAATACAGCGCAAAGCGCGTGCTTTTGTTGAGTTTGACCATGGTTGCGTCCGAAATAGTCATCTTCGGGTGCTTTTTTAAAAAGATAATCAATAATTTCAAAAAAATCAATGAATGAGACCATAAAATGACTGAGTGAATTTATTTTGCTTTCATGCCCCGGAATTTCTTATTTTTAGCAGCACAAAACCAACGATGGAGGCGATATGCGCATTCGAAAAGATCGATCCGCTGCTGTTGTCATCGACATTCAGGAACGATTGTTTCCGCACATTTTCGAGGCAGACCGGCTCGCCGGCAATGTGGTCAAGTTGATTGAGGGACTCAAGATTCTCGATATTCCGCTGATGGTGACCGAGCAGTACAGCAAAGGACTCGGTCCCACCATCCCGACGGTGCGCGAGGCGCTCGGCGAGTTCCAGCCTCTGGAAAAGATGACCTTCAGTTGCTGCGGCGCCCCGAGCCTGATGACCGCGCTGCGGAACACCGGCTGCAAAACCGTCATCCTGTTCGGTATCGAGGCGCACGCCTGCGTGCTGCAAACGGCCGTGGACCTTCTGGAAGCGAACTTTGTGCCGGTGGTCGTGGAAGACTGCATCTCCTCGCGCCGCCTCAACGACAAGCAGGTGGCCGTGGCGCGTATGCGGCATGAGGGTTCTATTATCACTACTTATGAATCCCTGCTCCTCGAGCTGTGCGTAGAGGCGGGCACGGACCGGTTTAAGGCGATTTCGAAGATCATCAAATAAATCCTTTTCTCGACATACGCGGAGATCGTTATGCGCCCCATGCAGGATACTGCCCGGCCTTCGCTGCGCCGCGTTCTGGGCGTTTTCGATGGCGTGGCGGTTTTGGTGGGCATTACCATCGGCGCCGGCATTTTTTCGGTACCACAAATCGTTGCCCGCTACCAGTCAACCTTTTTCGAAATCATTCTATTTTGGGTGCTCGCCGGTTTCTTTGTTTTCATTGGCGGATTGATTTATGCGGAACTCGGTACTCGATTGCCCAATACCGGCGGAGAGTATGTGTATTTGCACCGCGCCTTCGGCCCATTCGTCGGCTTCATGTTTGGCTGGGCGCAATTGTTCATCATCCGCACCAGTCCGGCCGCTGGACTGTCCCTTATTGCCACCAACTATATCGGTCATTTCGTTCCTCTGGATGGTTGGGCCCACACGGCTGTGGCGCTGGGCATCATTGTCCTGCTGGGAGTCCTCAATTATGTAGGGCTACGGCAGGCCAGCATTTTTCAAAATGTTACCACCTTTATCAAAGTCTTCGGGCTGTTGGCACTGGTGGTGGCCGGACTCACTCAGGTGGGAGCGGATACCGAGCTGCTGCACACGCGGGCCGAGCCCACCGCCGATCTGGGGCCGATCGGCAACATCGGCGCGTTGATGCTATTGGTGCTGTTTTCGTACATCGGTTGGGATCGTGTGGGATACCTGGCTGGCGAAATGAAAAATCCCAGCCGCACCATTCCTCCGACGATGATTTACGGTCTGGGGGTGATTTTCCTGCTGTACCTGTCCGCCAATTTTATCTATCATGCCACGCTGGGCATGGAAGGCGTGCGCGCGTCGAAAATCGTCGCCTCGGAAGTCGCCACCATCCTGTTCGGCCCCATCGGCGCCGGTTTCGTGGCTCTGCTGGTCATCATCTCCTGTATTGGTAGCATCAATGGCACGACCATGGCCGCTCCGCGGGTGTATTATGCCATGTCCCGTGATGGCCTGTTTTTCCGCTGGCTGGATTACGTGCATCCTCAATTTCGAACGCCCTCACGCGCCGTGCTGGCGCAGACGGTCTGGGCGTCGGTGATTTTGCTGGTGCGGCAAAATTTTCAGGACATCGTGGCCGGAATGACGTTTGCAATTTTGATTTTTTATGTAATGACCACGCTGGCGCTGTTCAAATTGCGCAAACAAGGCCTCGGCGAGGAAGCCTGCTATCGGGTGCCGCTATATCCTTACTTGCCAGCGGTGTATCTCATTGGCCTGGTCGCTCTCATCGCCGTCCGTGGCATTTTTGAGTGGCAAAATTCGTTAATGGATATCGCTTTTATTGCCACCGGCCTGCCCTTCGCCCTGGCCTGGCTGCGCAGACGCCATTAACGCCCCTCGTGAATGCTGGTCACTTGCGTTGCGGCACGCAGTGGCCGCGAAACGGGCGCACACAGCGTGCAAGACATATTCAGTGCTTCTTATTCTCTCGTTGAGGCGCAGAGCGCGCGGCGACGACGCAATCTCGTTGCCTTCTGCCCCAAAAACAGTGGCAATCTGTGGTTCCTTTGGGGGCTCGATTATTCGTCCCGGATGACCATTTTGCTGATGCATCAGCGCACGTGCACCATTTTACGGGCGAAGGTCATCCTCCTTCCGCCAAGGGTCGCCTCAAACTGCACAAAATACACCCCGGCCGGTAGCGCTTGCATGCGCAGCGACAACACCTGCGCCACCCCGCGATGCACGCTCTGCGGGGCGAGCTCCTGCACCACCCGGCCCAACACGTCGTACACCGTGACTCGCAGGCGGCCCTGCGCCGGCGAGCTGTAACGCAAGTTGAGGCGATCACCGAACGGGTTCGGATACACGGCATGCATTGCAAACGAAGCCGGCAGCCCTCCGTCGACAATGCCGGTGGGCGACACCACCGTCACCGTAGCCGAGGTTGTGGTGGTATCTTTGCCGTCTGTGGCGCCCACGGTTACCGTGTAGCTCTCGAGCGGCACCTGCGTGGTGACCGGCCAGCGGAACAGACCGGTGGCGGCATCCAGAGTGGCGCCGGCGGGCAGCGAAATCGGCACGAACTGCACACTATCGCCGTCGGCATCGACGGCGTCGAAATCGTACTCCAGAGTTTGCCCCTGTTTAACAGCAGTATCGTTTAGGGCGGCAACAAATTCCGGCGCGGCGTTGGCCAGCGCCGGGTTGAATTCCAGAATATACATGCCGCCGCTACCATTGGCAGTGTAAATCCAATACACCGGCCCTCCGGCTCCGGCCTTCATCGGGCCCTGCGTCTGCTTTTGAATCCGAATCTTTTGTGCACCCGGCAATTGCTTTTGGGCCACCGGTTTGCTGAGTTTGCCGTTCTGAATTTTATAGGTCTCGTAGCTTTCCACGTGTGTACCGATGTGCAGAAACCCGTCACTGGCCGCGATATCGAGAATCGAACCATCGATATCATCTTCACTGAGAAAATCGGTCTGTTGGGGGTTCGCCGGGTCGGAAATATCGACCACGCGAATGCCGCCGGCTTTCAGATCATTGATACAGGCATAGTTCCCGGTCACGCTCACGTCCCATGCTGAGCCCTCGACCTTGCCGAGTATTTTTGGATTCGCTTTGTCCGTCATATCGAGAATGACCATGCCGGCATCATCGGCCGCAATGTAGAGACGGTCGGGACAGGCGGTTTCAATATGCCGAATGTTGCCGTTGGGAATCATGGTACGGGAAACCTCGACCGGGTTTTTCGGATCGCTTGCATCGAAAATAATGATCTCTCCTTCTTGTGTGCCCAGGATCAAATAATTACCGCACTCCTCGACCACCTGGGTAAAGCCGCCGGCCTTGATCCGGGCCAACTCGTAAGGATTATCAAAATCGGTGAAATCCCGGATCGATGTTCCCTGCGCATAGCCGATGTCGAACGCACCGATTCGCTTGCCGTTTTGCTGCCAGATTTCCACGGGGCCGGAAAAGCCGTACTGATCTCCCACGCCATTGAAATCGGTGGCACGAATGCCAGGCTGTTCCGGATCAGTACCCCAATCTGCCTCATAGATCCGCCGTGGGCTGACTCCATAAGCCCTGTATGGAAAGTCCGGATCGTTAATAGTATTAATAATAGGATAAAATGTATCGTATCCTCCCAGTGGATTCATCAAAGCCCCATCGTAAGCCCCAAACTCCACGCCCCGTTCACCGTAACCGCCAAAAAACAATGGAGGATTGCACCAATTTCCACCCCACAAAAAACGATCGAGTTTTTTATTGGGCCTGTAACGGCTTACTGGACTGGATAGATCGGCAAGGGAATATTGCTCAACATAAATATCGGAGAGAATAAACAGCCCCGCATCGTCATTGCAATCATAGCCGATGATATCCATAGGATAACTGGGAATCGAGCCGACACTTTGAATATTCGCCGGATCAGAAATATCCAGCACCTCGACACGCCCCTCCAGGCCGAGAAAGGCGCGGTCGCGGACGGTGGCAAAGGAATTGACACTGGATGATGCCGTATAACTTCCCAGCAAAACCGGCTTCTTAGGATCGGTAATATCGAATGCTTTCATGTCCTGCCAGGAGGCAACATACAGACGAGAGAGGTCATTGCTCAGGGACATTTCAATGGCAAACAAGGCAACCGCCAGCGACAGCTTTACGATGGCTTCAGGACGAGACGCATCGTAAATATGGACTCCGGCAGTACCGATCAGAAAAAGGTAGCCAGGAAAGGCTGCCAAACGAAACACCAAGGCTTGAAAGGGCAGGGTCCCAAGCAGCGGCAAAACCATCGGTTGCTGGCCCCGTTTTGCGAGTGCGGTCAAATCGAAAATCCGCACTTCCTTTGCGCCCAGCACGTACAGGCGGTTACCGTCGGTGGCTATATCCTGGATGCCAAAAGGCAGGCGCTGTCTGCCCATTTTCACCGGTTCATTGCCAGAGAGGTCAAAAAACAGCAGGGCGGCGCCCGCGGCGACGATGGCCTTATTACCGTAAAACACCAGGCCTTGCGCCGGGCCTTCAGGATGCGAGGCGATGATTTTCAACGCTTCATTTTGCGCCGCCATCACCGGGGAAATGGCAGATTTTGCGTGGCGGGCCGGTTCCCTGGATTCCGTTAAAATGGCGTCCAGTATGCGCTGAAAGCGGGGATATCTAATAAAGAAATTGAATTCCTTCCCCAGTTGCTCCAGTCGTCCGGTGCGCAGCGCCTGCAGCACCCGGCGTTTTTCGCGTTCATGCGTCAGCAGTCGCTGCACCAGGTTCATCACAGAAGATTCGTTTGTCGCAGACTCCTTCGCATTCTGAGGGGCTGTTGTTTTCGGATAAGGCAAGGAAATGGCTTTGGCCTTATGAAAAGGCAGGCCAGATATGAACAGCAAAACGACGCAAAGCGGATAAAAACGGTTGTGAACCCATCGCATCGTGCAGGCCTTTCCTGTTGGTTACTGGATGGCTGTTGCTTTTTAGCTTTCGATCCCTTCTTCTTCCTCCCATCCCGTATCCGATCGTAGTCCCTGCGGCACAGTTGCGGCAGGATGGTTTTCACGAAGTTGCTCCCCCCTTTTTTATATATCAGTAAGTCTTTTTTTGCGCTTGCGGTCATTCCCTCTGCGACTGGTCAAATTCTGCGGCCAACGCCCACTCGGCTCGAAGGCTCCACAGAATCACTGCCTGGCGGATCACGTATTTTTTATCGGCTCTGACTGAGTAAATACCAACATTATTTCCCAATTTGCAGAAAATTCAACACATTTTACGATGCGTCACATTCCTATTAGCGATAAACCTGCCATGCCGGCCGCACCGATCGTTCAATCTCACTGCGCCGTGTTCAGCAAAATCATGCGGGCTGCAGGCCTGATCAAAAAGCGCGGCTCGTTAATGCTCCAGTCCGAACCGCTTCAAAAATGGGCCGAAGCGCGGATCTGACCGCAGCGGATCGGCCAGAGGATCGGCCTTGATCAGGAAAGGCCAGCCCGAGTGCTCCTGATAGGATTTCTCCAGCCATTCAAACGATTTATCAACATCGCCGAGGGAGGAGTAAATCATGGCAAATTCATAAGCGGCAACCGGGTCGGAATCCTGCCGCGCGAAAAGCTCATCGAGGACTCGCAGGCTCTCCTCCCGATTGCCTGCCATCGCGGTAACGTTGGCGAGCTGCGCCAGATTGTAGGAACTGCGCTCCAGCTCCAGCGCTCTCTGCGCCGATGCGATCGCCTCGGCAAACAACGATTTTTTCGCATACACCCAGCTCAACTCCCGGTGCGACATTACAAAATTCGGATACATTTCCAGATTGTGGCGGTACTCCCGGATCGCCTCATCATAGCGCCGGTTCATGTATAAAAGCCAACCCACATCATTGTTGGTGCCCGCATTCAGGGGATCGAGCGCCCGCGCTTTCTGGATCATGGCCAGGGATTCCTCCCCGCGGCCCATGCCGATCAGAAAGCTGGCGTAATCAAAGTAGGTGTTCGACATGTTGGGATTCAATACCAGCGATTTGCGGAACGCCTCTTCGGCGCCTGCCCAGTCCCATTCGGCCACGTGTTTGAATCGACCGAGAATACTGAGCACTTCGGCGCGGGAATCGCCGAGCTGCATGGCCTTATCGAGAGCGGCTTTGCCGATGGAATAGAGCTCGCTGAAAGGCAGGCTGCCGACGTCCATCAATCCCGTGGCCGCCCGTACGATGCCGATATAGCCCTGGGTGAAGTCCGGCTCGATTTTCACGGCTCTGGAAAAATAATCCAGGCTTTTGAGGAAATCCGAGGGGTTGTATTTGATGTCGTAATACACGCCTTTCAGGTAGGCCTCGTAAGCCTCGGGGGCGATGGTTTTTACCTCTTCGAGCTGTTTCTGCTCGCCCGGGGTCAGGGTCACGCGCACCTGCGCCGCAATGGCCTGCGCGATGTCGCGCTGCAGGGCAAACACATCCGCCAGATTGCGTTCGTAGCTCTGCGCCCACAGGTGACGGTCGTTTTTGGCGTCAATGAGCTGGGCGCTGATGCGTATGCGCTGGCCATCCCGCATCACCGAGCCCTCAATGATCGCCTGCACGCCCAGCTTGCGGGCAATCTCGGGCAGCGACTCGGTCGCATTTTTGTACGGCATGACCGACGTGCGGGAAATGACTTTCAGCGCGCGGATTTTCGACAGATCGGTAATCAGCGCCTCGGTCATTCCGTCGGAGAAATAGTCCTGTGCCGGATCACCGGACAGGTTGGTCAGCGGCAGCACCGCGATCGAATGAATCGCCGGCTGCTGCATGCTGCCGGGGCGCAGGAACCAGACCGCCAACATTAGCAGCGCAAGTACGGCTCCGCCGAGGGAAAAGGCCCACCTGCGCCGCATGCGAACCGGCGGCGAGGTTGTGGAACGGCTGTTCTCGGTGCCTGCGGATGCGGCGCCCAGCTCCTGCATTAATTCGTTGATTTGCGAGTAGCGCCTATTGCGGTCTTTGGCCAGCGCTCTTTGCAAAATGGCTTTCCAGCGAGATGGCAGATCGCCGGGGTATTCCGGCTCTTCATTCAAAATCGAATAGATCGTCGCCTGCTCGTAATCGCCTTTGAAGGGCAGCTCGCCGGTGAGCATTTCGTACAACACCACCCCAAACGCCCAGATGTCGGTGCGGTGATCGACCGGTTCGCCGCGCGTCTGCTCCGGCGACATGTACGCCACGGTGCCGAGGGTCGATTGTTCCCGGGTCAACTGCGCGCCGGCGCCGATTTTCGCCAGCCCGAAATCCATGACTTTGACCCGACCGGAGGGCGTGACCATGATGTTCGCCGATTTGATATCGCGGTGCACGATGCCCTTTTCATGCGCCGCCTGCAGGCCCGCGGCAATTTGCATGGCGAAGTCCATGGCATCCGCCGGGGTGGGCGGGCCTGCCGCCTCAACAATGTCCCGCAATTCCCGCCCCTCGATATATTCCATCACGATGAACATCTCGCCGCTGTGCTCCTCGATGGCGTGGATGGTGGTAATGTTCGGGTGATTCAGAGCCGCCGCGGCTTTGGCTTCGATCTCGAACCGCTTGCGCTCCTCCGCATCAGCGCCGATGTGACCGGGCAGAAACTTGATCGCCACCGTGCGGTCCAATTTGGTATCCAGGGCTTTGTACACCACCCCCATGCCGCCTTCGCCGAGCTTTTCGAGAATGGCATAATGCAAGATTTTATTTTCATGCATGATTGATATTTCAACGATTCTTTGGTTATTTGCCGGTTTCGGATGAATGCCGGTTTGCCCATGCAGCAGGCACACATTCAGGCGCTACCGCCATGCTAAACCTCGCATCCTTCAATTTCCACCACGGGATTTCCAGCAGGCATGACACAGCGGCCAGGCGGCAGTCGATTATCCGGTACCGTGCGTACAATTTCCTACTCGGTGAGACAGCAGCAGGCGCGTTTCTCCCTCATGGTCGTTATGGCAGGCATTGTTTTTCGGGCGACCAAAGCGGCCAGGCATGCCGGAATCTCTTGTTACAAACCAATGGCCACTATGGCTGGCATTCAAAGGTTGAGGTCGTCGGTAAGGCAGGCCTCACAGCATTGTTCAACAAGATAGGCCGAAATGATGGCAATTGCAAGAAATATATGAGACATACGGTCAGAAAATGGTGACGACGTAGCCCGATCAAAAAATTTAATATCAGCTCTATCATCTGTTTTTTTGCTATTTTGATCCTGTTGTGGTTGTATTAAGCCCCCAAACCGTGTAATGGCGATAATGTTATCATTTGGGTTTGAATATGGAGGTCCAGAAACTAATCTGGCTCGCTGCTTACTAGCAAGCTTACAGCGTCTCAAAAGCTGAATCGCTTATTGCCACGTAGCCTGCGCCCCTTGTGGGCGCCCAGAACGTGGAATAATTTGAGCTTTTGCCGTTTCACTCTGGCAGGGACCGAAGCCCTGCCAGAGTGCGAAAAACGCTTCAGTGCAAATCAGTGAAATCTGTGGTTAGCCCTTCCTCCCAAATTTAACCTGGGAAGGAGGACTAATGCGCCCGGGCTGCCCCTGCAAAGATCGTTTTCCAAACTCCATCGGTGAAAATCAATCGCGAAATCTGTGGGGCACCATGAATGTAGAACCGGGGCGCCGATGCTGGTTTTGGATCGGTTCGGAAAATGTGGGAAGGGAAAATCGTCTTTTTTTCAATTCAAATCAAGGGCATCGAGGGTGATGATGAAGCGAGTACCGCAGGGATGGTTGTCTTCCACGGAAATCGTGCCGCTCATGGCGGTCACGATGGACTGCACGAAACTGAGTCCGAGGCCAAAGCCGCGGGGTTCCAGGGTATCGTTCGCTCGGCCGCGATAAATCCGCTCGAAGATGGCCGATTTCTCTTCATCGGAAATGCCGATGCCGAAATCCTCCACCACCAGATGCACCCGCAAATGTTCTTTATAGGCACGCACGATCACCGGCGAGCGCCTGTCGGAATATTTGATCGCATTGTCGATCAGGTTCTGGATGGCCATGGAAAATAATCCCGGTTGCCGCACAAATGGCTGAACAAGGTCGAGGGCGGTCCGCCCACCTATCCGGAGAACACCAGTCCGGGCGTGCCCAATCCGCCGCCGAACACCACCTGGGAAGATTTTGCGTACGTGATCGGCGGTTACGGATGGAAGGCCCGGTTCGTGAAAAAGGACGGCCGCATTTTCACGGCGGGCGATTCCGCGCAGTACAATCTGGCCAACGGTGGCTGGGTGCCGTATCACAAGGATGAGGAGAAGACATACAACTACAATTGCTTCAAATGCCACACCACCGGATCGTCACCGGAAGGCTCGTGGAACGGCGTGGCGGCGGACAGTCTGGGCACGTTTGCCGAACCGGGCATTCGCTGCGAGGGCTGCCACGGGCCGGGTAGCGAGCACGTGGCCAGTCCGGGCACGGTGAAGCCCCCGCTCATGGGCGATGATCTGCGCATCAGCCGCTGCGGTGATTGCCACCAGCGGGGCGGCACCACGAATGCGATTCCGGCCAAAGGCGGTTTCATCCGGCATCATGAACAGCTCAATGAAATGCGCACATCAAAACACGGCGATGGCCAGGGCACGGACCTCACCTGCACCACCTGCCACGACACGCACGTACCGCTGCGCTATGCCGATGCGGCTGGCGAAGGCATGTCCGGCATCAAAACCACGTGCGAAACCTGCCATCCGAATCATGAAATCCTGCTGAACGGTTCGCCGAAGAAAATCACCTGTGTGGATTGCCACATGCCCATGGCCAGCAAATCGGCGATCGGCATACAGGTGGGCAACGGATGGAAGGGCGATGTCAGGACTCACATCTGGGGCATCAACATCAATGCCGTGACCAGGGAAGCGATGTTCACCCCGGATGGCAAGTTCGTGCAGCTGGATGAGAACGGGCATGCGGCGGTGACACTGGACTTCGCGTGCCTCGGCTGCCATACGCAAAAGGATGTGGCCTGGGCCGCAACCTACACCAGGGATATTCACATCAACGGCATCGTGACCGGTGTGGATGAGGTGACCGAGCTGCCGAAGGCATTCCGGCTGATGCAGAATTACCCGAACCCGTTCAACCCGTCGACGACCATTGCCTTTGATTTGCCAAAGGCCACCCACGTGGTGCTGAAGCTGTACACGCAGAACGGCCAACTGGTCAAGACGCTGATGGATCAGAATATGCCGGCTGGCGCGCACAAGGTGACGCTGGACGCGTCTTCTCTGGCCAGCGGTGTGTATCTGTACAGGATTGAGGCCGGCGATTTTGTGGACTCGAAGAAGATGCTTCTGGTCAAATAACGTCCCCGTCGGTCGCCTCGCCAAAAGCCGTCCGGCAAACCCGGGCGGCTTTTTTTGTCGCACAAACTACAAACCCCAGGCACCCTGGAGGCGCCTGGTTTTTTCAGGCTATTTCTACCACCGAATCTTCACTACATACACCGCGCGGCTGTGCTCCTCACTGAAAGCCATGGCCGAGCCGTCCGGGGCTATGGTCGGATCCATTTCGATCCGCTCGGGCGTCTGCGTGAGGTTCACCCGCTGACCGCCATCGGCGCGGATGGCCCAGAGATCCGAGCCCAGAATGCGGTGGCCGTCGTCTTCGGTCACCATGCATAAAATCCACTCACCATTGGGCGCCCACACGGGGTTCTCGCCCGCCCCCAATTTCACCAGCGATTCGTTCTCGATATCCATCACATACAGATGACCGCCGATCACCTCAAACACCACCCGGGAACCGTCCGGTGACACTTCCGCTTTCAAATAGCGGCCTTCCACCGGCCTGGCGCTTTTGACGACCCGGCCTTCGGGCGAAATAATCTGAAGGCTCTGCTGTCCATGCGCCACCACGGATACCGCCACCGGCGCGCGTTTTTTCAGCGCCACCGGAATCGGCGCCTCGAACACTTCGAGTCCGCGGTTGGCATAGAGCACGATGCGCTCATTGCCTCCGGCCCACACGGGCAGCGCCGGCATAAACGTGCGCTCCTCGGAAACCTGCTGTGCCCTGCCGGTGACCACGTCGTAAATTTTGATGGCGTTGTAGCGCCGACGGCGTTCCCAGCGGGCCGCGCGGCCCAGCAAAAACCGGCCGTCCGGCGACCATTGCATGCGAAAGCCGACGGCCGCATCGCTGCTGATGCGCTTGAAATCGCGGCCATCCGGCCGAACGATGTAAATGCCGTTATAACGCGGCCCGGTGACGGCGATCCACTGGCCATCCGGCGACCACACGGGCTGCTGAAACGCCTGCCCCGCCGGGGTAATGCGCTGCGGCTCTCCCACCAATCGCGGCTGCGCCGCCGCACCGGCCATCGACAGGCTCAACAAACTCAAAATCAAACCTGTTTTTTTCATCATTGGATTCAGCTCCCTACACTCGGATTTTATTCGGATTCAGGGCAATAACACAATTTTGCGAGTCACCTGACGGTTTTGTATTTTGAACTGCACAAAAAACACCCCCGGCCCGACGCGCCGGCCGTCTTCCGTGCGCCAGCGCCATTCAAACCGATGCCGGCCGGCCCGCTGCCGAACCAGCTCGCGCGAAAACAGGCTCCTTCCCAGCACATCGTACACCGTGACTTGCACGGTTTGCGGCGCTGGCAGCACAAAATCGATGCGCACCGGCCGGTCTGTGCGCGCCACCGGATTCGGCTGCGGCAGCATCACCTCAAACGAACGCGGCAGCGGACTGGTTCCATCCACGGCCACCACGTTTTCCGGCTTGCGCACTGTCAGATTGTCCAGATACAGCTCCACATACCTGCCGTCGCCCGGCTGGATGTCAAAGCCGAGCCAGCGCAGGCGCGAGCGATCCTGCAACCGGACCTGGCCGTTTTCATCGAAAAGGCTGTCCACGCCGGCGCGGTAGGTGAGCACGCGCCAGCCCCACCAATCCATGCGAACCGGCAACGACAACACCTGGCCCGCATCATGGAGCAGCCAGCGCAGCCAGGCGCCGGAGCTATCGCCATACACCGCAACCAGCGCCACATCGGTGGAATCGATGAACACATCGCCGGCGGCAAAGGTTAGCCGCAGATTGCCATCGGGCTGGGAAAACCGGGCGGCCAACCGCAGCGAACCCGAGACAAAATAATAGGGCAGTTTAACGATCGCCATTTCCAGCGAATCGGCCGCGAGCCCACGCGTGGCCGGCTGGCTCAATGGATCGGCGAACGGATTGTCATCGCCGCGGAAATCAGAGATTGTCTCCGGATTGCCCGAGGTCGGCTCGGTGTAATATTCCCACAGCACCTCTTCCAGCAAACCGGCTCCATTGGCATCTTTGATGCTGCGGCGCAGGGTGATATATACGCGCGCATCCGGTTGCAGCGGCCAGTTGGGAATCAGCGTCAGCCAGCGTTGATCGGCGCCTTTTGGCCAGTCCAGCCGATAAGATACTTTTCCGCGGTTGCTGGTGACGCGCACGTTTTGCGACCAGATAGCCGAACCGGGTTTCATGGGCCGACTGAACTGGACGCGGATCGGCCGATTCATATCCACGTTGCGCACGCGCCGGCCGGGCTCGATATCGATGATCATCGGCACAGTGGTGTCCAAAGGAGCCACGCTGAAGCGAAATGCATACGCATCGCCGCCCATGCCATCGCCGTTGCCATCCAACGGAAGACCGAACGCATTGCGCGCCGTGGAGGCGATGGTCACCGTGTAGGTTTGTCCGGGTTGCATGCCATGGAACGATTCGAACGTGAACACCAGCCGCTGCCGGTCTGACAGCAGCGTGCCCTCGACCGGCGGCTCCAGCCGAAACGCCTGCTGCACGCTTTCTGCATCCATGGACTGGGAAAATTTCACAAACACTTTGGCGAACGGCGCCACGCCCGCGGTTTCATGTTTGGGTTTGATCGCCATCACCTTCGGAGGAATGGCAGACACCAGATTGAAATCCACATGCCGGATGCTGTTGCTGTCGAGGGTGGTTTCGGCGGTTCCGTTCAGATAATCCGGCGCTTCGACGAAGAGCTGATAGTGGCCGGGCGGTAAATCGTGAAACGCAAACAGCCCGTTGTCCCAGGTATCGGTCACGTATTCCAGACTGTCCGGCAGCAATATTACGCGGGCGCCGTTGATAGGCTTGCGGGTCTGAGCATCGCGCACAATGCCGCTGATGCTGCCGGTGGGCATGCCGCCGGCTTCGAAGTAATCCAGAAAGGCGAAATGCAAGCCGAGCGCTTCGAGGCGGCGGAAATCGCGGTTGCGCAGTTTGGCTTCCTCCACCGGATGATTGTGGAAGGTGGCCTCGGAGAGCTCGCCCGGCATTTGCAAATCGTTGAGCAC
>JAUZRQ010000078.1 GCA_030950365.1 Candidatus Zhuqueibacterota bacterium | reverse complement strand
GACGGTAGTCCTCGAGTTCCGCAGTGATGTTGACGAAATCCCAAGGCGTGATGTTGTCGGTGGGATTCACCCAGTCGGCACGGCCCCAGAAGATAAACTGCTTGCCCAGCCGGAGATCGGCGTTTTCCCAGTGCAGGTCGAGGTAGGCCTCAACCGGAAAAATTTCTGTAATGGCCGATCGTGGCTCCGGGGCCAGGCCGGTGGTGCGGTTTTCTTCAAGGTTGAAGTTGAACGCCGCATAAAAATTAGCACGGTTCGAGACGGTGTGCGACAGCGCCATTTGCACGCGCGTGCCATAGCGATCGAGCAAATAGGGCGAATTCAAATTCGGATGGGCAAAGAATTTGACATAGCCCGACCATTGAAGCTCCTGCGCCGGAGCGGCTGATGCAAAAATCAGGGCAAATAGAATCGGTAGCGTTCGCATGGTTCCGTTTTGGGTTTCGCCGCAAATGCAAAAAGAGCGCCAGTAGGAATTTAGCACCCCCCATCGTTGCCAGCACAGTTTAGCGCGCGGCAATCTCCTGGCCGATGCCAGATAAAAGCGATTTCATCTGCAGGGCCAGGAGATTGCCACGGCCTTGCTTTCGCAAGGCCTCGCAATGACGGGGGCTCGTTAAAATCGATGACACTTCGCACTCAAGAAAGCCTGAATCGGCTCAATTCACCATTTTTCCTTTGTGTGCCTGGTGCCTTTGTGGTCGATTTATTTTTTTGAGTCATCGCCGTTGCCAGCGCTGCAGGTAGCGCTGGGTGAAATAGCGCTTCGGCAGATTCTGATTGATGTTGATGTTTTCGAACTTCATCTCACTGGTGCGGTTGTCCTGCACGTTTTTCATGATCAGGTGCGTCTGGAACCAGATTCCGGCCAGGCGGATCATTTCCGGAATGGTCAGAATTTTTTGCAGCTTGGCCCGCCGGTCGTAATAATCGCTGCGGATGATGGTCATGCGTGCTTTCTCCACATAATGCACGATTTTGCTGTAACCGGTTTCCCGGGCGATTTTGGGCGAGACCGGCAGCGCGGTGATCACGTAGCAGGCTTGGCCGTCCAGGGTGGTGTCACCGACCGACGGATAGGTCCAGTCATCCAGTTTGGGCTCGCCGATGTCGTAATAGGTGTAATCGCTGCCCATGAAATTGCCGCCTTTGCCGCTGGAGGCAATGCGCTTCACACGGCGCAGGGCCGGCAGAAACAGATATCGGTCGTCGTCGCGGTTTTGGTGCTCGATCACCAAAAAACCGGTGCCGGCCACATCTGCGGGCTCGATAAAGCGCATGAGCATGTCGCTTTCGTCATCGGTACGCTTGCGCGAAAAGAGTTTGATTTTGCGAATCCGGCGGTCGCCTTTGGCGTTGGTGATGATCAGGGTGACATCGGCGGTCATATCCTTCCAGCGACTGCCCTGCAGCACTTGCTGCATGATTTTGCGGCCGTCCTTTTGGTTCTGGGGCAGGGCCCGGGCCAAAGTCACGGCCAGGCCCACGGCCAGTGCCAGCGACAGGCCGCTCCAGAAAATGCGTTGCCTCATAGCGAATCCCTCTGTTGGTTTTGATGCTCCCATGGCGTCGCGGCGGACGCCACCGCGAGCATTCGGATTCTTTTCAAACTCAAATTTGCCGTTTTCCCGGGGCGCGTTTCAAAACGGCCGGCTGGAACTTGACGAACAGCACCGGAATGATCGTCAGTGCGCCGAACGCTGTGGTGATCATGGTCAGCGCCAGCAGCAGGCCCATGTAACGCACGCCCTTGAACGCCGACAGCACCAGCAGCGCAAACCCGGCCGCCACAGTGATGGAATTGAACAATATCGCCACCCCGGCGGTGCTCATGGTGTTGGGCACGGCCTGTTCGTAATCATCCCCGGCGAGGATTCGCTGGCGGTACCGGTGCACGAAGTGAATGGCGTAATCGATGCCGACGCCGATGGCCACGCTGGACGTGACCATGGTCTCCACGTTGAGGGGAATGTTGAACCAGCCCATGATGGCGAAATTGAGAAAGATACCAAAAAACAATGGGATGGCGTTGTACAGGCCGAGCAGCATGGACCGGAACATGAAACTGGTGAGCAGCCAAACCAGCAGCAGCGATACGATAATGCTCAGGGTCTGGCCACGCACCACCATATCGCGCACCACCAGCAGCAATTTGGCCATGCCCGTGATATCCGCGCGCAGATCGCCGAAATGCTGCTGAATGAACCGGCTGATCTGCCGATCCACGTTGTTCAACACCGAGCCGCGGTCGTCGTTGAGAAACACGGTGATTTTGGCGTTTTGATAGTCGAAATCGACGAACTGAGCGAATTCGTCGGGTTTGGCGGACATTTCGTAGAGCTGCAGGTATTGCGCAATCAGCTCGGCGCCGGGGACTTCGAATGTCTTTTCAATCGCTACTTCACGGCCGTTGCGTTCGACGAAAAATGTGCCGGTTTCGCGTTCCACCGGCGCGGGGATGCGCTCGTATTTCGGATCATCACCGTGCATGGCGCGATTGAGAATTTTGATGAAATCGGCGAGCGACTGCACGCTGCCCACATGCGGCAGGGTGCGCGCGAACTGCGCCAACGAATCCATTTTGGCCAGCACCTCCGGCTGTTTGATGGCGCCGGGCGCTTCGCCTTCAACGATGATCTGAAACGTCTGGATGCCGACGAAATGCTCGTTGACGTATTCCAGCACCTGCCGTAGCGGATGCTGTTTCGGGAACTGTTGAATGGAGCTGGACTCCACATGCAGCCGGATGAGGCCGGCTGCGGCGAGCATCACCACCACCACAATGCCACCGAACAGTAAGTTGCGGTTGTGAATGAGTAGCATTCCGTAGCCCTCCATGCGCCGACTCATGGGCGATTTCTCCATTCGCCAGCCAGCCCGGGTTTTGATGCTTAGCATGCCCAGCATCGCCGGCACGAAGGTGAGCGACCAGATCATGGCTACAAACACGCCGAAGGCCGTGAATATGCCGAGCTGCATCAGCGCTTCGTGGTTGCTGGTGTTCAGCGCAAGAAAGCCCACCATGGTGGTGAGTGAGGTCATCACCACAGGCGACCACAGCTCCTGAATCGTTTCCGATGCCAGCCGCTTGCGGTCGTTCTCATTGGCGGCCTTCTGATAGTAGTGCGTGAGAATGTGAATGCTGTCCGCGATGCCGATGGCCATGAGCAGAATGGGCATCATGCCGGTGGCGTGAGACATGGGCGAGCCGACCAGCGCCATGAGTCCGAGAGTCCAGATCACGCTGGCCATCACCACCACAATGGGGATGATTACGCCGCGAAAGCTGCGGAAGATGAAAAACAGCAGCACCAGCATCAGCAAGATGCCGGAGTTGAAAAACACGCGCATGTCGCGCGCCACGCCCTCGCTGATATAGAAGTTGACGATCGGCCGGCCCGCCGAGGCCAGATGGGTGCCGTGCGATTGGTTGTACTCGTCGAGAAAATGCAGCAGCCGACCGGCGAATTCTTTGGCGTCCACATCCTTGTGCAGCAGCAGAAGAACGGCCGCCGCCTTTTCATCGCGGGCGATGAGGTGGCGGATGAAAATCGGATTGGAATACAGCCGCTCGCGAAACGCGGCGATGTCCCCGGCCGTGGCCGGCCATTCTTCCAGCGCCTCTTTCACCTCCATGCCGTCATTCTGGCTGCGGATGATTTTGACATTGGTGGGGCTGATGACGGTGTACACTTCGGGGAATTCCTCGAGTGTGTCGGTGAGCTCATCGATTTGTTGGATGGCGCGGACGGAAAATAGAGAATCCGACTTGTACAGAACCATGATGAATTCTTTGGTCGGGAACAGCTCGCTCATGCGGTCATACAGCCGCTTGGCTGGGATGTTTTGCGGCAGAGATTTAGTGATGTCCGGGTCGATTTTCAAATTTTTGATCTGATAGCCGAGAAATCCGGTGGTCAGAATCAGCACCAGAAGAACCGGAATCGGATGGCGAACCACCCATTCAAGCGTTTTTTTCATGGTTCGAATCCTTGTGGCTAATAAATTGCTCTTTGTGCATTTGCAAAAACAGTTCGGCTTCCTGACGGATGCTATCCATCGGGATGTCCTGCACCATTTTGATGCTGATGCCAATCAGAAAGGTCCACAGCAGCTTCAAAACCTGATCTGGCGGATTTTTGATCGGCGAACTCTGAAACAGCGCGTACAGCCGCGTCTCTAACGGCATGCGCAATTCGTTGACTTCGGCCTGCCAGTTAGTGTCGCGCTTGATAATCAGCGGGGAGCTCCGGCCGAGCGGGAAGAACAGATGCAGCAGGTCGGGATGTGACGAAAAATAATCGATGTAGAAATGAATAAGCTGTTCGATGGCCTCGCCGGCACTTTCGGCGTTGGCTATCTGTTCAGCGGCAAGCTGGTAAAAGCGGGCGGTTTCTTCGCGCAGCAGGTAGCGGAACAGGACTTCCTTGTTTGGGAAGTAGTAGTACAGTGTGGCTTTTCCCAATCGCGCCGCGGCGGCAATATCCTGCATGTTGCAATCGGAATAGCCTTTTTCGGCGAACAGCCGGAGCGCCGCCCTTAAAATCAGCGCAATGCGCTCCTGTTTTTCTTCATCACGCCGCTGCGTCAGGCCCATGACCAATTATTATTTTATTTAATAAAATGTCGACTCGCTGGTCGAAATTTAAACATGGAGTCGAAGAAAAGCAAGTAAAAATGGGCAAATGCGGATTGATTGTATGAAAGCGTTAGCAGACTGACTGTCGCGGATGGCGTTTGCTCCGGACAGGCCTCCCTGTGATTTCAGCGAGCCCTGCGAGAGAATTTTTTTCCTCTTTTCCAGGTTTAGCTTGGGAAGGAGGTCTAATTCCGCGTAACTATTCAGCGAATGATGAAACATTCATAAGGCAGCAAAGCGAATCTCTCGCAGTGGCGCTGAGATCGCTGAGGTTTCATTTTAAGGATTTCGGAATCGAGAATTCATCATTTCAAGGTTTTAGTGAGGCCATCCGCGTTCAATTCGGTGCATCCGTGCTTACCCCCAAAATCAGTGGTCTTTTGGAGTCGATATCCAAATTCAACCGGAAGGCGTTTCATTGCTATTCAAAATGGCAGTTGCCCGATCTATGTTGAATAGTTGCGATTCCGCAGAGCCGAAATCAAGGTTATATTCCCAACAATCGTTAATTCAAGAGGCACCATTTCCATGCGGGAATGACGTCGATAACCTTATAGCAAGAATTCACGAAATGCCTGTTTTCATTTGAATCGTTCCTGTCCATAGATCACTTCTTCTGAAAACGGAATTTTTTTCAGCTGCAAAGTCTCTTTAAACGTGAAAGGAAATATCGTCTTCATGAATATTCGGCCTGCAAGATGAGTAGCAATTTCGCTGCTCAGCAGGTTGGCATTGGAGCCGGTTATAAACACCTTGTAATTTTGATCGAGCAAACGCCGAACCTTTAAATGCCAGTTTTCGACATTCTGAATTTCATCCAGGAATATAGGCGGTTTTTTATGGTAGAGATCGTAATAGGCCTCAATAAACGGGTCCAGATCATTGATGGCCAATACGCGTTCGTCTTCAAAATTAAAGAAGAGATAGTGTTACAATTGCAATGAATGGATGATTTCGCGCAGATAGGTTGTTTTGCCGGCCCGTCTCGGATCAATCATGGTGAGGGCCATATTTAAGTCGTAGAGGGCTTTATTATATCCCCGTTCCAGGCCTTCGAAGGGACTCTCCTCGTATTCACGAATAATTCGCTTTAAATTTTCCATTGTCCATGGGCAATTGCTTTTATTGTTGAATTAAGCCTAGTATGATAGACAAACAATAAAAAATAAGTCCAGTATACAAGTCTGATTTTTATTTTGTTGAAAAATGCCGGGATTTGAAATACGCCCGGTTTTCGAATTCACCCATTATGTTTTTGTTTTTTTATGTCAAACCCGCTATCTGCTCACGAAAACGCAAAGCATCATCCCACATCGAGATGTTGTTGAACATGCAGTACACTTCTCGGCTGGCCTGGATGTCGCGAGCGACTTTTTCCGCGAGGAAGTGTAAGTCGGCGTCGGTATACTGATAACGGTACATCTTTTCGCCGGGCGGCACCCCATGCAGCCGGTAATACGCGATCGCCCCCGGCACCGGATCGGCGGCAAACGGATCGGTGCAGTGGATGACCGGAAAGCGCCGGCATAGCTCCTCGATGAACTCACGCGGCCAGTCGGCGCGGAATTCGATCGCCAGCCGAAACGGGTGCGGCTGGATGGCCTGCAAAAAGGTTTCGAGGTTGCGCTGGCTTTCATCGCCGGGTTTGAAATTGGGCGGACACTGTAAGACGATGAGCCGAGCTTGCAGGATTTCGGCAATGCGCCGTGTGCCTTCCCAGGCTTGCATCACTTCATCAGTGGGCTGAAAATGACCATAATGCGCCTTTTGAGAATCTGGAATGGCAATGTTCGCCTTGCGGTAGGTCGGAGACGTGGTGAGATGGGTGATGCCCTGCCACGCTTTGAGGGTGAATTCAAATGCCGTGGGCGCTTTTTCGCGCCAGCCAGAGGCGGTGTGCTCCCGCGGCAACTGGTAAAATGTCTTCTGAATTTCCACCACCGAAAACGTGCGAAAGTACTGCGGCATGGCTTTGGGAAAACCGCAGCAGCCGATGTAGATCGGCGCATTCATGGCATCAATCCGATTCAATTTAATGATAAGGCCAATTTTTTCGCCATTTTCAGGAATGAAACAATCTCTTGCAGAAGATTGCAAAAACCGATGCTTTCCTCGTGCCCGATTCAGAATGGATAAAAGAAGGAACGCCAATGCGAGAAAAATATGCAAAAGCCAGGATTGGAATGCAAGAGGGAATGCAACTGCGCGATGGGATCGATCGGCTCTGTTCATTGTGCCTTTGTTTGGGCAACAAAAAACAAAGCCCGGCACCAGGGCGCCGGGCTTTGTGGCTATTTTGCCTTTCCAAAATTGGTCAACGGTTGAAAAAGCTGTCGTAGGTCACGCTGACATAGAACATGCGACCGATGAGGGCGCTGCCGAACGCCTGGCGGTAATTTTTGCCAAGCAGGTTGTTGGCGCCGATCTTGATGGCAGTTTTCCACTGCGGCAGCTTGTAAGTGACCTGCGCATCGATGACGAATTCCTCATCCACCGGACCTTCGCCGAACGTGGCGACGTAGTAAAAGGACGACCGCCATCGCGCGGCCAGGTTGAAGCCCAGATTGCGCGTGAAGCGCGGATTGCCGAAAATCACCTTCACGTGGTGCTTGGCCCGGTTCAGGCTGGTGAGGATGTCATCCGTGCCACCGGCCCGCTCGATGAAATTGTAATGCGTGCTGATGCGATAGCCGCTGTCGAAATTGTAAGCGATCGAAGCGCCGGCGCCGCGAATGACCACATTTTTATCCAGCTCGTTCGTGTACAGGGCATACGGCATGATTTTTTGCGGGAACAGGTCTGGATCAAGCACGCGCACACCTTTGAACCGATCGGTGTAATCCGACTGATAGTAATTCAGATCGATGAAAATGGAATGGTTGATGAGGCCCTTGTAGCCGATTTCGAACGATTTCTGGAATTCCGGTTTCCGGAACGGCGTTTTCACCGGCTTGAAGGTTTCCAGCGAGATGCCGCGTTCGTAAATCCGGCCGAGTCCGGTACGATCCATGTTGTCTTGCGTGCCACCCAGCAACACGATCGGGCCCAGGTTCAGGAAGATGTACTGCGACTCGATGACCGGGTTGTTGAAGCCGGACTGGTACGAGGCGCGGAAGTTATGATTGGGGGACGGCGAAAACACGGCTGCCACGCGCGGCGAGATTCGGTCCGGATAGTTTTTGTGACCATCCAGCCGCAAGGAGCCGGTCAGCCGCAGCTTGTCCTCGGCGAACCGCTTGGTGGCCTGCGCATACACGCCGTATTCCCACACTTTGATTTTCTCATTGGCATCGCTGTAAATGGTGCCAGCGGTGTTGACATCGTAGTAGCGGAAATTGCCGCCAACCTGCAGCTCCACAAATTTAATCTTGTCGGAGAAATTGTACATGGCTTCGGTGTTGTAAAAACCGCTGGTGGAAATGAAGCCGGCGCCGGTGGCGAAATCTTTGGTGGCGATCACTTCTTCCAGCGCTTTTTGGAATTCCGGAGAGCCGGGTTCATAGCGGCCCTGATCCGCCACCGAGCGCGCCACTTTGGCGGCTTCGGCCGGGGATTTGCCCTGCGCCAGCAGACCGATGTAAGTCTGCAGGTATTCGCCGAACCACTGCTGATCGCTCTTCCAGCGGCGGTTCACGTTCCAGCCGGCAAACACGATGTCGTACGAATCGCCAGCGCCTTCTTTCTGCGTGTACGCCCGCAGGAAGAAATTCTGGCCTTTGACCTCGAATTTATTGTAGTAAGCCCGAATGCCTTTGAGGGCGTAACGATTGGTGCCCTGATAGATGGCGTTGCCCATGCCAAAGCGGAAATCGTAGCTCATCTCGATGTTTTCGTTCGGGCGATAGCGCAATGAAGCGCTGAATTTGGTGGTGCTGGCTTCGCCATAATCCACCAGATCCTCTTCGCGGTAGCCGGTGCGGGCCACGAACACCTCGCCGAAGGTGCCTTTTGGGGTGCCAGCGAGTTGGTCAAGATCAAATTTAGACGCGATTTCATCGCCGTACACGTTCACGCCGTTGTAACCCGGATTGTCCGGTCCGATGCCGTAGCGGTCGGAATAATCGTTGGCCGGCCAGTCGGTGGCGCGCATGTCCGAACCGACAATTTTAAAAGCGAACTTGTCGTATGCCTTGGCATAACGGAATTCCACGCCACGGAATGGCTTGGTGCCGAGATAGTCGGAATTGGTGAAACCGGATTTGAACGACACGCTGATGCCCGGATATTCAAACGGCGATTTGGTGTTGATGAACATCACCCCGCTGAACGCATTCGGGCCGTACAGCGCCGAGGACGCGCCCGGCAGAAATTCCACCTCGGCCACGTCGATGCTGGTGATGCTGGTCAGGTTGCCGATCGCAAACTGGCCGTTGGCAATACCGGTGGCGTCCACGCCATCCACGAGCTGGATGAAACCGCGATTGATGGTGCCGCCGAAACCACGCCCGGTGGCCGACTGGAAGAACAGACTGTTGGCCGTGAGCGTCACTTCGCGCATGTTGGCCAGGCTTTCCCAGAACGAGATCGAGGCAGTGTTCCGGATCTCGAGCTGATCCAGCTTTTCGACCGAAACCGGCGCCCGCAGGATGTTTTCTTCCACGCGCGAAGCCGAGACGACGATGTCGTTGGTCATGAAGGTTCTGGGTTCGAGGAAGATGTCGAGGTCGCTTTCATCCGACGTGATTTCTTTTTCGAAGCGGTCATAGCCGATCATGGAGATGACCAGGGTGAAGGGGGCGGGGATGGTCGTTTTCAGCGTAAACTCACCTTTTTCATTCGCCGCTACCCCCACATATTTTCCCTTTACAAACACATTGGCTCCCGGCAATCCTTCGCCGGTTTCCCGGTCAAGCACACGTCCGGAAATGGTGGTTTCCTGCTTCTGGGCAAAGGCGATTTCCCCCATTTGCAATGATAGAATCAATAGCCCAAGAAGCCAAACCAGGGTATACCGCTTTGCATTACAACGCATAATCCCTCCCTCCGTTAGGGGTTTGGTTGTAAAACTTGGGGTACTTTTAAAAATGATGAAAAAGAATATAAAGCGGGAAAATGGAATACGCAATTTTTTTTGTCATAAATTTGAAAAAAATGAAAAATGGTTTTCAAAATTTTATAATGCTTCGCTTCCGGTAAGGCGCCACTCCAAGTCGCTTGAAATAGCCACAATGCGATTTCTGGCTGACTATGTGTGATTGCTGGCTAGGTTTTAGGGAGCGACTCAGAGAGTCGCTCTACGAGGGGGGAAGTCATCGTGCATTCGTTCGGGAAAATTTGCGATGGGCCGGGGCGCGTGTTAAAATGCAGGCAAAGAATCGTCGAAGTGTCGAAATTCCAAACGAGTGAGTAATGAGCAATGCGAAAGCGAACCGTGGTTTTGATGGGGGTTCCGTTGGGCCTTTTGCTGGGCGCGCAGGCCATGATGGGCATGCAAGGCAACGGCCGGTTGGGCCGATTGGTGTTCGAAATCCGCGATGCCGATAGCCAGGCGTTGCTGCCGGGTAAGCTGGTTTTTCTTAAAGACGGCCAGCGTGTGGATCTGGGCGTGAAATCCGAAGGCATGATCGCCAGCCGGCGAAATGTGGTTTACACCGCCAACGGCCGCGGCAGCATTCAGGTGCCCAAGGGCCGGTACGAAGTCTGGGCCGGCCGCGGTGTGGAATATTCGGCCGATGTGCAGCAGATCGAAATCGTGGCGGGCGATACGGTGCATCTGGTGGCGAACATCCGCCGCGAGGTGCAAACGCCCGGCTTCGTCTGCGGCGACATGCATCTTCACACACGCACGTTCTCCAGCCATGGAGATGCGACCGTCCCCGAGCGGATCATTTCCTGTCTGGCCGAGGGCCTGGAGTGGGCCGTGGCCACCGATCACAACCACCATACCGATTATGACACGGTGAAACAAACCCTGGACATGGCCGCGCCGATGGCCACGACCGTGGGCAATGAAGTCAGCACGCCCATCGGGCATTTCAATGCCTACCCGCTGCCGCCGAGTCCGGCGTTGCTGCCGCACCAGCTTCGGGATGCCCGCAAGTTGTTCAAACTGATTCACGATATGGCGCACGATGCCGTGATTCAGGTCAATCATCCGCGCTGGCCCGGCGCCGCCTATTTCACCGAGCTGGACCTGGATCCCAATTTTGCCATTTCGAACAATCCGCGCTGGAGCTGGGATTTCGATGCATTTGAAATTCTCAATGAGAACCGCGGCCTCGGCTGGTTCGCCGAGCAGGACAACCCCATTTCCGTGCGCCAGGACTGGTTCAATATGCTGAACAGGGGACAGCGCTTCACCGGCGTGGGCAATTCGGATAGCCACGATGTGGAAAAGCTGCTGGCCGGCATGCCACGCAATTACATCGCCAGCTCCACCGATGACCCCGCGGCCATTTCCGAAACCGAGCTGGTGGAAAACATCAAACGGCATCGGGTTTCCGTGAGCCGCGGGCCGTACATCGAATTCACGGCCAACGACGGCGTGCCCATCGGCCGTGAGACACGCACAGTGAATGGCAAGGTGCGCTTGCACATCCGGGTGCAGGCGGCCCACTGGGTGCGGTGCGATACCGTGCGCATCATCGGCAATGGGGAAGTGGTGCAGACCATTCTGCTGCAAAATCAATCCCGAGCCGTGCGATTTGAAGGCACGGTTACCTTGCAGCCAACGATCGACACCTGGTACATGGTCGAGGCCACCGGCTCAAAATCCATGGCGCCGCTGGTGCCTGATGCGCCGGTGCCGATTATGCCGCTGGCGTTCACCAATCCCATCTGGGTGGATGCCGACGGCGACGGGCGGTTTACGGCGTTGCGAGAATATGCCGCCCAAGCCGTACGCGCCTTGCAGCAGCAGCCCGAGCGCCTGGCGGACTCGTTGGCGAGCCATCCGCAGTTGCTGAAGCAGGCTGTGGCTTTTCTGGTCGAATCCGAGCTGCCCAACCGAGGAGCGCTACTGGCCGCTCTGTTGCCGCAAGCCGATCTCGATCTGCGGCTGTCGATGTATCCGCTGCTCGCAGCCAGCGGCTCGTCCGAAGCACGGGAAGCCCTGCGGCGTGCCGCGGAAAGGGCATCGGGTCCGGTGGAGAAACTGGTTATCGCGCTGGCACGGTTCAAACATGGCGAAACCGATGCATGGACCAGCGTCGTGCGGCATGTCTCGCAGGTACAGGACGAACGCTATTTGCAAGCGGCGTTCAAGTCGCTGCAAAGACGGTCGCTGGCACAAACCTGGTACGTGATCGGGCCGTTTGCGTTTGCCGGCGATCATGGGCTGGATGCCGTGTTTGCGCCGGAGCAGAGAGTGGACCTGTCCGCAACCATCAGGTTGAATGAGAACGAATGGCGGTGGCAAAAGCACAATGTTCATGGTAATGAAGCCATCGATTTTATGCGTGTGTTCGGGCGGCAAGAGCATGTGGTGGCTTATGCCCATGCTGAATTTGTGGCCCATCGCAGCGGCGAGATCATCCTGCGAGCAGGCAGTGACGATGGCATCGCTATCTGGATCAATGGCCGTGAGGTGCACCGCCATCATGTGCACCGCGGCCTGTCGCCGGGAGACGATACATTCGTGGTACCTGTGCGGCGCGGGAAAAACACGATTCTGGTCAAAGTGGAAAATGGCGGTGGTGGATGGGGATTCATTATCGAAGCGGTAGATCCGACCGGCATATTGCAGTGATGAGCTGAGGGGTTTCGATGGGCGGAAGCCACGAAGTGACGCGGGGGATCTTTTTGGCACCCGCGGCGGTTTACCCCACGCTCAGGCCCACGGCAATGGTTAGATTGAGTAGCTGCGAATACCGCTGCAAGATTTCGGGATACTGATGCAGGAAGGCCTGCCACTGCGGCCAGGTGTCGGCATCGGCCAGCAGCGGCAGCCAGTCGAAATACATCACCTGTAAGTGTGGCCCGGTGGCATCCGGAGAGAGCTCCAGCAGGCGACAGTAGCGAGCGTTGCCATCGCCTTCGGCAGCGGCCTTGCGTAGCTCGAGCAGCCCGGCCAGATCACCGGCCGATGCCGCCGGGACCAGCTCCGCGAGCGTGCCCGGAATCAACGATTGCAGAAAATCGGTCATGGCATAATCCGCGAGCCGGATGTTGAATTTCAAATCGGCAGCGGAGAGCTCGGCATCCACCGCCAGCGACCAGTGAATGCCAGCGGCAGGAATCGTTTCGGCCATGGTAGCGGCCGGCAGGATGAGCGGACTGCCGTACAGATTGGCTAAAAACGCTTGCGTCAGCCATGGCCGGAATGGTGCCGAAAACTGGTGCACCAGCTCCTCGAGTTCCTTCGGCAACGACAGGGCCACGAACGGTTGTTTTTGCAGCCGCTTTAGCGCTATTGAGCTGGTCGGTTCGGCTGCTTCCCGATTCCGGGCTCGGGCGCCGGGGAGGTAGTAGCCGATTTTGCGGTTGCGGAATCGCAACCCCAACCATTTAATCAGCGGCTCGGGATCCGCCGCGTTCGTCGCTGGCAGAACCAAAATGCCGCGCAGATTTTTTACCAGATACAGGAACTCGTGCATCATGGCTTTTCCGCTCCGCTGGTGGATGCTTTGCGGATGGCGTTTTTTTCTCTTCGGGTTCGCGCCGCGGGACAGTCGCCATACTGTATCGGCTGCGTCCGCCGTGCAGCGTGTTGCGTTGTCCCATCAATTGAACGCCTGAAACATCCAGATGGATTGAGCCAAAGTGCACGACCGCGGTTTTATCCACCGGAAACGGCGGCGCGAGAAATTGGATTTGCAATATCGGCCAGTCGATTTGCTGCACGATGCCCAGTGCCAGCAGGAAGTGCTCGCGATCGCACAGACCGATGAGCAGGTCGCGGCTGTTCATCGGGTCGGCGGCCGGGATACGGCCGTGCAGGCCCAGGTTGTCGGTGGACAGGCGATAGGAGCGGGCATGGGCAAAGTAGCTGCGAAACCGGTCCTCGCGATAGCTCCGGCGCTGGGGCGGCATGCGCGGCACCACGCTTTGAGAAACCGGCAGGCGATGAATTTGCATGCGCGGGTGGCGATGGAAGTTGGCCAGAATCGGCTCCAGCTCCTGGCCGCGTTGCAAGGCCACGATGTGCGCCGGATGCAGCAGGTCGAGCAGGTGAATCTGGAATTCCTGTGCCGCGCGGCCCAGGCAGAAGCCCGAAGAATCGAGGATCAGATAATCAGCCTGAAAGGCCGTGGCCTTCTCCGCCAACCGCAGGATGCCGGTAAGCATGGGCAGAAGGTGCCCCAGCGGAGTGGTCGAGCCCACGAAACGCAGCAGCGGCGCCTGCAGCAGTTCGCGACCGCGGTGCTGCAAGGTCATGCCCACGGTGGTCGGCGGCCCGATGGTGGATTGCCCCGGATCGCAATCGATGTACGCCACGGCGCTATGCCGTTGCAGGTGGTCGTGCAGGAATCGGCACAGGGTGGACTTGCCCGTGTCGATGGCGCCGAGGACGTAAATCATGGTCGGGCGTTGGCTTTGGTGCGCCGCTTGCAGCAGCGCTTTCCAGGTTTCAGGTGTTTCGCTCATAGTCGTTTGTTGGGGCTTGTCGTTAGCTGGATCGGTTCCGGAATGCATCACAAATATTTGATTTGCGTTTTTTGGCAAAAAATTTTAGTATAAGGGCATCCGGGAAACGCGATATCGGAGCAAATATGTAACGATGCAGCATGCGCCGTTACTTGTCATTCCGGCTTTCAGCGGCGACCGCACAGGAGACGCTGAAATGCCGGAATCTCATATCGTTTTGTTCCAAGGACAGAGATTCCGGTGTTTTTCGCCACTTCTCTTTCGCGGAATGGCGAAAAAACCGGAATGACAATTTAAATATCGAAAAGGTTGATATGGCTGAATAGTTACATATTATATTCGATATATGGATGATTTTGTTTTGTTTGCGCAGGATTCGTTTCGGCTTAAGGAGCTTTTATTACAGATTGAGGCGTTTTTAAGGGAGAGATTATTGCTGGAATTGAAGCCGGGGTCCATCTGGCTCAACAAGAGGCAGCATGGGTTGAGCTTTCTGGGTGCGCGCATTTTTCCGGGCACCATTCGCATTCGCCGTGAGAATTTGCGGCGTTCATTAAAGCGATACCGGCAGCGATTGTGGCAGCATCATCAGGGCGAGCGTGACGATGAAGCCCTGGAGCGCAGTTTACAGAGCCTTTTGGGGCATCTATCGTTCTTTGACACCTACGGGCTTCGCTCTCAGATTTTTTGGGGCAGGGGCTGATCAGGCGCCAACCGCGTCAATCGGGGCGGCAGCTGGAACAACAACGCCAGGAACGTGCGCTCGGTCAATCGCAACAACGACAGGCCGGACGACAGCAACAACAATGTGGGCTTCCGCCCCTGCAGCACGGCCGGTTGCCAGAAC
The DNA here is from genome assembly GCA_030950365.1 of Candidatus Zhuqueibacterota bacterium. GTDB lineage: Bacteria > Zhuqueibacterota > Zhuqueibacteria > Zhuqueibacterales > Geothermadaptataceae > Hydrothermovivens. The sequence goes on along the minus strand of JAUZRQ010000078.1, from coordinate 2,532 downwards.
ACATGGTGTTTACGGATGCCATGGCCGGGTCTTCGGCTGTCCCGGCCTCTGTCCTGCGCAGACCGTGGGGCCTGCCAAAGATAAATAGGAGCGGCCGGGGTAGTAGGTAGAGGTCGAACCTCCGGCCGCTGCGGTAATAATTTGGGCCAGGGCACAAAGGACATGTGGAGACCCATAGGATAAGGCGGTCCGGGAACGCCTTTAGCCGTGGTGAGGGAAGTAGGTAGCCCAGGCTTCCAGGCTGTCCTTGCGGTTAGATGCCATCCCTGCCGACCGACCTATTGCGGACATGGCGCGCGATCTGGTAGTCGCAAGCTTCAGCTTGCGGATGTTTTCGCAGGCTAAAGCCTGCGGCTACCGCTACTGCATTTTGTTGAATTGTTATCTGGTAAGATGTTTTTACCCTGCGCTTGCGGCATGCATCCTTTGATGCGGAGGCCGTGTGCACATATTGAAAAAGAGGTTCATTCGTTGGATTTGCCGGTCAGGGCACGCCTCTGGCCGAATTTGGGTATGGCATGGCACCTGGCGGTCCGGGACCGCCTCGATCCGCTTTGTGGTTGCGGTGATGGGATGTAAAATAGCGGACAGGGGCGCCTCTGAATACCAGTCTTGTGTGTAACATGGTTAAATATAAATCAAAAAACCATTTATCATAACCAAAAGGAGGCTTATCATGAGCGGTCGAAAATACTCGGATTATGGGTTTGATGAAGAGCGGCGGCAGCGCAGTCGCTCGCTTTCGCAGGTGCGGAATTTACTGCGCGATCTCGGTGGCGTTCAACAGCAGCTCCGCGAGACAATGCAGGACATTTCTGAAGGCATGCGGCAGCAATATCGCCGCGAAATCGAGGATGCTGAAAAATGGCTGCAACAATGTCAGGAGGTGCCAGAACAGTATCAACAACTCAGCCTGTCGAATTCGGCCTCAGAGCTCAGCCGGGCGGTCAATCAGGTACAAAACTTTCTTGCTCGAGGCCAGCAGGTTCAATCCCGGCTGCAAAAGGTTGTTGGTGAGGCACTGAAACAGCGTCGCGAGCTGAACCGGCGCTTATCGCAATTGTCCGGCGAATGGGAAAGCCATCAGGAATGGGTGCGACACTGGCTGGGGGATGAGCGGAGCCGGCAGGTTCAACAGGACCTGAACCGGGCAGGAGAATTGCTGCGTGCCGATGCCTTTGCCGAAGCCCGGGCCCAGTTACAGGCTCTGGATGAATCCATGAGCGAGGCCGTGCGAGAGGCCACAAAAAAAGAGGCCGAGCATCTTCGCCAGCAGCAGGCGCGGGAATTTCTGAAAATCAAACGCGATGTGGAAGCCTGTGCTTTTTCGCTGCGGCAGACGCTCCAATCAGCATCGCCGGGCTTGCAGGAGACCTTTGCGCAGGAAGCCAATCTGGCCCGACAGTGGTTGCAAAAAGAACAGGACGTCCGTAACACGCTCTCTAACGTTGGCGAAGATAGCGATATCCAGGCTTTGCAATCGGCCGCCGGGACGTTGCAGGCGCTTTTCCAGGAAGGGCAGCAGGTTTCCGAGAAGGTGGAGCAGGCTTTTGTGGTGCAGGCATCGGAATGGCGCCAGCGGGCGGAGGCTCAGGTTTCGGAAGTGGAGTCGCTGTTTGCCGGTGGTCGCGAGGTGTTAGAATTGTGGCTGAGTGATGAAGACTTCCAGGATATCGAAGCGCGGGTGCAGCAGTTGCGCGAAATTTTGAAAGCAGACCGGTTGCGTGAGATCGAGGCGCCTTATCAGACCTTGAAAACGGAACTGGAGGCCAAAGCGAAAGAGGCGGAGGAAAAAGAAGCGCGCCACCAGCAGCGCATGTATTTGCTGAAGGCACTGCGGCAGGTATGTGTGGATATGGGATTTGGTGAAGTGGAGCCGCCCCGATTCGAACGCGAAGATGACCGGGGCAGTCGAATCGTTTTAACAATCGATACGTATGCCTATGGAACAGTCACGTTCTTCTTATCGCTTGAGGCGATCGAGGCCGATTCCTGCATTTCCGATCGACACTGCTTTGAAGAATTCGATCAGCTTTCCCAGCAGCTAAAAGACAAGTTCGGCGTGCAAACGAAATTTCGCATGGCCGATGGAGAGGAACCGCCGCAATTGATTCGCAAGGGGGAAAAGGAAGAGCCGGATAGTGGTGGGCTTTCACAGTCAGCACAGGGGTAATCGATTCAGGCGATAGGCAGCTTCTATTTTTCGGGAATTTGGTAAAGACCTTCTTTCTGGTCAGCATCTCTGATAAAAATTGCCGCAGAAAAAGTTCGTCCAATAACAGAACTGATACAATGTGCTAATTGAAATCCCACAGAAATATCAGGATTGAATTGTTTAAAGATTGGTGACGGTGTAACCAATAACACGTGCTGTTGATGTCTGTCTTGTTATGCATAGTCATCAAGCACATTTTCGCGGAGCTGGATCATGATTTACATCATCTTTTTCAGTTGTGCAAGACCATCATCATGAGAATACACAAGTGGTACCAGGATAGAACCACATTACATCGAGGAAAGAAAATGAAAATG
>JAUZRQ010000077.1 GCA_030950365.1 Candidatus Zhuqueibacterota bacterium | reverse complement strand
TGGTGGGCAACCGGGTGTTCGTGGCTAACGGTGGCTTCACTGGATTTGCTGAAGATAGTACGATTTTTGTGTTTGAGGACCGGGTGCTGCCGGTGGAAGCTTCGCCAGGAATCCCCAGGGCGTTTGATTTTTCGCCGGCTTATCCCAATCCGTTTGTGCCGGTAGCCAGCGAAGATGGCGTGCGTTTGCAGTTGCAGTTGCCGCAGGCCACTGAAGTGAACGTAACAGTATATAACGTGCTTGGCCAGCGGGTGGCAGACCTCATACAGCAGGTGTTGCCGGCAGGCCAGCATGCGTTGCGCTGGAACGGCCGCGACATGCAGGGGCGCATCGTATCACCGGGAGTTTACTTCATACGCGTGAAAACCCCCAGGCAGGTGCGCACACAACGGGTCGTTGTGCGTCAGGCCTTGCGGTAAATCCAGCGGTTCTATAATGATAGAGGCTCTGTGGATGGGGGTTCCGTCCGCAGAGCTTTTTTAATACGACTTTAATGAGCAGGCAGGGACTTGAAGACGGCAGAGGCCGCATGGTACTGCTTTGGATGGAGATTGAATGCCTCGTAGGCATCACCCCAAAAGATGAGCAGCGACTAACTGTAAAGCATACTTTACATTTAGTCGAACTAAATGTAAAATACGATTGCATCTGGTCATTTCAGACAGCAGGCACCTTCAAGGTGCCTGCTGTCTATTGCGAGGGATGCGTGATAGATCCAGTTGATTTGAAAAGCGAGCCGTTTTTCTGTGTATCGGGTTTTGGCTTAGAGGCCGGCCTTTCAGACTGGCTTGCGCGAGCGCCAGTTGGTCCATATGGAGCAGGCCAGGGCGAGAAAATAGGCGCCGGCGGTGAGGGCGTCCGCCAGCTCGCGCGAAACCGAAAGGCCGCTCAGCTCGTGGATGAGGTATTGAATGTACGAATCCGGCAGATTGCGTTCACCCAGCCGCCATTTGACCTGCCAGTGCCAGTCGGTAAATGGGCAGTAGCCCAGACCGTAAAATAACCCCAGACCGAACCAGGAAGCGCCGGTGAGCAGGAGGGTGATCAAATTCAGTCGGCGGGTTTTGGCCCACAACCAGCCGAACAAATTAAAGCCGATGAGCGCGGTGTGGAACACCAGAAGGGCAATATCCAGCAGTTTGAGTAGCTTCATGATAAACACAAACGCCCTGCAGCCAGCGGAAGCGGCTCAGGGCGTCCCTTTTGTTCAGTGCATTCAGAACGGCTTTATGCTGTGTCACCGTTTCGGTTTCAGGCGCGTGCGGCGGCGACTGTATTGGGTATAAATCTGCTTGCCTACTTCTCGCGCTTTTTGCAAAAAGGTTTGCGCTTTGGGAGAATCCGGCACATGATTGCCGAGCGGCACGATGGTGCACTGAAATTTCTCCTCTTCGGATTTGAGCGGCGTTTTCAGGGTAATCCACGCCAGCTCGCGACCACGATCACCGGGGCCAACGATGGGCACGCGTCCCGGTTCGGCGCGGCTTTGCATGGGCCGGCCAATGCTGTGGCCCAGCAAAATGAGATCGAAGTCGGTGCGTTCTGTGGCCAACCGCTCAGCATCGGAGAGCAAGCCGTGATAAATCAGCACGCGGAAATCCACGTTGGCGCGGGCGAAGGCTTTTTGAGCCTGATTTAGCGTTTGCTCAACCGGTTCCAGCGACAGTCCAGGCAGCCGCGATGCTAGCCGTAGGTCCATGGCCGCCACCACTCCCAGCTTGACATGACCTTTTTGCAAAATGGCATACGTATCCAGAAATGGCGTGGCGTCGTTTTTCAGCGTCATGTTGCCACCAAGGAAGCGGGTGCTGGCCATGGACCGCGCGCTCAGCCACACTTTTGAGGTGTCGGAAATATCGCGTTCACCCAGGCTGATGAGGTCATAGCCCATGGCCATCATGGCGTCCCAGAGGATAAGCGGCTTCCAGGCGCGCAAATAGTTGGGGCCTTCGCCGGTGTCGCCGCCATCGATCAAAAACAGATTGGGCTGCAGCTTTCGGAGACTGTCCACGACAGTCCATCGCCGGGCGATACCGCCGCGGCGCGTGCCGCTTCAGCCACAGGGGTCAAAATAGCCGTGGGATGAGCTGGAATACAGGATGTAGGCGGTTTTGGCGTTGCCATCCTGGGCAGGGGCATTGGTGAAGAACCAACCCAGAAACACAAATCCAAGGATACCCGTCATCACAACAAGGCGCATTGTTTTTTGCATTGTTCCCGTCCTCGATGGTTTGTTCCGTAAATCGTTGCAAAATTAGGCAAAAAAGTCTGTTTTTTCAAGTTAAAGCTGAGAAAAATGGCAGTGATTCATCCATCCGGTATCCATTGAAAACCATGGCTCTCGCCGAACCAGCAGAAGGTCGTTGGATGAGAATGGACAAACGTCCTAGAACAGCTGTCAGCGCATGCCCATTAGCGGTTTCTGGGTATCGGTGTTCTGAATGCCATTTACACATTTAGATGCTTCGCCACCTGCCGGTCTTTACGCACGCGCCAGATTTTAGAATCGAGATAGTAATGTTGCATGGCAAAGCCGATGATGAACGCGGCGAATATTTGCTCGCCAAGGCCCAGCTTAGCCGGGTCTTTGATGCCGGCCATCATACCGATGGAATTGAGCAGCACCTGATCCAGCTCCAGCCCCAGCCAGTCCTTGAGAAATTCGATCCACGGACCGCGGTAAAAGGCAAACGTGAACACGATACCCCAAAACGCATACACGGCGAAATTTTTAAACAGCGCCTTAGCCCAGCGGTAGCGCCGGTCCTGCGCCGGATGGTATTTGTTGCGGGCGTACTGGTAAACGATGCAATGGTACTGGATATTGTGGCCCACGGTGACCAGCGGTACGATAAACACCGCAATAATGGGATGGCTGAACGCCAGAAAATGCAGCGGCACAAGCAGGGTCATGTAAAGCAGCTTGCTGCCGTTGAGCACCTCACCGGAGCGCCACAGGCGGTACTGGAAATAAAGGTAACACAAAATCACCACGAAAAAACCGGCCCAGGCCACGGGATACACGATTTCGCCGATGCTGATTCCGGCGATGATCGGTTTGCGCAAGCCTAAATCGGGAAAGCCCGGTGTGCTGGCGTAATACTCGCTGGTCATGAACATGACCAGCGGTAGATACATGCTGAGGTTGAAAAACAATCGGTCGATTTTATCACGGTCGGGCTGGGAGTCCTGCGCCTTGCGTTTGTACAACGTAAAAAAGCCCCAGTGTTGCCGCACAACATGATAATAGGCCCAGAGCCGGAAAAACACGAAAAACAGGATAGCGCCTATAGGCAACATCTCAACCGGCATATGTAGGCCTAAATACGGCAAATAGGCCGCCAGAAAATAGGGCAAAAAAATGGCGGCCGGTCCCACAGCGAACCAGATGAACGAGAACAGAATCTCGCGGCGGCGCATGCGCCATTCATCGGGATCGAACAGGGTTCGGCCGAGGGTGGCCCACACATGCGGGGCATCGAGAATAAAGGCCCAGCTCACCACCACCAGCAGTTCCAGTGTGAGCGGAATGTGGATGCCGCCCAGTCGAAGCGTGCCCAGTGGATCGGTCAGCGGATTTTGCAGTGTGTGGATGGCGTAAATAATGATGCCGAGATACAACCATCCAGCCAGAGCCGAGCCGATATAGTACAGCAGGTCTTTGCGAGCATCCAGAATCCAGTAAAACTGAATGCGCTCGCGCTCCAAGGCCGTGGCAACGGATTGCGCAATCAAGGCCATAGCTCCTCCCTCGTGTTTGATTGACCACAAAGAGCGGTTCGGGCGCGATGCGGCAGCGCGGATGTTCCGCTATGGGCGCATGGACGAAACTCCGGATCCGGCCGTTTGGGTGCGGTTTACGGACCGGATAACTTTTGCAGAACTTCGTCAACGTTTTCTTTCAGCATGGAATAGGGCAGGGCACCGGAAAAGCGCCAGACAATGGTACCGGCGTAAAAAATCATCAGCGTGGGGATGCTCTGCACCATGTACTTGGAGGCAATGTGTGGCTGCTTGTCCACATTGACTTTGACCACCCGGATACGGCCCTTGTACTCCTGGGCCAGTTGCCGCACGGCCGGCGCCACCTGATGACACGGCGCACACCAGTCCGCCCAGAAATCCACAAACACCGGCACCTCGCTGGTGCGCACGAGCTCTTCAAACGATTTGGGTAGTTTTTCCTCAGCCATAAAGGTTCCTCGCCCTCAGTGATGTCCTATCCACGGTCAGATTGGATGGAGAGCCATCCTGCCGGTAGGCACCAGACAGATCGCCTGTGTGATAAAGATGCGGCTACCGGCACGATCTGCTGCCAATTTAAATGCCCGCTTATAAAAAATCAATCGGTTTTCTTTGGCAAAGGCGGTGGCTGATCCACAGGAATCGGCGATTGATACGGTTTGCCTTTGGTCTTTTCCAGGAAAAAGGCTTTGGCCTGTTGGATAAGCTTGGGATTGGTCATTAGTTCCATCCCCATGGCAGCGATGATTTTTGCCGCCACCACCGCGCCTTTTTTGCCCGCTTCAGTTCCATGGCAAGCGGTAGTTGCCCAGCTATGCCAGGGCACACCTGCAGCGGCCGTGGTTACCTGGAAACCCACAGTAGGAGTAATCCAGCTCACTTCCGCCACATCGGTAGAACCGCCGCTGGGCGGTTCCGGTTTGTCGGCCAGCGGTTTCAGCTCATCATCGAATCCCTTTTCTTCCTTACCGACAAAGCGCTGCAAACGACGAGCAAATTCTTGCTCTTCTTCGGTGTATTGCGGCGCGCCGACCCGTTCCATCACTTTTTGCAGCGCCTCTTGCAGCGGGCGGTTGAGCAGGTATTCATGCACCCCGGTGATGAGGAACACCTTGTGGGTGGTGCCGGTGGCCAGCGCTGCGCCCTTGGCGATGTTGAGAATGCGCTGATAGTATTTCTCCACCTCGTCGCGGTTGATGTCGCGGACGTAGTACCACACTTTAGCGTACTCCGGCACCACATTCGGCGCTTCACCGCCGTTGGTGATGACGTAATGAATGCGCGTGGTCGGCTTCACATGCTCGCGCATGAGGTTCACCCCGTAGTTCATCAGCTCCACGGCGTCGAGGGCGCTTCGGCCGTTCCAGGGATCGGCCGAAGCGTGCGCCGCCTGGCCGAAAAATTCCACGGTGAAGTTGTTCATGGCGCGGCCGGGCTGGTTTTTGACTTTGGTCTCCGTGCTTGGGTGCCAGTCCAGCACGGCATCCAGGCCGTCGAATACGCCCGCTTTTGCCATGTACACCTTGCCGACCACCGTCTCTTCCGCCGGCGTGCCAAAGAGCTTGATGGTGCCTTTGAGCTTGTGCCTGACCATGGCATTTTTCAGCGCAATGGCGCCGCCGACGGACCCCGCGCCAAACAGATTGTGCCCGCAACCGTGCCCGGACGTCACGCCGTCGCTGCGGGGCTTTTTCTCCGGAACCGGCTCATTGCCGACGCCGGGCAGGGCGTCGAATTCGGCCAAAATGCCGATGACTGGTTTGTCGCCGCCCCAGGTGGCCACGAACGCCGTGGGCATGCCGGCCACATTGCGCTCAACCGCAAAACCGGCCTCTTCGAGTGCTTGAATGAGCCGTTCCGCCGAGCGTTCTTCGCGCAGCGCCGTTTCGGAATAGTTCCACAGTTCCTGGGCCAAATCATAAATCTTGGGGCGCAGTTTCTCGCCTTCTTCGATGGCGGTTTTCTGGTATTTCCCGGAACCGGCCCGGACGCTGGATGCGGAAACGAAAATCCCGGCCAGCATCAGAACCAGCATGGTGCGCAGAACAGGCATTATGTGTTTCATGATTTCATCCCTCCGCGGAAAAAGACCCGATCGTCAGATCATCAAAATGGGTTTATGGATACATGTCTAAAACATTTGCACCAAAGATGCAAGCGGGAAATGACGGAAGGAAGGCGGTGGGCATGGAAGGCAAACAAAGGCCACAACGAAACCCCAGGCACCTTCAAGGCGCCTGGGGTGCCATGGCGCATATTCACCGAATCAACTGAATCCGCTGTACGGTATGAAATCCTCTGGCCTCGAGACGAATGAAATACTGGCCGTTCGGCAGACGCTGACCGTTGGCCGTTCGGCCATCCCAGGACATTTCATGCAGGCCGGCGCGGCGAGTCCCTTCCGCAAGGCGCGTCACCTGGCGGCCCCGGATGTCGTACACCGTCACGCGGACAGGCATGGTTTCGGGCAGCTCCAGCCGAATGCGTGCGCGGTTGCCGCCAATCGGCCGGAACGGATTCGGATACGCCGGCAATAGCGCAATGGTACTCGGTGGCGAAACCGTGACCTGCAGCACGCGGCTGTATGCAAACCGGCCGTCGGTATCCACCTGCCGCAGCCGGTATTCGTGCAACCCGGGCTGACGCACCACATGCGTAAACGTGTATTCCTGTGGCACGGTGGTGGTGCCGTTGCCGCCGACAAAGTCAATTTCTTCAAAATCCCCACTCCCGAATCGGTGCTCCACGGCGAAACCGAGATTGTTGGTTTCGCTGGCCGTGGTCCAGGACAACTGCACCCGGGTTCCCGTCACCTGCGCGCGGAAGGCCACCAGTTCTACCGGCGTCACCGGGGACAGGTATGGTAGGATGGCGGTGTAAAAGGTTTCGGCCATGAGCTGATAGCCGGTGTTGTTGGGATGAATCTCGTCGGCCATGAGACTGGTTTGCCAGCCCGGTATATTGACGAAGGCGCTGTACTGATCCACAAAATGGATGCGGAACGATCCGGCATGTGCGGCCACCAGGTTCTGAATATCCTGGTTCAGGGCCAGCGTTGCATTGTTCAAATCATCGGTGCGCGGCACGATACTGCAGAGAAACACCCGTGCGTCGGCGTTGAAGGTCCAGATTTCAGTGAGGATGGCGTCGATGTCGGCGATGATGGCACTCGTGGCGCGGTGGGCCGATACGTCGTTGGTACCGATGTGCAGCAGCACGAAATCCGGCCGGGCCTGCTGCAGCCACGACGCCACGTTTTGCCGCACTTCCGAGGCCTTCCAGCCGGGATGGCCGTCGTGATCTTCGTCGAACGTGCCGTCACCGTCCTGCAGCGTGCCGACGAAATCCACGCTAAAGCTGGCAGACAGCATGTTCCAGAGGTCTTTGCGGTAGCTCAACACGTTGCCCGTGCTGCCGACGCCGGAGGTGATCGAGTTGCCCAGCGGCATGATGCGGGTGGATTGTGCGAACATCGGCGAAGCATTCATCAACAAGATGGCTGTAAATCCCGTCAGAAACGCAAATTTCGAGTTCATGGCAGTCCCTCTCCGGAAAATAGCTGGCTATCCTGCGCTTGTTGTAGGCCCGGGGCCGAAGTCAAATGGTAAACGGAAAAGGCAAATCGGCAAAGAACAGAAACCGGCGAATTCCAAAAACATGTTCAGGCGCGGGACTTCGCACTGAGCGCCTGCTCCGACATTCATTCGTCCTAGCACGAAGCTCCGCACCTGATACGAGCGATGGTTACGCGGCCTGCAAATGTATTCTAAAATAAACAAGGACTCCGAAAAATCAAAATACAAGCTTTCGGAACCGAATGCGCATCATTCCGTCCGTTCTTGCTTGATTTTTTTTAGGATCGCTGGCATTTTGTGAAACCATTCAGTCCCATTCCCCCCCTGCCATGGCGGTATGGTAGCAGGTTGGGCGATGAAATTGCCGTGCAGAAAATCTGCACTGGCTGAACGGTCATCAGAATGTGGCTTTCCTTCAAGGTAGGGCAACGTCCGTTCCGTTCATATTGGCAAACTTTCGATTCAATCCTGAACCCCAAACCCCAAACCGGAGACCGCCTCATGAAACGAAGCGTACGTGCATGCTTTTTTATCCTGCTGCTGCCTTTACTGGCGCTGGCCGGGGTGAAAGACACGCCCTTTTTGCAGGATTATTCCATTCAGTATGAGATTGCCGACAACACGCGCGGCGCGGCGCTGAAGAAGCTGGTGGTGGATCGCAATGGCGTGGCGTATGTGCTCACCGATCGCGGCGTGGCGCGTTTATTTGAGACGAAGGTGGCGCTGGATCAGAGTTTCCGTCCGCTGTTTGGCCTGCCAGTGCTGGATTTGGCGCTGTACCGCGGCGATGTGTTTTATCTGTATCACGACCGACTGCTGTCGAACGGCCATGCTGGGAACTATCTGTTTCATCTGCCGCGGTCGAAATACAATGCCTTCGCCATTAGCGACAATGGGCAGGCGCTGCTGTTTGGCGAAGAAGGCTTACTGCTGCTGACGCTGGACACGGGCCGCATGCGGGAGCTGGTTCGGCCGGCGGGCAAGCGTCGCAGCCGGATTGTGCCGGACGGCGATCGGTTTTTGGTGGTGCTGGATTCCACGCTGTATGCGGTATCGGAGTCCGGAGCAAAGGCCTTGTACACGCATACGAAGAACACCCTGACGGCCCTGGCGCTGGATGGTGACCGGTTGTATGTGGGCACCACGGAGGGCTATTTTATGTTGGCCAAAAACAATGGCAAGGTGGTGCTACCGCTTGAGACCCGGCTGCCGTGGACGGAGATCACCTGTTTTGTGCCGTCGCGCGATGGATTGTGGGTGGGCACGCGTCGCGGGGCGTTTCGGAGACATGCGGATGGTTCGGTGAATTATTATGCGTCGCGGCGGTGGTTGCGCAGCGATTTTGTTATTGACATGGCCGCGGATGGCGAGGGCGGGATGTATGTTCTCACGCCGGCGGGGTTGAACCGCATTGTATTTCGTGAAATGACTCTGGCGGACAAGGCGAAGCATTACCATCGCATTTTGCGGCAACGGCACATCCGCATGGGTTTTTGCGGACAGACGCGCCTGCGCGTTCAGGGGGATGTCTCCACTGGCGAGATCTGGGATAGCGACAATGACGGCCTGTGGAGCGCCATGTACATGGCGGCCGAGGCGTTTCGCTATGGGGCGACTGGTTCGGAAGACGCGCGCCGGAATGCGTGGGAGACGTTTGCGGCGCTGGAGCGGTTGGAGACCATCAATCCGCTGGATGGCTTTTTTGCGCGTTCGTTCGAGCGCATTGGTTTGAAGTTTCACGAGCGGCGCATCTGGCACCCCACCGAGGATCGCGAGTGGGTGTGGAAGGGCACCACCAGCAGCGATGAGTTTGTGGGGCACATTTTCGGCTATGCGGTGATGTATGAAATTGTGGCCAAAACCAAATCGGAAAAAGAGCGCATAGCCCGGCTCACCGCGCGCATTTTAGATCACATCATCCGCAACGGTTTTTATTTGATCGACATTGACGGCAAACCGACACAATGGGGGCGGTGGAGCCCGGAGTATCTCAATGTGATTCCATGGACCGTCATGGATCGCCGGCTGAACAGCGTCGAAATCATCGGTGCCCTCCAATTTGGCTATAAAATCACCGGCGATGAAAAATATAAAAAAGCCGCTTACCAATTGCTTTATAAGTATGGCTATCTAAAAAATATCATGAATAGCATGAGAAACTACAAATATACCGACCATCCGCTGGGCGACGGCTGGAACCACTCCGACGACGAGCTGGCGTTTTTGTCGTACTGGACGCTGTACCACTATGCCTTCACCGACGAGCTGCGCAAGAAATTCGCCGCCACCATCAAAGACCACTGGGAGATCGAGAAGATCGAACGCAATCCGCTGTGGAATTTCATTTATGCATCGACCGGCGCCAAAGAATTTGACCTGGAAGGCGCTCTGTGGAACTTGCGTGAATGGCCACTGGATCTCATCAATTGGCGGGTGGTCAACTCCCACCGCAAAGACCTCACATTTCTCGAACCCAATTTCCGCAATCAACAATCGAAAGAACTATTGCCGCCCGACGAACGCCGGCTGATGCGCTGGAATGGCAACCCGTTCCAGCTCGACGGCGGGGCTAATGGCTACTGGGAGGCGGCCGGAGAGGCGTGGCTTTTGCCCTACTGGATGGGACGGTATTTGAACCTCATTCAGTGATTGAGGAAATTCCAATCCGAAGCTTTGATTTGCGCAAGAGGCCGGGCTACCGAAACGGCGCCCGCCTTTTTTATCTCCGCTGCCAGCGGGTGATGGCACGGCAGATTTCCTGACCGGTGGCTTCGTGAACCAGGTGGTGCAACACCTCGGTGCGGTCGTCATCACCCTGCAGGTTTGCCCGCGAAAGCAGGCGGTCGCCGCGCCGCGATTCGTTCCGAAATTCGATTTCCAGCTCTGTCGGCGCGTTTTCGTGCAGAAACGGTTCGGGCAGCGCTTCGAGGCAATAGCTCACATAGCTCACGTTGTTGGTATGCCGATTCAAATCCAGGTCCCGGTAATATACCTGGACGACGGCTTCGTGATCCGCCTGCTCCGGGACGGGTAGCCGGGCAAATGGATCGACCAGGGCGCGCACCGGCGGATCGGGATGCAATGCAGTGATGTCGTCCGGCAGGCGAATGGGCCGCCTGCGCTCCAGATCGATGAACAGCCAGGCGGTGGTGGCTGTGGCCACCTTTTCTCCCTCTACATACAGCTCAAAATCGCGCACGGCATAGCGGCGATCCACCTGCGCCGGCCAGGTGTGAATGCGCAACGGCTGCCGCCACCCGGGGACGCGATCGATTCTGACATGCAGCCGTGACAGCACCCAGGTATAGTTGCGGCGCAGCAGTTGCTCCACGGCCACGCCCAGTTCGCGCGCATGGCCACCCGCGCTTTCCTGCAGAAAATTGCACAGGGCATCCAGGCGTAGCAGGCCGTTGGAAGCGATGTCGTACGATCGAATGCGGAAGGTCTCCTGCCAATGGGGATAGTCGGACACGGGATTTTCTCCTTTGGATTGGGATGCGTCGTTCAGGGCATTTCAAGATGCAAAAAGATGCGTTGGATGGCAACCCAAATCAGCCGGACGGGGAATATCTCTATCCTCTCGCAGGGGCGCAGAGAGCGCTGAGGCGACATGTCACCGCTACGCGGTTTACGACATGGTGGCAGTCCAAAGCCTACCAACATATCACCGCTACGCGGTTTTTGACGGGTGATCGATCTCACACGGTCTCTGACCGTGTGTTGATGTTTTTTCCCACAAAAACACTATCAAAGACGGTGTAGGACCCGAGTCATCTCTCCAAAAATTAACCAATGTTGTCGCGGTAAGTATCTCTGCCCCTTCGGCGGTCTCCGCGGTTTTGAAAAATTTGAACCCCAAAAACGTCGGAAATTATGCCGGATATTGGGCTCCCTGCACTTTCGCCTTGCCTTTGGCAGAGAGGCATGTTAAATTGCAAAAAACTAAAGAGATTGAAATCATGGGAACGCTGATAAAAATCTTGATCGGTGGCCTTGCCCTTTTCATGATTCTGGGCGGGCCGCGGCGGCTGAAAAAGGACGAGCCTCCCTTCCCCAAAAGCGACCGACCGGCCGCCAGCGTACCGGCCGATAAACCTGCCGACACCAATAAAGACGACCGCAGTTTGTCAATCCTTGAAAGATCAACCTTTATAGGACAACCGGACAATCTAATTTCATCCTTAGAATGGTTGGAAAAAAATGGCAAAGTGGTCGTGGAAATGCAGGACGCGCGCATTACCTACTACCTGCGTGCTCGCAGCGACCGTACCCACATCGATTCGGTGGCCAATTGTCTGCGTGAAGCCGTGTTGCAGCGAAACATCGATCCGGTGGATTTCCAGTACACCTATTTTCTCGACCGCGTGATGATTGCCGGTTCGGGCCTGCTGATATGGGAGGGCAAGCGTTATGTCACCGATTATGCCCGGTTGCGCAAAGCCGGCTGGACCTCCGGGGGCCGCGGATTCAAAAACAATTACCGCTGCAATGCGTTCCGGTATCGCAGCAAGCGGCCGTTCGAATTCATCCGCGCTAATTTAAACAATCCCGACGTGTTTACTCCCTACGCAAAAGCCCGCTATCCCAACGGCCTGACGGCCTCCGGCCAGGAGGCGGTGAACTGGCATACGGTATCGGTCAACCCATTCGATTTCCCGCTGTCAGTGCCGAATACGCGGCGCCGTGAGCAGCTCACCCGCCGGTATGCCACGGAAGGCAAGCGGGCACCGCAGGCGCGCTCGTTCATTGTGATCATTGCTAAAGACGGCCGCATGTTCTTGACCGAGGCCATGGATACTGGCAGCGGCGTCAAACGCAAGTGGATCGACTGGCGCATCGGCAATACCTCGACGGAGATCAAGTATTTCTTTGGCATCGGCTCGCAGGTGAAGGCCATATGCTATGTGTTTTATGACCCGAACATCACCTTCGAGCAGGTGCTGGCGGCCAGCCAGCCGGTCACAGCCAAGTGAGTCTGGGCTTGCAAAACAGCTTGTGGCAAGATCTACCATTTGTGGCCAGGAAGAACAAATAAACCAATGTAGGCAGTACCCAAATGGCTTCAATCAGCGGGCCTGGCTTCTGGAAAGTCTAGCCCTTTCCATGTTTTCCCCTCCACGTCTATTTCAATTCCCGGATTTTGGCTAATAAGTTAATAAAATTTTGAAAAAAGTTTCAACCTTTCCCCTTGAGATAGCGATACATGCAATTAGTAATTTAGAATTCTAATTGGGGAGAGGCTCCATGAAACCGTTGAAATATTTTCTGGTATTAACCGTTCTGGCCGTTTCAACCCTTTTTGCCCAGGACGATCTCAAGATCTCTTATTTCCAAGGCGGTTCTTTCAAGATTCGTTTCAATTTTCAGAGTGCCCTGTTTAGCGGCGTCGGGTTGCGCTCGGAAGGCATGGCCGGCGTGCTGACGGCCCGTGGCGCCGACCCCGCCACCATTATTCGTCATCCGGCGGCCCTGGCGCTGGTCAAGAAGCCAATGGCTGTGTTCGATGTCGCGCCGGCGCTGCAGTTCAATGCGGGTTCGTTTGTGGACCTTGATCCATCCATCCAATCTGGCGTCAACAGCGCGCTGGCCGATTACAACGTTCCACAAAGCGAAATCACCTATCCCGAACTGGACATCAATTTTGGTCAGGCCGGCGTGACCGGCTCGGGCGGGGCGATCATTCCCACGCCATACGGTTACGTGGGCTTTGCCGTGTACCGACCATTCACCCTGTCGATGGATATTTTCGGCAACGGCTTTGCCACCATGATCGAAACGCGCAAGGCCATCGGCGATAACGTGACCGTGGTACAGTTTGCCACGCAAATCAATCCGACAATTCGTTTGAATATGAATACGACGTCGGCAGGGTTCAGTTATGCACGGCGGTTGGGGAACCATTTTGCTTTCGGTGCCACCGTGGACTGGCTGTCGGCACGGTTCGACCTCAACGCCTTTTTCAAACTGGATGGCATCATGCTGCTGCGGCAGGAAGGCGCCGTGGCCGGGCAGGAGTACGCGTTCAACGATCCCTACGATAACAGTATCCGTTGGCAGGATGGCGAACAGAACACCCTCGATCAATGGGCCGTCGGTTCGTATCAGGGAACGGCCTGGGGGGCCACGTTTTCCGCTCTCTGGGCGCCCGGACAGACCTGGAGTTTCGATTTTGCCGTGACGCTACCGCCCTATCTGGAGATGAAAGGCAACATGGAGTTTGTGCAGAATCGCATTCCGGCGTTGCAGGCAGAAAACCTGATTTCCGGCGATGGCAATACGGAAATTTTTGATGTCACCAGCCTCAATCTGGCCAAACCCACGCTAACCGAGCGCTTCGAGAATCCGACCGATTCGGTGCTGGTACTGTCTTTCCCAAAGTCAATCACTTTTGGTATCAGCAAAAAGCTCGGACAACGTTCGTTGATGGCGTTGAATTTTACGCAGTATATGGGTGAATTTGCCTACAGTTACCTCCACTATTATCAAGGCCTGAAATTCAAACAGGGATTTCGCTTCGGCATGACGTTTCCCGTGGCCTGGTTTCTGAGTCCTGAAACGGTGGTTCTGCATCTGCTGGGACAGGACCCGAAACCGATGTTCCGGTTCGGTTTCGGTATCACCTTCGTGGATGAGGTAAAATCGGGCTTTCCATATCAGGCCAATTCCAACAAAACCTATACCACGTCCGGGATTATGTTGCCCTCGTTTGCCATGGGCAAGAGTTTCTGGCTCATCCGCAATGTGGAAGCGGATGTCCTGTTCGTTGCATTGCCTGCATCCTTCTTAAAGTTTTCGTTTCTGTATCGGTTCTGAATAGACGGAACCGGTGCACGGCACCGGTTCCATGCACCAGGCCTGCATTTTTTGAAGGCGTGGCTCAGAAGCGACCAACAGCCGTTAAACCGGGGGTGGCAAACACCCGCCGAAATCGAAAACCAACGCAGCTAAGGAGAGGCAGCCGTGAAAGGTATAAGGAATTTGCACGTTGTCTGGTTTTTGGCTTCACTCGTATGGATGGCCGCACCGCCAAAGGTGCAATCCGCCGAGCCGGTGGGTGCGATTCAGCGCCCTCTGCTCAATTTGCCGGCCATCGTGAAGAAAGGGGCATCATTCACCATCGAGTGCCAGAGCGGTCAGAGCACCACGGGCTGGGCCGCGAAACTGCTGGGACAGGGCGTGGAGCACACGCTCACCATTACCGACACGCAGTATGACGGTACCGCAGGCGTCTGGTCGCTCACCGCGCAGGTGCCAACCAGCATCACCCCCGAACTGTTCGATCTGGTGGTGACAGCCAGCGACGTGGCGGATACGGCAAAACATGCGGTGAAGGTCATCGAGGCGCCGAAGAACAGCTACACCATCGTGCACATCACCGATTCGCACCTCGACCGCCGCGCCAATCTGGATTACAACACGTTGACCGAATTCTTGAAAATCGTCGAAGAAATCAATCTGATCAATCCTGAATTTGTGATCCATACCGGCGATTTGACTGAAGAAGCGGCGCAGGAGCGGTATTTTCAGGTTGCGCAGGACGCGCTTTCCCGCTTCGAAGTACCGGTGTTTGTGACGGCCGGCGGCCACGACCTGCAGGTGTTTCAGGATAACAGCGAAAACCGCACCTGGTGGGAGAAGTACTTCGGCAAAACCATGGATTTCTCCTTCCAGTATGGCAATCATGTTTACGTGGGCCTGCAAGAGTGGGAGCTGCCCACGCAGAGCTTCACCACCGAACAGCTCCAGTGGGCGCAGAATGTGCTATCGCAATCCGTGACCCGCGGCGACCCCATGCGGGTGCTGTTTTATCATTACGACGTGCAAAATCAGATCGATGCCAATTTTGTAAACACCAACGACCTGGAGCTGCTGCTCTGGGGCCATGAGCATACCAATTCCGAAACCATCATCGGTAATGGCACCCACAGCATTTCCACCGGCGCTACCATGGATGGCGGTTTCGGTTCGTACGAATACAATGGCGAATACCGGCTGCTGCGTTTTGAAAATGATCAGCTTGTCTGGACCAAAGTCATTCGCTACAACCAGTTGCAGATAAGCTACTCACCGATCAACAACGGTACCAATCCGGAAATAACCGCTACCATCGTGAACAACAACACGGTAGAGTTCCCCGGCGCACGAGTGCGTTTTTATGTGCCTTCGGCCTTTGCGCCATATACAGTGAACGGCGGCACGGTGGCTTTCGAGCGCGATGCCGGAACCGGTATCAAGCTCATCGCCGTGGATGTAACCATCCCGGCTAGCAGCACCGTGACGGTGACCATCGCGCCGCAGGCCGGGCTGACCAACCATCCGCCACGCATCACCTCGAGCTCGCCGGAGCAATTCTTTTCCATGAAATCTGGCCAGAGCCAGGCGTTTTCGGTGACCGCCACCGATAGCGACGGCGATAATCTGCTGTACACCTGGTATCTCAATGGCGTGGCGCAAACCAACACCGGCAGCAGCTTCACCTTCACCGCTAATAATACGCACCTCGGCAGCAACGTGATTCAAGTTGCGGTAACCGACAACCAGTTCGCCGATATTTACACCTGGCAGGTTACGGTGGTGGAGCAGGACCTGCCGTATGCCATTATCCCGCATCCGCTCGGCCTGCTGCCGCCAGCCACGGAGGTGACCCTGAGCTGGGATGAGGTCATTTCGCTGGATTGCTACTTCCGCTTCGGTACCTCACCTGGCGATTACACCCTTGGTAGTATTCCCGAAGACGGCACCTCCAGGAGCGTGAAGTTCATACCACAGAATGTCGGCATGGCCAATCCGGGTATTTACTATGGTATCATCACCAATTCACCAGATGCCACGATTTCGGCCGATGAATACGCTTCAAGCGAATTCCAGATTATCATCGAGGCGCAAAACGCCCCGGATGTGATCGCGCCGCTGGGCACGGTGACCGACCCGACGCCCGTGTTCCAGTGGCAACCCGTGGATGGCGTGCCGTATTACCACATCGTGGTATCGGATCAACCGGTGGAGATCACCGAGGACGCCAACGGCCAGACCACCGTCAAAGGCGCGAACATCATCTGGCAGGCCATTACGCCCAACACGTCTATTCGCTACGGTGATGTGGATCCGTCCGGCTTTTTCAACGCCACCAATGGTACCCCGCCGCCGCTGATGACGGGCCTGACCTACAATTTCATGGTGCTGAATAATTACGGCAACCATCCGGCATTCACCTCCGAAGTGCAGGGTAGTGTAAACGAGTTTGTGGTGGATATTCCATCTAACCTGTCGCCACCCAAACTGGTGGCTCCGGCAGACAGTTCGCTGATCACCGGAGAAACCATCACTTTCCAGTGGGATGAAGTACCCGGTGCGGTGAATTACAAGGTCTCCGTGTTTGAACAAAAAACCGAAAACGGTAGCACCGTGAGCTTTCCGGTTTGGGAGACCACCACCTCCAATACGCTGGTAGATTTTCCAGCCGGCAGTTATCTTATCAATTCGACCTACATCTGGAAAGTACTGGCCTGGGATGAAGCCGGCGGCGGCGTGCAAAGCGAGAATTTTATGTTTTCGTATGCCACCACTGTAGCCACGTTGAAAGTTCGCACCAAAACCACCAGCGGCGCCTATCTGCCGCGGGTGGAAGTGACGGTTACGCCGATCGAAGGCAGTGCGGATATCGTACCGCTGGTAACCGATAATACCGGCTATGCCATAAAGGTGCTGCGCGACGGCACGTATCAATTGACCGCCCGCAAAGACGGCTATGAAACTACCACCGTGGATGCGGTGCTGGCCGTCGATCCGTATCCCGATTCGCCAGACGGCGATACCATTGTGGAAATTGTGCTGCCGGAGAGTCCGGCCAGCATCACCGGGCGGGCGTACAACGTCGCCACCGGCGTCGGTGTGGCCAACGCCACGGTCATCGCCACCAATACCACCAGCGGCGATCAAAAGACCGTCAGCACCGATGCAGACGGCAATTTTCTCATCGGCGTGTCGTCCGGCACGTGGGATGTGTATGCCAAGAAGACCGGCTACCTGGCCTCGGCTACCCAAACGGTGACGGTGGAGGCCGGATCGAGCGTCAATCTCGGTGCGAATGCGCTGGGTCTGACTTTGAATCAGGGCACCCTGAGCGGCGTGGTGAAAACCACCACGGGCAAGGCGCTGCAGGGCGCTACGGTGACGGCCTACACCGGCAGCGATACCGTCATTACTAAAACCGCCGCCAATGGAAGTTATCAGTTTACCCTCACCGGCGGCACCTGGACGGTGAAGGCGGAAAAGACCGGCTACGTGAGCCCGTCGCCGCAGAGCAAAACCGTACCGGCCAACGGTGTGGCCACGGCGGACTTTTCGCTGACGGCACGCGCCAATCTGGTTACCGGCTATGTGACGGATGGCAACAAGAGCATTCCCAACGCCACGGTGACGGCAACCCCGGACGCCGGTACCCCGGTGAGCACCACCACCAACAATCTGGGTCAGTACTCTCTCAGCCTGGGGTCGGGCACGTTTACCCTGTCCGCTAGCAAATCCGGCTATACCAATCAGGCCGATGTGCAGGTGTCGCTCACAGTGGGCGAGACGGTCTCCGGTGTGGACTTCACGCTGGTGCCGAATCCATCGTCCATCTCCGGCCGCGTCACCACCGACGGCGTGAACGGTGTGGCCGGCGCTACGGTGACCAACGGTACCGTTTCCGCCGTGACCACCAGCACCGGCAATTTCACACTGTCGCTACCGGAGGGAACGCACACCCTGTATGCAACCAAACCGGGATATGCCACCTCGGAAAGCCAGGTTATCACCCTGTTGCCGGGGCAGGCCCTCACGGGACTGGAGTTCCGCATCACGCCCAACGCCGCCACCATCACCGGCACGATAACCGGCAACGGCCTACCCGTGTTTCAGGCCACGATCACGGCGAGCGGTGACAACGGCAGTTTCCAGACCACCACCAACGAGCAAGGGCAGTACAGCATCAGCCTGTCGCCGGGAACCTACAACATCTCAGCGACCAAGTCCGGCTATCTGGATGCCACACCGCAGCAGGTGGTGGCCAACCCCGGCCAGACCGTGCCGGACATCGATTTTCAACTGGTGCTGAACAAAGCCACGCTTTCTGGTGTGGTGAAAAATCAGGCCGGCGACCTGCTGCGAAACGTGACCATCACTGCCGTGAACGTGAATGACGCGCAGGATCAAAATTCAACCACCACCAACGTATCCGGCGAATATACGTTGAAAGTGACCGCTGGCAAGGCCTACAAACTGGTTGCCGGGAAAAACGGTTATGCTACCGCCGAAGCGACTCTGGGTACCCTCGCTGCAGGTTCGGCGACCACGCAGAATTTTACTTTGACTTCGCTACCAAGCTCCATCGCCGGTACGGTGCGCGACACCAAAGGCAATGCGCTCGCCGATGTCGTCATCCACGCCGGTCAGGATAGCACCCAAACGAATCACCTTGGAAACTATGTGTTGTATCTGAGCGCGGGCAGTTACGATGTTAGCGCCGCTAAAGCCGGTTACGATACCGGTCAACAGACCGTGCAGATCAATCCGGGCCAAAATTTGACCGGTGTCGATTTTCAGCTTGCGGATAACCTGGCTTCGGTGCGTGGTTCGGTCAACAGCGCCACAGCGCCGCTGGAAGGCGTGCTTGTGCAACTGAGCGGCAGCCAGGGCTCGGCCACCGCCACCACCAACCTGCAAGGCAAATTTTTCCTCGATAATCTTGTACCCGGTACCTATCAACTTTCGCTGTCGCTATCCGGCTATGCGGACAAGGACACCACCCTGGTGCTGGGCAAAAAAGCCAGCCTCGATCTGGCTTTGCAACTGAACCGCCTGACCGGTACGATTTCCGGCCGAGTGACCGCCGAAGGTCAGCCGCTGGCCGACGCTACCATCACGGCCAGTTCGCCGGAAGGAAGCTACACGGCGCTGTCCGATCCGTTCGGCAATTTTGTGCTCACCGGGCTGCCCAAAACCGCCTATACTTTGAGTGCGGTCAAGAGTGGCTATTCGCAGCCGGCAGCCATTGCCAACGTCATCCCGGACAGCAACGGGTTGAACTTTGATCTGATTCCAAACAAGGCGCGGCTGGCCGGTGTAGTTAAGGACGGTGACCTGGTATTGGAGAATGTGCAAATCAACATCAAAGGCAAGGCCGGCAACACCGGTTTTGCTACCACCGGTGCCAGCGGCGTTTTCGTGATCGAAAACCTTGCTGCGGATACCTATACGCTGGAAGCCACGCGGCAGGGATTCACCATGGTACAGGATAGCATTGTGGTGGTGCTGCCGCCGGGCGGCTCCGATAGCGTTGTGGTGGCGCTGAAGCCCATTTCGCTGTCGATTGCAGGTACGGTGCAGGCCGCAGGGCAGGGACTGGCAAATGTGACCGTGGAATTGCTGGGAAACAATATCTCCCAAACCACTAAAACCGATGCGGATGGTAAGTTCAATTTCGGCGGTCTGCAGCCGGATCAGACGTACACCGTGCGTACCAACATTTTCAAGACCGGCTATACCGAAGCGGATACAGTGGTGCAGCTCGGTTTACAGAACGTGAGCAATCTGGTGCTGTCGGTCGTGGTGGTGGCCGGAGAAATTTTCGGTAACGTGGGCACGGCATCGGCTTCGATCACTGCGGAACATGCCGACGGTCGCACGTTTTCCGCTATCAGCAATTCCGAAGGCAACTACCGCATCACTGAACTCCCCGCTGGCACATACACCGTTCATGCCACCAAAAATGGCTATGTGACCAGTCCGGCGCAGCAACAGGTGACCCTCACCGCCACGGGAAAACAGGAAGTGAATTTCACCCTGTCGGCAAACACGGGTAGCATTGCCGGAACCGTGCGTAACACAACGGGCGAACCACTGGCCGGTGTTTCGGTTACAGCGGTGAGCGATGGCAATGCGCCTGTCACCGCGGCCACCGATTCGTCTGGCAGCTATGCAATGCGCGACTTGCCGGCCGGACGCACTTACACGGTCATCGCCGAGTTGGACGGCTACAGCGCCGATCCGGCGCAGCGGCAGGTGACAGTGCAGAAACATCAAACCGCCGCGGCTAATTTCGTGCTGGCGAAGAATACCGGCACCATTAAAGGCCGGGTTGTGGCCCAAGGCGGCCTTGCACTGGATAAGGCGCTGGTTTCGGTGAAGAATCAGGACACCGGCCAGAGCAAATCCACCTGGTCGGGCACCGATGGCCGCTTTGAATTTCAATCCCTGGCCGCCGGACAGTATCTGGTCTCCGTTTCAAAAGGCGGCTACGCTTCTGAAGGCGATAGCCTGGTAACCCTGGGCGAAGGTGCGACGGTGGAGTTGACCCTCACCATGGAATCGCAAACCGGCGCCATTCGAGGCTTTGTACGCTACCGGGGCCGTGGCCTGAATCAAATCTCGGTGGTTGCCAGCGGCCCGACGGAAATGAGCGTAAAAACTGGCAATGACGGTGCTTTTCGTTTCGGTGCATTGCCGGCCGGAAACTATGACCTGCGCGCCGAAAAGCCTGGGTTCCCACCCATTGTGTTGCCGGGCATCGAGGTGCAAAAAGACAGCGAGCAGCTCCTGCCGCTGGACTTTCCGGGCGGACGCATCGAATGGATTTTCACCGATGGCGCGCAGCCGGTGCCGGGCGTGAAAATCAAAGTTACGCCACCGAAGAGCCAATCGATTATCATCCGTGAAGCCGGTCGTGAGGTGTTCCGTGGCGAAATTATTGATCAGAGCAATATCGAGCTGGCCATGCAGAGCAGCCCGGATGGCCGCGTGGCCACCGACTCGCTGCGGCTGGCCGGCGTGTATCATGTCAGTATCAGTAAAGAAGGCTATCTTATCCCGAAGCCAGAGCACCTGGTGGTGGACCTCGGTCTGGATGAGTTCAAAACCGTGACCGTGCCACTGGTGTTCCGCCACGATCCGGTCGCCTCGGCCAACGCCCGTGATTCGATCCGTATTGTGATGGCCTATACCAAAGGGTTGCCAGCAGAACGCGTAACCTCACCGCAACTGTGGGTGAAGCGCATTGGCGCCGAGGCGTTCACGGCCAAGCCCATGACCGCCACCGAGGACGGCTGGGAGGCATGGATCCTGCCGCACAACCAGTCAGGCAAAGTGGAATATTACCTCACTGCGGTGTACGACAACAACGGCGAGCCGTGGGAGTATGTAAGCGATTCTCACACCATCAACGTGAACTCCAAAGGCATTCTGTATCAGGTGCGAATTAGTCCCGGCAACGGTGTGCTGCAGCAGGGCGCGCGCGTCAAGCTGGCGGCCCGACCGATGGATGACACTGGCGCCAATCTGGCCAGCGCGGTGGAAAGCCGCGGCCAGGTACAGTGGGAGTTGGCTTCGGGCGACAGCACCGGCCGGCTGGAAGTTGATGGCCAGGACCCATTCCGAGCATATCTGTGGCCAGAAATCGAAGGCCAGGTCAAAGTGCGCGTTAAAACCACCCTCGACGGATTGACCAAAATCGGACAGGCCGTGTTTACCAGCAAGAAAATGGAACTGGCCGGTATCGATATCCAGGCGCCGGTCCAGGCATCCAACTCCGAGCCGATTCAGCTCAGTTTTATCGCTACCAGCACCGATTCCCAAAGCATGCGGCTGGACAGCGAATGGCGCGTCGATCCGCCGTATGCCGGACAGGTCAGCGAAAACGGCCTGTTCCTGCCGTCGGATGATTTTTTGGGTGATGTGACCGTTACCCTGGTGGATTTGACCAGCCAGAAAGAAGCGTCGGTGACCATCAATCTGGTGGCCAGCGTGGATAGCACCACCGAGAAAACCTTTGTGGACGGCACCGGCCTGCGGTTGAGTTTTGAGAAGAATTCGGTGCGGCGACGTCGGCAGATCAGCCTGATTCGGCCCACCCTGGCGGATGTGAAAAAATACACACGCGATTATCAGGTCGTCGGTGGCGTGTACCAGCTTCTGCCGGTGGGAGCAACGTTCGAAAAAGCGCCGAAGCTGTCGCTGCCGCGCGTGCAGACGCAGCTCAGCGGCGAGCCGACCCTCGGCTGGTGGGAACAGACCCGTCTGCAGTGGCAGCCGATCCAGTCGGTGGTGTCAGATAGCGCTGTGTCAGCGTTCATCGAGGCGTTTGCCCAGTTTGCCGTGCTGGTGGGCAATGAACCGCTCGGCATCCATGGACTCAGCTTCCTGCCGTCGCCATTCTCGCCGAAACGTGGCGTGCTTCGCATCGGTTACGTGCTCACCAGCGATGTAGGCCGCGCGCTGGTGTCCATCCGTATCTATAACATGCGCGGCGATTTGGTGCGCACCTTGTTGGACCGCCAGGTGCAATTCCCGGGACCGCACACCGAGTTGAGCCTGGCCTGGGACGGCACCACCGATGATGGACGCCTGGCCCGCAATGGCCGCTATCTGGTGGAAGTGATCGCTGAAGACGTCTCCGGCAAGGTGCGGAAGGTAGAAACGATCGTGCTAATCAAATAGAAACTGGCGCCGTGGGAGAGCTGGCTTCGGTTGTCCCGCGGTGAAACGGCCTGGTTTACGATAAAATTGCAACGAAGAGAGAATTCAATTTAGAAAGGGATGTGACATGAAGCGGAAACGGTATGGCTGGCTGATGGCGCTCCTGCTTGCATGGACGCCGCTTGGCGCGCAGGAAACTTCGGGCATTGTCGGTGCTTTCGCTGATGTGGGCATCGGGGCGCGCGCGCAGGCATTGGGCGGCGCCTATACAGCTATTGTGCAGCAAGTTAATACCATGTTTTGGAATCCGGCCGGCCTCGCCGGCATCCAAAGTATCGGTGTGGATTTTTCCTATGCCCGGCAATTCGGGTTGATACCGTATAGCGCGTTTTCCGGAGCGGTGCCCTTGGGCCAGGCGCATGTGTTGGGCGTGGGCGTGCTGGCAAGCGGCGATGAGCAGTTGCGGGAAACCACAATTCTGGCAACCTATGCAATCAATCCGGAGGACTGGCTGCCAGATTTCCTGACCGGCTTGCAGGCCGGTGTTAGCCTGAAATACCATCTTGCCAATTTTGGCAAAAATGGTTTCGACCCGAATGCGTTTCCGCTGTTCAGTCCCCAGGACCTGGCCGCAGCCGAGGCCGCGTTTGTGCAGGGTACGGCCTCCGGCATTGGCGTCGATGTCGGGCTGACCTATCGTGTCAGCACGCGTGTGTTCCTGGGGATGTCGGTGCGTAATTTCATCAGCAGCATTTCGTGGAATAACGGACAGGAGTCCTATTCGGAGGGCGTGCCCACGCGCGTGGCGTTTGGGCTGGCGTATTATTCGCAGGGCGGCCTGCTGGTTACGGCCGATTATGAAAGCACCGGCGGCTCCGAAAGTCCCAACCGATTTCGGTTCGGCACCGAAAAGGTGCTGTTTAAATTGCTCGCGTTGCGCGGTGGCGTTGGGCAGACGCTCTCCGCTGAAAATCAGCGCGATTACACCCTCGGCATGGGGCTGCTGAAAACGCTTTCGGGATTTGGCCGGTTGTCCGTGGATTATGCCTATCAGATGAACCCAATTGGCAATTCGCATCGATTTTCGGTGGGATTTCGCTTCTAATCCGCATAAACCTCCGGAGTTGTGATGCCTTCGTAGATATATTGACTCTCTCCTGGGTCAAGAACGTGCCGGTTGCGTTTGCGGCCGGCACGTTTGCATTTGAGGGGAAAGGCGGGGATGAAACACCTGGTTGCAATGGGTTCTTTCAGTTTTTTTACGTTCCCCAAAGTAGAAGTAACAAAAGCAGACCAGCAAAAGCAACCTCTGCAGATTGCCGTGTTTTCTCCGGTGACTAAAAATTTTTTCGCCAGTACTCAAACATGTGGTTGCGGGCCTCCAGCATCATGCTCAGATATTGTGTCAAAATCAATTGGACTCCCAGCGGCTGCAGGATGGGTTCCAGCACTTCGTACAACGTACTCTTTTGCACCAGTATCATCTGCGGCAGCTTCTCTTCTTCTTCCAGCCAATCCAGAAAAATATTCACAATATCGGCGTGGTCCGGTCGACTTCTTTCAATTTGCGAATGCACGATCAGCCCGGAATCGTTATCCACAAACATGTGCACCACCGGATAATACGGTCGAACGCTGGGATTTTCCTGCACCGGCATCGGCGCGTAAAAATAATCGTATTCGATGAAACCAAAACGGTCGCGATTCTCCTGTTTGATTTTGACCACACGCATGTGGTGGCTCTCATCGAATTCTGGCTCCGGCTCTTCAATGGGTTCGGGCGCAGCCCAAGTGTCCTCCCAGATGATGCGGTTGCCGGACTTCCGGGCCCGCCGGATCAAAAAATAATCCGGCGCGCGTGATACAACCAGGTCTGGTTCCCGCCAGATGCGCTGGCACACATCCAGCGATTGTTCGAGCGCCACGGCCAGAAATTGCACATCTTCCTTGCAGTTCAGATGCCAGGGGAAAAAGCCCGGATCGAAACGCTGAAACTTGGGCCAGGCCTGCCGGCCGCGAAAGCGGTATCCCAGTTTTTTAATCAGCTCGCGCTCGCGCAGACTCAAAAAATCGCGGTCTTCGTACGACACCATGAGGCAATGCTGCACGTGCATGAGCTCGTCATTGGAAAACTTGCCGGCGTTTTCGCGGATGAAAAAGTAGCCGGCAAGTCCCCGGGTGCCCAGATACACGCCCAGGGCCAGGTGCTCCCCCAGCGCGCCCATGACACAACAGTAGCCGATCTCGCCGGTTTTGGGATTCTCCACCCCGAAAATATCCTCATCGGTCATCCATTCCCAGGGCGCCAGTTTTTTGAACTCGATGGCGGCATCGAACAGCCGACGCCAGTCTCTGGCGGTGGGGGTTGATTTGCTCATGTTTGCCTCAAACGTTAAGGATGTACGGAATCGTGAGTTTCACTGAGAAATTCGGTGATTTTATGGTTCAAATACAGCTGCACCGCATCGGTACCGTATTTTTGTACCAACAACATTTTGCGAAAATAATTCTTAGCCGTGCGGTGGCCAAGCTGCTGAAATGCCACGTTAATGCCACCGTTCAAAAACGCGCCCGCAATGGGCATGCCCATACTCAACTGCTTTTCGGTTAGCACCAGTCCGATGCGCTCGGCAACATATTGCATCAGTTTGATGAGCTGCGGCGCCCGCTTCTGAATCAGCCGGATCGACAGCTCGCGGCCGGACACTTCGGCCAGGAATTGCGCCGACTCGCGGATGGCGTTTACCACCAAGGTTTTGCTAGCCAGATAGCCCTCATCGGTGAACTCCCGCTCCGGCGCCATGGCCGCCAGGATGTGCGGGATGTTTTCCGGCTGCGATCCCGGAAAACCATACACCACCGCTACCTGCAGCGTGTGCCGGGCCAGCAGCGTCATTGATAGAAGAATATCCGTGGTGATAAGGCCAGGCAACGACACCTGCGCGAACGGAATGTAGGCGGCAAGGCTGGTTGACAGCCCGAGCAACGCGCCTTCCAGGCCGATGAGCAGGGTGTTGTTGCGCACCAGGGAATCCGCCAGCGCGTCCTTTTGTTGAAGCGGCAGCTTTTGCCAGTCGTCGGTGCCTGTGACCTCCATGCCGAGTCGCTGCGCTGCATCCCGGATGGTGTCGCCAGAATCAAAATTTCGCGCCAGCCGGATGGTCTGCAATTGCGCCTTCAAAATGGCGTCCTGAAAGGCCAAGGCAGTTTTTTGAATAGCGCGCACCCGCGAGGTTTTGGCGCTTTCGAACAGCTTGCTGGCCGGTTTGCCGGCCATGGAGACCACCTTCTGGAAAAACGGCTGGTGTACCGTATCCCGGGCAATCTCGGTCAATACCTGCTGCTCGTATGGCTCAAAGCGAATCGTTTGCACCGACAGCGGCTCGTCTGTCGCCTTTGGCTGTGAAGGTTTCATAAAACGCTTCGGATAAATGAAATGTGATAATAACCGAATTCTCCGCAAAATGAATTTGATGGACGTGTATGCCTGCAAGCCATTTGGACGCGGCCGACAAGGCTTCCAGGCGGATCGAAATGTGCGTATCGTCGATATCGATTCCCGGCGGGATGGCCACGCCGAACCACTCGGCCAGGTTCAACAGGCCAGGCAAATGGTTCTGCACGCGGGCGGAAAGCCAGCCCAGCACCCGTTCCTGCAATCCGGATGGGCGATCAGTACGTGAGATTTGCAAATGATATTTCAGTCGCAGAGTTTGATCCCCGGCATGATAATTCGGATCAAATACCTCTACAATGATCGGGCGGTTCTGCAGGTGAATGCGCAAAGTGCCACTGGGCAAAAGAGCGAGTTTTGCGGGCAGCGGTGAAAAGCGATCCAACGCCTGTTGCAGCGTGGTGGTGTCGAGGCTCAGTGTGTTCACGACATGCTTCGTTTCCCCGGCCGGTCCGGGATTGATTTTGATACCGCGGTCACGGTTTAAGCTTGCAACTGACAGGATGACGAGGGCAGTACACATTCCCTTTTGTCTGCCCACCCGTGAAACATGAAAACAGATACTGTGCGTTCACCCTTCAGGGAAATATCCGCTATAGATTCAGGTGGATCGGCTCTAGTGGGTGACCGTGTAATATGAATGTTGCAAAAGTTTCAAAATGTTTACCTTCGCCTTCAAAGAATAGGAAGAATTGCAACCTGAAGCAAGAAAAAATTGCAAATTCCGTTTGGCGCGGATTTAGAAAACGCGGCCTGGCGGCAACCTGCATGTCCTCACGATCTGTCGTCGATGGCCTCGATGCGGAACGCCTCGATCCGGTAGTTGGGCCAGTAGCCGATCATGTATAAAAAATCGCCATGGACGGCCATTTTCAGGGTCGGAAATGGTAAATAGAAGCGTTCTAAAAAATCGCCTTTGGGGCTGAATACGTCCATGTATGATGCCGGTTTGGCCTGGTCGGGCGTGACCAGCACATAAAGCCGTTCCTGAAACCACTGCACGTCGTAAATGATGCTCTGCCGAACCATCTGTACGATGCGCCCATGCTGGCGGCGAAAAATAGGGGGCTGCACAGTAAATTTGGGGTGAATAATCAATTGCCGCTCGGGGCGATGGCTCGTGTCGAAGAAAATCAGCCGGTATGGATGGATAAATCCCAGCGCCAGTCTGCCTCGGCGGCTGATGGAAACATAGGCCTCATTGAGAAATTCGGCCTCGTCCGGATTCGGATAGTCGATGGGGCAAAACTGTTTCAGTTTGCGGCCGTTCAGGGTGTACACGGCCAGCACATGCGGATATGGTTGGGTTTGCACCACCAGCAGCCGGTCGCGATCGAGGAACGCCAGATCGCGTGCTTTGTCTTTGACCCGAAAGCGGCCAAGCCGCCTGCCATGCATATCCCAGATGGCGATTTCACCGCTGCGATTCAGCGCCGCTATACGGTCCTCGAAGGCCGCCAAAGAAAATGGGCGTGCCATTTTCTTCGCGATGCCGGTGAGCATGGGCCAGCGCCGCACAAATTGCAGTTTCGGCGAGAAAATGATCATTTCGCTATCGTACACATCTGCCGTGGCGATGAAATCGGCGCCGGCAGCCAGATAGTTGAATTGATTGATCTTCAAATCGGCTTTGAGCGCGTCGTTGCTGTCGAATTTATACACGCTGACCATTTGCTTGAGTTTTTCTTTCACGCCTAACCAAAGTGGCTGGGGCTCTTCGAGAATGCGTGGTTCGGGGGGCGGAATATCCACCGTTTCGGGAGGCATTAGCTCGGGGCGTAGCATCAGGACGAGACGTTCCGGCAGGACGTTTACCGCTGGCTCAAGCCAGGGGAGGGGGAGAAAGCGCAACGATAGCAGGCCACACAGCGCCAAGGCCAGCAGAAACAGCAATGCTTTTTTCATGCCGGATGACTTCAGGATCGGTTAAAAAATTGCTCTTTGGCTGTCACGACCCAGGTCTCGTACAGAGAGATACCAATCAAAACGATGAGCAAGGTCCATAAAAGATAGACAAAGCCTAAGGTCAATGTTACGCCCAAAAACGGCGTCATGACCTTTATTAGAAATGCGGGAACGGGCAGGCCAAAAAAACCAACGAGCATGGCAACCAGCGTACTAACCGTGGCCTGCCACCGATTATCTCGGATTCCGCCAAACCATCCAACAATGTATAGGGTTAACCCTACGGCAATCGCAACATAAAACGCCATGTCAGGAATGGATTCAATCTTAGTGATGATGTCGCCAAGATTGGTATTCAGACCGTTGGTGGTGTCGGCCACGGCCACGGGTGCAGGGGGTTGCATATCATGCTCCCAGGTTTCGCGTCCACATTCACAGGCTTTTTGTTGCATGCCATCAGCATGCCGTTGGAGAGAAAGATAGATGACAATTCCGTTTCACGAAGCGTTTATAAAATAATACATTTGCGCAAAAAGTCAATTTAAAAGGGCGCGATTATCGAGTACACGGCTACGGATCATCTCACCGCCCGTGGAAACGATTCCCGCTTTGCGGCCTTCCGCCACGTTGATCCGGAACGGCTTGCATTCCGGATATAGAGGTATTTTATTGGATGCATATCGGAGGAGGACCATAATATGAAACTCATGCACGTAGCGAAAGCGCGCATACAGGCGGCCCGCGAAACCCTGTTACAATTTTACCGGCGTTACGAGCGCTTTTTCCCGATCCTGTTTTTTCTCGGTGGTTTCGCCTATGACAGCCTCACGCTCACCCGCATCGATCAGTTATCCGACAACCTCATTCTTTTGGCTTATGTGGTGCTGGCTGGAGGACTCATTTTGCTCATTGGGCTGATCGACACCGGGCAGATTGCCAGCCAGCGGATTTTGCAATATGCAAAGTGGTATCCCAATGCCCTGCAATTCCTGCTCGGCGGACTATTTTCGGCCTACGTGATTTTTTACTTCAAAAGCGCGGCGCTCAGCAAATCGTTGATGTTTGTCGGCATTCTGGTGGGCATGCTGATCATCAATGAATTCCTGCACCACCGGCTGCTGAACATCACCCTGCTGTGCACACTGTACTTTTTCGTGGTGTTTGCCTTTCTCACGTTTTTCATTCCGGTTGTCACGCACAAAATCAGCCGGGCGCAGTTTTTCTCCAGTGGCGCCACAGCATTTTTTGTCACAGGATTTATCGTCACCGCCATCTACCGCCGCATCTTTCGGGAAGTTCCTAAAAAAATCGTTCAGACCACATCGCCCATGCTGGCATTGTTCGGGGTGATGAGTTATTTCTATCTGGCCAACTGGATTCCACCGGTGCCGCTGGCGCTGAAAGAGGTGGGAATGTATCATCACGTGCACAAACAAAACAACGACTATGTGGTGAAATTCTACCGCCGCTATGGGTTCCAATTCTGGGTGAAGGATGATTCTCATTTCCGCTACATGCCGGGCGACACCGTGTTTTGCTACGCGTCCGTATTTGCGCCGTTTGAAATGCGCGCGGATGTGTTTTACCGTTGGCAATGGTACGACCCGAAGAAAGAGGCGTATGTGATGACGGACCTGCTGAAATATCGCATCAGCGGGGGACGGGAAGGCGGGTACCGGGGCTACACATACAAGCGCAACGTGCGGGAGGGCAACTGGCGCGTGGATATTGAAACCGAGACCGGCCAGGTGCTGGGCCGGATCGATTTTGAGGTGGAACGCGTCAGCGAGCGCCGTGGCAGGGAAATGGTGGCGATAAAATGATGACTTGGAGTGTACTGTTACAGCCAGACACCAGGCACTTTAAAAGTGTCTGGTGTCTAATTCATTTCATCCCCCAGCATTTCCCGCACGCGCTGTAAATTGAGGCGCGACTTTTCTTTCAGCGGCAGGCAGTGGGTTTCAATGGTGACCACTCCCACCAGCCGGTCTTGCCGGATGGCCCGCAACTGGCCGCGCCAGTCCACCCGGCCCTCGCCCACCGGCACGCACCGCTTGAGCGCATGCTCCGGTGTATCCTTGATGTGCACGTTAATGATCCACGGTTTCAGGGCCTCGTAGCCGTCCGGGTAGGGCGGCTCTCCTGTGGAGACGGCATTGGCCGGGTCCCAGTTGGCGCGCAGGTGCGGATGATCGATGTCGCGCAGCAGCGCTGCGGTGGCCGATCCGCAATCACACCAATAGCCAGGTTCGTTTTCCACGGCAATGTGTCTGCCGGCCCGGGCGGCGAGTTCAGCGGTTGCGGCCAGATACTCCATGACGACATTTTTCTGCTCCAGGGTGGGCTGTTCTGATTTCTGAAAGCTGAACACGATGATCGTGGGAATAGCAAGGGTGTCGGCCAGGGCCAGGGTGCGCGGCAGCGTGTCCGCAAGCTCCCGGCGGATGCGATCGCGGTCGCTCAGCGGACCTTTGAACACGCCGGGGGAAATGGCCGTGAAGCGGATGTCCCGGGTCCGCAGCAGGTCTCGCAGCAGCGTTACATTCTCGGGTGCAATGTCCGGCACACGGCGTTCGCCGATCATGCGCAGTTCGAAATCGTGTACGCCCCAGGCCAGCCCGGTTTTGATGGCCTCGCGGAGGTCCGGCGAGATTTCGTCAGTAATGAAGCCGATTCGCATGGCAAGCGCTCCTGAGTGGATCGTTGGCAAGCAGGGAGTTTACAAGACAATGCACAAACTGGAAACTTATGTTACGATAAAATCCACAAGCTGGAAGCTTGTGCTACAAAATAAAAAAACCCGTCGCTTTTGGCAAGCAGACGGGTTCCAGAGATGGCCGCAAATTCGTTTTTTATTGAATGCGATTGAACAGAATGGGATACACCACCTTGACCGTTCCTGACGCAATGGGATCGTAGCGGAATCGGCGAATGGCGGCGAGAATCTCGCGCTCGAACTCGCTGTTGCCCATGGTGGATGAAATCAGCTTCACGTCCACCACGCGTCCGTTCGCGGCAATGGTCACCTCCACGCGCATCTCGCCACGGAAATCCGGGTTGCGCTTCAGGTACTTGTTGTAAATATACGTCAGCCGGCCCATGTTGGCGCGCAGCACCTCGTAAAGCGACTGCTCGTTGCGGGCGCCCACGGCTTCTTCCGAACCCGAAACGCCGCCGAGCCGCTCAATCTGCACCTCTCCTTTTTTCGACAGCGACACCGTTTCGACTTCCTCGTCCATGCCGCCGAGAATGTCATCGATGCCGCCGGTGCTGATGCTGGTGAGCAGCTCGTCGATCTCATCCCCACCGGTGCCGGTGCCGCTTTTGCCCACGGTCAGCTTGCGCGATTTGGTCACCTCGCCCAGACCGGTGGCCAGGTCCTTGTTCAGCAGGAAATCCACCACCGAATTGGAGCTGCTGCTTTCACCGGTTCCGCCGAGCAGCGCCAGCACACCCAGATTGGCCGGATCCACCTTCTTCTTTGGCTCGGGAGAGGCGTCCTTTTTAGCCGATTCTTTCTTCTTGGGTTCTTTGGGTTCGGTAGAAGCCGATTCTTCCGTAGTCGGTTCATTGCTGGCGACTGAGGTGGTCACGGGCTTGGGGGGCTCGGGCGCCTTGAGCACGAACCGCGCCAGGCGTTGCGTGGCTTTTTCGATGGGCTGAATTTTGACTTCGGGCATATAATCGCGCAGGGCATACAGCATGCCCGCATTGATGATAAATAAAAACACCGCGATGGTCTTGAACAGTAGGTCTTCTTTAAGCCCTTTGAGAAACACGTGCAGGGGCGAAAATGCGCTGGTATCGAGCGTCGGCACGGGCTTGCTCTCGTACACGTAGTCGATGCGCGTGCTGTTCAGAAATACATAGCCCATGCGCCCGGGCTTGATCTCGAGCTCGAAATAGCCCTTTCCCCGCGGCAGCAGATCATGTTCAATCAGGTCTGCATACCGCAGGCGGGAATTTTTGGCCAGGATCTCGCCATCCGCCATGGGGGGCAGTTGCATCACGTAGCGGTCGCCCTTGCGCACGAACAGCGGGTGCCGCTTGGGGAACTGCTCGCCAATCAGAATGACGTCATTTTTATGGCTTTTCCCGATATAGAAAGCGTCCTTTCCCTGCAAATAGCGATGCAGAACCTTTCCATCCTGTTCGATCCGAAGGTGTAGTACTTGTTTCTGCTTAGCCATATTTCCTGTCTTTATTCCTGCTTGTTCACGGCCAAAAGAATGTTGTTGTATCCGACCTGGCCGCAGGTGAACATGATTTTTTTCAAGATTTTAAAGGGAATCTCTTTATCGCCCTGGATGGTTATGTTGCCCTTGAACCCGAGCAACGGATCCATCTGCCCCAGTCGTTCGGCGATAGCCTTCTTTTCGGCCAGTTTGGCCTGCAGCGGGCGGATGGTGAGGCTTTTGCCGTTCACGATTTCATCGATGGGCACAATTTGTTCGTCATCCAACAACAGCCATTCCTGCGTGGCCATGATGATCGGCGACGATATGGGCGGTTTTTCTGCCGTCGAATCCGGCAGCCGCAGATCTTTGGACAGCGTGATGATTTGCCCCTCTGCGGAATAGCTCTTGAGCAAAAATACCAATAGAATCGTGAACATGTCGATCATGGAGGTCAACCGCAGCCGCAAATCGCCGTGGTTGCGGCGAGACACGCGTGCGACCAGCGAAAACTTGTTCGAACCTAAATTCAACATGGCTCTTTCCTGTTCTTTTAACCGGAGATGGAAATGTTCGGAAAACCGCTTTCGCGACAGGCGTCCATCACTTTCACGATGATCTCGTACAGGACGTCATCGCCCGGCTGAATGGTGATTTCTTCCGTATCCGGATATTTTGCTTTGATACGTTCGAGGTTTTTGCGCAAAATTTCAAACTGATACTGATCGTTTTTCAACGGAATTGGCCGAAACTTCATGGCCGGCGCCTTGAGCTCAAAGCCGTCTTTGTTGATCGCTAGTAGAATGATGACGACCGGCTTATCCGGCTTGGGGGCCGCCTGGCTCTGTTGACTGAGCGACGGGAGGCTCAGCTCCAGTACGGCGATGCGCACAAAAACCGCGGTGAGCAGCAGAAACGGCACCAGCACCAGAAACAGGTTCATCACCGGGGTGATGTTCACATCATCGCCGGTGCCGCGATCTCTCCGACTCGCTTTTTTCAGGTTCATGGTTAATTCCTGCCCGCAGAAACCATACGACGATAGATTCGCGCCACGTTTTCATTGATGCTGTCGATCAGCTCATTGGTCTTTTCCTGCAAATAGGAATAGCCAATGAGCGCCGGAATGGCGGCAATCAGGCCGAAGGCCGTGGTGTTCATGGCTACCGAAATACCGGCCGACAGCAGCGTGGCTTTTTGCGACGCATCGGCCGAGGCCACCGCTTCGAAAGAGTTGATGAGGCCGAAGATGGTGCCCAACAGGCCGAGCAGCGTGGCCACGTTGGCGAACATGCTCAGGTACGGCGTGCGCTTTTCCAGCTTTGGAATTTCGGACATGGCGGCCAGCTCCAAGGCATTCTGGATGTCCGCCGGGCTTTTGCCGAATTCCTCGAGGCCGGCTTTGGTGATTTGCGGCAGGGCCGCTTTGGACATGTTGCAATACTCAATGGCGCTGGAAACCTGCCCTTTCTGAATGAAATCCAGAATGCGGTTGACGAATGCGACTTCATCGATGCGATTTTTGACGCTGAGATAGATGAATCGCTCGATCATAATGGCGATGCTGATGACCAGCACGCCCAAAATGGCGAACATGAAGCCGCCACCCTGCTGAAAGAATCGAACAATCGTGTCTAACAAGCCTAAAACCTCCCATTTTTGGTTGTTTCATCCTGCGTTTATCATGAACGATTTTTTGCCGATCAACATAGAATACCGACAAAATCCGAATTTTGTCGAAGACCAATTCGTAAAATAGCCGGTCCACGGTGATTGCTTCGCATCCGCCAAATGGCGGCTGTTCGCAATCCCAGGCATTTTCTGGGCTGAATAGCTACAAAAAACAAATCCGTGCCCCCATGGCCGACCGAAAACCGCGTAGCGGTGGCATGTCCTCCTGCCGGATTGTTTGAAATCCACTTTGTCATTCCGGTTTTGCCGCTGTCGGAAGGGGCCAACTACTGGCGGACACCGGAGTATCGTCCCATGGAACGAAATTCCGGATTTCAATGGCTCCCTTTGGCTCGCCACTGAAATCCGGAAGGACAAATGGCAGCTCAGTTTGAATCATTGTAACTATTCAGCCGCATTCATAATTTCAACATTTAAATTGTCCTTCCGGTTTTTTCGCTATTCCACGAAAGAGGAATGGCGAAAAATCCCGGAATCTCTTTCCCTGAATAAGCGGATATGAGATTCCGGCATTTCAGCGTCTCCCTTGCGGTCGCGGCTGAAAGCCAGAATGACAAATAACGGCACATGCTGAACAGTTTCGAATCGTAACAAAGAAACCGATGCCATTCGTATCATCAAATCCAAATAGCTATATGCCATAAAACACAAACCACTCCCACCTCATGGCAGAGCAAGCCTATTCAATCGATGTCCGTATCGAGCCAGGTTCATCCCTGAAGAACCACCTATGCATTTCGGACGGGAATGGGAAACATCAGGACCAACTGGCGGAATCGGCTGTTTGACAGCTTACCATGGAATGGTAACCTGGAACTTGCGCCGGCCGCGTTGCGGAAAGAAGTCCTTTTCCACCGGCCGGAAAATTTCCAGGAAAAACGACCGATCGATTCGGATACCATCGACCTGGGGGTCGCTGCCGGGAATGATGAAGATGGCCTGCGGTTTGGCCACGGTACCGAGAATTTCGATTTTATCCAGCAAAATCCGGGCCTTCTCGCCGGCCTCGCTCACATCCGGCTCCGGAATTTTCGAAAGCTGATCCGGAGAAAGTTGGGATGGTTTGTCGGTTTTTTTGGGTTCCTGCCCCGATTTTCCCTGCGAGAAAACGGGGGCGGCGATGAGCAATCCCGCAATGATGCACGTGCCAATCGGTAGAAATGCCCTGCGATTCATCATCACAACTCACACGTTATTCTTCATCCGGTCTGGATTTTTCGGTCATTTCCGCTTTCACATGAGGCGGTTCGGCTGGTTCGGCCTTCACCAGCCCCAGCTCCAGCGTGAGCTTTTCGGCGCGTTCACGCGTCAGTTGAATCCAGTTGTTTTGCAAATTGTTTTCTTCGGCCAGTTTCAAATTCTGGCGGTACGTCTCAAGCGCTTTTTTCTTTAGCGGCAACACCTTTTTCTGCAGATTTTCTTCATACTTGGCCAGCATGTCCGGGGCCAGGCCTTGGGGCCGTGGTGAATCGAGAAACGCG
The DNA here is from genome assembly GCA_030950365.1 of Candidatus Zhuqueibacterota bacterium. Taxonomy (GTDB): domain Bacteria; phylum Zhuqueibacterota; class Zhuqueibacteria; order Zhuqueibacterales; family Geothermadaptataceae; genus Hydrothermovivens. The sequence continues at coordinate 55,918 of JAUZRQ010000077.1, read as the reverse complement.
CGGCTGAACTCCTCGTAAGCCGCCCCGATGCGGTACAGCGCAGCGGTGGTCCAGTCGGCCACTTTGTATTTGGCCGCATTTTGACAGGCCAGCACCACCTGTTCGAACAGCTTGCGCTTGCGTTTCAGGTTTTTCGCCAGCGGCTCCACCAGCTCGATCTGTTTGTATTCGTCAAAGTAAATCTCGGCGATTTTGAACTGCGCTTCGGCCACCGGGTATTCATCCACCGACTTGCCTTCTTTGATGAACGCGTGGTAGGTTTCCAGCACGCGCAGAAAATATTTTTGCGCCCGGCCGTAATCTTTTTTGTCGAAGGCAAACAGGCCGATCTTGCTCAGAGCATCGATATGCCGGTTCGGATCGTCGCGGTAGGTGGCCACATAGCGCTCGTACACCTGCGCGGCGCGGTCGTAATCCTGCAGATTTTCATAGCAAACTGCGGCATTGTACAGCGCCTTGGGCGCGTAAATGGACGTCGGCCGTAGCTCCACCAGGCGCAGGTAATTTTCCGCCGCCCGGTTGTAATCGGGCAACTCTTCGGAAAGCACCGCCGCCTTGAACAGCGCTTCGTCCACTTTATTGGATTTGGGGAAGCGATCGTACATATTTTCATACAGGATAATGGCTTTGGTCTTCTCGCCGGCCTTTTCGTACTGCAAGGCGGCTTCCAGAAGCGCGCGTTCGGCAATGCCTTTGTTGCGGGTGCTGACCGCAATGTTTTCAAAGGCTTTGGCCGCGTAATCGAGCTGGCCTTTGGATTTGAGCTGTTCGGCCAGCTTGAATTTGGCCGAAGCAATCATGGTCTCGGCTTTCTGAACATAGCGGGTCGAATCCGGAAACTCTTCGATGATGCGGCTGTACCACTTTTCCGCCGAAACGAAATCTTCCTGCTTGAAAGCGCTCTGCGCTACCATGCTGTATGCTCGCAGCGTGTAACTGGAGCTCGGCCGTTGATTGATGACCTCGAGATAAGCATTCTGCGCCAGGTCGAAGTAATCCAGACTGAACAGGGTCTCGCCGAACTTCATCAGCACTTCTGGAAGCTTTTCAGCATCCGGATAGAAGCGAGCAAAATCATTGCAAGCGCTGAAGAACTCCTCATAATGCTTGTTGGGAATGCGCACGGCTTTCATTTCGCCGGTGCCGAGAAAATCTTTGATGTAGATGGTAGCCGAGTCGGTGGCTGTGCCATTGGCCGCCTGAATCAAATTCAATGCCGCCACCACGCGGTTGTACGCCGCCTTGACGGCAAATTCGTGATCCGGATGGTTCAGCACTACCTGTTCATAGGCCTTGCTGGCATTCAGGTAGTCGCCCATTTCAAAATAGCATTCGGCCTGGTAGAACTGTACCTTCGGTGCTAACTCGCTTTCCGAGAATTTCTCCAGAAAATCCTGGTAGCGCGCAATGGCCAGTGAAAAATCACGCGCCGACTTGTTTTCCATGGCGCGGGCCTGGGCATCGGTGGCCAGAATATACAGATTGGTCTCTGCTAGCTCCAGGGCTTTTTCCCGGGCCTCGCCCTCGGGATACCGCCGCAGCCACTCGCTACCGGGTCCGTATTTCTGCACTAGCGTTTCGCGCGCCTTTTCGGCCGCCGCAAAATCCTCGATCTTCATGTAATTTTCGATGATTTGCGCCTGCACTTCCGGCGCTTTTTCATACAGAGGCCATAGCTTTAAAATCGTGGCGTAGGTTTCGTTGGACTCGTCGTAGAAATTACGCTTCTGAAAAATCTCGGCCATTTTGAGGAATAGCGACTGCGCATATTCCTTTTCACCGATTTCTTGGAGAAATTTCTCCAGTTGTTTCGCGCCGCCGAGCTCTGCGAAGCATTCGGCTACGTACGCCATCGCGTCTTTACGCAGATCGGCCGTGGTTTTGCCCAGCAGATTTTGCTCGGATTTGTCGAGCCGGTTCAAATCGTCGATGAGGAAAATGAAAGTAGAGATGGATTTGGAGTAATTGTCCTGATTGTAGTAGGCCCAGCCCAGTTTATACAGGGCCATGTCGAAAAAGGGACTGTTCCAGCGATCCATGAGGCGGCTGTAATACTTGATCGCTTCATCGTAATTGCGCTGATCGAAGTACTGCTCGCCGAGGCGGAAATTGGCCTCATCGTAGTAAGCGCTGTAGGTGTATTCTTCGGCCAGTTTGGTGAAGTACTCGATAGCGCGGTCGTAATTTCGCTCCTGCAAATAGGAGATACCCATCCGGTAAATCACCTTATCGATGAAATCAGCGGTGGGGAATTCCTCAAGCAGGCGATTCCCAATCTGAAAGACTTTGTTGTAGGAAATGCGCGGAATAGTCGGCTCGATGCTGATTTCACCTTTTTCAAAACGCGCCAGTTCCGCTTCGTAGGCTTCCATGCGCGTTTGATATTCCTCGCTCGCCTTGCGATAGTAGAGTTCCATCAACTGGAACATGACCGTGGGCGTAAAATCGCTTTGCGGATATTTTTCGATAAGGGATTCGCATTCCCGGATGGCCCGATCGATATCGCTCATATTGTTGATCGGGAGGTTCGTGACGGCCTGTGCCGCGGAGTCGGTCGTCTGTGCCTGCAGCAAACCGGAATTCGACGGTTGCCAAAAAATCACGCTCAGTGTTACGAGACCCGAAATGCAAATCAGAGGGAGCCACTGAAACCGTTTTTCCATTTGTCCACCTTTCACCTGCTAAAGCTGTTGTAACCCCAGGTTGTTTACCCTGGTTCCAAGTGCAAGCGGGGTTAAACCGCATATCATCCCCCTGCTTCAATACGATTGGTCGGCCCGGCTATCGGGTACGTTGCATGGACTTTAAAAAGTAGGCCCGGGCCTTACCGTATTCAGCATAGGCGCGCCAGTGCTTGCGCCGGCGCTTGAGTTCCATCTCTTCCCGGATTTTAAGAATACTCCACTGGAATTCCTCGAAAATTTCGCGTTCTCTCAGGATGTTTTTCATCAGTTTTTCGCGCGTTTTTTCGAGGCGTTTCTTTTCCTCAAGAATGTATTTTGGCACGTCTCCGTTGGTGGCCAACGGGAGCATATCCAGGAGTTTGCTTTCTAGAACCAATAAATCCAGCCCCAGCTTTTCCGCGCGCTTGGACTGTTCGACCAATCCGGCTTCCACGTGCTCGAGGCGGGCCTCTATGTTGTTGGTGCCGGGGTATTGCCTGACGATAAAATCAAATTCGTTGACAGCAAAGTCGTACAAACCGAGTTCCAGATAACATTGCCCCAAAAGAAAATGAGCTTCCTCGGTGTATTTGTCCTCGTCCGTATTTTTTAAAAGCGCATTGAGGGTGATGATGGCCTGCTGATAGTCGCTGAGTTTGATGGCCGCCCAGCTCTGCCCTAAAAGAGCGTCATTATAAACGGCATCGTCAGAGGGAATCTTGGCAAAGTGCTTCATAGCCTCGGGGTAAAAGCCCAGCTCATAGTACAAATATCCCAGAGTCAGATGCGCCGCGATCACCACGTCCTGGCGTTCGGGACGGATGATCGGCAGGGTGGTCAGCTTAAGCAGCGCTTTGACGGATTGGGAAATACTTTTTTTTTTAAGAAAGCGAGGCCGACGGTGTACAGGCCATATTCAAAATATTCGCTGCGCGTGCGGATTTTGCTGAGCGCACGAATGGCATCGTCATATTTTTTCTGATGGTAATACGCCATGCCGCCGTAATAATAGGCGCCATCGATGATATCGCTGTCGCGATAGCGAGTCGTCAGGCCGCTGTAAAATTGCAGGCTTTTGTCGAATTTCTGAATGTTGTAATAAATCCGCTGCAGGCCAAACAGGGCGCGCGGCACGTATTCGCTCGCCGGATAGTTGTTCATTAAATAGCGAAAGATTTTATCGCTGGAGCGAAACATTTTCATTTCATACAGGCTTTCGCCCAGATAATACAGAACGCCGTCGATCGCGCTGAAATCGGTGTAATAATCGAGAATGAGAATGAGTTCACGTGTGGCATTCCAGTAGTCCCCGACTTCATACTGGCGCAAGGCATTTTTATACAGCCGCATGGCCGCCTTTTCCAGCGCTTTTTTCTGGCGTTTGGATTGCACGGCGGCTTCGGTCACGGGGCCAGCGGCCATCTGGAGAAAACTCGTAGCGAACGTTGATGTTGTAATCGCAAAAAGGCTAACTACCAGAACCAAACGAAATACATTTTCTTTCATTGACAATCCACTATGCTTTCACGTCCCTGTTAAGGCCAACTCGTTCCGTCCTGACGCGTCGGGACGGTTGATTCAAAATGCAAAAAAATGGCGGATGTACTTTCGGCCGTTGCCGAAATGATGTTTCTATATACCGATTCAGATTCCGTTCCCGATCGGCCGAGAGGCAGATCAATTACACACCGCAACAACTTGCCTTAGTTTTCGTGTTCTGACTTGTTTTTCTTATCTTTTTCTTTTTTTAAGGTTTTTTCCATCTTCTTTAATTCATCCTGAATCTGCTGCCGACGCTCATTGACTTCCGGCGGCAATTCCAGCTTTTGGGCTTTGTCATTGCGGGAACGATGGCGCGTGACCAAACCCCGTTCCGAACGATCGAAAAAGAACTGATAATTGATGCCAACGTAAAATTTCCAAGACGCATACTCCTTGAGGAAGACCCGATCCGGGTTGTCTGGCTTCTTGGAGAGAGAAAAATCCACAGCAATATCAAAAATCAAATTCTTGGGGCCCAGGAATTTCAAGCCTTGCGTGATTCGCTGCGAATTTTGATTAAACTGCGTAATCACGGGATTGTTCGCAAAAACTTCTGCGGTGTATTCTGTGTAAACGATGGTCGAGCGAATGGGAAACTTGAAGCCCGCGCCCAACAAAAATTGATCTTCGGGGTCGTTGAACAATGCGTCTTTCAGGTTGTGGTCCATGTAGCCGAAATTCAAATGAGCCTTGAGCGGAAACAGAGGGAAGCTCTCCGTCATATCCAGGGTCATGATAGCCATGGCACCGGCACCCAGCTTCCCAGACGAATACGGCTCAAACGGCACATTGGCTACTTTGGCGGTAGGAATACGCGTGAACAGCCACACCGAGGTGATAATCGAACTACCGGAAAACGGCGTCCGGAATTTCAAGCCAAGCTGGGAATCACCGGGAGGCCCCCACACGTGCTGCTGGTCATCCTGGTACGGCGTCAGCAGTGCTGTAATTTCCAGCAGTGGGCTGAAACCATAGGTAAGCCCGATGGTGAGTGTATGATCTTTACCGAGCGTGGTTTGCTGAGGTTTGGCTTGCAGAAACGTGCCAAAGTAGGAATTGAGATAGAACGTGCGTCGGCCTATGGTTTCAGCGGATTGCACGCGCAGCAGCCCGCGCCCACCCCAGATGGTGGTTTGCGCGAGCATGCTTTCACCACTCCACACCAGCCCTACTAACAAAGCAAAAATAGCGGCCTTTGTATGTAATTTTTTCACGGCGCAAATCCCCGGATGTCGTTTCAAAACGAGTTACCGTTGCAGTTGTCGGCGTTGCAGTGCTCAACTCATTTACGCCGAATGCGCGGTTTGATTAAAAATAAGCGCATTTCAAGGCTTTCGCAGCATCCGGCTTCGATTACAAGGCCAAAATTTGCGTATCGCAATTTAATAGCGACTATACATAATTGCAAGCGAATTTTCCTGCGTAAAAATCTCCCGGAACCTGGCGAATTTTGGCCAATTTTCCATGATGAATGCATGCATAATCGAACCCGAAAAAAAGTAACAATTTATGTGCCAAAGGCAGTGAAAGCCAGAAACTCTCGGTAGGAATGCATTAATTATACCTAAGTGCTTATTTCCATGCATCGAAGATGGCTTGCGAGGTCGGGAGTCTGGCTAATAAAATGCAAAAAAATTTAATATTAAATAGGACATGTGCCTCAGGATGAGACATGGCGGTTACGGGGATTGCAAAAATGTAATTTCGGCAAATTTTCCGAAACCTTTAGCCATTGCAGACGGTAGATCCCAAAATATCTGCCTGATTTCGAGGCGCCAGGCCTTCGCCAGAGTGCAGACCAGGTGTGGGATCGTGCGCCTATCAGAAATTCGCGTTCGGGTGGCAACGGATTTAAAAAACACTCTGCGCTATGGCTTGACTCCAGAGGTTGCCTTGGGAAGGGCAGGCTTGATAACCATTTCTGCGTGCGGCTGCAACTTGCGTTCGAAGTAGCGATCCAGCACCAGAGCCAGGGCGTATCCGGCAATGGCATCCACAATATAATGATAGCGAAGATAAAACACGGAGATGGTCAGCAGAATCAAGAAGGGTAGCGCAAGGCGGTACCACTCTGGCCGTACACGTTTGAGCGAAAACGCGGCAATCCATGTGGCGGCCACGTGGGAACTGGGGAAGGCCGCGCCCACGGCCGAGCCGTACGATTGCATCCAGTGAATGAGTTTTAAAAAAAAGTAGCCTTCGAGCGCGTTGGGATCGGCAGCCAGCACGCTGTGATGAGGACCGCGAACCGGAATGAGCACGAACAGGCCATAACAGATAAACATGGTGGTGCAAAAACGGAAGGCAAAGATTTCAAACTCGCTGAAGGAGCGTTTGCGATAAATGTAAATGCCCACCAGCGGAACCAGGAAATAGTAGAAGCTGTACGAAAAAGCCATCAGTTCGGTGAGCCACTTGTTTTCCGGCTGGAACAGATATTTTGCGAAAAGGCCGAACAGCCGCTCCTCACTGGACACGATCAACGGTTCTAAATAATAAGGAAAAAGTGCCTGCGACAGGAAGGTAAGCTCTTTAAACAGCACCGGGAAAACGAGAAAGATGTACCAGTTCTTCAAAAAGCGCAGCCATCCTTTTTCATCGATTCGGATGGCGTTGATTGCCAGAATGCTGGTAATGAGGGCGAAGTGATAGCCGACAATGTAGTCCCATTTCTCGATGTTTTGATGAAACATCAGAGCAAAAGCGGCGGAGATGCCCAGATAGGTTAGAACGGATTTTTCGTATAGCGAAAGTTGTGTGCGGATCTGGTCATAATACTTTTGCATCGGTTTCATTCGTGTGGCTTTCTCGTCTCTGTCACATTTTGTGCTAATTTCTTTCAAATGGAACGAAAATAAAGCGCGGGAGTTTCTTCAAATAGCCGAATTGGTTGAATTTTCTCCAAAGTGTAACAGAAGATAAACTTTTTCTGAATTCGAATCAAGCTTAATGCGGGAGGAATCTAAATTTCGGCATTGGCGGTCGCGTGTGAGGCAATCCGACTCCTTGCACCGTCGATATTTTTGCTTGACTTTTAAGGGCATATATTGTAAAGTTTTAGTGTTGTTATCGAGTAACGGTTCAGGGCCCCGACGTTTATGTGCAGGGAAACCGCTTTGGTTGCAGGTTTCGAGTTTGCAACGGCGTTCAAGACGAATTCCCACCCTTTGCAAGGAAATGTTTGATAATTCAACCATCTAATGCATGAAGCACCTTGTGGTTTGGGCGTTGCGCGGCCCGATCGTTACACCGACAGTTACGAACCGAAATGGCATGCCAAATTGTTCTCGCCGCGAACATGGTGTGAGTCCTAAATTCTCGTTTACTCAGCAATCAATCAGTTAGGGAAAACAAAATGAATGTCAGGAAGCATTGGATTGTTGCCGCTGTGATTTTTTCTCTCATTCCTGCTGCTCTCATGGCGCAATTTCGAATTTCGGCTTTAAAAATTGGCTATCTCAACCCGAAGGATGCCCAGCCAGGTTTGTTCCTCAGCAGCGATTTTACCTTGCCGATTGATGAAACCACGGAAATCGGCATTTCCACCAATTTATATTATCGCAACTACAAAAAGCTCAGCACCGTGGCTGCCCCGGGGTATTCCGCCGGCATCAACGAGACCACACAACAAAAAGAACTCGAATACACCACGCTGTCCATTCCCGTTTACGCGATTTTTAATTTCGTGATTCCAACCAGCCGCTATTTTGGCTATCAAATTCATGGCGGCCTGGGATACGAGTTTCTTTTCAATAAGGAAAACAATTACGTGGAACAGAAGTCCGAGCGGCGGTTTTACAAGGGCCTGTCCTGGATCGTCAGCGCCGGATTTCACTACCAAATCGGTAGCCGTTCCGCCATTACAGGTGAAATTCTGTATCATTCCGCGCATGTGACACGCAACCGGACCGAAACCCCCGAAGGACTGCCCATCTGGAATGAAGTCAACCTGTCCGGTTTTGGCTTCCGGTTTGGCCTGCGGTTCCATGAATTGTAGGGATTGCACGCGGGTGTCGATAACCTATTGAACGTGCAGCCGCAATCCGAATGCGTTTCAAAGCCGATATCCGATGGAGTCCGGTTGCCTACAGATGAACAAACAACAATTTCGCATAAAATTATTTCACCATTCGCTGTTTTTTATGGGTATTTACAAGTAGAAATGTAGCTGCTCAGTCGTGCCAGCATTTCGGTGTATACCTTGTCATTCCGGTTCCGCCAGCGTGTGGACGTGTCCGGCCACTGGCGGACCGGTCCGACTACTGGCGGATGCCGGAATCTCTTTCCTCGGAGCAAGCCGGAATGACACCAAACGGCATGGTTCTGAATGGCTGCTTAGAAATTGTCGTATTTGACACAAACCGAACGGCGTCATGGGATATAGCTATCGCGAAGAACGATTCAGCTTTGGGCTGGGTGGCGGCATGTTCCCGCCGGCGGTGAAATATTTAATCATCGCCAATATCGCTATCTTCCTGCTGCAGAACATTTTTTCCGGTACCCTCGAGCCCTATTTCGGTCTGGTTCCCAACCGGCTCTTGTATAGCTTTGCCATCTGGCAGTTGTTTACATACATGTTTTTGCATGGTGGCATTTTTCACCTGCTCATCAATATGCTTGTCCTGTGGATGTTCGGGGCGGAGGTTGAGCGTACCTGGGGTTCCAAAGAGTTTTTGAAGTACTACTTCATTTGCGGCATAGGCGCCGGGCTGATTCAGGTCATTTTCAATGCATGGATCTTTCCGGTCAACGGTATGATCCCGGTGGTGGGCGCTTCGGGTGCCATTTACGGTTTGCTGCTGGCCTTCGCGCTGCTTTTTCCGAACCGCGAAATTTTTCTGCTGTTGTTTTTTGTGCTGCCGGTTCGCATCCAGGCCAAGTATCTGGTGATGATTTTTGCCGGTATCTCGCTGTTCTCCGGCATCTTCGGCAGCAACAATGGCGTGGCCCACTTTGCGCATCTGGGCGGAATGCTTGTAGGGTTAGTATATCTGAAACTGGATTGGCGACTAAGTGCCTTTTCCAACTGGATTCAACAGCGGCGGGCTTCACGAGAAATTGTGCGGCAGGCTCGCCGGCGTCAGGAGGAGATGCATTTGCGCGAGCATGTGGATGCCATCCTTGATAAAATCAACGAAGTCGGCTATGAAAATTTGACCGATGAAGAAAAGGAAGTTCTTCGTCGAGCCAGCCAATTTTTAAGCAAAGAGGAGCCTTAATCAGGAAGATTATGATTAGCCTGCGTTCATTTCGACTGCCATTCACGCTGAACCTATTCATCGCTTTCCTGCTTTTCAGTTCTCAAGCTCTCGCTCAAACGCACACCTTCACGGCTCTGGTCGATGGTCATCGTCATCCGTTGCCGGTGGTGCAATTGCCGGACATTGAAAAATTCCCGTTTGTCGGGATTCATGATCTGGCCGAAGCGTTGAACCTGAGAACTTTTTACAGTGAGAAGGCGCGTAAGGTCATTCTGTATTTCGGCGATCTGGAAGTTAAAGTGACGGCGCTGAACCCGTTTGTGGTGGTGGGAAACCGCATCGTGCAAATGCCCATCGAGCCGCGCTATGCGGACGGCGACATCTTCGTACCGCTGGACATGTTTCTATCCATCATTGAGCCGTTGTACCACGGGCGCATTCGCATCCTCAAACGGGATACCCGGCCGGTCAAGCCAGTGCTGGAGCTGGACGAGTCCGAGGCCATAAAACCATCGGTGAAAGCGGATGAAGGCGAGCGCGATCGCGAGCCCGGACGTGAGGAGAAAGCGGCGCCGAAGACGGATGCCGATGCGCATTCGGCCTCGCTGGTGCCGAACATCCTCGGAGTGAATGTCGAGCAAAAGACCAACGGTATTTTGCTGCGCATCAAAACGGCGCGGCCATTCGAGCGTTCACAGATCAATTCCCGATACACGCGCGGCTGGTTGTATATCGATATTTACGGGGGCCGGGTGGATACCACCGATTTCCCAATGCCGTCCGGCAACGGCGTGATCAAGGAAATCGTTCCGGTGCAACTGCCCCAAATGGCGCAGATCTCTTTCCTTTTAAATGCCGAAGTCAGCAAACGCAAAATTTACACCAACCCGCAAAGCCAGGAAATTCTGATTTCGCTCATCACCAAGGAAAAGGTCTCTGAAGATATTCTTAAAACCCTGGAGCGTGAAAAGCAAAAGTGGCTCATCGATACCATCGTGATCGATCCGGGGCACGGCGGCCGCGATCCGGGAGCGATCGGCCCGACCGGGGTGAAAGAAAAAGACGTGACCCTGGCCATCGCCCGGTACCTGAAAAAGGCGCTGAAGAAAAAAAGCGATGTGCGGGTCGTACTGACGCGCGAGGATGACCGTTTTATCCGCCTGACCGACCGTACACGGCTGGCCAATCAGGAGCAGGGCAAACTGTTCATTAGTATTCATGCCAACTCCAATCGCAGTCCACGTGTGCGTGGCATCACTACTTACATTCTGGGACCGGCCAAAACCGAGGAAGCGCTGGAAGTGGCCCGGCGAGAAAATGCCGTGATCCATTTCGAGGAAGACCATACCGCCTACGCCGATTTTGATGCCGAAAACTTCATTCTGTTGACCATTGCGCAAAACGATTTCATGCAGCAGAGTCAGGAACTGGCCGCGCTGGTGCAGTCGGAAGTTACCAAACGCGTGAACATCCAAAATCGGGGTGTGAAACAGGCCGGCTATTATGTGCTGATCGGCGCATCGATGCCGAACATTCTGATTGAAGTGGCGTTCATTTCCAATCGCAAAGAAGAGCGACTCCTCAAATCACCTACCTTTCAGAAAAAGATCGCCGAAGCCATCTGCGAAAGCATCCTCAAATTCAAGCGAAAATACGAAAAAGAAATGTAGGCGAGGCCTGAATGGGTTTTTGCGTTTTTATGTAGCCCGCCTCTAAGGAGTCTGGTTCCCGGGAAATGCTTTGTTTTGTGGTGGGGGATTGCTTTATCGTGGATGATGCGCCGCCTTTGCGTATCTCTAATTGGTGGTGTTAAAAGGTCCGATTTAGGAATCCATGCTAGATTTGTGAAGCTTAGGGTGATGGCTGAGGATTGGGCAGGAACGACTCTGGTGAGTCGTGCTACTTGATTATCTTTTCAACTCCGCAAGAAATTCCGCTTGCAACTAAATACTGAAGTCTCTATATTTCGGCACTTTTGCAGGCATGGGGAGGTAAAGGGAAAGGATCGTGCAATTCACTGAAGAACAAATTCGTCGGGTGGTACGGGCGGTCAAGGAACGCCTGGGAGACGATTGCGATTATGAATTGCTGGTGCGCATTACCCGGGAAGTGCTGCGTCGCCTGGCCCGAGATGCCGCAGAATCGTCAACAGCCGGGGGCAAGCAGCCATCATGAATTCGCATAAAATCTGTCTCGCCCAGACAGCACCGGTGTTGGGCAATCTGCAGCGTAATAAGGAAAAGCATCTCGAATTCTGCGAGCAGGCGATCGAACAGGGGGCGATGACCATCGCATTTCCGGAACTCGCACTCACCGGCTATCACTTCCAAGAACAGACCTCGGAGCTGGCCTTGCAGGCCAACGACGCCTTCTGGGACAGTCTCAAAGAAATCTCCCGGCACATCACCATTATCACAGGCTGTGTTCTCGAAGAGCGCGGCCCATTTTTTTATAACGCGGCCGTGGTTCTGGCCGGGGGGCAGGTTCAGTTCGTGCACCGCAAGGTGTATTTGCCCACCTATCGTATTTTTGAAGAGGGCAAATGGTTCGCGCGTGGGAATACCTGGCGGACTTTCGAGAACAGCGGTTATCGCACCGGAATTTTGATTTGCGAAGAAAGCTGGCACCTGCTGCCGGCTTATATTTTGTTCTTGCGCGGCGTAGATGTGCTGTTCATTTTGACCAATTCCATGCAGACCACGCCAAATCTGGACGATCCCGTTTCACCGGCCTGTGCTTGTCGCACGCAGAACAACTTTTATGCCCGTATGCTACAAGCTTATGTATTTTTTGTGAACCGCGCCGGGGAGGAAAACGGACGGCGCTATTGGGGCGGTAGTGAAGCGATTGCGCCGGATGGCCGGTTGCTGGGCCGCGCCGGGGATGGTGAACAATTGCTGTATTTCGAGGTCGATGCAGCGGCGTTGCGTGAGCAGCGTATCCACACGCCGCTGCGCCGCGACGAAGATTTGCATTTAGCCTTGCAAAACATCAATTGGCTGATTCAAAATGAATCTTTAAATACTATTGAGGGAGAGAAGAAATGAGTTACGTCGAGCCAGCACCCATCAAGCCGGATGCCGAGGACCCGTTTGAATCGATGATGTCGCGCTTTGACGTGGCTGCTGAAATATTAAACCTGGAAGCCGGCGTGTATGATTATTTGAAAACCCCCCAGATGCAAATCATTACTTCGATTCCGATTCAGATGGACGATGGCACCATCGAGGTGTTCGAAGGCTATCGGGTGATTCACTCCAGTGTGCGTGGGCCGTCCAAGGGGGGAATCCGATACAGCCCAAACTTGACGCTATCCGAAGTAAAGGCATTGGCCGCCTGGATGACCTGGAAATGCGCGGTGGTGAACATCCCGTTCGGCGGGGCCAAGGGCGGCGTGAAATGCGATCCGCGTAGCCTGACCAGAGTGGAGCTCGAGAAAATCACCCGGCGATATACCGCCAATCTGCTCGATATTCTCGGCCCAGAGCGCGATATCCCGGCGCCGGACGTGAATACCAACGAGCAGATCATGGGCTGGATCATGGATACCTACAGCATGCACGTGCGTCATACCGAGACAGCGGTCGTCACCGGAAAGCCGCGCTTTTTGGGCGGTTCCATGGGCCGGGTGGAGGCCACCGGCCGCGGCGTGCGCATCGTGGCCGAGGCGGCCATGGAAAAATTCAACATGGAGCCGGAAGACACACGCGTGGTGGTTCAGGGCTTTGGCAATGTTGGCTCCATTGCGGCCAAGGAGTTTGCCGAGCTCGGCTGCAAAGTGGTGGCCATCAGCGATGTGACCGGTGGTTACTACAATCCCAACGGCATTGATATTCAAAAGGCGCTTGAGCACAAGGAAAGGCATGACGGCCTGCTTACCGATTTTAAAGGCGCCGATCTTATCAGTAACGAGGAGTTGCTCGAACTGCCGTGCGACATTCTGGCGCCGTGCGCGCTGGAGGATCAGATCAACAGGCGGAATGCGGATCGCATCCAGGCCAAAATTATCGTGGAAGGAGCCAACGGGCCCACCACAGCCAAGGCAGACCCCATTCTGAATGATAAAGGCATTCTGGTTATTCCGGATATTCTCGCCAATGCTGGCGGGGTGACTGTGTCATATTTCGAATGGGTGCAGGACCGTATGGGCTTTTTCTGGCCAGTGGATGTGGTACATGAACGGTTGACCCGCATCCTGCGCGAAGCATTCCAGGCAGTGGACCATACGGCCCAAAAGCACAGCGTAAGCATGCGCATCGGTGCGTATGTGCTGGCTATTGATCGCGTGGCCAAAACTCTGAAGCTGCGTGGCATATACGGCTAATCCAAACCGTCCGTGCGCCAGATGAACTCTACAAAAGCCGTTAGAATGCATTCCTCCCCGTTTGATAGTGGATTTTACAGTGTTTGCAGTCCAGGCCAGAACCAGTAGCTTGCCTGCAACCATATAACAGGGCGCATGGTAAATGGGTGAATCGCCCGTGAATGTGGGCGTCCGTCCAGCGTTGTAATTCTTGACTTTTAGGGCGAAAAAAATTATATTGCAAGCTGTTTGTTTGATGACGAATTGAACCTTGGAGGAAGCGCACATGCGCCGAAACAATTTGATGCGAACGATCATCATTTTCGCGGTGATCATCTGGGCCGTTTACCAACTCTATCCGACATATAGCCTGTGGCAGTATCGCCAACAGTCTGAAAAACTTGTTCAGGAATTGCAAACCTTCGCCAACCTGAATGTTGACGAAATTCACGAAGCCCTGCGCGTGGGCCTGCTGGAAGCCCGCCTGCGCGAGTCGATACAGGATCAGGACAAGTTGAACCGTGCCCTGAACATCGCCGAAAAACTGAACGAACTGCAGGAAAAAATCGACGAAAACGAGCCCAAATCGATCAAACAGGGATTGGACCTTCTGGGCGGCACATATCTGGTCTATGAAGTGGACCTGCCGGAGCTGTTGCGCAGTCTGTCCAAAAATCCAGATGCCCGGTTTGACAGCCTTATGACCGAAGTGACGCGCCGCTCCCAGCAAACCGACGAAGACTTTTTCAATGTTCTGCTGGCCACTTTTCAGGAAAAAGGCATCCGGCTCAATCGCTATTTCGGCCGCCGCGTGCAAACCGATGACCAGATTATTGATGAGCTGAAAAAACAGGCCGAAGATGCCGTCGATCGCACCCTCGAAGTGCTGCGCAACCGTATTGACCAGTTCGGCGTGTCCGAGCCCACCATTACCAAACAGGGTAGCCGCCGTATCGTGATCGAGCTGGCCGGCATCACCGACATCAAGCGCGCTAAATCGCTTATCGGCAAAACAGCGGTCTTGGAATTCAAGCTGCTCAAGGATCCGGCTGTATTTTCCGCCGTGCTGAAGCAAATCGATGATGTGGTGAAAAAGAAGATCAAGGCCAGTGGCAAGGCCATTACGGGTGCAGACACCAGCAAGGCCGCGGGCACGGGGACGAAGGAAGTGGGCGTGAGCGCGTTGTTTGGCGAGTCCACGGTCATCGGCGATTCGGCCGCGAAAAAGGCCAACGATACCACCGTGGTGGTGGAAGAAGAGTTGTTCGAACAGAATCCGTTTTTCTCGCTGCTGTGGCCGATTGGCAATGAGGTGATGGTGCCTGCGAAGAATCTGCGCGCGGTGCAGCGCATTTTGAATATGCCGGAAGTGAAGAATGTCATCCCCGACGATGCGGAATTTCTATTTTCTTCCAAGCCAGTCATCCATGATGGGCAAGAATTTTATACCTTGTTTTTCTTGAAAAAGCAGCCTGAGATGACGGGGAAATACATCACTGAAGCGGGCGTGACCATTGGCAGCGGCAGCCAAAGTTTTACGCAGGGACAGCCCATTGTGACCCTGAATATGAATCGAGAAGGCGCACGGATTTTTGCCCGCGTAACCGGCGCCAATGTGGGCAAACGGCTGGCGATTGTTCTGGATGGCAAAGTGGCCTCCGCCCCCAATATCAAGGATAAAATCCCCAGTGGCAACGCCATCATTGAAGGCAATTTCAGCATGGAAGAAGCCAAAGAGCTGGCCATCGTGCTGCGTGCCGGTGCGCTGCCGGCTCCGGTGGTGCCGATCGAAGAGCGCACCATTGGACCATCGCTGGGGCGTGACTCGGTGCGACGCGGACAGATATCCATCGCCATCGGCATCATTCTGGTGGTGGTGTTCATGATGATTTACTATCGGATGTCGGGACTTATTGCCGACATTGCACTGATTTTGAACTTGATTTTGATCATGGCCGCGCTGGCTGCGTTTGGCGCGACCCTTACGCTGCCGGGGGTTGCTGGCCTCATCTTGACCATGGGCATGGCCGTGGATGCCAACGTGCTCATTTTCGAACGCATCCGCGAAGAGCTGCGTACGGGCAAAACCGTCCGTGCCGCCATCGATGCCGGCTACAGTCGTGCTTTCTGGACGATTTTTGATGCCAACGTGACCACCTTCCTGACCGCGCTGGTGCTGTACCAGTTCGGTACTGGCCCGATCCGCGGTTTTGCGGTCACGCTGTCTGTGGGCATCCTGGCCAGTATGTTCACCGCCATCGTGGTGACGCGTGTGATTTTCGATACCATCACCCAGAAACGAACGTTGACCAAACTCAGCATTTAATGAGGTTGCTGAACCTTTGACTGGAGAGACGACGGGCTATGCAGTTTTTAAAACAAACCAACATCGATTTTTTAAGTAAACGAAAAATTGCCATTTCCTTTTCGCTTTTTCTGATCGCCGTGGGTTTGATCACGCTTCTGATTCACGGCGGCCCCGATTACAGCATTGATTTTCTCGGCGGGACGGAAATACACGTGCACTTTGAAAAGCCGGCGCCGATTGCAGAAATCCGCAAGGCTCTCGGTGAAGTGGGTTTCGCCAAAGCCGAAATCAAAAACTTTGGCTCTCCGAATGACGTGCTCATTCGAATCGAAGTGCAGCAAAACAACGATCAGGCCACTTCTACGATTCTGAACACCCTATCCGAAAAATTTGCCGACATGAATCCGACCATGCTCAGTGTTGAAAGCGTGGGGCCGAAGATCGGGAAGGAGTTGCGTTCGGCCGCCGTGTGGGCGGTCCTCGTATCGTTGGCGCTGATTCTATTGTATATTTGGATTCGGTTCGAATTCGTGTTCGGCGTAGGTGCGATTGTGGCGCTGTTTCATGACGTGCTGATCACCCTCGGCATTTTCTCGATCCTGCGCATGGAAATTAGCCTGTCAGTGGTAGCCGCCTTTCTAACCATTGTCGGTTATTCGTTGAACGATACCATCGTGGTGTTCGATCGGATCCGTGAAAACCTGAAAAGCATGCGCCGCGAAAGCTTTTTTTCAATCCTGAATATGAGCATCAATCAATCGTTAAGCCGCACCATTGTAACATCGCTGACGACCCTGATTGTGGTGTTTGTGCTGTACATCAATGGAGGTGAGGTCCTGCGCACCTTCTCCTTCGCGCTACTGATCGGCATCATTGTCGGAACCTATTCCTCCATTTTCATCGCAACGCCGGTCGTGGCGGAATGGGAAATGCGCCAATTGCAAAAATCTGGCAAAACCAATCGTCGGCGTCGGTAAAAAGCTCCGGCGGGGAGTTACTAGGCATTGGAGTATGGTATGAAGTTAATGCAAAGGGAAATCTCGGACGTTATCGTACTCAGGATTTCCGGCAAACTGATGGGGGGCCCCGATGCCGCCTTGCTGAATGACAAGCTGCACCAGCTAAGTGATAGCGGCAAATATAAAGTAGTAGTGGATTTGTCTGAAGTGGATATGATGAACAGCACCGGTCTTGGCCTGCTCATCGGTGGGCGAACCATCATGCAAAATCATGGTGGTGACCTCAAGCTGGCCAGCCTGAGCGATCGCCTGCGCACGCTGCTGACGATTTCGAAGCTGAACACCGTATTCGAGATTTTTGACGATGTTGAAGCGGCAGTGGCAAGCTATTCCAATTGACGGTTTTGACGGCAATCATCTGACTCCGAAGCCTCGGTGTATCTCCGGACTTCGGAGTTTTTTTTTGAACAATAAGCATGGCTTTGCAGAGCGCTTCTTTCAGCCTGAATTTGTCATTGTATGCGTTTGCAAAAATAGGCAACGGCCAGAGCAGGCACCATCTGCATTTGAGGAAATTTTCTACGTTGATACCAAATTGCTTTTGATCCATCAATGTGTGAAACCAATTCGGGGTTCGTTATGCCTGTAGAAGTCATCGTCGGCGCCCAGTGGGGCGATGAAGGCAAGGGTAAAATCGTGGATTTGCTCAGCGAGCATGTCGATATTGTGGCGCGATACCAGGGGGGCGCTAACGCTGGCCACACTGTGGTCATCGGCCAGAAAAAATACATCCTGCACCTCATTCCCAGTGGCATTCTGCATGAAAAGACCATCTGCGTGATTGGCAACGGCGTGGTGATCGATCCCGAGGCCTTGCTGGAGGAGATCCATATGCTCAGGGAGCAGGGCATCGAGGTACAGGGCCGGCTATTAATCAGCCACTGCGCCCATCTGATCATGCCCTATCACAAGCTGCTCGATCGCGTCAAAGAGGAGAGCATCAGCGAGCTGAAGATCGGCACCACCGGCCGTGGCATTGGTCCGGCTTATGTGGACAAGGCCAGCCGCAGCGGCATCCGCGTGGCCGATTTGCTGGATCGGGATACCTTGCGCCATAAGCTGGAAATGAACATCCGGCAGAAAAACCAGATTTTGAGCAAGATTTACAGCTCCAACGAACTCCATGCCGGCCAGATCATCGAAGAATGCCTGGCGATCGGCCAGAAAATCGATAACTACGTCACCGATACCAGCCTGTTTCTGAACGAAGCCATCGCCACCGGGCAGCATATTTTGTGCGAAGGTGCGCAGGGCACGCTGCTGGATCTCGATTTTGGCACCTATCCGTATGTCACCTCATCCAATCCGGTCAGCGGCGGGGCCTGCACCGGGCTGGGCATCGGGCCGACGAAAATCGATGCCATTACCGGGGTGATCAAGGCTTACACCACGCGGGTGGGCGAAGGGCCGTTCCCCACGGAGTTCGATCCGGAAACCGCGGAAAAATTGCGGCAATGGGGCCAGGAATTTGGCGCCACCACCGGCCGGCCGCGGCGCTGTGGCTGGTTTGATGCCGTGGTGGCCCGTTATGCGGTGCAGATCAACGGCATCCAGCGCTGGGCGCTCACCAAGCTGGATGTGCTGGATCACCTCGATGAAATCAAGATTTGTGTCGGATACCGGTGGCAGGGCAAAGAGCTGTCCTCGTTCCCGGCCTCTTTAACGCAGATGAACGGCGTCGAGCCCATTTATCAAAGTTTTCCGGGCTGGAAAACCCCGACTTCGGAAGTGACCCGCTATGAGGACCTGCCAGCCAATGCAAAGCGCTACATTCAAGCTATCGAGGAGATCACCAACACTCCGGTAAAGATCATTTCGGTGGGCTCGCGCCGGAGGGCAACTATTTTCCGATGAGCTCCGTTTAATAATCGAACCCTGAAATCCAATTGCGGAGGAGACCATGATTATGACCACCACGCCCGGGGTTGAGGGCAAAACCATTCGCGACTATCTCGGCATCGTTACCGGCGAAGCCATCATGGGCGCCAATATCTTTCGCGATTTTTTCGCGTCCATCACCGATATCGTCGGCGGACGTTCGGCGGCTTATGAGAAAGAGCTGAACCGGGCCCGGCAGATCGCCCTGGAAGAAATGGCGCAGAAGGCCGCGGAACTCGGCGCCGATGCTGTTGTTGGCATCGACCTGGATTATGAGGTCATCCGCGAAGGCATGCTGATGGTCAGTGCCAGCGGCACGGCCGTGCGGTTTTGAATGCGGCCGCGCCCGGATCCATCGGCCACTTCATCTCACATCAACCTGTTCGAGGTAGCCATGCACAAGTTGAAGCGAACCCTCTGGCTTGCAGCGGTCCTGCTGGTTGGCGCCTGCAGTGAGAATCCGGTTGCTCCGCCGGATATCGACATCCGAAGCCTGCAGGCGGCCCCCGAGAAGCTGACCGTTGCTGGCAAATCGCTGATTTTGAGCTGCAGTCTGTGGCGCGATTTCATGCCGATAAGTCCCCCGGATGGCCGGCCACTGGTCGTGGTCATTGCGGTGCAAGCGGCCGATTCCACAGCCCTTCCCGAAGGACTCGATGCCGATGCGGTGTATGTGATTTATGAAGGCCAGGTATGGAAAGCCTGGTTAAATGAGAATCCGGATTTAACGCAACCGCCATACCGGCTCGAAAAAGTCGCGCGGAATGGACCCAAATGGGGGCCGGGGGTGTATGTGGATGTGGTGGTGCGGCTGGAATATGGGGGCAAAACCTATATGCTGCGCGCATCCCGACAGCGCATTCAGAAAACGAGTTAACCATGCTGGCAATAAAAAAGGCGCCGGTTCAATCGAACCGGCGCCGATCTATGTAAAGTCACCGCTCTAAAAAATTAACCCCGAAGGCTGCAGATGGCCTTAAAGACCTCCACCGTATAGCCTTCGCTGATCACGATATTTCTTAATGTCGAAAGGCGAACTTCACGATTGCGGACGGCTTCCTCACGAATACCGTACTTCTGAAACAATGCTTCAATAATCTGAGCCATTCGCTACTCCTACTCCTGAAACGGTTTAAATATTAATTTCTCTAATTTAGGCGCTCAAAACAGCGTTTATAATAAGCAATCAATAGCTGAAAAGCAACAAAAATTTTAAAAAATTGAAAAGGTTTGGAAGGGGCTTAGCCAGTACAGCTCAGGAAAGCATAAAAAAATGAGGCGGGACCGTCATTGCTAAAATCAAAAAATTGCATCTCCTTGTGCAGTTTGAGCTGAAAAGTTCATAGCATGAATCTCTTTGTGGCATTGATCAATATCAATGGGATGTTTTGTTATTCCGGCTTTTTCATCCTTTTGCGATAGCGAAAGGATGAAAAAGGCCGGAATATTTTTCCACGGATCGATCGGGATAAATCGATTCCGGCCGCCCGTCAGCCTGTTGGTAACGATTCAGCACGCATCGGCTACATCCATTTTGAATCGTCATGAAACGCATTTCGAATGAATTGGGATATCGACCAAAAAGGCCGCAGATTTCACAGATTGGCGCTGATTTTCGGGGAGCCACGGATGCACACGGATTGACGCGGATGGTTTCCCTGAAACTTTGAAATGATGCATTCGCGATTCCGAAATCCTTGAAATTAAACCTCAGCGATTTCAGCGCCACTGCGAGAGGTTCGCTTTTCTTCCTTACGAGTTTTTTACCATTCGCTGAATCGTTACGCCTGCTGACACATTACACAAGGGGACCGGGGCCGGCATGACAAAGCAGGTCAATTTTGTGAAAATCGCAAAATCGATCAACTTTGACTGCGTGTAAAGACCCAACTCCGCCAACAGCCTGCCAATGCGAGGAGCCCCGCATCAGGTGCGGGGCAAACCCCGTGACACCTCTGGCGCAGGCATCGAGATCGCTATATCTGCGCCAACTGGCCGATCCTCGCGAAGGACAGCTTTAGCGGAGCTGGTTGCTAAGATTGAGCTAAGTATGCAATCAAATTATTTCAAAAGCAGCATTTTCAATGTTTGCGTTTTGGCTGGTTGATCGGCCGGAGCAATCGTTACTCTGGCCAGATACATACCACCGGGTACCTGAAGTCCGCGCGAATCGCGTGCATCCCAGGCAATTTCATAAACGCCAGCCGGCACCGCCCCCGGTGCATATTGCCGTACCAGGCCTCCCCGTACATCATAAATGGCCACCACCACGTGCGCCTGTGATTTCAACTGCAGCCGGATGCGGGTTTCCGGATTGAAGGGATTGGGATAATTTTGCAAAATGGCAAAATCCTCTGGCTGCGATGCAGCAACAGGCGAAACGATCCCGGTGGGAATGTCAGGATGGCTCATTACCACGATGCCATCGGCCTGAAACGTGCCACTCATTCTATAGCGAAAGATGGTCTGCGCCAGGCCGAAGTTTCCTGTGAAAGTCATGGAGAGTCCGGTGCCGAACAGATACGGATCCGTAATGGTACCGGAGATAGTGCCATTAAATAGCGCAATCGATCCGGTCCAGGGCGCGGGAAGCTGTACCCTCATTGTATCGCCGGAGGTTGAATCGATTTTGCCCTCGAAAGCGAACACCGTGGTATCCGGATTCCCGAACGCGCCCGTGGTCTTGAATTCGCCGCTAACTTTCATGCTGTCGGTATCAAAGGTAATCGTGCCGAAAATCGGTCCGGTGGTCTGGTACGTGAGGTTTTTCCAGGTGCCGCTCCACTCGCCCGTGAATTGGTAAGGATCGATATCGCCGGGCCACTGGATGTCGGTAAAGCTGGTGTTGTGACTGAACGTCAGCGCGGTATCGCTGGCGGCGTTGTTGAGCTCCATGCGCCAGGCGTGATCCAGAGGTGGCGCATCATATTGGCCATTCTGATTAAGATCGGCATAGAAATCGATCCAGTAACTTTCATCTTGCAGCAATACTAACATTTCAATGGTGAAATTCGCATCGCTCAAGGCGCCGATAGTATAGCGACCGACCTCCAGGCCTGAGGCTTGATTAACGACCCGCAAATGAAATGCCTGGTTCAAATGCGGATTCATATTCTGAAAATTTAGAGTGAGCTGGAACTGTGCGAAAGCCGTTCCGGAAATTGCAGCCAGCCCAAATGCAACTATAAATCCCCGTAGCCACGTACGCATGACAACCTCCTGTATAAGTTTATGAAAAGGCGTTGATTGGATCACTTTAGACACCAGTGGATTGGTGTTATGGAGAGGCCTGCTATGAACAGATGGAAACTTTTCGGAGCTGTTGTTCAAACCGGCTTGGAGAAAGCACGTTTAGCAAAAACTGTACTAGTATCATTATTAACAAATTAAAATAAATTGATAGAATATGCTAATTAAATTAATGTAACATTCGATGCCCTCGTTGTCGAGCAGAATATATTGCATTCGGAATTAAAAATTGCCAACTTATAGTGGTGACAGACTGAATAGTCATTTTCCTTCATGAGCAACACATAGTTGTATTTCTGTAGCCGGGTAAACGAAGTTCTCGAATAGAGAGGCGATAAAGAAAGATTTGCAAAATGCCTAACAAAACCCATAAAACCGCCGTGGTGATCCTACCGCCGGAAACCATCTGGGAGCCGATTCAACGAATTCGCCGGGCATATGACCGCAATCTGCGGCGGTGGATGCCGCACATCACGTTGCTCTACCCGTTCCTGCCAGTCGTGCAATTCGATCGCGTCACCGAACAATTCCAAGGGCGGCTGCGATCCTTTGAGCCGTTCGAGCTGCAGCTATCGGACATTCGGTATTTCAAGCATGGCCGGGAGCGTTTTACCCTCTGGTTGGCACCCGAGCCGGCGGAAGCGGTGGCAGCGCTGCAGGAGCGACTCTGGCAGGCGGTGCCGGAATGCGATGAAACGCGCAAGTTTCCGGGCGGCTTTGTGCCGCATTTGAGCATCGGGCAGGTGTCGCGGCGTTCGCGGTTGCAGGATGTGCTGCAAGCGCTGCAACGGGATTGGCGTGAATTGCGATTTCGTGTGCAATCTATTGCGCTTATCTGGCGCAACGATCCCCCTGACGACGTGTTCCGCGTCGATCGGGTCATTCCATTTTAAGTGGTTTGGAAATCCCGGATCCAATTCATAGAGCAGGAGGGAGAACGTTGGCAAAGAAATGGCTCTTTCTGTTCCTGCGCTTGTTGGTGGTTCTTTTCCAGCGCGTGCTTTACATTTTTACAGTCGGGCAGTTGCCGCCGTTTGCCACGGTTTCAGTGGTGGTGCGGTACAATGGAAAAGTGCTGCTGATCGATCGTGTGGATGGTAAAGGCTGGTCACTACCCGGTGGCTTTATGCGCATGCACGAAACCACCATCGAAGCGGTGAAACGGGAAACGCGAGAAGAAACCGGTCTTGAAATTGAAGTGACCGGGATTCTGGGGGTGTTGTCCGGTCGACGCGCAGGCACGGCCATCCGCAGCGTGGAAATCGTCTATGCGGCCCGGCCGATCGCCGGCCAGCTTAAAGGTTCTCTCGAGGGCGAATGCCGCTGGGTGGATATCGAAAACGAAAAGCCAAATTTTGCGTTTGATTACAAAGATTTGATCTGGCGAACGAGAGGAGCGAGTGTATAAGCAGAAACAAAGATGGCTCCGATTATTATTCAATGAAGTCATCGCTGGAGAAGCAGATCTTGCGGAAAAATCCGCTTATCCGATAGGAATATTGGCCATTGCTCCTTTCATATGATGTTCCAGGTCGGTAGGGGCCCAGGGCTTTCTACAGGTGCTGGCAGTGGTCATAAAGGAGGTTGCCTGCGGATGCGCCTTTCTCATTTTATGTTTATGTGTTTAGGTTGGCCAGCAATGAACAACGGAGTCTTCTCCAGTCCAGGGTGGCACACGTCACTTCCCAGGATCACAGCGTTGAATTTTTTGACCATGAATTCAGGCGTGGGGACGAACCGATCGTCTGGCTCCGTGATAAGTTTGCTTCAGTCATCTGGACAAAAGTCGGTTTGATGTCTTGCTTTAAAACCGCGCATGCGAAATGTCCCATGAAAAACAACACCTTGTTTACTAAACGGATACCGTCAAATATTTTTGAAGTGCCAGTGTGCAGCGTGTTTGAACAATTCGTTAGAGTTGCTGAGCTTGAGTTTTTTCTTAATATTATCTTTGTATGTTTCGATCGTTTTTATGCTGAGAAAGAGTTTTTCCGCAATTTCCCGGGTGGTCAGTCCCTGACCAATTAATTGATAAACTTCCAGTTCACGGTCCGTCAGTTGCGCTATAAAATTTCCTTTTTCCCTGGCGGGTTGTCCCGAAAATGATTTAAGAAGTTTCTTTTTCATGCGCTCACTAAGATAGATTTCTCCACTCATTACTGTATGAATCGCGTCCATAAGATGCGTTGTTATCACTTCTTTCATAATGTAACCATTGGCTCCGACACGAAGTGCTCGTTCGGCATAGTAGATTTCGTTATACATACTAAGCACCAGCACCGGGATATTCCCGTAGTGTTTGCGGATGAACTTAATAAAATCCAGAGCGCTACCTTTTTTTAAAGAAAGGTCGAGGATAATTAGATCGAACTGTTGTGTTTCAAGAAGTTGCCGTGCATCGTCAACACCGGATGCTTCGTGGTAAGATGCCATCCGAATTTCCTGACTAAGCAATTCCTGGAGTCCAAAACGGACTATGGGATGGTCATCGATAACCAAAATACGTGCTGAGGTTTGCATTTTTCCCAACTCAGTTACAGCTTTCTTGAAAGTGCAATGAGTACATGAATTAATGGTTTAATATTTTAGGAGGAAAGGTACACTGAATGAGCGTTCCTCCAGATGTATTTTTAAGAAAATTGATAGTGCCGTGGAGCGTTCTTGCACGGTATATCATGCTGCGTATGCCAACCCCCATCGCTTCCTCGATATTGGAAGGAATTCCCACCCCATCATCACTAATTTCTAGTAAATAATTTCCATTTTTTCTTTTTAATTCTATACTAATTTGGTTTGCTTGTCCATGTTTGATCGCATTGTGTATGGCTTCCTGCGCAATACGGAACAATTGTGTGATCAACAACGTATTTTTAATAACAAAAGGTTCTGTACAGGTGAAGTCGCACTTTACATGAAAAGTATCTTCAATAAATTTGGAATAATCTGAAAATATTTGATGAATATCTGTACTTTCAATCAATGCCTCTGGCAATCCGCTTGCGATGATCGAAACTTGATGTGAAACCTTTTCAGCTAATGCCAGCAACTCCGTGGCATTTTTTTGTTCCTCCATCAGGCCTTTTCGTTCCAGCTTTTTGGCCAAAGCTTTGGCCAAAAGTTCCATTCCAGTTAAATATTGGCCCAGACCATCATGAATTTCCCTACCGATGTTTATCCTCTCACGATCGGTAAATTCCAGAATCGCTTTTTCTTGAAGATTTCGTTCAGTGACATCCCCTACCAACACCAAATGAATCCCCGGGATGATTTCGGCAATGGCTTTGTATTCCACAACCAGAGGTTCGTTATTTTTTAAATTTAAAGTAAGACTCCCTTGGGCATAGCCGTTTTGTTTGAATAGTTTCCAACCTCGCTTGAAAAACCGCAAATCCGGCGGTGGAACCCATTGCTGGATGTTTTGTTGGCGTAGTTCAAACAATTCGTGTCCCGTCAATTTGGATGCTGCCGGATTCGCGTCAAGGATCAGACCTTCATCATTGAGGAGCAAGATGGCATTTTGTGCATTTTCAAAAATGGCGCGTAGGCGTTTCTCGCTACCATGTAGTGCTTCTTCAGTCCGTTTCCGAATCATTTCAGCACTTAAACGGCCCGAGAAGATTTTCAAGAAATGTTCGATGCCGGCCGGATCTTTGATAGGTTTGCGATCCATGCCAATAAGTAGGCCGATAATGTTATGTTGAGCATCTTTTAACGTGATGGCCGCAAAACTGTCAATGCCATGGCCCGCGAGGAAACGATCTTTGGGAAAAAACTGTTGGATTCCTTGTGTGTAAATAACCATTCCCGATTGCAAAGCAAGCCGAGCTGGTGAATGCTCTAAGGAGTAATCCAGATGGGATAACCATTGATTGTCCCAAAAAATTGCGATCGGTCGGATCGATTTTTCTTGGTAGTCCGTGAACTCCAAAAGCAGCGCACAATACAGTGCAAAATGATTGCTAAAAAAACGAACAAACGATTTAAAAAAATCATTGCCGGTGAGGGAAGAGATATTATTTGCAATTTGAACATAAAGTTCTTCTTTTTGCTTTTGTTCGGTAATGTCGCGAGCTATGCCAAGAAAGGCTGTAATTTCGCCCTGTTCATTAACATTCGGTACGATTTTATCTTCTATCCAAATCCAGCGGCCAGTCGTTTTGTGCTGTAAACGATAAGTACGAATACCGGCTTTGTGATTGGCAATGATTTCGAGCGTATGCTCAAGTACCACCCCTATATCGTCCGGATGAATGATCCGTTCCCACAGGAAAGGATCGTTTTCGAAATCTTCTGCAGAAAAACCGGTAATCTCTTTAATTTGATGTTTGGTAAGAAATTTAATTCTCCCACCCATGACGGTTTCTTTTTGATATTGAACAATGTAAATAATATCGTTCAGATTTTTGAGCAATTGCTCGGATAAAATGGAGGGCTGAATAGTTGTTTCGTCCTGTCGAGGGCTTTTATACGATTGGCTACTTGATCGCCGTCGGGCTAAAAGCCGAAAAAACATGATTTGGTCTTTTAAATTCATTGGCAATGTGTATTGGTTGAAGTTTGTTTTGAATATAACATTTCAATCGTTTGGAAATTTCCAAAAGTGATACTGAGGTATATTAGCTTAAGAACCTCGTTAGCATACTATAAAAACATCGATTGTCAAATAGTGGGATGGACTGCGTGAGGTAGTCGATTTTTTCAAGCGGGTTCAACTTAACGCTATTCTTGCAGGTATGTTGTGTCCAAGCTCAGCCGATCAATCACATTTCGGGAACCACCGCAGCTTTCAAAAAGATGACCTCATTGACGTTTTAGATAAACAAACTTTATCCCCTTATGATTTTTGGGGTCGATCGTACTTACTATGGGATATTGCTTGAGTTGTTGAAAACATTAAATACTATTGAAATGAGACATATTCCTTTCAAATTTAAAGATGAAATTCACTATCGAAAAACAAGAGCATATGCATATTTCATGGGTGACCATTTGCAACGCTATTGCTCGATTGCAAAGAGTTTATTGAAACGTTTGTCTGCTAAAGTCAGCAAAGCATTTTCACGCAGCATGATAGTGCGTTAGCATTTTTAGTCCACGGAATCATCACGGGACAGAGCGGGCAGTGACAGAACCGCTATAATAGGCTACTAGAATTAACCGAAATTATGTATTCCTTTTGCTATAGTCAAGAATATTTTAACTAATTATGCGAATGACCAGTTGAAAATTTTAGCACGAAATTTGCATGCTTCAGAAGAATATGAAATCGCAATTCTTTGTAAATTCTTGAAAAACAATGAATCAAGTTTTCCAGGTGGTCATTCATATTATTTGTTTAATGGCGGAAATCATCACTGTCAAAAAAATTTGCAAAAACCTTTCATTCATCAAAATATCGATTCTAAAGATAAATATGGCTTGCACATGGAGGTTCCCATGCAACTCCTCAAAGCATTTTGCCAATATTTTCACCATTATGGCTGATATATGAAGAATGGAGAAACCCCAATTGCGCTCGCAACCTATAGAGCCCGTCTGTTGTTTCCGATTGCCAAACAAGTCCCCCTGTTTATCCGTATCCTCCATGAACGACCGCACGAAGGCAGCCTTGTTGTAGTGGAAAGTAGTTTCTATTTTGCCAGAGCCATAGAGGAAGCGCGATGATCCTTGAAGCCATGCTTGGTGACAGGTTTGTAAAAAATCGAACTATCATATTGCTGGGCTATAAATTGATCAGTTAAACCAAGTGTACTCTCTGAAGCCCCCAACATTAAAAAACCCTCTGGGGCTAAGGCTTTATACAATTGCTGTAAAATATGGGTTCGGGCCTCTACGTCAAAATAAATCAAAACGTTTCTACATAGAATTAAATCGACTTGATATACTGGCGGCGGATCGTTTAGTAAGTTATGTTGAGAAAAACGCACCAGCCGCTTAACAGGTTCTTTAAGTACCCATTGATCTTTATCAATTTGACGAAAATATTGGATAAGATATTTCGCCGGTAAGCCTCGATTGATTTCAAACTGGCTATAAATTCCGGTCTTTGCTTTTTGAATGACTTTTTGCGATATGTCCGTGGCATAGATTGTGGTATCCCATTGATGGAAGATATGCAAATCAAGAATGAGCATAGCCAGGCTGTAGGGCTCTTGTCCGGTTGAACATGCTGCCGACCAAATCGTGAGCTTGCGCTCTGTCTTGGTTTTGTGTATTTGTGGTAATATTTGCTTTTGCAATGCTAAAAACGGCCGTTTGTCTCTAAACCAAAGCGTCTCATTGGTGGTCAAAGCGTCCACAACCATTACTTCTAATTGGTGGGTTGGCCTGTTTTTCAACAGGTGAATAAGTGTTGATAGCGTAGGTTGGCCTAGTACTCTCGCTACTTCAGCTAACCGACTCTCTACCAGGTAATCTTTATCCTGGCTCAAAACGATCCCTGCTTTTTTATGTATGAATGAACGAATGTAATTTAGGTCCGCTACTGTCAGTCCGAAGCAATTCATAGAAATGGTTTCTCCTCAATTTACAGAGATGATGATTTTTTGTTCATCATATTTGCGATCAAATTGCCGTGAGGCACAAAAGATGCTTTTTAAAAGAGATACTGTTTTAATCATCTTTATCGCATAAATTCTTTTATTGTTGCATAAAGTTGATGGTCCGGGACAACAGCATCCGCGAGGTTTTGCGAGACGACAAACCCCGGCATTCCCCATACAACACTGGTTTCCTTGTCCTGTGCTATAATTGGGGCTCCTGCCTCTTTCATTGCAATACTGCCCTTAAGGCCGTCACTGCCCATTCCTGTTAAAATCATACCAATTGCCTTCTTGCCATATGCCCTGGCCACCGATCGAAACAACACATCAACCGCTGGTCTGCAAAAATTTTCTTTTTCTCCTTGATGCAAGCGTATCATGACATCGTTCCCTTTGGGGACTACCTCCATGTGATAGTCCCCAGGAGCGAGATAGGCCATACCTGGCTTCACGATCTCTCCATGCACGGCCTCTTTAACAGGCACCGTGCCAATTCGGCTGAGTTGTTCCGCCAATTTTTGGGTAAAAATAGGGGGCATGTGTTGCACGATTAAAATGGATTTGTTAAAATTTTTCGAAAGCTGTCCGAAAAAGTTCATCAAACAATTCGGCCCTCCAGTACTTGAGCCAATGGCTATGGCATCTCGAGGAGCTTTCTTAAACAATGCGTTCAAACTTTGTCCCAACCGATTTTTAATGTTCTGTGAAGACGAGCGGGAATGGGAGGATCTCCACTCGGCCACCAGGGATCGTATTCTTGGGATTAGTTCATCCCGCATGGCTTGGTAATTTTTTTGAAAAGCCCCCCCATAGGCTGGCTTGGTCACAAAATCGGTGGCGCCGAACTTAAGTGCTTTTAACGTGATTTCTGCCCCTGCTTCGGTATGATGGCTGAATACCAGGCACATGAGAGCAGGATACTGTTCACGCACGACTTTTAAAGTGGCCAAACCATCCATGACCGGCATTTCCATATCCAGAGTTAATAGGTGTGGTTGAAAGTGAACGATTTTTTCTAAGGCCTCTTTTCCATTGCTTGCCGTGCTAACTACCTGCACTCCATCTATTTCATTTAATAAGCGACTGATTGCTTGCTGGTAAAGTGCGGAATCATCGACAACTAAAATTTTAAAAAGTGAATTCATTCGCCTCTCCAAGAGCCGTTGGGTTCTATATCCATATTCTCGACGGTATTGCCTATAAAAGGGCGCCTTTTCTCCGTCTTCCGGTTGACGAAAAATGAGCGGAACAAACGTCACTAATGCCTCCTGGGCACGTCTCTATTTATACCGAGAGACCAGGCAGCGTGAATTTTCGCATCTTAATAATTGAATCTTTCATCGTGAAATTCAGACAAGATACCGATGCTTCTCTGTAGAAATTCGTTTACAATACATTGTCCATTTTTTCCGTGATCATTTCTGCAGTGAAGGGTTTCATAATATATTCATCCGCACCTGCTTTCAAGGCTTGTAGCACATTGCTCATTTTATTTAAGCTGGTAACCATAATGATTTTGGTGTTTGGTGCTTGGTTCTCAGATCGGACCCGAGTTAAAAAATGGTACCCATTCATTACCGGCATCTCCCAATCAAGGAAGATAAGGTCGAAATGATCATGTTTTGCAAGCATATCCAGCGCCTCTTTCCCGTTAGGTGCTTCATAAACCGAATGACCTTGCTCTTCCAGTATATTTTTCAGCATCAGACGAACCAGTCCAGAATCATCCACAGTCAGAATTTTCATGGCAAGCTCCGTTAATGTTCATTATTTATTTGGATAATGGATTATATTTCAAAATTTTCGAGGAGTTGTTTGAGTTCCTCAGAGAGTGCTAACAGTTGATCTGCATGTTCTCGCGTGTTTGTTGCCCCTTTCGCGGTTTCCTGTGCCATTTGGGCTACGTTGTTTATATTTTGAACAATGGTTGAACTGCCGTCAGCGGCTTCTGAAACATTGCGTGCTATTTCTTGTGAGGCTGCTGCTTGCTCCTCAACCGCTGCTGCAATGGTATTGGCAATCTCATTGATTTTTTGAATGATTTCCGTAACGGCCTGGGTGGATTCGATGGATTTTTGCGTGTCTTCCTGAATTTTCTCAATTCGCCGTGTAATGTCTTCTGTGGCTCTAGCCGTTTCTTTGGCCAATTCTTTCACCTCGTTGGCCACCACGGCGAATCCTTTACCGGCTTCACCTGCTCGCGCAGCTTCTATGGTTGCATTTAGGGCTAATAAATTGGTTTGCTGAGCGATCGAATGAATGACTTTGATAACTTTGCTGATTTCCATGGAACTTTGTCCCAAATTCGAAATCGTTTCATTGGTATCGTCCGCCACTCCCACTGCCTGTTGGGCTATTCGTGCGGCTTCAGCACCCCGTTCCGCTATTTCTTTAATGCTTGCATTCATTTCTTCGATCGAACTGGCTACGTTGCTCATGTTGCGACTCACACCTTCGCTGGCCTGGGAAACGTGTGTTGACTGTATCGACGTTTCTTCTGCGTTATCAGCCAAATGCTGACTTATCGTCTGTAGTGCCTTCGCCGATTGATTTAAATCAGCGGATGTCGCTAAAGCAGATTCACGCATTTTAAAAAAATCCGTTAAATCTATCCATTCAATAATATTACCTAAATGTTTGCCATCACGTAATATAGCGCTGCTAATTAATTTAAAATGGACTTGTCCGATGGATAAAATTATCGATACTGGACGGGGCTGTGAGTGGTTTAGTTTCATGACTTCGCTGGCCTGAAATGAAAAATAGGCGTCCAATCGTTTTCCTTGGATTTGTTCAACATCAAACGCGGGCATTTGCTGAAGTATTTCTTCGGTGTGTTTCTTAAAAAGGTTGCGTACCGCCGGGTTCAGATTTTGTACAACCATTTCCTGATCCACCTGCATCAATGCCGTTGTGGCTAATTCAAACGCCGCCGATAATCTGGAAATTTGTTGATCTTTTTCGTTTGTCGGTTCAAAGGTGGCCCATTGCACTACGTAGCCGATTGGAGTTCCTTGCTTATCCTGAATCGCGCGAAAGTGAGTTTGAAGACGCAGATCACCGAGAAGCAACTCGGCTTCATAGGAGGCATCCTGTTTCGAATGTTTGAGTAAATTTTCCAGCTCATGAGGATTTTTATGAAATTGCAATAGCGACCCCGATATGGTTCCGTCCTCGCTCAGGTTTAGATTAAGTTTGGGCGCCAGCCAGGTTAAATCCTTTTTTGCCTGATCATTCGCATACGTCAAACGAAAATTCCGATCCGAAATACAAATATTCACAGGCAGCACATCCAAGGTGGATTTTGCCATTCTGGACATTGCCTCAATTTCAGAAGACATCGACTGGACTGAGGAAGAGACTTCAAGTGGGACAAGCCCTGGGTTTGTCTCTTCTTCAGAAACAACCTGAACGCTATGGGCAGGGTTTATTTGCACATCCTTCATGTTAACACCTCCTTCTTTCGCTGTAATTAAATTGGCAGGGTTTTTGTCTAAATTACTTTGAGAACATGGTTTTTCTTTCTCTCTGGATGTGGATTTGAAAAATGAAAACATAGACATCATGGATCTTTTTTCCTCATAGGTAAATTGTGGTTTTTTACGAAAGGACATTTTTTACATTTAGAATAAGCAATAGTTGATTTTCGAGTCTGTAAACCCCGTCAAAATATTCAGTGTTCATAGAAGTCATGGTGAGGGGAACCGGATGCATGTCGTTTTCATCCAACTCCAACACATCGCCAATATCATCTACAAGAAGGCTGATGATTTCATCACCGTCTTTGACAATAAGGTTCATACTGCTCGCATTGATATGGTTTGGCTTACCATGCAATCTTGCCTTCAGGTCCATGGCCATGACGATTTGGCCACGCAGATTGATTAATCCACAAACATATTCGGGAGCTAACGGTACAGGAGTCATCTCCTGGTATTTCAATATTTCTTGTACCCATTCAACATCAATCCCAAAAAATTCGTTTTGAAGATAAAATGTGGCAAAGGGCTTTGTTGATTCGTTGGATCTCCGATTTTGAAAATGTTTCTGTATGACGGTGGATTGCATGAAGGCGCTCCATTTTGTTTATGAATCTTATTTTTTGAATCCAATTCAGCTTAATTGTTGGCCAAAGTTTTTTAATGTCATGATCAATTCATCGCGACTGAGTTTTTGTAAATAAGCATCCATCCCCGCTTTTTTCCCTTCTGCAATATTCTCGGGCTCGGCTAAGCTTGAAACAGCAACCACAGGAATATTGGAGTAGCGATCGCTATTGCGGATAGCTCGAACTAACTCCAGGCCGTTCATTCGTGGCATATCGATATCGGTTACGATAATATCAAAAGGATGGGTGTTTAATAAATCCAAGGCCTCCTGCCCATCCTGGGCTTCAATTACAGAATATCCCTCCGATTCCAGATAGGAGCGTTCAATGGATCGGATAAAAGGGGAGTCGTCCACCAATAAAATGCGTTTTTCTTCGGGTTCAGTAAGTCCGTAGAGAACCTCCTTTTTAATGAACCATTCTGGAAACTGGTTGGATATGATTTTATAGACATCAATTACTTGCGTGACTTTCCCATGGATAATGCAGGTCCCCAATACGCCATCATATTCAATCCCGGAGGCGTCGATTTTCTGATCTGTGGTAAAAATGTCCAGAATCTCTGCAACCACAAATCCGACGATGTGGTCTTCAATTTGAAAGACGACCACCGAAAAAACCTCCAAGGTTAGAGGCGACTCTATGGGTAAAATGGTTTCCAAACGAATGAGTGGCAAGATTCGATCGCGATACTGAATAACCTCATGTTTTCCTGTGTGTTGAACGTGATTGGCAGAACATGTTTCTAATCTGGAAACCAAGGACGATGGAATGGCAAACTGACTGTCCGGATGAATGCGGAAAAGAAGTAAAGAATGCACATTATCATCAAAAGTCAGGGCAACTTGTTCGGTTTCACTATGTTCAGCCACATCGTCCAAAACCAATTTGGCAATTTTTGAAAGGCCTACAACATCCAAAATGAGCGCTACTTTACCATCACCCATGACAGAGGCACCAGCAAAACAATCAATGTTTTTGAGATGTTTACCAAGAGGTTTGACAACAATTTCTTCAGTATCATGAATTTGATCCACAATAAGACCAAATTGCCATCCTCCGGTAGATAGTACTACAATGTTGGTGGATGCCGCTTTTTCTAATTGCCGACCGGATAGCTGCAGTACTTTGCTGAGTCGAATTAATGGAAGAAGATGACCGCGCAACCGGTAAATTTCCGCATCCCCAAGCTTTTCAATGCCCGGATTATCTTCAGAATCGAGGCAGACCAATTCAATCAGGTTAACTTGAGGAATGGCAAACCGTTGTTGACCGGAGGTCACAATCAACGCCGGTATGATCGCCAATGTCAAAGGAATTTTGATCGTTATAGTAGTGCCATGGCTGACTTCGCTGTGTATTTCCACTGTCCCCCCAATTTTTTCTATGTCTGTTTTAACCACATCCATGCCGACACCGCGCCCGGAAATGGCGGTCACCTGTTCTTTAGTCGAAAAACCTGGTTGAAAGATGAGCTGGAGCGCATCCCGATCGTTCATCGATTGCGCCTGCTGTTGCGTAATTAAACCTTTCTCGAGCGCTTTTTGCCGTATGTGCTCGCTATTGATCCCGGCGCCGTCATCAATGATTTCAATAATGACTTGACCGCCTTCATGGTAGGCGCGTAATAAAACCTGCCCACGGGGATCTTTCCCCAATGCTTTCCGCTGGTCAGGGGGTTCAATGCCATGATCGATGGAATTGCGGATCAAATGTACAAGCGGATCCCGAATTGCTTCGATGATGGTTTTATCCAGTTCGGTTTCTTCTCCATCCAATTTCAGGGTTACTTTTTTGTTTAAAGATTTGGCTATGTCTCGAACCACTCTAGGAAACCGATTAAATACATTACCAATTGGTTGCATGCGGGTTTTCATGATGCCTTCTTGCAATTCGCTTGTTACCACATTCAAACGCTGGGCAGCGGTCAGATAGGCGGGGTTTTCTTCCTTGGAAGCAAATTGGATAATTTGGTTTCGCGCCAGAACCAACTCTCCTACCATGTTCATAAGGTTGTCTAATAGGGTGACATCCACCCGAATAGCCGAATCCGCTTTGAGACGATGTGCATTTCTATCGACGGGTTCGTGTTCTCCATGAGGTCGTTTGGCATCTAAAGCAGGACTTTCCTCCCCTGAAATGGAGCCTTTATCCGCTGGCGCTGAAATATTCTCAGGCTGTTTGGCTGGTATCGTATGCTCGTTGTGTTGGGAGTCCTTGCCAGACTCACCTTCGTCTTGGGACTGGTCCACTTGGGCATTACTTCGCGTCTCAGCTCGTGCAACTGCTTGCTTTTTAGGTTGTTGGGATTCTGAAGGGGCAGCCTCAGAAGCTATTGAAGCCAATGGGGATGGCAATTTTGTTGGCCCTTCAGCGTCCGAACCATCGGCTTCAATAATGATCAAAAATTCCTTAAGAAGATCCGTTGCTTCCAATAGGAATGTAATTAAGTCTTCATCAATGTGTCGCTTCCCATTCCGTATTTCTGTTAACACCTCTTCCGTCACATGGGCTACCTTTTCCAGCCTTTGAAAGCCCAACATCCCGGCATTGCCTTTTAGGGTATGAAAAACCCGGAAGATTTCGTCCAGGATGGTTTTGTCGTCTGGAGTCTCTTCAAGGTGGACCAACTCTCTATCCAACAATTCGATACTTTCTTGGGCCTCTTCAAGAAAGGATTGAATAAATTCGGCTGCAAAATCCATTCTGAAACTCCTGTTTGCGGCATCTCCATGCTAAAATTATTTGTTGTTCTATTTGACTCTATGAATGAATTTGTCAAAAAATGCTTTTCTGTAATTTTGTAGAAGATATCGCCTTGGACATGTTTCACTTTATGCAACTGAAACAAATTCAGGGAATCCCCTATGATGGTCTAGGACAAATATGACCTATTTGGGGAAACACAACGGATTGTTTGGCTATTATAAGTGGTTTAGATTCAGTGAATTGCTTGGAATGATTAAGATAGGAGAAATTTACAGATAAGAAAAGGTGTTGAGGAGCTTTAAAAAACACTATTTAGACAGTACCCACACCAGCATTTCCCCGGGGGCGCGGTTGTCCCAGGCGTAATAGGGGATGGCCTTGATCGGCGTTTCGATGAGCTCCGGGGGGACATGGCGGTACAGCGCGTCGCGCCAGGCATCCAGATCGCGGCGCAGGGCGGTGCCGGTGAGGGTCATCAACCCCCCCAGAAGGTTGCTTTCGAAGCGTGGCTGCAGGTGGGCGCGGGCAGGCAGCCGCAAATCGTGCAACGGGCCGCCATTATCCGCTTCTTCGAAGCAATACAGCCAGGGGCCCCGCTGAAGCGCGACGCGGCTGCAATTTTCACGCACCGCCGGATGCGCCTGCAAGCGCAGCACCGGCATGTCGAATTCGATTTCGATGCGGTCGCCGGGCCGCCATGCCTGCCGCAGGTGCACAAACCCTTCCCGCAACAGGGGCTCAATTGCAGCGCGCCTGCCGTTAATGCTCACCTCCATGTTGCGGCACCATTCCGGCCGCCGCAGCGCCAGGGTGAATTCACACGGTTTTTGCGGTTGCAGTTGCAGTTCCGCCCGGCCCTCCTGCGGTAGGGCAACAGCGGTTCGCACCTGCACCGGCACGCCGGCGATTCGTACCTGCGCTTCACTGCCGATGTACAATTGCAGGTACAGAGCCTCGCGATCGGCGCTGTAAATGTACTGGCCAAGCGACGCCAGCAGCCGCGCCAGGTTGGGCGGACAGCATGAGCAGCGGTGCCAGGTCCAGCGGTGGTGCTGCCCGCGGCTGAATAGGGGATTTTCATAAAAAAACGTGTCGCCGCGCAGCGAAACGCCGGCAAGGATGTTGTTGTACAGCGCCCGCTCCATCACATCAGCATAGTGACCGCGGCGCGCGATCTGCAGCATGCGGTGGGCCCATAAAAACAGTGCAATGGCCGCGCAGGTTTCGGCATAGGCGGTTTCGTTGGGCAAATCGTAATCCTGCGTGTAACCTTCGTTGGCGGCCGAGCTGCCCACCCCGCCATGAACGTACAGGCGTCGCCGCACCAGGTGCTTCCAGATGGCCTGGCAGGCCTGCCACAAGTCCCGGTCCTGATACTCCGCCGCCAGATCGGCCATGGCGCAGTACAGGTACGCGCCGCGCACCGCATGGCCCACGGGTTCGCGCTGCTGGCGGACCGGAAGGTGCGATTGCGTGTACTCGTGCGAGCCGGCCCAGTAATCGGCCGGATCTTCGCCGCGTTCCCGCGCTTCAAGGTCGAAATAGTGCGGCTGACGGCCCCGTTCATCCACGAAATATTTGGCCAGCTCGCGGTAGCGCTCCTGCCCGGTGACGTGGTACAGCCTGATCAGTGCCAGTTCGATTTCTTCGTGACCGGGATAACCGCGTTTCTGACCGGGAGCGCGGCCAAACACGCGGCCGATGTGATCGGCGTACCGGCACAGGGCGTCGAGCAGGCGGGTATCGCCCGTGGCCTGGCGGTGGGCAATCGCCGCCTCGATGAGATGCCCGGCGCAGTACAGCTCATGCCAGTCGCGCAGATTTTTCCACCGCATGTGTGGCCGCACCACCGTAAAATGCGTGTTAATATAGCCGTCCGGTTGTTGCGCGCGGATGATCCAATCCGTCAGCGTGTCAACCGTTTTGCGCAGTTCGGGATCAGGATGGGTGATGAGGCTGTAGCAGGCGGCTTCCAGCCATTTGGCCACATCGGAATCCCAGAAGACGTGCGGCTCGTTGGGCATGCCCGGTTTCCAGTTCAGTTTCCAGGCATCGATGCGGCCGGTCTCCTCGCAACGCTGGTATATGGCCGGAATGGTCACCGTGCGGTTGCTCTCCAGCCGCGGCGACCAGAACGCATCCCGAATGGTGACCTTCTGCAGCGGAACGGTTTTGAGTTTTGTCAGACGCATGGTGGGCAGCCTGTTTCGTAAAAAAGTGAGCGAATGCGTTTGAAATTTACTATTCATTTCTGTGCATGATTCAGCATGTATCGTTATTCCCTCCTTCCCAAGTTCAACTTGGGAAGGAGGGAATAGAGATTCCGGTTTGTTTCGCCATTCCACTTTCTCGGAATGACAATGGAATGCTCGAAATCGTTAATGCGGCTGAATCATTACTATTTTCTCTCCTTACGTACGCTTAACGTGGGGAGGAGAGAAGGGAGAGAGTGATCAACCGTGTTTCATCCGCACCAATCCGTGGCTTTTAAAAAAACACAATCTTGCGATATCCATCCAAATCAGCTCAGCTTGCCCTGCGACTCGGCGAAAGGTTGCCCTGTGGTAACGAACGTCGCTCTATTTCACCTTCTGCACCACGCCGATGGACGCCAGCGCCTGCAGGTATTCCTCCACCAGCTCCGTCGGAATGGGGCCGTACTCGGCGGAGACCAGATCGCGGATTTCGGTCACCGTGCGCCGGCCATCCACGAAATTCAGCGCTTCGTAGGCATATTCGCTGCCAGCGCCCCAGAGCCCGCGGTACGTCAATAGCCTCATCCTGGATGCTTTTTCTCTGCCGAGATGATCGCGAAAATAGTCATACCCGAACACCGACATCGGTCCTTTCACCTTCGGAGAGCGGCGGTACACGGCGCCGGACGCGCGCGAACGCGGTGGGAAAGGGCCCTCGTATTTCAATATCTGCCGCATGCGCTGTTCAAATTCTGTAAACGCCCGCCGCAGCGATTCGGGAATGGCGAAAAACCGCTGCATGGATTCGAACGTCTGTGTTTCGTACCAGATGCGGTAGCCGGCCAGCAACCGCGCTTCGTCGGTGGGCAGGACGGACTGCCGTGCCAGGGTGCGCGCCATGCGCTCCAGGGCCTGCATCCGCAGCACATCCCACAGAACCGGCGCTTCGTTTTCGGTGACGTTGGCCAGGAAATACGCGCTGGCCGCGCCAATGAACCCGGCGCGTTTCAGCTTGGTGGGATCGACATTGGCCGGGACGTCGAAATTGGTGTGGATGAACCGGTCGGGCCAGTCGTTCAGGTAGATGGCCGGGATACGAAACGAGCCGTCAGTGTACACCTGATGATCGCTGCCCATAGAAAAACTGGCCATCACCGCCTGCAGGGCTTCCTTGCCGCCTTCCGGCGAGTGCAGCGGAAACGGCGTATCGCGGCCGGAGGCAAAGGCGTCGGTTTGCGCATTTACAAATTTACCAAACACCTCGGCCACATCGTAAATAAACGACGGCAAGCTGCCCGGGCCGCGCGTGACGTGAAAGATGGCCCTGGTCACCGGTCCGCCGCCAACCATGTCCATGTGGATCACGGCCTTGATTCGCTGAGCGAACTCCGGCCGGCCGTTCAGCAGCGCCAGGGTGCCTTCAATTTCCGGCGGCCAGATGAACCGCAGCGTGCGGCGCGGCTTCGGCAACTGACCTTCGCGGATCAATTTCGCAAACGTGCGCGCCACTTCCAGAATGGCCACGCTGCCGCTGGCGTTGTCATTGGCGCCCGGGCGCTGATGGTCGAGGTGGCAACTGAAGGCAATCTCCTCGTCCCGCAGCCGGGGATCGCTGCCGGGGATCACCGCCGTGATGACGTCGTAATAACCGGGATGCCGCTGCGCCTTGACCACGGCGTAGAAGCGGATACGCTCTCCGCGCTCAAGCCGCTGGCGGTACTCGCGCGCCTGCTTGAGTGAAATCATGAACGCAAAAGTGGGGCGCTCGGTGAAGCTGTCGAGATGGCCCCAGCGCACGAAGTTGTCGTTTTCCTTCCACCAGGCGGTGCGCTGGTTCTGCGCATAGCTGAGGATGCCGGCCGCGCCGAAGCGATCCACGGCCAGATGCTGGATCGCGCCTGGCTGGGATGAGGTTAGCACCAAATTGCCGCGAACCGGTTTGTCGCGATAATCCGCCTCGCTCAGCCCTGTGCCGACATCCACCAGATCGGCCGTGGCCTCGCCGGACTCGCTGTCCTGCGCCAGGGTGATGGGCATCGCCTCCCAACTGGCGATGCGTTTGTGACGCTGCCAGCCGGTATCGGTTTGTTTCAACTCCCACAGCTCGGCAAATTCGGCATCCCAGGCCAGCCGCGCTTTTTGCGTGCCGTAGAACGTCTTGCCGTCCGCCGGAAATTGCAGAATTTCCACCTGTTCCAGTCCGTATTCGCGCAGCCGTTCGGCGATGTACTGCGCCACACGGTGGAACTGGCGGCTGCCGCGCATCCGGTGGTGTTGGGCGAGAAACTCCAGGTGCCGGTGCGCGGTTTCGCCGGAAAGTTCCTCGGCAATGACTTTCAGAATGGGTTGGGGAAGCAGACGATAGGCGGTCTGCGGTTGCGCCTGTCCGCCCCATATCAGAAAAAATCCGAGACAAAGGATGATGGCTCTGGTTTGCATCGTGTCCTCGCATTCATTCAGGTTGAGGATGAAACGATTATTTCGAAAAGGCGGAATGACATATGGCTACACAGGCTGAATAATTGTATTTTTTTAGCCACGGATTGACGCGGATCCTGGATTCCGCTGATTGAGAACATGTTTTTAATATGCTTGATGCAGGCAGGAAAGTCAATCTGAATGGAACAAACCAAACGCGGAACGGACGGCCGCCTGCCGGACTTCATGCGCGGCAGGCCGGATGGAAGCAAAATGCGATAATCGCTATTGCGTGGATGGTGCATGGGGGCAATATATAGGCGCTGAATCCGTCAATTACGTCATGAAATTAAAAAAGAATCCGGGAAGAGGCCCCCCTGATGAAGCGCCCCCCGGATTCTCCAGTCCGAATACGGATTCCCCTCAGCCGATGCCGCAGGATGGTTGCCAGGGCGGAGCATGCATCTTTGCGCATTGGCGCTGTTGGCTCTCATAGTGTCTTGCTAAAAGCCGGTTTCGGTCAATCATCGTCGTCATAGATCAGTTCGGGCGATGATTGGATGGAGCTTGCGCCGGCATTAGACTGATACGTAACCATGCCCTTCCGTGCGTTCGGCATCACCTGCGCCTGGCCGGAACCATTGGCGCTCAGCATGATTTCCGAAATTGCCCGGCTGGCATTATTGGGCTCACAAACGTTCTGGCTTGTGAACACCACGCGGATGGAAGCGGGCGGCATACTCCCCCGATGCGATGCCTGGAACGTGATAATATCGCCCGGTGCGGCCTCCAGAGACGGCGGAGCAAAAACCGTCCCGGAGGTTTCATCCGATGTGATGACCATGACCTGATGGTTCGCCATGTTTCATGCCTCCAATGAAGGGTTTTATTCAAAGCAAAACAGACTGAGACAATGGTGCGAATCCTACGTCAAAAGATGAACCGCTTATCAAAGGCTGTTCTGCCGTCGATTTAATTCCCCCGCGCAGCAGGTCGCCTTGCTGCACAGAGAACTTATGTTTTGAATTGCTGCAATAGCTTGATGAAATCCGGATGAGTTTTCAGCGTAGCCTGGTCCGGGGATTTCATCAGCCTTTTCAGGGAATAGCCGTTTTCGAGCGCCTTTCTGACAAAACGCAGCGCATGCGGCGCATCCCCAAAAATCGCGTAAACTTCAGCCGCCTTGAATTGCAAATCCTGGTTATCGGGATCGATTTTGAGCGCGCGATTCAGATAGTGCAGCGCCTTCTGTTTGTTGGTCAGGTTGGCGCAAAATCCGGCCAGCCCCCAGAGCACACGGGCATCTTTGGGATTGACCCGCAATTGCTTTTCCGCCAGCTCGATGGCTTTTTCAAAATGGATCCGCGCCTCGGTCCCCTTGCCGATGAATTTGTAGCTGCTGGCCAGATTACCAAAATTCAAATAGTAGCGATTTTGAAAGGTCAGCGCTTTTTCATACATGGCTGCGGCATTGGCGTAGCGGCCGGCGTAAAAATATAGATAGCCCAGGTTGGCATAGGCGCCGTAATTCGGCTTGATCTGGAGCGATTTTTCGCACATGACCTGCGCCTGGTTAAACCGCTCCTGCGCCGCGTACGGGGCCCCCAGGTTCCGGGTAAACGATGTGATTCAGCGGCGTCAACTGGGTAACGATCGGATAATTTTTCTCGGCTTTCACATACTCGCTGCGGCGGTGGTAAAACAGGGCCAGGCGGTAATAGTTGGCCCAGTAATTGGGCTTGAGTTCGATGGCCTGGAGATAGGTGACCTCGGCCTGGCCGATTTGGCCGAGACGGGCAAAGGCCGCGGCCATTTCGCGGTACGCCACGGCATTGAGTGGATCGACCGCCAGCGCCTTGCGCAATTGCTCGATGGCCTCGATTTTGATCTGACCGTCGGCGGTAATCATGATATTTTGCGATTTGATGTCCCGGTGCACAATGCCCATGCCGTGGGCTGCGGCCAGACCGCTTGCGCTTTGCCGTGCGATGGCAAGCACGGTTTCAATGGCCAGATCAGGCGTGCTGCGCACCAGATCGTAAAGCGTTTGTCCTTCGATGTATTCCATCACGAGAAAGAGCTGGCCGTCGCATTCCTCGAGACCATAAACGGTCGCGATATTGGGATGGTTCAGGGCGGCTGCGGTCCTGGCTTCGCGGCGCAGCCGTTCCTGTTGTCCTGAATCGTGCGCCGCAACCGCGTTAACGCACTTCAGGGCAACCACGCGGTGCAACCGGGTGTCCTCGGCCTCGTAAACAATGCCCATGCCGCCCTGTCCCAATTCCCCGTGTGTTCGGTAGTGCAAAAACGTGGTTCCAATCATGAATTCCCTCAAGGAATTTCGCTAATTCATAAGCCGTCGGATCACCAGAAGCGTCATGTCATCGGATGGCGGAATGGGCCCGGCAAAGCTCCTGGCATCCGCCAGGATGCTTTCAATGAGCTCCGCGGCCGTTTGCGCCGGATGCGTCCGCACGAATTCCAGCAGCCGTTGCTCGCTGTACTCTTCTTCGGCGGTATTCAATACCTCGGAAATGCCATCGGAAAAGACCACGAGCATGTCTCCCGGATGCATGGATACGGCCTCCTCTTCATATTCCGATTCTTCGAAAACCCCGATCATGAGACCGCCGGTTTTCAGCCGTTCCGATTGGCCGGTGTTTCGCAGCAAGATCGGCGCGTTATGACCGGCGTTGCAGAAGTGCAGGCGTTGCGTCTCGGCGTCGATCATGCCAAAAAACAAGGTGGCAAATTTATCGCTTTCGGTGTTATGGAACAGAATGGAATTGGCTTTGTCGATGCATTCGCAGCAGGAGGTGTTCGACAGCGTGATGCCGCGGATAGTTGCCTGCAAGTTGGCCATCAGCAGCGCAGCGGGAATCCCTTTACCGGTAATGTCGCCGAGACAGAAGACCAATTGGTTGGCGCTTTTGGCAATGAAATCGAAATAGTCACCGCCGACATTATGTGCAGGAACGCTTTTGGCCGCGATGTCGTAGCCATTCAGTACCGGGGAGGCTTTGGGCAATAGCCGGGTTTGAATTTCGTTGGCCAGCCGCAGCTCTTCGTGGATGCGCAATAGCTTTTTCTCCTCTTCATACAGCCGTGCTGTTTCGATGACCTGTGCTGACTGTCCGGCAATGATTGACAGCAGACGCTGGTCGTCTCTGGTGAACGCCTCGTCATCGATTTTGTTGTACACCGTTAAAATGCCGATGAGATCGGATTTGACCAGCAGCGGTGTGCACAGCATGCTTTGAATATTGGCATCCCAGATGACATGCCGGAATCGTGGGTCCTGTTGCGGATGGGCCACGTTCAGGGGTTGCCGGTTCTTTAGCATCCATCCCAAAAGGCTTTGATTGAAGTGGAAGGGATCATCGGTAACCGAACTGTCCATGGTGCGGACGAGGGTTTGCGTCATGGCCGGCGATTGGTGATTGAGTAGGGTGATGTCTCCCTGACGTGCGCGCACCGCCTGAATGGAGCGCTGGATGATCGTCTGCATGATTTTTTGCGGATCAAGGGATGCGCTAATGGCGCCGGTCAGCTCATTGAGGACGGAGAGTTCCTTTACGGCGCGCTGTAACCGAAGGTTCTCGGCTTTCAGGGCGGCAAGCCTTTGTTGCTGGCTTTCAGGCATTTTTCTCCAA
Organism: Candidatus Zhuqueibacterota bacterium; assembly: GCA_030950365.1. Lineage (GTDB taxonomy): Bacteria > Zhuqueibacterota > Zhuqueibacteria > Zhuqueibacterales > Geothermadaptataceae > Hydrothermovivens. The sequence goes on along the minus strand of JAUZRQ010000077.1, from coordinate 12,130 downwards.
TTCGAGTGAGACAACAAGCGATATCGCTTGCCGTGCGTGAAAAATCGGATAGGTGCAGGGACGGTCGGGAAAGTGGGGGCGAAGTGGAGTGGACGAGCTGAGTAGGAATGGATAGGGATTCCCGAGTGGCAAAAGATAGCCGATTGTCCGGGCGCAACCAACAAGTTTATTTGGATGTGCAAAAATCTGCAACGTTTCAGCCATACGCCGATATGGTTATTCCGGCGTCTTAAGGACGGGCACCGGAACGCCGGAATTTCATGCTCCGCCTGTTTTCCAGGGAGTTTTGACGCAATTCTTGTAAATGCTGGTATGACTGAGATATTACAGAAATCTTAAACAAAGTTATTAACTTTTTTGAGAAAAACAAGAGAAACCTTTCAAAGAGCATGCAAAACGCCGACTCAATGGGAAGAACCGCATTAGTAAACGAACGTTTACGAGTCTGCAGACGATTCAATGGCGCAAACGAAGCGGAAACGGCTGATGCCGTTCTGCATGGCCTCTATCCCCGTACAGATGGTGCTCAATGAATGCTTGACTGACTATGCGTAGCTATTCAACCATGCCCGGATTTCGAAAATCCCTTTGTCAATCCCGTTTTATCGACATTCTGCGAATGGGGATGAGCAAAAAAAATGCAGGACTCTCTTTTTGTGAAGCCAGCCGGCAGGCTAAATTTCTGGAAAGGCCAAATAATTACGAAAAAGCGATCATCCGCGTCCGATTCGCGGCCGTGGCAGGGCCATGGCAACATTGGTCATTGAAACTGCATATATGTTTGATTGGATGAAATATTTTCAAATTAACAATAAAAATCTTTGACATACCTGAATTAATTCTTATCTTGTTTCATGTTTGTGAGGGAGGAAATCAGCAATTAGGACCTTTGGGGCATCTCTTCCTATCCTTTTGCAACTTGTTGCATTCAGCACATTGGCCTCCAATTCCTGTTTGCTCGATGGTCCTTCAAAGGGACCGATTGCCTCACGTCATTGCACTTCCAGCTCGCCAGTCATCCGCATCGCTCCTATTCACATTCCTCCTTACGCATTCTTTGAGTTCTGCCATTGAGACAGCTTTCTCGTTAACCCGGTGCAATATGGAGTTCGAGACGGTACATGCGTCTGGAGTGATGCCATTGGGCGCCAACCTGTTATAAATGGCGACTCACCCCGGGATGCTGCTTTGCGTCCACAAATGCCATCTTGCATCAATTCGCGTTCACGGGCCTGTCTCTTCACCTTTAACGCGAAGATAACCATGCTCAATTGTCCCGCCTGGTTTTGGAAGCGCGGCATTCCGGCGTCTCTGATGCTGATGGTCCGGTTGCCCCTGTCGGTATGGGGGCAGGAGCCAGGTTCCGGAAACGCCGCTGCGGAGCCGTTCGTGCAGCCCGCAGACTGCCCTGCCGATTCGTTTTTTACGCCGTCCGTTACTGTCCTTGCTGGACCCAGCGAGAAACAGCGCAATGCGTTCAGTGTCACCATTCAGAAGGCCGGATTTTACCGAATTGAGACACTGGTCGGTTACAACAGCGGCAACGATCAGATCAATGAGAGCTTTTTTTTGTTGGTTCGCGATGCGCAGGATCGGTTGTCTTTTCCGCGCGACGCCAATGTGCGAGGCCCGGACGCGAGCTACAAAATCGTGGAAGATGATTCCATCGATGGCAAGCATATCATGATGCGTGATGCCGGTATATTTTATTTCAGCGAGGGAGTCAATACCATCGAGCTGCATCATTATGCCGAAATCGCGGATCAATTTCCGCAATTCATGAATTGTCCCGACTTGCCGACCGGCATCAACTGCCGTGATGTGAATGGCCAATTGCAGATCGCCGGGCCGCAGAGTGTGCGCATCACCATTTTTGTGCTCACCCTTGCCTGCAACGATCTGCAATTGACCCAGGAAGCCATTGCCGATTCACAGCACGTTTTGGAGGGGCGAACCTATCCGGCCACGCTGACCGGGTCGTCCTACGATTATGTGCTGCGCTATCACAATGCCGGTCCATTCCCCGCCCTGAACGCGGTCCTCCGAGACACCCTTCCCGAGCTCGTTGGTATCGAAGCATTTTCGCCGGTGCCTCCGGATTCACAGTTCGGACGGGTGCTGTTCTGGTTCATCGATTCTCTGGCCGCCGGCGCAGGCGATTCCATCCGGATGCGCGTGTCCGTGCCCACGCCCATCGATTCGACGGTGGTCCCACTGTACAGCGGCGCGGAAATTGCCGCCAGCGGGGATACCCTGCCGGACAACAATTTCGCCAGCACCCTTGTTTTTGCATTGATGAAGCCGGTGCGCAAAAACTACGATCTGTCCATCACTAAAACGGCGAGCCTTGGCCGGGCAGAGCCGGGAATGGCTTTCGAATATCGGTTGCACGTAACCAATCACGGCCCGCTTGCCGCTACCGCAGTGACGGTGCGCGATACTCTTCCCGGTTTCATCGAAGTGTCCGATTTCTCGCCGCAGGTGGCCGCACGCGAAGGCCAGGTGCTGGTCTGGAATGTGGATCAAATCGGCGTCGATGAAGCGCTTGAATTCCGTTACCGGGCGGTGGTCGCGCCATCACTGCCGGCCTTTCAGCTCACGCTGGACAATCGCAGCGGCGTGCATGCAGAGAACGACACGCTGCCCGGCAACAATCTGGCCAGCGCCCGGGTGTTGGTCCAGGCCAGCGAGGCCTGTTATCTGGATCGCAATGTGTATCGGCCGGAAATTGAGCCCATGCTGGGCATTCATTTCGGCCTCACCGAGGCGCAATCGGTTCAGATCGACGTGTACGACATCGCCGGCACCCACCTGGCGCGCATCGCCGAGCGCGATTTCAGCATCGGAGCGCACCGGGTGGAATGGAACGGACGGGTCGAAGGTGGGCGGAGGATCGGCGCCGGCATGTATGTGGTGACCCTCAAGGGCCCGAAATTCAAATGCTGGAAAAAATTCATGGTGATAAAGTGAATGCGCAGAAGTCCATCATCATACAGAGCAAGCGACTGGCGGCCGTTACGCTTGCGGCTGGCCTGGTTCTATGGGCCAGCGATGACGCCGGAGCGCAAATTCGTGCCGGGGGCGGCTTTCTGAAGCTGATCCCCGGTGCCCGACAGCAGGGAATTCATAGCAGCCTCACTGGCAATCTCGACAACATGTATGCCGTTTACGCCAACCCCGGAGCTACCGGGTTGTTGCGCGAATGGCAGTGGTCGCTGAGTTACACGCGCTGGATCCCGGACATGTTCGTGTCCAGCGTATTCTGGGGCAGCCGGATACGAACCCCCTGGAGCGCGCACACGCGCTTGAGCCTGAGTGGTACCTATCTGGGCATCCCGGATTTCGATAGCTCGAATGGCCGGACCGCGGCCGCTTCCGGCGGCGACCTGCTGATCTCCGCCAGCCTCGGGCAGCCATTGACGGGCATCAATCGCCGGCTGTCGCTGGGCGTGAGTGCCAAATTCTTGCGCAGCAATCTCAATTCGGTAAACGACCACACGTTTGTTTTCGATGCCGGATTGTTGTTCCGCACCCAGCGCATGCGGTTTTTGAGCGAACCGGGCGGTTTTCTGGATAGCTTTATTTTTTCCGCCGGCGTGGCGGTGACTCAGATCGGCAGGGGGCTCACGTTCGAAGACCGGCTGACGCCGTTGCCGCGCACCGTGCGCGCCGGCATGGCCGTGCATATGGGAACCCACCACGGGCTGCAAATCAGCCTGAGCGCGGATTATCTCAACATCCGGCACGAGGATGATTATGTGACCCTGGGCACGGAAATTTCCCTGGCGCAGATTCTCACCGTGCGGGGCGGCTATAATTTCGAAAAACAGAACCTGATGCGAAGCCTGGCCGTGGGCGTGAGCTTTGGCCTGAATGATGTCTTCTCGCCCGGGGCTGAGATGCCGGCGCTGCAGAATCGCACTCTGCGAGTGGATTTTGCTACGCAGCAGAGCAGTGAATTCTTCCGCGCGCCCTATCAGGGTAGCATCAGCGCCTTTCCCACCGGGCCGGAGCATTTTGAGCGCATCGCACCGCAGATGGGCGATTCGCTGGCCAGCTCCGAGGTTGTGTTGCGCTGGGAACGCGCATGGGACCCGGATTTGTACGATACGGTGAGCTACTGGATCATCATGGATCACGAGCGAGATAACGTGGCGCAGTTCATCGAGCCGCTGGCCAGCAACCACCGGCAGGATTTGATTCGGCTGATGGCCGAACCGCCGGTCGAAGTCGTACGGCTACAGCGCACCGGGCAAACTCAAGCGACCCTGGCGAATCTCGAATGCGGAACGTATTACTGGACGGTGGTGGCCTATGATGCCGATTCACATTTCCGGCTGATCGGCCGCAAGGATCGGCGCATCGGCATGTTCACCATTGCCATGCCATCCATGCGGATCACGGACTTGCAAATTCAGCAACCGGAAAGCCCGGACGAGCCGCAAAGGTTGCTGGTAACCCTCGAAAATCAGGGGAACGGCCATAGCCCGCCGACCGCTCTGACGGTTTGGGGCGTGCAGGCGGCGCGGTGGGCCGGTTTGGCTCCCGTGGCCAGGGATTCGCTGCAACGTTCGCTGATCCTGCATCCGAGCATCGGCGCCCTAGCGCCCGGTGCGGTCACGACCGTTTCCGTGAAGCTGGAAGGCCTGGATGAACGGCTGGCAACCTTGCAGGTTGGCCTGGATAAGGCCTACGCGGCCGAACAATGCGATCCCGCGGCCGATCTGGTCTCCATCGACGTGCGACCGCCTGGCGCCGATCTCGCCATTGCGAAACTGGTCGATCCCGATCAGGCGCTTTCCGGCGATACGCTGAAATACGCGTTGCGCGTGAGCAATCTCGGCCCGGCGGTGGCCCGGAACGCCGTGATCGTGGATTCGCTGCCGGCGCATTTGACCCTACTGCAGGCGTATCCGGCGCCTGATTCGGTTTCGCACCAGGGGAGGATGCTGTACTGGAATGTATCCGAGCTGAAGCCGGGGCATGGCAGCGGCCCACCGGAAGCGGCTTTCGAAGTGACCTACACGGCCCGGGTGGGAAATATTCCCATCGGACGGCATCAATTGCTGAAACTGGACAGCGTGGTTTTCAACACCAATCAGGATGAGCTCACGGAATTTGCCCGCCGGTCTCTGGATGTCTATTTGCCAGAGCTGCTACTATCGGCGCGGGCCAATCCGGACGTGAGAATCGAAATTGCCGGCCATACCGATAGCGCGGGTGGGGAGGCGTACAACCAGGACCTGTCCATGCGACGGGCGCGCCGGGTTCGGCAATATCTGGTGGAGCAGGCGCCCGAGCTGGCGGATCAACTGGTCGCCGCAGGATATGGCGAATCCTCTCCGATGGTGCCCAACCGCGGTCCGCGCTGCATGCGTTTGAATCGGCGCGTCGAGATCAATCTGCTGGCCTCACAGAACCGCGAGGAAGGGCGCCGGCTGGTGAACCGGGCGTATGTGCAATGGCAGGACGATCCGCGGCCGGACAACAATTCCGCCACGGCCACGGCTCTGGCAAAGGCCAGGCGGCAGCCAGAACCGAATATCCTGCAGGGCGTTACCTTCGAAACTGGCAGCGCACAGCTTACGACGGCGAGCCAGACCATTTTGAATGGAGTGGCCAGCCAGCTCGTGGATATGCTGGCTAGCAGCGATTCCCTTTGTTTTGAGGTCGAAGGCCATACAGACAGCGTGGGCAAGGACGCGGACAACCTGATCCTGTCACGCAATCGTGCGCGCAGCGTGATCGCGTATTTGATTGACCGGTGCGTGTGGCCGGAACGGCTGCATGCGCGCGGATACGGCGAAAGCCGCCCCATTGCCAGCAACGACACCGTGGAGGGGCGGGCGGAAAACCGCCGCGTGGTGCTCACGGCGCGCGCGTTCGTGAACGGCCGCTGTGCCCTGGCCGCGAAAGCGTCGAATTGAAGCCAATGGAAAGGTTTGTTTAAGCCTCGATAGGCCGGATGAACCGGATCAACCGGGTGGAATCCGTTCTGCCGGCCCGGGGTGGCCGCTTCATTCTGTGCCAGCGAATGGAACAGAATCATGCGGACTCCTGGAAGAGGAGCGGTTACGCCGCCTTGTCCGTTCGGGCGGCTTTCAGGCGGCGGTAGCGCTCTTTGGCCCTGCGGAGGGTCCGTTCGCGGTACTTCGGATCTTCGTGATAGCGTTTTTTGGCCCGTTGCTTGATGGCCTCGCGATAGGCAGCGTTTTCTTCATATTTCCGCTTCAAGCGGGCGAGGATTTTTTCTCGGTTTTTAAGATAGTACTTGCGGCGCATGGATTTTTTGTCATTCATGGATCGGTTCCCCTTCTTTTGAAGCCAGAATATATTTGAAGTTAAGGATTGGGCCAGAATGGACCCAAAGGTTGTCCTGATTTCATGCAGCCGTTCTGCCAGGAAACGGCGCAATGGTTGCGACCGATCCTCCCTGAAGTGCCCGCGGGTTCACGTGCTTCGGGAGGCGTTCATGTCGAGAAACGGCCGGTGTGTGGCACCGATTAGCGGGACGGCCGCGGTGATTTGCCAGTCGTATGTTATAAGAAAAGCAAATGCCGCGGAAACCGGAGCAAAAGGTAGTGCAGTTTTCCCCTCCTGGGTTACATTGCTTTCCAGGTTGCGAATCCAAGTCGGGCATGCGAATGCGGTCCTCAGGTAAATCGGGAGATGGCGCGTACCGGGGAAAACCTGGCGTGTCGGAAGTGCGCGAGTGGACGTCCGGAATCATCGTGAAGTGCGGTTCGCCAGTGTTTTTAATGATAAAAAATTATCTGTTAAAAGCAAGAAAAAATGAATGGGATTCATTTTTTTGGGGGGACGCCTACCTGATTTTTGGCCTCATTTCCATTGCCTTTGCTGTGCGGTTTCCTTGTCTGCAAAAGCCCCCGCCGTTCGAAAGCGAATAATCGCTTGACATTTTGCAAATGTTGGCTATTTTTGCATGGAAACCCACAGGAAGGTGCCATGACTCCCGACGTGAAAGCTGCATTGTACGATTACCTGTCCGGATTTGCCACGGAAAACAAACGGCGTAAGATTGAACAGGTGCTGGATCATCGCACGCGCTATGTCACGGTGGTGCTGGAAGACATCTATCAACCACAGAATGCCAGCGCCGTGGTGCGCTCGTGCGATTGCTTCGGCGTGCAGGACCTGTATGTCATCGAAAACCGCAATATTTTTGAGGTGAAAGCCGGGGTGGTGCTCGGCGCGTCAAAGTGGGTGGATATCCACCGCTTCAACCACACCAATATAGATAATACCGTGGCCTGTTTGACCGAATTGAAAAAACGTGGCTACCGGCTGGTGGCAACCACGCCCCATCGCGATGATTGCATGCTGGAAGATCTGCCGCTGGATGGCAAAATGGCGCTACTGTTCGGCACCGAGGAACTGGGCCTGTCCGATACCGCTCTGTCCATGGCCGATGAGTACGTACGCATCCCCATGTTCGGGTTTACCGAGAGCTTCAATATTTCAGTGAGTGTGGCGCTTTGCCTGTACCACATCATCACAGCGCTGCACAAATCCGACCTCCCCTGGCGCCTCACCCCGGTAGAGCGGCTGGACATCAAGCTCAATTGGATCCGCAAGGTGATCAACCGGCCGGACCTTCTGGAAAAGAAGTTTTGGGAAATGCGCCAGTTGGCGGGAAAATAGAAGGTACTCCCTCATTTTTTGCCCGCATTTACGCCCTGGCAAGATAACTACTGAATCGTTGCAGAATTGGGCTTTTTCAACGGTTCAGGCAAGGCGAACATTCCCTGCCGAATTTAAAAGATATCTCCGAAAAGTAACTGTTCAGCATGTGCCGTGATTTGTCATTCCGGCCTTCAGGGGCGACCGTAAGGGAGACGCTGAAGTGCCGGAATCTCATCTCCTTTTGTTTTAAAGAAAAAGATTACGGTTCAATATCGAAAGGGTTGATACGGCTGAATAGTTACGAATCCGGAGAAATCCCTGTGTGGCCTGGTATGCTGCTCCGCGGTTTTACTGATGGATCGCCACGCCAACCGGGCCAACATCGGTGTTTCAATTCAGGTGCATTTATTCGGAGTCTTTCGCAATTCGGCGCCCGTCCGGCAAGTTTGTGGTTGCTCAAAATCAGCGCTGGCCGTTCGCCAGCCATCATCTATCCTGCCTCCGCTGCGGATGAATCCTGTGTTTAGTATTTGGCTGGCGAGAAATGATATGTTGACCTGTAAAAATAAAAAAGGCGGCCTGAGAGCCGCCTTTTTTATGGCTTTGCCATCGGTCATTTGAGCAAGGTCATGGGTTTAGCCACCCGGTGCCGCGGGGTTTCGATCTGCAGCAAGTACATGCCACTGGCCACCACCTGTCCCGAGGCATTGGTGCCGTCCCAGGTGACCACATGCCGTCCGCGTTTCAGTTCACCGTCGTGCAACAGTTTCACGCGCCGGCCCAGGATGTCGAACACACTGATGCGCACTATGGCCGTTTCCGGCAACTGAAAGGCGATTTTGGTCTGGATGTTGAACGGATTCGGGAAATTGCCGAGCAGGGCAAAGGTCCTGACCGCTTCCCCGGCGTCCGCCTGCACCAGGCCGCGTTTGGCCACCGCACCGGTGATGTCGAGGTGGTTGTACCAGACCGTGCCATCGATGAGATTGTCGGCGATGGTCATGAGGCCCCAGCTCTGTTCCACGCTGTGCTTCGGCGTGTTCAAATTCCAGAACTCATCCAGATTGTTCTGGTACAGGATTTCGCCGGTCTGCATGGCAAGAGTGCCTTCTTGCCCAATTTGACAAACCTTGTATTTGCCTACGCCACGTTGTAGAGTCCCAAAAAGGTACAACCGATCGGTGCTGCGATCGATGACGAGCGAGGGACGTGTCCATTGTTCATCAGCGTAGTAATTGACGACGAACCGTTCCCAGGCGCCATCGGGATTGCGCTTGTAGAGCGGATTGGCAGGTGCATCCTGCCCGCCCCCGCCCGTTTTGCCAATGATAAACACCTCGCCGGAATCGCTGGCCGCGATAGCGATGTGATCGTCGCCTTTTTCATCTATAAAGGCGGTTAGCGAATCGCTCTCGTCGGTCCATAGGAGCGGAGCTGCACCGTCTTGATGATACAGGAAACCGAATGTGCTACTAGAAGTGGTATTTTCACCGTAGGCCACGCCAACATACGTCTGCCCGGCAGCGGCAAACCGAACAGCGCTGGTGACTCCGCTGCTGGCATTCAAGCTATTTTTGAGAACCACGGGCGCCGACCAGCTCTGACCTTCATCAATGGAGTACACCGCTTCGAGGTTTCCTCTATTGATACGGAAGGCCCAGAGGGTGCCATCCTGCGCACGGCAGAAACTCGCCGGGTCATCATTATTGGTGTTGAAATCCAGCGAAACCGGATAGCCAGAATCCATCTGCCAGCTTCCGTTCACGTAGCTGTAGCGATTGAACCGGGTTTTGGATTTATGCGTGACAAACACGTACAGCTTCGCTGAATCCGGCTCGATAAAACAATCCGGCCGAGCCGATGAGCTACCGTGAATGAACGCATCCTGGACCCACGTATTATTCTCATATTTCCACAGATACCAGTCGGAATCCGCTCTCGAGCGCGCCGCGATCCACCAGGTGCCATCGTAATAGAACACCTTGCTCTGGTTGGGCTTTTCGCTGCCGTCCATGGTACCGGCAATGGAGGTGCCGAGGGCGCCCTGGGGCGTCACGGTAAAGTTGCTGCCGCTGTAGCCTGTGCCAAAAGCCGTGGTCACGCTGATCAGGCCGGTGGTGGCGCTGTCCGGCAGGGTGGCCGTGATCATGGTGTCGGCATCCACTGTGTATACCGTGACCGGCGTACCATTGAACATCACCGAGGTAGCGCCAGTGAAATTGTGACCGATCAGGGTAACCTGCGTGCCCGGCGTACCGGATGTTGGCGTGAAGCTGGCAATAATCGGAATCTGCGTGACCGTGAACGTATCCGCGCTGGTGGCCGTGCCCCACGGCGTGGTGACGGAAATGAAGCCGGTGGTGGCGCCCGGCGGCACATTGGCGCGGATCAGCGTATCCGCATCCACGCTGTAGGTGACGGCCGGCGTACCGTTGAAGGTCACCTCGGTGGCATCGGAAAAGTGCTGGCCGCTGATTCGCACTTCGGTATCGGTGTTGCCCGTGCTAGGCGTGAAGGAAGCCAGAACCGGTGCCGGCTGGATCACGGTAAAATCACTGGCACTGGTGGCGGAACCATTGGGCGTCACCACGGTGATTTTGCCAGTGGTGGCGGAGTTCGGGACCGTTGCGCGGATGACACTGTCTGAATCAACAAAATAGGTCACGGCGATGGTGTTGTTGAATCGCACCTGAGTGGCGCCGCTGAAGTTGGTGCCGGTGATGGTTACTTCGGTGCCCACCATACCGCTGTCCGGACTGAATCCGGTGATGCTTGGCTTGTTGGCAGGCGGTGGCGCCGAACCACCGCCGGAGATCGGTAGAAAACCGTGCCACAGCGAACCGCCGGTTTCATCGCCCGCCAGGAAAAGAATTTGCGCCACGCTTTCCACGCCGTTGCGCGGCGTGCCGACGCTGGCCAAGCTGTGTCCGGCGGCTTCAAACAGAGTACTGGCCGTTTGCTGGCGCAGATCGGCTTCCTGACCGAGCAGCACGGATTTGTACTGCACCGTGCCGGCCCCGCTAGCGCCCAGTACATAAAGCCGGGCATTGGTCTCATCCACCATCACGCCCGGACTCATCCAGGCATCGGCGCTGCCGTTGACTTCATAGGCCTGCCACTGCCCGGTGGCGGGATCGCGACGGTACAGCACGTTGCCGGGATCGCTGGCCTGTGACGATCGGGTGCTGAAAAACAGGTACACGCTCTGATCGCTGGCCACGGCCAGGGCCACTTCCTTGCGCGGCTGCTCACTACCAATGAACCCGAGCTGGCCGGATTCGTCGGTCCAGCTTGTGATCGGATCCCCCAGACGATGGCTGAGAAAGCCGATGCCACGGGTGCCGCCATCGGCGAAACCAACGCCCACGTAGGCTACCCCGTTCTGATAAAATTCACCGCAGTCCGCCAGACCTTTGCCGAGGCCAGTAGCCAGCACCTGCAGGCCGTCCCAGGTCTGGCCTTCATCAGCGGAGTGGTTCATGCGCAATTCACCACTTTTGATCTGGAATACCCAGATCTCACCGCGGCTGTCGCGCACGAACGACATGGGATAGTTTTTGTCGGCCGCAAAGCTGGATATGGTTTTCGGATAACCACTGTCAATGACCCAGCCGGAAATATCGTAGGTCATGCGCAGCAGTTTGGGAGTGGAACGGTGACTGAACAGCACGTATAGTCGGCCGCTCGTCGGGTCGAGCTGCAGGTCTAGACGGCTGGACGAGCGCGTTTCCAGCAGCGTCAATTGCTGCCAGGCATTGTTCTGAAACTGCCACAAATACCAGTCGCCATCGGCGGCGGCGCGCGCGATCATCCACCACGAGCCCGCGTGATAAAACACCCGGCTCTGATTCGGATACAAGTCGCTGGTTCCGCCGGTGGTGGTTGCAATTTCGGCCACCGTTGGCGTGGCCGGCGTGGGTTGCGTCACGGTGAACGAGTCCGCGCTTGTGGCGGTGCCGTTGGGCGTGGTGACGGCGATGGGTCCGCTGGTAGCGGCGGTGGGCACGTTGGCTCGGATGAGGGTGTCGGCATCGACGATGAATGTGGCCGCGGCGACGCCGTTGAACTCGACGGCTGTGGCGCCGGTGAAGCTGCTTCCGACGATCGAGACTTCGGTGCCTTCGGGCCCACTGGTCGGTGTGAAGCTGGTGATCGCCGGTGCTGGCGGCGGCGTTGGCTGTGTCACGGTGAATGAATCGGCGCTTGTGGCGGTGCCGTTGGGCGTGGTGACGGCGATGGGCCCGCTGGTGGCGCCGGCGGGTACGTTGGCTCGGATGAGGGTGTCGGCATCGACGATGAATGTGGCTGCGGCGGCGCCGTTGAACTCGACGGCTGTGGCGCCGGTGAAGTTGCTGCCGACGATCGAGACTTCGGTGCCTTCCGGCCCGCTGGTCGGTGTGAAGCTGGTGATCGCCGGTGCGGGCGGCGGCGTAGAGCTACCGCCCGATCCGGACAGGAAATGAAACCAGAGCTGGCTGGTGGTTTC
>JAUZRQ010000076.1 GCA_030950365.1 Candidatus Zhuqueibacterota bacterium | reverse complement strand
TGAGGTCTTTACAGCCGGGAAGGATTTCCGCAATGATCTGGGGATCCAGAAGCAAATCCCACAATTTTTCGGGCGCAGCAGGCAGGACCACTTCTCCTTGAATCTTCATCACATCCTCCGCAGATTGGCTATGAATGCCGTCGAGCGACGGCGTCAATGATCCTGAGAACCGGGTATGCACGAAGTTTGGGAAAGATGAGAACACACTATGAGACATACCCAAAAACAAGCCGCCAGAGAGGGCTTTGCCGGCTGCCACGGCGCCGGATTGCCCGATGCCTCTTCGAAAACCGCTCTTACATTCACAAAATCAAATAGAAAATCAGGAAAAGTCAAGTGAATTTGTCCAAAATTAGGCAATTTTTGCATTAAAATTTTTTAAAAATTGCTGATTGCCCGGTGATGCAAATAGGGCTGTGCAGAAGTTGTAGGATCGGCTGTGAAAAGTTTTGCATAGCGCAAGGCGATTCTATAAGAAAGAATAATATAAATATGTCACATAACTAAATATTTTTTAATGGAATATCATGAATCATCCATTTTGATGAATGTTGAATGGAATAAATTTTGCAAAAATGAAAAATATTACAATAGGGCGATTGGTGAATGAATCATGTATGTAAGGGTAGGAGGTGCCGCCTTGAAACAATTCATGACACACCGTTGCCTTTTCCATCAGTTGACTTACGTTTGCGCTCTCCCCTGTCAATTTGGATAGCATAGCTCACGGCTCTGAAACGAGACTATTTCGAAATCGAGCTCGGTTTAATAGACGCCGTTAAATTTTTATTTGATTACTTACTTAAGGTTGTTAGGTTTTCTGGGGCTTTTTTAAGCATTGCCTGGTGTTGGATGGTTCTGGTGGTTCTTGGTGGGACTGTGACAAAAGTCATTTGCACCGAGCGATTCATTTGCACCTGACACGATCTGAGGAGGGCGCCTCGCTAAAGTCGCGGGGCGTGTGTGTCGCAAAAAGGCGATTGAATTGTTCACACCCGGTGCATGCAGATTTAGCACACGGCAGATTGGCGATTGTAAGGGCCAACTGCTCTGGCGAACGGGGTCCATTCGCACACGCATCCCTGATTTCCCATCACTTCACTCTGATCGTATTGTGCCAACCGACTTTTGGAACAGCCCTGCTGTAACTTCAATCCAGGAGACGTAGGGGACCATCCTGTTTTTTCCCAATTTCTTTGGACGTATCCAATCCTTATCAGGCATCTATTTATTTTGTCAGCGGGTAAACAGAAGCTAACTTGGATATGGAAGGAGGTGATATCCGAAGGCGAATGGGTCATTCTTCTATTTAATGGCTCACAATAGTTTTGGTTCTATATCTCAAACCAACTGAGGGAGTTGAGTTCTTACAGGGGTTGATGAAACAGAACCGTGAGCTATGGCTGTTTTTACTACCTCTTACTTCTATATTCCTACAAAAGCGAGGAGGACTTGCATGTTACGAAAGTTAGTCATGGTATGTCTTCTCCTTTTGGTGGTGCCGACGTTCCTCTGGGCACAAGACGGCAAATTAAGAGGACGGGTCACCGATAAGGAGACGGGTGAGCCCCTCATTGGTGTGAACGTTATTATTGAGGGAACCACCCTCGGTGCAGCGACCGATGCAAACGGGGATTACATCGTCCTGGGTATTCCCCCGGGTGTTTACAGCGTGCGCGTTTCGTACATCGGCTATCAGACCCTGGTGGTGTCCAATATCCGTATCAACGCCAATATGACGACCACGCGCGATTTTCAGTTGCAGAGCACGGCGCTGGAAGTGGAAGCGCTAGAAATTGTGGCGGAACGGCCGATTGTTCAGCGCAACACCACCAACACCGTCCGCATGACGACCCAGGAAGACATTGAACACATTCCAATTCGGGGTCTGCAAAACATTATCGCACTGAATGCTGGAACGGTGCAGCAGGACGGCGTCCTGCACGTTCGCGGAGGTCGTGCCGGCGAAATCGCCTATTTCGTGGATGGCGCCACGGCGACCAACCCGCTGTTCAATTCCGAAAACATCAGCGTGATCCAGGAAGCCATTGAAGAAATTCAGTTGCAGGCTGGTGGCTACACGGCAGAATTCGGTGGCGCCAACTCGGCGGTGGTGCGTACCACGGTCCGCACTGGCGGCGCGAAATTCAAGGCCACGGTGGATTACCGCACTGATGATTTCGCCAAATCCGGCCAAACTTTTCTGGGAACGCATTCGTACGGCTACCGCAACGGAGTGGTGACTCTCAGCGGACCAATGCCCATGTTCGATAAACTGCGCTATTTCGTGGCCTATCAGTTCAACGGCATGCGCGACCGGAATCCCAGCTTCATCACGCCATTCCGTTTCTCCGGTTTGACCGACGACGGATTCGAAGGACGGGCCGTTGGCGATTCCCTGCCGGGCGATGTGGCATTTCTGGAAAATCATCTGCCCAACAACTGGTATCGCAATCATACCATTCAGGGAACGATGGTGTATGACCTCTCCACCCATCTGAAATTCCGTCTGACCGGTAGCTTCTCCAACGATTTGCGTCGGGGCGGTTTCGCGAATTTCCGCCAGGCGTTGAGTAACATTTTCTGGAAACGCGAGCGCCTGTATCGTACCAATCGGGCCATGCTCAGCTTGAAGGCCACGCACTTGCTCAGCCCCAAGACCTTTTACGAGGTCAATCTGAACTGGTCGACGCGGTCGTTCAAGTCGTACGACCCGGTGTTTGGCGATAACTGGGAAGCCTACGTGGATAGCGTGGAAAACGCCAAGCACGGTTTCACCGGCTGGCAGGATCGCTACCTCGGTCCGCCGAACTACAGCACCATCAATAACTTCGAATTTACGCCGCCTTATGCTCCGCTGAACAGCTACGAAATCAACAGCCAGACCAGCGTTGGCGTCTCGCTGGATTTCACTTCGCAGGTGACCAGCAATTGGGAGCTCAAAGCCGGCGGGCGTTTCGATTACTGGACCATGCGTCTGTACCGCGTCGGCGGCATTCGTCAGGCGCTGACCTTTATGTACGGTATCGATGGCAATACCCCGCGTACATTTGAAAGCGAGCGCGAACGTGTTATTCGTCTCACAAAAGCCGGGTTCTTTAGTTATTATGGCTATGATGTAGATGGCAATAAAGTGAACTCCGGGCCCAATGGCCCGAGGAATCCGCTGTTCGCCTCATTGTACGTCCAGAACAAGCTGGAATATCGCGATCTCATCATCAACCTGGGATTGCGCTATGAGCGTTTCGATATCAATATTTTGAAACCGGAAGATCCGTTCAATCCGAAATTCGACGAAAAGCTCGACTGGATCGACGAGAACTCGCTGGTGGAAGTGGGCACCTATCAGTACTTGCTGCCGCGGATCACGTTCTCGTTCCCGGTGACCGACAACACGGTGTTCTACGCGCTGTACGGCAAATATGCTCAGATGCCGAGCCTGAGCCAGATTTATCGCGGCCTGCGCATCCTGAGCCAGACCGTCAGCCCGAGAACCCGCTCGCCGTATGGCTTCTGGGGTCAGTTGGCAACCTGGACGGCCAAGCCCGAACGCACGACGTCGTACGAACTGGGCTTGCGGCAGGCCATCACCGACAACTTCGCTTTCACCATCACCAGCTTTTACCGTGATCTGAGAGATCAGCTCCGCTGGGATCGGGTGTACACGGCAGATGGGACGGTGATCTTCGCCGGTTTGCAAAACAACGATTTCGGCACGGTTAAGGGCATCGAGTTGACCCTGGAATTGCGGCGCACCAAGCGTCTCGCCGGTCGCATCAACTACACCCTGTCGGATGCCCGCGGCACCGGTTCGGAAACCCGCTCCACCCGTGTGGCCGTGAGCGACGCGACCATCGCGCGCTATCCGACCCTGATTTATCCCTTTGATTACAACCAGCGGCATCGTGGTACGATCATGTTGGACTACCGCTTCGGCAAGAACGATGGCGGTTGGCTGGCTGGTTCGGGCCTGAATATGATCTTGTATTTCAACAGCGGCCATGCCTACACCAAGATCAAAGAGCCGCAGGACCTCGGTCAGGCCAGTCCCTGGACCATTGGTATGCGTGCCACGGCGGACCCGCGCGGTCGTATTCCCGACGAGCCGATCAACACCTCGACCACGCCATGGAATTTTAGCGTTGACGTGACTCTGAACAAGGTGTTCTATTTCGGCAATTTCAACGTCGAAGTGTATGCCAATGTGCTCAACCTGTTCAACACCAAAAACGTCATCAACGTGTATCCAACCACGGGTACGGCCGAGGATGACGGCTGGTTGAGAAGCCCGCTGGCGGCGCAGTTCTACGACATTCCGAACTACGTCGATTTCTATCGCACGGTGAACCTGCAGAACCGCTGGGCCTATCAGTGGGCCACGGGCAACGATATTTATGGCACGCCTCGTCAGGTTCGTCTTGGCGTGAAGTTCGAGTTCTAATCAGAACGAGAGGCCAAAAGTCGCAATATTATTCAATGGTAGATCAAAGGGATGGAGTCAACAGATATGAAAGAGAAATCGAACATGTTTAGATCGGTATTATGGCTGGTGGCGCTCGCCCTGATGCTGACGGCCTCGTTCGCCATGGCGATTGAGCGGCCAGAAGCCGAGCGCACAGGCCGTGACCTTGGCAGGGACGTGGTTCTTGCCAAAGTCACCGGTGAACCGAGATACCAGATATTGAATATCAACAACCTCTGGTCCTGGCAACGGTCGGATGGTTTGTCCAACCATTCCCCATCCGGAGATAACGGTGTGTTCTTCCCGCGTGGTACGTCGTTCCTGATTTATGAGGACGGCATCATGTGGGGCGGTAAGTGCTATGTTGATGAAGCCAAAACTCAGCCGGCGCCGTTTGGCCAACTGATTCGTGTCGGTGGTTCCAATTACCGCACCGGCTGTCAGGAAGGTCATATCGAAGGCTTCGGCGCCACAGCACAGGCATCCGATCCGGCAGCGGCACGCATTTACCGCATTCGTCGTGACTATGCCATCATGTCTGTCGAAGAGTTGCGTCGTGATGCTGCTGAATATTTTGAGAAAAACATCAACGACGTAACCCAGGCCGACATGGATTTTATCTACAGCCAGTATGAAAAAGATTGGAACGAATGGCCGGTGGACCTCGGCGCGCCGTACATCGACCGCAACGGCAACGGCAAATTCGATCCGCCGCCGCCGTTCAGCGCTGATTTTACGGTGAACGATCTGATTGCCGGCGGTTACGATGAGCCGGGCGTGGCCGGTGGCGATCCCAATTCGCCCGCCGATCAGGTGGTCTGGACCGTGTACAACGACCTCGACCGCAACCTGACGCTGCGCTTGCAGGGTTCCGAACCCATGGGGCTGGAAATCCAGATCACCCTGTGGGGCTACAAGCGCACCGATGCACTTGGAAATATCTACTTCAAGCGCATCCGCATCATCAACAAGGGCGGCGTGGCGATCGATGAACAGGGCACTATCGGCGCGTTTACCATCGACAGCATGTACGTCGCCCAGTGGTCGGACCCGGACCTGGGTTCGTTTGCGGACGACCTTGTGGGATGCGACACGCTGCTGAGCATGGGGTTCGTGTACAACGGTAACCCGATCGACTCGGATTTCCGCAAATTCAACCTGCCGCCGCCTTCGGCTGGTTACGACTTCCTGCAGGGACCAGTCATTCCCTCCCCCGGCGATCAGGCGGTGTTCGATCTGAAAATCCTGCCCGATCACAGAAACATGGGCATGACCTCGTTCTCTTATTTTTCGGCCGGTAGCGCCATTTCCGACCCACCGCGGGACTATCAGCGTGGTACCATCCGTTGGTACAAGATGCTGCGCGGTTTCGCTCCCATCGATGGGCCGGATCAGTTCTATCCGTTTCCGCCGGGAGTCGAACCCGGACCGTTTCCACTGTCCGGTGATCCGGTGACCGGTAAGGGCTTTGTCGATGGTCAGGGGCAGGCCTGGTCGTTCCCGCCGGGAGACCGCCGTTTGAACCTGAGCACGGGCCCCTTCACCCTGGCGCCCGGAGATACTCAGGAAGTGGTGGTGGCGCTGGTAGCCGGCCTCGGTGCCGATCGTCTCTCCAGCGTGGCGGTGATGAAGTTCAACGACCGCTTTGCGCAAAACACCTACAATGCCCTGTTCCAGGTTCCGAAAGCGCCTCCGGCTCCGGATGTGAAGGTGACCGAGTTGGACGAAGAGGTGATTCTGGAGTGGGGCAGCAACCTGGATCGTTTGCATGAAATCGAAAACGTCCAACGCGAGCCCGGCGGCTTTGTGTTTGAAGGCTACAACATTTATCAATTCCCCAGCCGCACGGCTTCGCTGAAGGATGCGAAACGCATCGCCACGTTCGATCTGCCGACCGACCCGGCGGTGATTCTGGACGAGCAATTCGATGTAACCTCCGGCCAGATTTTGCAGTTGCCGGTGCAGTTCGGTACCAATAGCGGCGTGGTACGATATTTCAAGTTTGACCGTGATTATATCCTGGATATTGATAAGATTTTCAATGGTCAGGAATACTACCTTGCCGTGACGGCCTACAGCCGTTCCACGGTGCCCGGCTATCTGCCGCAAGCGCTGGAATCCGACGTGCAGGTCATCACCGTGCGACCGAAGATTCCGTTCGGCAAGGTGTACAAGACCGCCTTTGGCGATACGCTGGAGGTCGAACATGTGAGCGGCCGCAGCGATGGGGCCGCCATTCCCATCGTGATCAATCCCGGAGCGGCGACCGGTGCTACCTATGAGGTGCATTTCGAGGTAGTCGATGGCGAAATGACCTGGAAGCTGGTCAACACGACCGAGAACAAAACCGTCGTGTCCGGCCAGCGCAACCAGAGCGGCGACGACAATTACGACATTCTCGAAGGTGGCGTGTTGCTAAAAGTGACCGGCCCGCCTCCCGGTATTAAACGGGGCGATATTTACAGCGATCCCGATGATCCGAGCCAGTGGGGCTGGGAGTGGGTCTCCGGTTCCCGGTTCCTCACCTGGGGCGGTGGCGCAGGAGGCTTCGGCTTCGAAGGCTTCCGTGGCGCCGTGGGCTGGGCCTCGCCGCGGTCGGTGTTCAACGATGGCGTGATGTTCATCCCGGCCGATAAGCTCAAAGCTGTGGAAATCCGCTTTGCCAATGTGGATGCCGATGGTAACTTTGATCCGAATCAAGAAAATGTATCTTATGCCTATCGCTATGGACGCCGATTCGCTGCTGCGCCGGCGAAACCCGAATTCGCGCCGTACATCATCAACGCCGAAGGTGGATATTCTTATCAAGATTTTGAAAAAAGTGTTCCGCTTGCGGTGTACGACATCGATTCGGATCCGCCGCGTAGGTTGGCTGTTGGTTTCCTGGAAAACAACGTGGAAGGCGGTATGGTGGATGGCAAGTACTGGCCGCCATTCTACGGGGATGCGGACAACACCTCCGGTTCGGGTCCGCGTGAGTGGTTGTTCATTTTTGATGCCGACTACTCCGAAACGCCGAATCCGGATTGGCAGGTGGAGCTGATCACCGGGCCGCAGCCGGTGATGTACTGGGCAACCTGGGCGCGCCGCAATAAGAATCCGTGGACGGATGACAACATTTTCCGCCTGTATCCGACGCGGCCGAACACCCCGGATGATGTGTTCCGGTACACCATTCCGGCTCCGGATGAATCCCCGGCGCTGGCCAAACAGAGTGCGGAACGTGTGGGAGTGTTCCCGAACCCGTACTATGCCTTCAACCCGGCCGAAGAAAACCGGCTGGCACGGTTCGTCACGTTCAACAACCTGCCGCAGAAGGCCACGCTGCGTATCTTCAACCTGGGTGGCCAGCTCGTCCGCACCCTGAAAAAGGACGATTCGTCGCAGTTCTTACGCTGGGACCTGCTTAATGAAAGCGGAATTCCTGTGGCAAGCGGCATGTACGTCATTTACGTCGAAATGCCGGAAATCGGCGTCAGCAAGGTACTCAAGCTGGCTATTGTTCAGGAGCAAGAAATCCTGGATATTTTCTAATAGCCATAGTTCATGCCGTTATCAACCTTTGACAAGGAGACTTGGAAATGAGATATACGTGTAGCGCAATCTTCCTGATCGTTTTTGTGCTGATGGCGGCCATGATCAGTGAGCTCCCGGCGCAACAAACGGCCGATGTGAAGAACAAACGCATCGGTACGGCCGCTGCGACCGAGCTCCTGATTCCGGTTGGCGCACGGGATCTGGCCATGGGTGGCGCCAGCATTGCCACCACCCTGGGCGCTGACGCCATCTACTGGAACCCGGCCGGACTGGGCCGCATCGAAGCGGCCGCCGAAGGCCTGTTCAGCAGCATGGCCTATATCGGAGACATTCGGGTCAATTACGGTGCTGTGGCCGTGGGCTTTGGCGACTTCGGCAGCGTGGGGGTCAGCCTGAAGGCGATGGACTTCGGCGACATCCCGCTGACCACCAACGACGACCCCGAAGGCCGGTTCGGGCGCACCTTCTCGCCCAATTTCATGGTTTTCGGATTGTCGTATGCCCGCGCTTTTACCGACGCGATCACGGCGGGCGGCACCCTCAAGCTCGTCTCCGAGCAAATCGGCCGCGTCAACGGCTCCGCCGTGGCGCTGGATATCGGTGTGCAGTACCACAACGTGGCTGGTTTTCAGGGACTGCATCTCGGCGTGGTTCTAAAGAACCTGGGTCCGCAGATGTCATTCGATGGCACCGGCCTGCTGCGGCGCGCTACCTCCAGCGACGGC
Organism: Candidatus Zhuqueibacterota bacterium; assembly: GCA_030950365.1. Taxonomy (GTDB): domain Bacteria; phylum Zhuqueibacterota; class Zhuqueibacteria; order Zhuqueibacterales; family Geothermadaptataceae; genus Hydrothermovivens. The sequence continues at coordinate 22,158 of JAUZRQ010000076.1, read as the reverse complement.
CGTCGTCCTGAGCAATTCTACAAGAGCGTGCCGGCCAGCTTCGAGCTGCCTTCATCGGTGGAAATCGGTCTGGCCTGGTCGCGCAGCCTGAACGAGGCGGTGAATTATACCGTGAGCGGAGCTTTCGCCAACAACAACCTCGGCCTCGATGGCTACCGGGTTGGCGGCGAAGTCATATACTCCATGGGCAAGGCCAAACTCTTTGCTCGCGGTGGTGCGGAAATGTCCCCGAAAGGGGCAGATGACGCCCAAATTTTCGGGCCCACGTTCGGCGTTGGACTGTTCTATTCCACAGTCGGAGTCGATATTACGATCGATTACGCCTATCGTTCGGTGCAGTACTTCGAAAACAATTCCATGTTCACGCTGAAGCTGAGCTTCTAAGCCGATCGTGCCCGAAAGTTGGAATACAAAGGGCTGCCTGCTTTTGGGCAGCCCTTTCGTTTTTATTTTTTATGAAAAATACCGATTCGATGGGCCGCAGGCTAAATGGGCTGGTTGCGAAAGGTAATCGGAATACTGAAAAAACAAATAGTTGGCGCACAGAATGGATGATTTTTCTTGAATATTATCCGGAAAATTTCGATCGTATCATGTCCATATCGCAAGGGCGAACGGAGGGAAGGAACAACCATGAAATTCAAGGGCGTGGATGTATGAGAACGCAATCCGAGTACCAAGCATCAAGGTGGAATCCCATTGGCTGGTTGTGGCCGGCCACGCTGATCATCGCACTGATTTTGTCCTCCTGTCAGAAACCAAAAATCCCGCCGACGTTTTTCCCAGAAACCGGCAAAGCCGCGTTTCATCAATACGCGCTGGATTTGCGCAACAATTTCAAGGTGTTATACATTGCCCTCGAGCCCGGTTTCGAGGACCTGCCGACCCTGACTTATTACCGGCTCGGGAAGGGAGCCACGGTGCGTGTAGCGTTTGTGTCCAACGGCGAGGCCGGGGAAGATGACCATCGCAGCGAATATCCGCCGTATCTGGCGGCGAGACGACGAAACGAGGCCATTGCCGCGCTAAATCGCATCGGCGGCGAGGCTTATTTCTTGAACCTGCCGCACCTGATCGCCGCTCGCGATGCGAATCACGCTGTCCGACACTGGCCCGACAGCCTGCTAATCGGCAGGCTGAAAAAACTGATGGAAGACTACAAGCCGGATTTCGTACTGGTGGGGCAGGATCGCCGGACGCCGGACAGCCCCATGTGGCAGGTGCTGCACAAAGCCGTGCTCCGGGCCGTGGAGCAGGTGTCGCCGCCGCCGGGCGCGCGCGATCGCGCCGTGCGGGCCGGCTGGAAAATCGATCGCGTTTTCGTGGAGCAATCCGGCGACAACGGGATTTCCGCACCCGTGCGCGACAAACATCCCATCTGGAAGCTGTGGTACGACCGCATGGGGCAGATCGCCGAAGAGGCCTATGCTTCGCTGCGGCGGCAGCGCACGGAATTCGCACTGGCCCATCCCCGGCGTTATCTGCAGGAATATCCTGATGCGGCCCATCAGCCACCTTCTCTGACGCCGGATATCCCGAAACCGCCCGGCAAGCGGCTGCAATGGGTGTACGATGAAATCGTGTTCATCACCAAACAGATTTTACAGGATAACCAGGAAACCGTGTGGCCGCACTTCGTATCCGTCATCGATTCGATCAATTTCAAGCTGGCGCAGCGCTACCGCCTCGATGCCTGGGAGATTCGCTCGCTGTTGCGCTGGAAAATCGCGCTGGAAAACCTGCGCTGCGCCGCACGCGGCATTCGTCTCGACTACACCATCAGCGATACCTGCCTCACCGATCGCCAGCTCACGTATCTGACCATCCATAAAATCAAAGGCGTGAACAACGCCAACGAAACCGTGATGTTTTTCGGCCTCGATCAGACCTGGGCGATCAATGAAGGGTTTGAGAAAAAGTTCACCCTGAATTTGGGCGAGCGGTACCGGATTCTCACCCCGGGCCAGTTGAACTACACCGTGCCGCAGGCCCTGTATGGCATGGATGACGCCAATCCCAACGTGCCGCTGCTGTTTTTCGTGATGCAGCAGGGCAACCGCCGCGAAGACGATTTCATTTACCGCGAAAAGGTCAACCTGACGTTCACGCCCAAGTTTGTGACCGAGGTGCTGACGCCCATCGTGCGGCGCATCCCCGGCGCAAAACTGGTGCTGCGCATGCAGAACAATTCCCGCGATGGCGTGCGCGATATCGTGCGCGTGGATCATGAATATGTGGCTTCGCCGGGGGTGCCCTTCCGGCTGAGCCAAAAGGGTGCCGTAGTGGTGGATACCCTCAATCTGGTGTGGCAGAAGCCCATGCCCGAGGGCAGCCACCGGATCCCGATCCGCATTCAGGATTTTACCGTGGCGCATTTTGCGGTGCGGCATTTCGAGGCGAACTATGATTCCAGCAAGCGCATCGGTGTGGTGACCGCACTCGACGTCAGTCCATTAACGTTTGCGCTGGACAATCTGCGCGCCCGATATGAGTTGCTTTCGCCCGGCGGCGATTTCAAAGCCGGCCTGCAGTCGTGTGATGTGGTTTTGGTGGATCATCGCGTGCTGAGCCAGCTCCCCGCTCTCGAGGAACGCCGCCACGATTTGCTGGCCTTCGCGGAAAACGGCGGCCACCTGATCGTGCTATCCCAGGATGCGCGGAAGTGGAAACGCGCGCCGCTGCTCGATGGCTTCACGCTGTCGCCATCGGCTGAGTATGATGAGTTGTATCCGGTGATGTTCGAGGCCGGACACCCGCTCATGAACAGCCCGAACCCAATCGGCATCGACGACTGGCAGGGCTGGCTGTTTCAGCGCGCGGTACACTGGTTGCAGCTTTCCGCCGCCGATGGCCAGTATGCCGTACCGGTGCGCGGCGAGGATGGTACCCCGTTTCTGCTGACCCGTTCGCTGGGCAAAGGCCGGGTTACGTACGTCAATCTCCGGCTGTGGCCGCAGTTCTTGAATGTGCATCCGGGCACCTACCGGCTGCTGGCGAATTTACTTTCGCTGTAAAGTGCATTTTGCAGCGGCAGATGTTCGATTTATAGTGGCCACGGAATCGCGTCTCCGGGCTTATTCCAGGGAGTGACAAAGTTCGTGTTGGTCTTATGTCGTTTGTGTGACAGGATGAACAAGATTGACCGGATCGATGGGAGATGTTGCGTCAGGATTGGTAGCTGGTTGAATCAAGAAGCTTTTTGCTTGTATCCTGTAAATCGTGACTGAAAAACCTATTTTTAAATAACCAAATGATAACTATTCAGCTCTTTCAATAGGCTGTCATAGGCTCCGTCATCGCAAGCCTTGCTCAAAGAGATTGCGCCGTCGCAGAGTCCATCCTGCACGTGATGCGGGGCTCCTCGCAATGACAGGTAGATGCCGATTTTGTTCTTTACAGGTGAATGGTTGTACTTTAACCTTGAATTTTCCTGTTTATCGTGTCAATCCTGTCAGAAAAGAAGACACAATTCATACAGTCTAATATGGAGCTTATCTAATATTGTTGGTACGGCTAAATTGTTTAGCATCTTAGCCTTTGAAATAAATCCAAAACGGTTCATTGCCATCAAAATCAGGTGTTGATCATGCGACGGTTCTGTACTCTATTCGTCCTCGCGCTACTGCTCTGGCCGCTGCCGGATCAGGCACAGGAAATCCGCCCGGACCGGCCGCTGCTGCTCAGCGTGGATTATGCCCGCTTTCATTACGACGACCAAAATGGCTACCTTGAACTCTACTTCGCGTTCCATCCAAAACTGCTGACTTACCGATACGCCAACGGGCTGTATCACGGCGGTTTGCAAATTTCCACGCGCATTGCCAACAGCGAAACGGGACAGGTGCTGGTGGAAGAGGTATCGAGCTATCCCATTAATCAGGCGGATACCAGCGCGGCGTGGTATCAGTACTGGATCATCACGCAAGCGGGATTTGCCCTGCCGTTCGGGCAGTATCAGCTTCAGGTCGTTGCCATCGACTCGCTGGCGCGCACGCGCACCGATACCGTGGCCTTTGCCGTGCTGATGCAGGATTTTGGCGAAGACACCCGGGCCAGCGATCTCCAACTGTGCAAAAGCATTTCCCGCGCCGGCAGCAAAAACAACGTGTTCGTGAAAAATTCGCTCGAAGTGGTCCCCAATCCAACCCTGATTTACGGCATGGCCAGCTACCCGGTCATGTTCAGCTATATCGAAATGTACAACCTCTTGCCCGATCGGCCGTATACCATCCGGCGGCAGATTCTGGACGCTAATGGCAAGGTGGTGCGCGAGGTGACGCGTAAAAAAAACTATACACGGCGCAATGTGGTGGACATCGGCAGCATGCCCGTGACCTCGTTTCCATCGGGCCGCTACCGGTTCAAATTTTCCCTGCTGGATGAAACGGGCACCGAACAGATGGCGGTGGAAAAGCCGTTTCTGGTCATCAATCCAAAGCTGCAACTCACCGGCGCACCGGACAAACGCAAAATCGTGGCCGCGCTGGCGGCGCTTTCGGCCAGTGAACTGGATCACGAGTTCGAGACCGCCGGCTACGTGGCCACCGACCAGGAAAAAAGGCTCTATCAACAGCTCGATAACGTGGCGGCCAAGCGCGAATTTTTGGCCGATTTCTGGTTCCGGGTCATGCAGGGCCGGATAGACGTCCCGCCGGTCAATCGTCGCATTTATCTGCAGAGGGTGAAAATGGCCGATGAGAAATTCACCAAATTCAACCGGCAGGGCTGGGCCACCGATCGCGGCCGCGTGCTGATTTTATATGGCGAACCGGACGAGGTATACCGCTATCCAAGCGAAGGCGGCACCAAGCCGTACGAGGTGTGGAGGTATTACAACATCGAGAAAGGCGCGGAGTTTGTTTTCGTGGATCGCACCGGTTACGGCGATTACGAGCTGGTGCATTCCACCAAACGCGGCGAACTGTTCGATCCCAACTGGGAGCGGTATTTGCGGTAGGGAATAAGCCGGCCGCCGCGGGTGTTGCGGAGAGGGGGGACCGCCGCACCTACCGGCATGTTTTGCCTGCCAGGTCACATGAAATTGGATGGGCCACTGTAGGCAATCCTCCGTCGTGCATGCTCACCGGTTCCGGGCATTCCATGGTTGCTGCGCGGGGGATGGGGCAAGCAAGCCAGTGACAGGTGAACCATGAGTGGAAAATCGGCTTTTTTGCTTTTATGGATCGGAGGCTGGTTGCTGCTGTCCGGCCGCGGACAGGCGCAGGTCTACGTGATTTCTGGCACCGTGCGCGATATCAATACCTACCGGGAGATTCGGCACGTCAGCATTTACATCAAAGGCACACAGCGTGGCACCACCAGCAACGTCGCCGGCCGATATACGCTCGAACTTCCTCACAACGTCCAGAATCCCGTGATTGTGTTCCGGCACATCGGCTATGAGCCGCGAGAAATTCCCGCGGCCGAGCTGCGTCTAAAGCCGACCGTGTATCTGCAGCCGCGAGTGATCATTTTGCCGGAAGTGACGGTGGAGGGAGTACAGGGCGTGCGGCCCGAAATCCGCCGTGATTTGCCGCAGGTGGTTTCCGTCCTTGAAGCGCAATCCTTCGATGTCCGCGGCTTTGTGGATGCGGGGGATGTGCTGCGCACCGATCAGAGTGTGCAGGTGGAGGAAGACCAGAGCGGCAAAAAGGTCATCGGCATTCGCGGCGGCAATCCGGATGAAGTGGTCGTTTTGTACAACGGCATCAAACTCAACAGTGCATACAACAACATTTTCGATCTGGCGCTGATCGACCTCGAAGACGTGCAGCGTTTCGAAATCATCAAGGGCAGCAATACGTCGCTGTACGGGCCGGAAGCGTTTGCGGGCGTGGTCAACATCGTTCCAAAAATGCAACTGGATTACCACTTGCGATTCCAGCAGCGGTTTGGCACCTACCGTTCTGGCAATTGGGGGATTCACCTCAATCCGCAAAACTGGCTGTGGAAAACCGAACGGCTGCGAGCGAATTACAACTACACCCGCGGTGCACTGAAGCGCCGGCTTTCGGATGTGCCGGCGGACCGGGATAACTTGCTGCGCAACACCTCGTCGCACCACAGTGCCATGCTCATGGTTGATGCCGGGCAGGAAAACAGCTCGATTCATGGACAGATGATCGCGCTGTTCATGCAAACGCGCCTCGGTTATGAGAACCAGCCGTACGATGAGCATCTGGACAATTTGAACAGCCTGTATTCGCTGCGCTACTCCGGCCGGATGGCCGTCCTGCACGATGCAACGCTTTCGGTTTCATATAAAAATTTGCAGGAAAACCAGACCAGCCTGAGCCAGTACGGTTTTCTGGATCGGCGCATTCACGACCGGTCGTGGCATGTTCGCGCCGAAAACACCTTTACGTTTCACCGGTTCAGGTTGTTGCTGGGATATCAATTGCAGCAATCCGCATTGAGGTACCGGGATGTGCGGCGCACCGCCGGTCTGGTTCCTCTGAGATTGGAAAGCGCGCTGCTGCTCCGCCAACATCACGGACTTGTGGCTATTGCCCGGGTGCGCCACCGGCCGCAACAGAAGCTGATTCAGGTGGTGGATCTCGGCCTCAGCCTGCGCTATGACCGGGTGACCGATCAGCAGCGCGATGCCGTGTTTCGTTCCTCGGTGCCAGATTCGATGGATGGGCTTCAGCCGCAACCCTTTTCCCGCCGGCGCTGGCAGGAAACCACGTTCAAATTCGCGCTCAATTTCGCCGACGTGCAGAACAATCTCGCCGTCACCTCGTTCATCAAATTCGGCCTCAATGCCAAATTCCCCACGCTGCTGCAACAGATCAGCTCGCCCGGCCGGCTGGTCGCCGATGTTCGCTATCAACCGCAGCTGCAGCCGGAACGCAACCGTAGCATGGAGATCGGTGTCACCGCCATGCGCCAGCTCAATGACCATCCTTCGGTCTATGGTTGGAGCTTTTCATTGATGTATTTTCAGAACCATTACGATAACAAATTTCGCATGTACGCAACCGCCAATGTGCCGGTGCTGTTTTACGACAACGTGCCCGATGCGCGGATTTCCGGCTTCGAGCTGAAACCGACCCTGTATTTCTACCGGAAAAAAGTCAGCATCGATTTCGGCCTGTCGCGGTATTTCATTTCCGAGAAGGCGGCGTTTCCGTTCAAATCCGAAGTCAAACGCACCTTCAATTTCACCCTGGACCACGCCGGCTATTCCCTGCAGGTGCTCTGGTTTTATGAAGGCGAGCAGGTGGGCTGGTTTTTTACCTCAGATTCGGGCATGGCGCAGGTGGTGCTGCCGGAATACAGCAATATCGATGTGCATCTGAGCAAGATGTTCGATATTTCACGCATGAAGTTTTTTATCAACATCAGCGGTCGCAATTTGCTGATCGGGAGGGAGTTCGTGCTGCAGGGGCTAGCGCTACGCGACCGGCGGTTCTACATTACCCTGGGGGCGCAGTACTGATGCCGCGGACAATGATACCAGGCGACGGTGGAGGGTAATATGAACGGCCAGCGGATGGAAAGACTGTGGCTGGCAGCGCTTGCGGTCATGCTTCTGATGGGTTGCGAAGAAGCGCCGTTTGGCAAATCGGAGATCGATCAGCCGGACCGGCAGAGTATTTACGGCCGTATCCGCCTGGACCGGGATGCCGATGCGGCGGGCGTGTATGTGTGGCTGCAGGGAACGCCGCTGAGCGCCTTCACGGATGCAGGCGGCGAATTTCAGTTGCGGCTGGCAGATAGCAACATCGGACATTCGCTGCTGATCGGCGGCGTGTACAGGCTGTATTTCTATGTGGCCAATTACGGCCTCGAATCGGCCGAGGTGCTGATTCAGAACGGCCGGTTTTTGTATCAAAAAGGCGATGTGGACCGGAACGGGCGGCTGGCTCGGCCCGGTGTGATGCGCAAGCGGCTGGTCATCGAGACGGAAGTGCAACCGGCATCGGTGGCATCCGATTTTCAGGGCGATGTACGCATCCGGCTTACGCTCTGGGCCACCGATGATTCTGTCACCGTGGTTTTCCCGAAAATGATTGGCAATAGCCTCGGCGTTGTATTGCTGCAGCATCTGGGTACCGATTCGGTGTACACTGAACTGTCGGATATCGATACTCAAAATACGTTTACCGCCAAAATTGGGCGGGAAATGCAGACCTGGGAAATGATGATGGAAATTTTCCCCGGGCGGCTGCCGCCGGGTCGCTATCGCGTCATTCCGTTTCTGTTTATCCAGGACCCACAGGTACCGGAAGGTTTGCTGGAAAGTCTCGGCGGAAACTGGCGGGCGCCGGGCAGGGATTATCTGCGTATCCCTTTTAAACGCCACGATGCCATCCTTGAAATTCAACCCAACTGATGCGCAAATCGAGAATCAATGAATTCGCTATTTTATAGACAGGTTGACCCCATGGCTGGCCTTCTGGCTCGGCCTTTTTATCGCCGGCTGCACCGAGAATCCCTTTTTCAAGGATGACAGCATTTCGCAGCCACACCGCACGATTGCCGGCTCGGTGCGGTTAAGCGATGGCCTGTCGCCGGATGGCGTGTTCATCTGGCTGGAAGGGCATGATCTGACTGCCACTACGGACACTCATGGCCGTTTTTCGCTGACCCTACCGCCGCCCGTCACTCAAGCCGGCGATGCCTATCCGGACGGTGTTTTTCGCGTTTTTTATTTCCTCGCCAATTATTATCTGGAAACGGCGCGGGTGAAGATTCGCAAAGGCGAATTCTTGCGAGCGCAGGCAGATGTGACCGCCAAAGGCGAACTGGCACCAGACAAGATTCTGCAGAAGTTTTTGCGGATTGAGGTGACGGTCGGACCAAATGAAATAAAAGCGATTTTCCGGATATGGTCAAAGTTACGGTGCGATTACAAACCACAGAACCTCAGGATACCGTGACCGTGGTATTCCCGGGGCTGTTTGACGACGGTGTGGCCCGGATGGTTCTGGTGAAGCAGTATCCAGATAGCTTTACCGTCCTGACCACGAATATGTTTGGAATCCGGTATGTCAGCAACAATTACAATGTGGGCCGCGAGCCGCTCACCCTCACCATGGATTTCCCATGGCAGCAAAACCGCTTCCCACCCGGCGAATATCGGTGGATTCCCTACCTGACCATTTCCCATGAGAAAATTCCGGCTGGACTTCTGCGCCATCTTGGCCCGGTGATGACCGATCCGCAGGCTTTCGTGCGGTGGCCGTGCAAATACGAGGGCGGCGACTTTCGCATTGTCGCCGCGGATTGACGCGCGCTATTGCATGGCCTGAATTTCGCGCATGAGGAGTGGCATGGTTTCGTTTTCCGGGATGCGCTGGCGGCCCATGCGCAGGGTTTCCAGGGCCAGCGGCGCCTGGCCCAGCCGCAAATAGGCCTGCGCCAGGAGCACATAGGCGGTGGGATCGTAAGGCTTGCGCGCAATGGCCTCGTTGTAGGCTGCGATAGCCTTGCTGACATCGCCCAGCCGGCTGAAGGCGATGCCCATATTGGTGAGCGCCAACACATTCAGCGAATCCAGATCGGCGGCGCGCCGGAATGCCGCAATCGCCTCCTTGAATTGCCCGCGAACACCGTACACGTTGCCGAGATTCAGCCAGGCCACGGCATCGTCCGGCCGAATTTCGATGGCCTTGCGGTGCGCGGCCAGCGCGCGTGTGGTTTCGCCGCGCTGGCTGTACACCGTGCCCAGGTAATCCACCGCCATGGCCCACCGCGCCCGGATCATGCGCTCCTGCTCTCCCAGCCGTTTCAATTCGAAGACAAGGTACCGTTGCATATCGCGATCGTGGCCGCGCGCCAGATGCAGGGCCATCAGGGCCATGGCCTTGAAATCGGGGTCCTCCGAAGCCACGTAGGCCTTCAGCCGGTCGATGATGTCGTTTTCCAGCGCCGGCATGTCCGGATACAGGTGGGTTTTGATAAATTCCGTGAGCGCGGCGAATTGCGCCATCGGATGACCGGCATTCGGCCGCAGCAGCGCCCGCGCCACTTCGAGGCGGCTGGTCGATTTTTGCGTTTGCAGCAGGGCGGTCACGATGGTTTTATGCGGCTTGAGGTCGCCATACCATTTTTGCACATCGGCCTGCAACATTTCCACAGACCGGTCGCGGTGGCACTGGCTGCAGGCATCCTCGATGCCGAGATGCGTGTCGAACGCTGGACGCGGAATGGGGATGGTGTGATCGGAACGCGCAAAGCGCACGCGAACGCCGAGGCCGGGATGCTGCAAAAACGGCATGTGGCAGGCCACGCACCGGCTGCCCTGCGACCCGGGCTTGTGATGTGTGTGCTTTTGCACATCCACCGCCTTACTCGGGTGGCAATCGGTGCACTGACCGTCATCGAATTTGCCCTTGAGCGGCGCCCCCCAGATGTCGCGGTACGCCTGCGAATGCGGATCGTGGCAATCGACGCAGGTCATGGAGCCGTTGAGGTAGCAATCGCTGTACAGGTGATTTTGCTGATAGCCAAATTCCCGGATGCGCCCATCCGGCTGATAGGGATTTTGCGCCAGCATCGGCAGCTTCAAACTGAAATAATCTTCCAGCGGCTTGCCGGAAAGGTAGGCATCGTCCAGAACATCCTTGATGGCGTGGCACTGGAAACATACTTTGAGCGATGCATCTTTGTCCAGGGTGGCCAACGCTGCCAGTCCGATGTCTTCACGCCCGGTGCTGTCGGTCCGCATCAGCTCGATATGCCGCTTTGCCGGACCGTGGCACGATTCGCAGTTGATCGTCAGGCTGCGAAACCGCGTCTGGTATCGGCGCGCCGCCGGGTCGAACCGGACCTGAATTTGGCTGCCGTGGCAGTTCTGACAATTGACGTAATTGCGCTCGGTGCCCAGGATGCGGTTCGGGGGCCATTCGCTGAGGTCGGCCAGCGCCAGCTCCCTGCTGACCGGGATCCAGTTCATGCGGTGGCGCGTCTGGCTGAACCAGGTGTTCGAGGTTTTGCTAAAGTCGAACGGCAGGAAGCGCAGCGTGCCATCGGAGAACCGGGCAAAATAACTCTGCGTGCCGCCGCCAAACATATGGCCGCCGCCCACCACCGCCGCGACGCTGAACACGCTCTCGCTGCCGTCCGGTCGGCGCATCTGGAAAATGTAAGTCGAGTCGGTTTTGCGGATGGGCTTTATCGTGGCATCGCGGTAGGTCAGCTCCGAGTGGTTGAACGGACTGATGATAGCGACTTCGCCCGGCCGTCCACCGGCGCGACCGTGAGTGGATTTTCTCCAGGCGCGATACTCCGCCGGATGGCATTCCGCACAGGCGTCGGAGCCGGCAAAGTCAGTGAAAGTGATCGCGTCCGGCGGCGATTTTTGTTTGAGCTGCGGAAATGGGCTTTTTATATTCAGGATATCGGTGAGGTACTCGTTGTTCGATCCGGAAGAAAGCAGAGTTTGCCGCAGCAGGTGCCAGTTCATGGCCACCAGCACAACCGCAATGAGCAGAGGCAGCGCCAGGAGCACCATGCGCCAGCCGGTCCGTCCCGAGTGCGTTCGCGCACGTGTACCGGCAGAGGATGAGGAAACGGTTCGTTTTCGCTTGCGTTTTCGGGGCATGGGAGTTCCTTATTCATACAAGTGTAATCAAAGTTTTCTCCAAAGTCAACCGGAAGCGACCGAATGGAACGGACAGGGCAGCATAGAAATCCGGCCTCCTGCAAAGGAGAGGTATTTGGGGGAATCGATGGTTGCCGGGGGGGATGGCTGGTGGTGGAGTGCGATCCCGGCGGGCGGTTCCGCGCGCCGGCGCTGGTGTGCAAGTCCATGGCAGAGCTGACGGAGTGGTTTCCCATGCTGCGCCTGGCGCTCATCGATATTCCCATCGGACTGGCGGATCCGCCTATTGGCGTGCGGAACTGCGATGCGATCGCGCGGGAAATGCTCGGCGCGCGGCGCAGCACCGTGTTCTATCCGGTTATCCGCCAGGCGCTGCAGGCCAGCTCGTATGCAGAAGCCTGCGAAATCCAGAGCCGGCTTTGCCTGTTCAAACCTTCGATTCAATCGTGGAACCTCACGCCGCGAATCCGCGAAGTGAGTGAGTTTTTAAGCCAAAACCCGGAATGGCGGCAGAAGCTGCGGGAAAGCCATCCGGAGCTGTGTTTCCGGGAATTGAACCGTGGGATGCCAGTGGGGGAAAGCAAAAAAACATCGGCAGGACGGCAATTGCGCTTAACGTTGTTAAAGAGGCTGTCGCCCAATGTGGACGAATTTTTTGAGCGGACCCGCCAGGCCTTCCGCCACAGCCAGGTTGCGGATCACGATATTGTCGATGCGATGGTGTTGGCGCTGCACGCGGCCATGAGTGAGCGGTATGGTCTGGTGTCCATCCCGGCGCGGCGCGATGTCAATGACGCCGGTGAAGTCATGGAAATCGTGTACGCGGATATGGTGGATATCAATGAGCTGCGAGGCCGGCAAGGTGCTGGCGGTTGGCGAAATGCTTAAGATATGGAACACAGATAAAGCGGATGACGCGGATTTGCACGGATCGGCTGATTCATGAATTGTGGACTCGAATCAAAGATTGTGGAACCCTTCAGCTTCATCAGCAAGCTATTAGGGAACCGTCATCGCCAGCCTCCGCCAATTGGCCATTGGCGTCAAAATAGGTTTTTTGAAAATGTGGATAACGCACGTTTTCACCATACCTTGAGCAGAAATAGAAATTCCGTTCGTTTGTGGAACGCTTTCAGCGTTCGGGGATTGGCTGGGGCAATTGACACCCAGGGTGCGAAAGCACCCTGGGCTTTGTTGTGGAACCGCTTCGCGGTTGACCTGAAATGAACGAGATTCGGTATAGAAAACCCCGAAGGCGTTGGACAATACAGCCCGGGGTCGCGCAGCGACCCCGGGGAATAAGGCATCCACAAATCCCCAAAACCCCGAAGGGGTTTCATAAAAAGCCGCGGTTTCTATCGGGATGTGCTGGTGGATGGCGATCTCCGTGCCTTGCTAAAGGAGATAGGGTTGTCGCGGAGTTTACCCCGCACGTGATGTGGGGCTCCTCGAAATGATGAGGTGATACCGATTCTGCTTTTTGCAGCTGAATAGTTACGGGCTCAGCAAAAAGGCCCATTCCCAGGAAAATCGACAGTCTCGCCAAAAATCCGCGTTAAATCCGCGGCAATCGGTGGCTTCGAAAATCCCTTTCATCCATTTTGCTACTCAGCATCTTGAACCCGTCAGAGACATCCGTCGCTCTAATGAAAACGTCTGGCGGCAAAAGCAAGCCAAAGTTAGCAATTCCGTCACGGTTATAAAAAAATCCATCTGCGAGCCCTGCTCCTCAGCGAGACATTTTTTATTATCGCCAGCCCCCCTTGCCACCCCGTCACAGAAACGTGTACGTCAGCCCGATGGACAGCGACTGGTTGATCTGCCGTTTTTTGGACACGTTCCTGTCATAAACCAATCGAAAATTCCAGTTCACATTGATGTATTTGGCCACCTGAGCGGAGAAAAGGTTGTCCCAGAACACATCGACTTCATCGATACCCTTGAGGTTGGAGAACAACTGTAGTTTGGACGTCAGCAGAATCGCCTTGCTGAGTTTGCGCGACAGATCAGCAACTGCATCCATGCCGACCTCGGTGCGGGTTTTCTCCACCTCGGGTGTGGCCGGGTCGTCCGCATACGGCGCGGGATGATTGCGTGTAACGGTTTCTTTCATCGCCAGGCCGACGCGCGCCTTGAATCCTTCCATCGGCGACAGACTGAGTCCGAGGCTTTGCGTGAAATAGCCGGGATCGAGAAAGGCAGAAATTTGGGGAGCGCCTTCCGCGGCATAGTCATAGGCCGGCGCAAATTGCGTCAGCCCGGTGAGGGCAAAAAACGGATTCAGCGATTTGGCCGCGCTGTATTTGAGCACGCTTTCCAGCCGGATTTCATCCACGGATTTGCGAAACTCGGACTGCCCGAGCCGGGTTTTCCCAAACGAAAATTTGCCGGAAATCGTCCAGGAAAGGCGGCTGCGTTTATACGCGAATTGGGTGTCGAGCAGCAGTTGCCAGCTAAATGCATTCTCGCCGCCCTGGGTCCAGTTATCGAAGGTCACCTGTGTCAGGTTCAGAGACCCAACGGCCTTGCTTTGCCATGGCGATTGAAGACTATCGGCTTTCTGACCAAAGCCTTGCGAGGCGAAAAGCAGGAGCATTCCCCATAAAAAACGTCCTTTCATCATCCCCTCCTCTGGATGAATCGGTTTCTGGATTGTGCATGTGAGCAGATTAAAAGATTATAATGTAGGCATTTTCTGGGTGATGTGCAATGCAAAATCAGGAAGGAGAAGTAATAAAAAAACGGCGGGCCGGTGCTGCGAGTGTTAGGGGGCGTCACACCGCGCAGTCAAAAACCAGCCCGCCGTTCAATTCCGTTCAAATATCGACCTATACAGAGAAACGTTGAGGCTAAATGGCTGTCACATTTCTTTAACGCCTGAAACCCAAAAAGGCTTCCAGGAATCGGTTAGCAAGGATAAATCCGGAAAAAACTCCCGGTTGCCGCAAGGCGAATCGGAATCTCGCTCCAGAATACAAGCCGGCATCAAACGTCATCCTTTCGCTGTGCCATTGCGTAAATGGCGTTTGAGCTTTTTTTATTGCAAAGACCACTGCGAATATTATCTTTCTATTCAATGATGACCTGGCAAAAATTGGCGCGAAAGCCGCCGGTCGCATGTCATTGTGGAAACGTCGCAATCGTCCTGGAGAGAAGGGAAATGCAATTCGCCCTGATCGATGTGCTGGCGTTCGTGGCATTCATTGCCGCGGTGGTCACGGTTTCGTTGTACGCTTCCCGCAAAGAAGACACGTCCGAAGACTACTTCCTGGCCGGACGCAATCTCACCTGGTGGCTGATCAGTTTTTCGCTCATTGCGTCCAACATTTCCACCGAGCATTTCGTCGGCATGGCCGGCGCCGGCTTCGGCTCGGCCGGACTGGCCATCGCCAGCTATGAATGGATCGCGGCCATCACGCTGGTGATCATCGGCGTGTACCTGCTGCCGATCTACCTGCGGCTGGGCATCTACACCATGCCGGAGTTTCTGGAGCACCGCTACGGCGCGCCGGCGCGCACGCTGATGGCGGTGTACATGCTCATGGCCTACATCGGCGTGGCGCTGGCTTCGGTGCTGTATTCCGGCGCCATCGGCCTGCAGGCCATCTTCGGCCTCGATCTGTACGTGGGCATCTGGTCCATTGGCATCCTGGCCGGCGCGTACACCATTTACGGTGGCCTCAAGGCGGTGGTCTGGTCGGATTTGCTGCAGGGCTCGGCGCTGCTCATCGGTGGCGCCATCATCACCGTTATCGGCCTCAACAAGGTGGGCGGACTGGAACAGTTTCTCGCCGCTGGCAGCGAAAAACTGCATGTGGTGCTGCCGGCCGATCATCCGGAAATCCCCTGGACCGCGCTGCTGTTCGGTATTTGGATTCCCAACTTTTTCTACTGGGGCTTTAATCAGTTCATCACGCAGCGCACCCTCGGCGCCCGCGACCTGCGCAACGGGCAGCTCGGCATCATCGGCGCGGCCGCTATCAAACTCGTTATTCCGTTCATCATCGTGTTCCCGGGCATCATGGCCTATCAGCTTTATGCCGACCAGATTACCAACGGCGATCAGGCGTATCCCATTCTGATCAAACATCTCATGCCAGTGGGCCTGCGCGGCTTTTTGCTGGCGGCGCTGTTCGGCGCGGTCATGAGCAGCCTGGATTCCATGCTCAACTCCGCCGCCACCATCTTCACCATGGACATTTACAAGCGGCATCTCAACCCAGAGGCCCGGCCGCACACCGTGGTCAAAATTGGCCGTATCGCCACGGCGGTGCTGGTGGTGCTGGGCTGCCTCCTGGCGCCGCTGCCGGCCCGCTTCGAGGGCGTGTTCCGCTACATTCAAATGATCTGGGGCTTTATTTCACCGTCCATTGTGGCGGTGTTCGTGTTTGGATTGATTTTCCGGCGGGCGCCGCTGCGCGCGGCCATGGCGGCCATGCTGCTGGGCATTCCCATGTACGGCTTTTTGCTGTGGTTTTATCCTGAGATTGCCTTCCTCAACCACATGGCCATTACCTTCACGGCATTAATTTTGGTCATGGCGGCCATCACCTTCTGGCAGCCGCTGCCCGAGCCGGTGCAATTCGAAACCCGCGCCACGGCCTCGCTGCAAAGCAGCCCTGCGGCACGCATCCTGGGCGCGGTGGTGATTGTGGTTACGGTGTTGCTGTATGGGGTGTTTTGGTGAGGGGGGAGAGAAAGTTTTTCAGCAATCCGTCCTTCATTCCATGAATACTTTCAAATTGACATTGGATGCAAAGATGGCCAGGAGAAGAGAACGCCCATTTTGTTTGCCTAAAAAACAATTAGAAAGATTTCTAAAATGACAATGCCTTACACAGCGAATTACCTGGTTTTTAAACACTGCGGTTCTGCAGCGGCGAAGGCTTAGAAAATAACAGTTTTATGATACGGACTAGACAGGAGGAAAAACTGAACTTAGATATAACCACCGCGCCTTCGCCGCCCGACAGCAACCGGTTGTTAGAAGCCTGCTTTAACGGTATGGGCAACCTTACCTTTCTACCGAAGCAACATCAACTTGCGACTCTGAACGAATTCACCAGCCGACAGTCGGTACACATATACTCCACTCGCGACTCGCTTTCCCGCTCTGTCTCGCGCGTCCCAGGTGACGGTGTGCTCGCCTGCAGGTTGGCGTCCCTTCACCAACATCCGAACGAGCTGGCCGAGTGGATTGTAGATGGCCAGGGTGACCTCAGTCGCCGATGAAAGCCGGTAGCGGATTCGGGTCTCGGGGTTGAATGGATTCGGGTAGTTTTGCTCGAGAAAATATGTTTTCGGAAGTTCTCCTTCAGCTCGCTCTACCGTGGTTGGGAAAAATTGTGTCTTGAATACACTGCCGCCTCTGGTACCGACATAAATATGGTCCATGTCATCGATCAGCAGCGTTTTAGCATCTTTATGCCCAAGCCCGCTGTTGATGGGTATCCAGGTTTCACCATCGTCCTCAGAAACAGCAACTCCAGCGCCTCTGATGGCAATGAAAAGATTGCCCCCGGAATCGCGCGCCAGGTCTTTAACGCCCCGACTTGGAACCATACCCTGTTGCTCCCACGTATCGCCGTTGTTACTGGAGCGGAATACTCCGTCTAAGGCTGAAAGCAGGACGTCGCCGTTGGGTTGAAATAGAAATGAGGTTATATCAAAGTTCTCACTGAGGCCGTTGTTGACTTCAACCCAGGTCGTGCCGGCATCGGTGGAGCGATATACACCGTTTTTGCGTGTGCCTGCAAATACCGTTCCTGTGCTGCTAACGCCCATCGCCTGCACCCTGGTGTTCGGGATCGGTGTGGTCAATTCGGTCCAGGTATCGCCGCCATCCGTTGATTTGAAAATCTGTCCATAGACACCAACGTAAACATCACTGCCACTACCAAAGGCAATGGATTCCGGAAAACGGTCGGTGAACCTGCTGTCGGCAACAGTCCATGATTCGCCGTCGTCATCTGAGATGGCCAGGAATCTACCAATGCCAGCAAAGAGCCGACCGGTCTTACTGCTCGCGATAAAGCGCACATCCAGGCCGATGGTATCTACAACAATTCGGCTCCAATTCTCACCCCCGTCCTGGGTGCGGAAAAGGCCATTGTTGCCACCTGCGAAGATGGTTCCGCTTGGCGTCTGCGTCATGGTAACGATGTCCACTGCGGTCAGTCCGGTATTCTGAGGCTCCCAGGTATTTCCGTTGTCGGACGAACTGATAACACCGTTATTGAAGGTGGCGGCGATTAAATTTTGCGATGGGGTAACATACAGGTCAAGGAAGATGGCAAAAGTAAGCTTTTCGGCCAAAGTTTGCGACCAGGTCAAACCATTATCAATGGAGCGGAAAAAGAAGCCGCCACCTCCGGCAAAAAGCATGTTAGATGAGTTACGGGCAAAAGACTGGATAAAACCGAATGGTCCCACCAATTTGGTCCAATTGGCGCCATGGTCGCCGCTACGGAAGGCGCCATTATATGTACCGATGAATAATGAGTCTTCCGGTGTAACGAAAATAGTCAAAATATGCTTGTTCCCAAGGCCACTGCTGATTTCAGCCCAGTTGTTACCGTTGTCGCTTGAAATAAAAAGGCCCTCTGTTGTTCCTGCAAAAACATCTCCAAGCGAATTAATGGCCACCGAGCGCATTTTTAACGCCGACAGCCCGTTGTTGATAGGGATCCAGTTTTCACCGTTGTCTTCGGAGCGAAACATGCCACCCGTGTTTGAACCCGCGAAGAGCACATCGGTAGAGTTGATTGCAAGCGCCTGAATATTGCGATCCGTTAGACCGGTATAGAAAGGCGTCCAGGTGTCACCGTTATCCGTTGAGCGATAAATGCCATAGTTTGTCGCTGCAAACAGATGGCCTTGGGAGTTTTTTGTCATATCCCAAACGCTGTTAAACAGGAATGATGCTGATGATGCATCCTGGATGTGGGTCCAGGTGCGGCCGCCGTCGCTGGAACGGAACAGGCCGTCAAGCCGCGTTCCGATAATGAGTGTTCCCGTATCCGTGGCAACCAGCGTGTTGACGTCGCCACCAATCGGACCGTTAGTTTGTTGCCATTCAGTGGTTTGCGAGTGGAGCGGTAAGGCCATGAAAGCCCACGCGATGATTGTAAATGTGAATGGTTTCATTGTTTCCTCAGGGTTAAGTTAACTTCTAATGAAGGATTAATTTTCCAGGGTGAGACGTTACACCACGCTTAAAGGTAGTGTCCGTTTCCACACTTGTAAGGCCGCGCGTTAAACCGAGGCGTGAAGCGCGTGGGCTTAAAATGTGGATGAATGATTCATGTAGAAAACGATAAACAGCAAAATTGTGACACAAAAAAATTGCCGTAAATATACTCCCCTTTTTTAAAATATTTTGGATAATTTATTGTACGTTGTTTTATTTTCATGTATTGGTGTTGTTATATAATTTGCGTCATAAATTATTCGATAAGGAGATATCTTACCCTACCCCTGGTTCTAAAATGAAATCCAGCGGGAGCGTGTGGGAATCGAACCCACCTGTCCTGACGAACGTCAGGACACAACGGATTTGAAGTCCGCGGCCGCCACCAGGCCTGCATGTTATTTGGATACCATATTTGACTTTAAGTTATGAAAAAATGCGGTTTCGAGGCAAGGGAAAAGTGGTTAGTGGGGCCAGAAAGGGGGCTCACCACAAAATCACAAGGAACACAAAAATCATTTTAGAACCGGCATGCGGTCGGCATTTTTTAGGAATTGCGAAAGGGGCGAAGAAAATCCGATTTTGAGTGGCGATTTCTAAGGACGAGGCAGGGAGATTGCCTGGGCTCTGCCAAAAGTCGGACACGTCCGTCCATTGACAGACGTGTCCGCCCCCCCTGGCGGATTTATCCGATTCCTGGCGGAAATGTCCGACTGCTGGTAGAGCTCCGTAAGAACAGACCGTGGGCAGGTGTGGCCTTTTAGGCCGGCTTCAATAGGAGCATGCCTTCTATTTGCGTTTCTGAATAAATTCTTTAATTCTGGCTGCATGTTCTGCCGCATTACCGAGCCAGGGGAGATGGCCGCTATTTTTAAAACTGACAAATTCCGAATGGTTCATTTGAGAATGGATGCGCTTGCCGATGTCAACCCCGCCGAAGGGATCGTTCTCGCCCCATAACCACAGGGTTGGTCTGGTTATTTTTTGAATTTTTTTATCCGGTAAAACATATTCCGGGTTCATTTTGCCACCGGAGAGTATTTGATTTATGATTGCCACATCGTTTTTCATGGTATCGGTATGGTTGGACAGGCGAACATACCATTCCACAAACTGGACGGACAATACGTTGTTTTCTACTGAATGGGTGTGCCCGGTATCTTTCATAATCTTTCTGGCATAGGATTTTGACGCCGGCAGCTTTGGAATTAGCCAGCGCAGCACGGGGTAGGTCATGGATTTGATGAAATCCGGTACCGCCATGGCCTCCACCATGGCCGGACAGCCTTCCAGAATCAGATGACGGACACGTTGCGGCCGTTGCAGGGTGTAATGCAGAGCCCAGTAGCCGCCGAACGAGCTGCCCACCAGATCGATGTCTTGGTGCTGAAAAAATCCAGCACGCCGTCAAGGGTGGTGGTGATCCAGTGTATCAGGCTTTCTCGGGGCAGGCTGTTTCCGTTAACGGCTTCACTCAAGCCACAGCCCGGACGATCCAGCAAGATGCACTGGAAATCCGGCAGCAGGGAGGCCAGCTCCGCCCAGGTGCTGCCGGCGTTGGGCCCGCCGTGAACAAACACAATGGGCGTGCCCGCACCCGTCACCTGGACGCGAACGCGGATTCCCAGCGATGGAATGGGGATGAAATGCTCTTCGCGTTCCAGATGATACAAACGGAACAGCTCGTCTTCGGTGAGACGGTACAGGTTTTGTTTCTTTCTGTTCATGACTTGTCCTTCTGGTTGAATGCAACAGGATAGCCAGCCTGCCTTCCCTCCTTCCCGGGTTCAACCCGGGTAAGGAGGGCTAACGAAATTTATCGAACGGATCGCGCCGCTCTCCTGAAAAGCAAGTCAGCTAAAATCCCAGTTGCATCTGCGAGCATACGAAGTTGTTCTACTTGAAGGAAACCCCGCTACGGTTCCGTGGACGCAGCCGCATTGGTCAACCCGGTGTTGGCCGGCAGTGATTGCAAAAACAGCCAGATGGCTTTCAATTCTTCATCGGTCATGGCCTTTAACGTTTGATAGGGCATTTGCGGCTGAAAGGGCTGTCCGTTGGGCTTAATACCGGTGCGCATGGCCTGGATAAAACCGGCTTCGTCCCAGTCTTTTAAATTTCCGGAGGGAGTCAGGTTGGCAGCCAGGGGCCAATCCGGCGGCGCACCGGGAATTTTACCACCGGTCAGATGCGGCCCGTGGCATCCCATGCAGCCCAGGGCCAGATACTGCCCGTATTCCACCGTGATTCCCGGCGTGGGGGCGTCCGGGTGCCCGGCCACGTGGTCGACCAGCTCGGCATGAACCAGGGGAATCTCTCCGGCCAGATAAAGCACTCTGCCCAGGGGCCCGACCGTGCTGGCCGGCATGACCCGATCCACCGGCGGCAGGGTCTTCAGATACGCGATCAGGGCGGCCACATCTCCATCGCTTAAATGGATAAGTTCCAGCGTCGGCATGAAAAGCAGCGGTTTGCCGTTCGGTCGGACGCCGTGTCGGATGGACCGCTCCCAGTCGGCATCGGAGTAGGTCTTTCCGATACCGCCCTTCCCCGGCGTCAGATTGCTGGAATACAATTTCATCACCAGCGGCGCATCGATCACCAACCGGCCGGCCAGATTTTCGCCGTGGCAATCGGTGCAGCCGCGAATCTGGCTCAGGCGTTTGCCGTAGGCGATGACACTGGAATCCGATAGGGCAGCCACCGGATGCGAAGGCACCGAATACGACCGTTGCATCCGGTTGCTGCTGATCAGGTAGATGACCGCCAGGGCAATCAGCACCAGGCCTGCCAAACTGCCCAGCGCAATTGCCGTCCATTTAAGCAGGTTCACCATCGGTGATTTCATGGAAACCTCCCAAAAATATGTATGAAATAGGGTCCCGGTCCCTCAAAGAAAGGGGAAATCCGTAGACATCCTGCATGAATTCGTGTCCCTCAGTTGCCCTGCGCATGGGCTTGTCCCCCGCGCGCCATGGCAAGGCAAAAAGTGGTGAAGAAAAATAAAACTATTGGCCGGGAGGCGCATTGTACTTTGGTACAATTTTCAAGGTGGGGCGGGATGAAGGATGGGGCCGTCCTTGGTGCCGTTGATCGAGAGCCAAGCCAGGCTGTGAGATTGCCGCGCTCGCTTGCGCTCGCTCGCAATGACCGTTCCGGGGGCGTCCCCATGAGCTGTCATCGCGAGGTACCGTTTGCCGAAGCGAGCTCGTGGTTCGGCGCACGGAGATGACCACGCTCGACCGGTGCGGCTACAGAATGCCGAGCTCCCGGGCCCTGGTGACGGCCTGCGTGCGGGAATGGACATCCATCTTGGCCAATATACGGGAAACGTGCGCTTTGACGGTGCGCACCGTAATGAACAGTGCTTCGGCGATCTCCTGATTCCGGGCCCCGCGGGCCATCAGCCGGAGGACCT
>JAUZRQ010000075.1 GCA_030950365.1 Candidatus Zhuqueibacterota bacterium | reverse complement strand
TTTCGCCGGCGTTGAATCGTCTTGATTCCTTTTCGGCTGTAACCGTCTTCAGTAGGAGATGGCGTCGGCTCAGGAAGAGCGTTTGGAATGGTACACGGACAAAACCGTTGCAAATGGCCGGCTTGCCAGCTAACAGCCTATTGCCATCAAACCGATGAATCGTCAATGATCTCCCCATCATTTACCCCGGATGTCCATGTATGTCAGATTCACTGCGATTCGCCGTACGACTTGATTCACCCAAATCATCTGCAAGCAAGCGAAGTGAACCAAATCTGGGAGCGAAACAGTGGAACTGCACGAGTTACAAATTCTGGTGGCCAATTTTGTGGCGCGCGCCCATATCGACACAGGGGAGCCGTACCGGATGCTTGATCTGGTGTCCGAAATGGGGGAGGTATCAAAAGAAATTTTAAAAGGGACCGATTATGGTAAAAAGCCTTTCAACCCGCCGTCAACCTGGACCGAGGAACTGGGCGTTGTCATGTTTAGCCTGTTGTGCCTGGCCAACAAGACCGGGGTGGACCTCGAAGCGGCCTCATCGATGTGCTCAAAAAATACCGCTGGTGAATCGATGTCAGCGGCGACGCCGGCTCCGGGAATTGAGCTTCAGAAAAGAAACACTGAACCATACTTATGCTAGAATATTTAACTAACCTGTGACGATATTCCTTAATATCAGGAACTTAATCGCTTTATTTTGTGAAAGGAACCGATGAGAACTGTTTCGTTTTTCGATAAAATTCGCGAGGAAGTAACCATCCTCGATGGCGCCATGGGCACCAACCTGCAGCGGCAGAACCTCACGCCCGACGATTTTGGCGGCGAGGCGTTGGCCGGCTGCAATGAAATTCTGGTGGAAACCCGGCCCGACGCCGTGCAGAAAGTCCACGAAGAGTTTTTGCAGGTGGGCTGCGAAGCCGTGGAAACTAACACGTTTGGCGCCACGGCCATCGTGCTGGCCGAGTACGGCCTGGCCAACCGCGCCTACGAGCTGAATGTCAAGGCGGCGCAACTGGCGAAAGAGGTCGCGCACGGCTTTTCGGCACAGGAACCAAAATTTGTCATCGGCTCCATCGGCCCGTCCACCAAGCTACCCAGCCTCGGGCACATCTCCTTCGACGATATGTACCATGCCTATCTCGAACAGGTGAAGGGCCTCCTTGACGGCGGCGTGGATGTGCTGCTGGTGGAAACGGTACAGGATACCTTGCAGGCTAAGTGCGCGCTGGCGGCCATTTTCGATGCCTACCGCAAGGGCTACCGCCGCGTGCCGGTGATGGTGCAGGTCACCGTCGAGACCACCGGCACGCTGCTGCTCGGTTCCGATATCGGCGCGGCGCTGACCACGCTGCTGGCCTATCCGGTGGATGTCATCGGTATGAATTGCGCCACCGGCCCGGCGGAGATGTCGGAGCATCTGCGGCATCTTTCGCTGTACAGCCCCAAAATCATCTCCGTGCTGCCCAACGCCGGCATCCCGGAGAACATCGGCGGGAAGACCGTGTACCCGCTCACGCCCACGGAATTTGCCGACTACCTCGACCATTTTTCCCGAGACCTCGGCGTCAACATTGTCGGCGGCTGCTGCGGCACCACGCCGGAGCACCTGGCCGAGCTGGTAAAACGGGTCAAAGGCCGGCCGGCGGCCAAACGCGAGCCGCAGTTCGTGCCATCGTTGTCGAGCCTGTACAACAGCGTGGCCATGGATGTGGAGCCGAAGCCGTTGCTCATCGGCGAGCGCACCAACGCCAACGGCAGCCGCAAATTCCGCGAGCTGCTGCTCAATGACGATTTCGACGGCATGCTGGAGATGGCACGCGAACAGGTGCGGGAGGGCGCACATCTCCTGGATGTGTGCGTGGCCTACGTGGGCCGCGACGAGGTGCGCGACATGGAAGAAACCATCCGGCGCTTCAACAAGCAGGTGACCATCCCGCTGGTGATCGATTCCACCGAGGCACCGGCCATTGAAAAGGCGCTGTCGCTGATCTCCGGCAAACCGCTGATTAACTCCATCAATCTGGAAGATGGCGAAGAAAAGGCGCGCCGCGTCCTCGAGCTAAGCCGCAAATTCGGCGCCGCGGTTATCGCCTTGACCATCGACGAAGACGGTATGGCGAAAACCGCGGACAAGAAGCTCGCCATTGCCGAACGTATTTACGCGCTGGCCGTTGATGAGTACGGCCTGCCGCCGCACGATCTGTTTTTCGACACGCTCACCTTCACCCTGGCCAGCGGCGATCCCGAGTTCCGCCGCGCCGGCATAGAAACCCTGGACGGCATCCGGCGCATCAAGCAGCGCTTCCCGCAGGTGCACACCATCCTGGGCGTGAGCAACGTATCGTTCGGGCTGAAACCGCACGCCCGGCACGTGCTCAACTCTGTGTTTTTGCACTATGCCATCGAAGCCGGACTGGATGCGGCCATCGTGCACGCCGGTAAAATTCTGCCGCTATACAAAATCGACGAAGCGCTGCGCGACATCTGCCGGCGATTGATTTTCGACGAGCGCGGTGACGGTGATCCACTGAGTCAGCTCATGGCCTATTTCGAGGAGCATCAGGCCGAACAGCGCAGCGACGCCGAAACCCTGGCCGAGCTGTCCATTGAAGAAAAATTGAAGCGGCGCATCATCGACGGCATCAAGCCGGGGCTGGAAGACGATTTGCACGAGGCGCTCAAAAAATATGCGCCGCTGCAAATCATTAACGAGATTTTGCTGGATGGCATGAAGGTGGTGGGCGAGCTGTTCGGCCGCGGGGAGATGCAACTGCCGTTCGTTCTGGAGTCCGCCGAAGTGATGAAAACCGCGGTGGCCCTTCTGGAGCCGTACATGGAAAAGGCCGAGGACAGCAATAAGGGCAGCATCGTGCTGGCCACGGTCAAAGGCGATGTGCACGACATCGGCAAGAATCTGGTGGATATTATCCTCACTAACAACGGCTATAAGGTGTACAATCTCGGCATCAAGGTGCCGGTGGAAACCATGCTGAAAACCGCCGAGGAGAAAGGCGCGCAGGCCATCGGCATGAGCGGACTGCTGGTGAAAAGCACCATCGTGATGAAGGAGAATCTGGAAGTGATGCGGGAGCGGCGGACAAAAATTCCGGTCATCCTGGGCGGCGCCGCTTTGACGCAGCGCTACGTGGAACAAGACCTGCGTCAGTGCTATGATGGCTTCGTCGCTTACGCCCGCGATGCCTTCGATGGGCTGCGGTTCATGGAACTACTGCGGCAGGGTAGGGTGTATGACTATGCCGTCGGCAAAAGCCAGTCACGCAAAAAACAACCGGAAAGCGCAGAGGCCGGACCGGGCAATCGCGCTAAGCGCCGTATCGTGAAAATCAAACCCGCGCCGGACATTCCCGAGCCGCCGTTCTGGGGCTCAAAAGTAGTGACGGATATCGACTTGCGCACGGTGTTCGAGCATATCAACACGGTGGCGCTGTTTCGCGGACAGTGGCAATTTAAACGATCCAAGCACTCGGCGGAGCAGTATCAAAAATTGCTGCGCGAAAAAGTCGAACCGCTGTTCGAGGAGCTGAAGGAGAAAGCGTTGCGCAACCGCTGGTTGCAACCGGCCGTGGTGTACGGCTATTTTCCCTGCCAGAGCGACGGCGATGATGTGATCATTTACCGGCCGGACCGCCGCGAGGAGTGGCTGCGGTTCACCTTTCCGCGCCAGCCGCACGGCAGCCGGCTGTGCATCGCCGATTTTTTCCGGCCGGTGAGCTCCGATGAGATGGACGTTATCGGTATGTTGGCCGTGACCATGGGCCGCCGCGCCACCGAGGTCAGTCAGCAGATGTTTGAAAAAGATCAGTATTCCGAATACCTGTATTTCCACGGCCTGAGCGTGGAAGCTGCTGAGGCGCTGGCTGAGTACTGGCACAAGATCATGCGGCAGGAGCTGGGCATCGCTGCAGGCGAAAGCGACAACGTGCGTGATCTGTTCCGCATGAAGTACCGCGGTGTACGCTATTCGTTTGGCTACCCGGCCTGCCCGAATTTAGAGGATCAGGTCAAGCTGTTCGAGCTACTCGAACCGCAGCGCATCGGAATAGAGCTCACCGAAGAATACCAGCTCGTTCCCGAGCAATCGACCACGGCCATTGTGGTGCACCATCCGCAGGCGCGCTATTTCAATGTGTGAGGCGGGGCATGGCGAAACGCATTTTGATTACCGGAGCCAGCGGACTGGTCGGATCGCACCTTTTGTATCTCTGCCCGCCGGACGACGCCATTGGCACCTATCACCATCACCGCCCTGACGAGGCGAAATACGAGTATATCCGGCTCGATCTTGAAGACGCCAAAGCCAGCGAGCGGTTGTTGCGCGAATTGCGGCCGGAGATTTGCATTCACGCCGCGGCCAGAAGCAACCTGGACTGGTGCGAACTGCATCCCGGGGAAGCCTGGCGTATCAATGCGGAAGCGCCGGTGGCCCTGGCCCGCGACTGCCGTGATATCGGCTGCCGATACCTGTTTGTGTCCACCGATATGGTATTCGATGGCAAAAAGGGGAATTATAGCGAGGACGACCCGCCGCATCCGATCAACCTGTATGGCCGCGCCAAGCGGGCGGCGGAACAGGGCATTCTGCAGGAATATCCAGACGCCGTGGTTGCGCGCATTGCGCTGGTTTATGGCATGCCGGTGGCGCCGGGCCGCGGGCAATCGTTCCTGAACTGGCTGCTTGGCGAGCTGCGCGCCGGCCGAACGGTATCGCTGTTAGTGGATCAGTACCGGACCCCGGTAGAAGTGCGCGAATGCGCCCGGGCGCTGCTGGATCTGGCATTGTCGGATGCCACGGGCGTGGTGCATGTGGCTGGAGCCGAGCGTATCGACCGCTACACGTTTGGTGAATACGTGGCGGAATTCTTCGGGTTGGACCGCAACCTGCTGAAAAAAGCCTCGGTGCGCGATATCCAGAGCGAGGCTCCGCGCCCGGTCGATGTTTCCATGACCATTTCCCGCCTTGAACACCTCCTTGGCCGCCGCATGAGCACCTGCCGTGACGGATTGATAAAGCTTGCTTTGAATCTCTGACAATAGCGAACCACGGTGTCGGTGGCTAGGGAAGACAGCTATTTTCCCAGGCTGAATGTATTCTACGGCGTTGCGTGTGGGAAGCGTGGCTAAAATTTCTCTATTTCTTCTGCAGGATTTCTGCAATTAACATGACAAACGGGTAAGATATGTATTTGAAAGGCATAAAAAGAACAAACGCAGGAGGCGAGTTTTTGCATTTTTTTAACATTTGCTATCTTATTGTTTATTAGAAATTTTTAGCTTGACTTTTTGAGCGGGAACAGTAAATTTATAGGAGCATTCGGGCAACTGGGGTTTTCATCGTAGAAAAATCGGAGTATCTTCGTGTCGCAAGTGAAAGTGGATCCTCTACAGGGTCGGGTTATGGACAACCCATCCAACGGCGAGCCGGGAAACAATTCAACCTCATCCATATCTCAGCAGGGCCAATTTTCCGCCGCCTATCAAATTCACGAATTCCCAAAAGAATTCAATAAAAAGTTTCTGAAATCCAGCGACTGGCGCTATCTGAGCATTTTGCTGTTCTCTTTCATTTTCAATTTCATGCTACTCAACTTTTTGGTCAATTACTACAAGGATAAATCCGACGAGGATTTCATCATCCGCATTCAGAACCATTACGCCAGCCGCTTTCTCGCCGATACCTTCCAGGAGCAGGACCAGCCGGCCCTGTCCGAAGGATACCGCAATTTACTGCGTAGTGCCTCAGAATGGGCGGAGAGTCTGGCTGAGGAAACATTTGATCCGGCAAAGATCGATGAGACGTTACCGTTGATCATGCCGGAGCCGGATAAGCAGCGCGAAACCAGTTTTGAGGAGCGCAATCTGGCGCGGGAATCGGTGGCGGCCCGCCGGCGGCGATCCATCGCCATCCTGCGCGATGATGTGAAAACTATTGGTCTGCTGGGCATTCTCACCACCGGCAGCGGCCTGGTGCAGGTGGATGCGGTGGAAGACATTCTGGCCCATGCGGATAGTACGGCAATGAATCTGCATAAAAAAATCGAGAATGTGAAGAGCCTGCGCGTGCCGCGCCCCGGGGAGGATTTTTACGGCCAGGGCCTGGGCGAGGATAAAAATGTGTATGTGCGCGTTCGCCGCCAGCGGGCGCGTCGAGTGTTGGTCAGTGGGGTCGCTGCTGATGAAATCGTGGAGAATTTGGCCGAGGCCCGCGAACAGCGAGTGGAAAAGACCGATAAGCTGGAAGACATTCCGCAGGAAACGCGCACCTATGCCGGACTGGTCTCGCAAACGCGTCCGGTGTACGAACGGCGCAGCGTCGAGCGCATCCGGCGCGTGGTCATGTCGCACAATCCGGCCATTCAAGATTGCTATCGCCGTGAATTGAAGGAGAACCCAGAGCTCAAGGGCAAAATTACGGTACGTTTTTCTATCGATCCGGAAGGGTATGTGGTGGAGGCCGAGATCGTGGAGTCAACTTTCAACCTACCTAGGCTGGAAAATTGCATTGTGCGCCGCATTGTGCGCTGGAACGATTTTGCTCGCGTCTCACCGGAGCAGGGCATTGTGTCCATCAAGCACACATACATTTTTGGTTATTAGAGCCTTTCGAACGTTCCGATCACCGAGCACTGCACCCTTTTTCATGCGCGTTTAGTGCATGCAAAAGGGTTTTTTTATGGCCAGAAAACCACTACACTGGGTCAGGATAAGAAGAAACGTACCATCGTAATCAACAATAACGTATTTAATCACAGAATAAATTTAAGTCAGGAGCTATGTCCGCAAAACCCTTTTGTGCTGGAAAACTGCCCGCCGATGAGCTGGCGCGGCTGCTGCACAAATACCGCTTCGCCGATGCGCGCGTCCTCGCTGGGCCGGCCATCGGCATGGATGCGGCGGCCATTCGCTTCGATAAGCGCATTTTGCTCGCCAAGACCGACCCGATCACCTTCGCTTCGGACGAAATCGGTTGGTACGTGCTCCATGTGAATGCCAACGACATTGCCTGCATGGGCGGGGTGCCAAAATGGTTCCTGGCCACACTGCTGCTGCCGGAAAACACCACCGATGCTGATCGGGTAGAACGCATTTTCGCCGATATGGCCGCGGCCTGTAAGCAGATGGGCGTCAGCCTGGTGGGGGGGCACACCGAAATCACCCCCGGCCTTGATCGGCCGATTGTGGTGGGGGCGATGCTCGGCGAAACCAGCCAGGATGGGCTGCTGAATCTGGCCGACTGCCAGCCGAACGATCGCATCATTCTGGCGTCGGGGATTGGCATCGAGGCGACGTCGATCATTGCCCGCGAGAAGGAAGCCGAACTAGCGGACATGTATGACGACGAATTCGTGAAGCGCTGCAAAAATTTTATTCATCAGCCGGGGATTTCGGTGTTGCGGGTGGCGCGGGAGGCGCGGCGGGCTGTGCCGGTGCGGGCGATGCACGATCCCACCGAAGGCGGGGTAGCCACGGCCCTGCACGAAGTGGCCGACGCCTGCGGCTGCGGGCTGGTCATCGATGAAGAGGCCATCCCTGTGCTGCCCGAATCGAAGTTGCTGTGCGATCAGTACAATCTCGATGTGCTCGGCGTGATTTCCAGCGGCGCGCTGTTAATCATCGTGGATGAACAGCATAAGCACAATCTGCTGAAGCATTTTCACGAGCAAAAGATTTTAGCGGCGGATATCGGCTATTTGACGCGCAATCCCGGCGAACGGCTGCTGCGCAAAGAGGACTACACGCGCCCGCTGCCCCGGTTTGATCAGGATGAAATTGTGAAGTTGTTTAAATAAAAATACACAAAAAACGCCAGGCGCCTTCAAGGCGCCTGGCGTTTCTTCACTTTTGTTTAATCCCTAATCCCGCTGCTTGAGCACCTGCGCCACGGCTTCTCTCTGGAGTAACAATTCCGCATCGAATATATGCCCGGCGGCGGCCTGCAGTTGAGCATCGCGCTGGTAGTTCACCCAGAATCGTGCCTCCGGCCCGCCAGCCAAATAGGCCAGCTCGCGTTTGAGCAAAAACTTGATATCGCTGGCATGCTGGCGCAGCGTTTTCATACCCACATCGACGTGGTTTTTGCGCAGAAAACGCTCAAATTCCTGAAATTCGTCATCACTGATGGACAGGCTGGCGAAACGCTGTGGCGGATAGCTGCGCAAGTAGGGCTTTTGCCGCAGCAACCGGCTGGCAAAATCGAAAAAGACATTGCCGGCGGAAAAGTACAATTCGCGCACGACCTCGGCCGCATCGGCGCTGTGGTTGTCGGCCCACACGTCCGGAATGATGCCGCCGCCGCCAAACACTTTCCGACCGAGCGGCGTTTTGAACACCTCTGTGGCGTGCTCTCGCGACGTTTGCGGCGATTCGTTCAAGTAGGCCGCGGCATAGTACTGATCTTTGCTCATGCCAAAATAATCCCGCTGAATACAGCGGCCCAGCGGGGTGTAATATTTCGCCGTAGTCACCAGCAGCGCCGAGCCATCGCTGAAACGGTACTGACTTTGCACCAGCCCCTTGCCAAAGCTGGTGGTGCCGACAATCAGCGCTCGGTCCCAGTCCTGCAGCGCGCCGGCAACAATCTCCGCCGCACTGGCCGTACCGTGATTCAATAGCACCACCACGGGCAGCTTTTCGTACGGGAAGGTGCCGTTGGCGCGGTACTCCTGAAAACTGCGTTCCAGCCTGCCTTTGGTGAACACAATCAGCGTACCCTTCGGCAGGAATCGGTCGGCCACGGCCACCGCCGCTGACAGATAGCCACCGCCGTTGTCACGCAGGTCGAGCACCAGCGCGCGCATGCCTTTTTGCGTCAGGATTTCCAGCGCCTCATCCAGTTCGCTGGCGGTCATGCCAGTGAAGCGGGTCAGAGAAATATAACCAACGCCATCGGTCAGCATGTAGGCACCGTCGATACTGTTTATATTGAGATGCGATCGGGCAATGCGCACCCGCTGCCGGCGAATTTTATCCTGCCGACGCAGCACCGTCAGCTCGATGGCATCGAACGGCGTGCCCATGAGCGCCTCTTCGATCTCCACCCGGGTCATTCCGCGGGTGGAATGACCGTCAATGGCCTCGATGATGTCTCCGGATTGCAGCGTTGATTTTTCGGCCGGGCTGTTCTCAACGAAGCCGGTGATCATCGGCCAGCCGGCCACCATGCTGAAATAGATACCGATGCCGGTGAAGCCTTCAAAGGCTTTGTTCCAGCGCTGGAAATTGTCCGGTGGCAAATAATTGGTGTGCGGATCGAGGCGCTCCAGCATGCCGTGAATGGCGCCTTCCATGAGCTCCTCGAGGCTGCGCTCTTCCACATAGCTGCGCTGGATCGTGTCGATGAGCATGCGCAAGATGCGCAATTTTTCGTGGATGCTTTCACCATAGGCCCAGACCGATTGCGGCGCGCGGGAATCCATCAGAATCGTGCTGAACAGGCTGATGAGAAGGATCGTCCCGAAGCTGACCAGTCCCAGTTTCATCCGTGAAGTGTGTCGTTTCATCCCTGCACCTGTATGTTGAACGAGTTCATCCGGTTGCGTCGCGCCCGCCGGCTTTGCTGGTAGGTCCTCATGGTGTTGCGGCCAGCGTGCTTGGCCATGTAGAGCGCACGATCCGCGCATTGTAGCAACGCGGCCGCCTCGGTCGCATCCTGCGGGAACGAGGCAATGCCGAAACTGGCGCTGAGACATCCCAGTGGCTGCGTTTCGCGGTGGCGAAACGGATAGCCGGTAATCAATTGTTTCAGGCGGCGGCAGAACGCCTGCCCGCCCATATCATCCACGCCCACGAGAATGATGCCGAACTCCTCGCCGCCATAACGAGCCACGATGTCGGTTTCGCGCACGCTGCGCTGCAGCAGCTCCGCAAACTGTTGCAGCAGTTCATCTCCGGCGGGATGACCGTTCCGGTCGTTGTAATGCTTGAAATGGTCGATATCCATCAGCACGACCGTAAACGGCTGGCCATAGCGCTTCCCGCGGGCAATTTCTTTTTTCAGTTGCTGATCAAATGCACGACGGTTATAGAGCTGGGTCAGGCCGTCGGTGATGCTCAGCCGCTCCAGCTCTTCCACCAGATTAACGTTGGTGAGCACCACAGCGAAGAAATTGTTGATTAACGAAAGCAGCTCAAAATCTTCTTCACTGAACGCTTCGTGGCTTACCCGGCCACCGATCATCACCAGTCCGACCAGCCGGCCCACGTTGGTCAGTGGTGCGATGACCTGAATTTCCATCTCGCGCAGGCGATTGTACACCGGTGCCAGGCTGTTTTGCATGAAATCGCTATCGAGGCGCCATGGCGCATCGGGATGGTTGCGCAGATGCGGCAGCAGTTTCCGCGAATCGACCTGCAAATCGCGGTGTTTGCGGCGGCCGAAACCACGACTGATGGCCGGCACCAGCCGGTCCGGCTGCTCGCGGTCCGGCAGCAACAGCATGGCGCGGCTGGCCCGCAGCAGACCGATGACGTTGACGATGTAGGTGAACAGCAGCCGTTTGCGATCGAGGATCGAGGTGAGCTCCAGCGAAATGCGGAAAATGTTGTGCAGCTCATAAATCCGTTTGCTCAGCGAGCGGTTGATGCGCAACAACTCCGAGGAATCAAAAATCGGCGCGCCGGATGCGGTATCGGGAAGAGGGAAAATCTCGGATTTGTTATGAAATTTGGAGCTCATGGTTGACTATCATCCTGAATGGTGGATTCCTCGAGCGAACTGGAAACAATCTCAAGCCGGATTCGGTTGAACCCTATGCGCACCCCCCGAAGCAACAATGATGGCTGCAAAGCGATCGTCAGAATTCAATGGGCGCGTCACATTCATGTCAATATCTTCAATTGAGTTTGGATTTTGAATCGCGATAAAAACTTTGACGATTTCTTTAATTTTCTTATCGACAGAAGCATATAAAAATTAACTTGACAGCTTGCAATTAAATCTTAAATTCAGTAGATGGAAAAACTTACAGGACTTCTTTGAGGGTCATATATGTCGCGTGGCGCGATCCTGATTAGCTTGCTGCTGCTTTTGCCGCAGGCCGCCCTGTCACAGTATTATTTCGGCCGGAACAAGGTCCAGTACGATAATTTCGACTGGCGCATCCTCAAGACCCGGCATTTTGATATCTATTATTATCCGGAGATGCGCGAGCTGGCCGAAATCGGTGCGGCCTATGCCGAGGAAGCGTATCAGCGGCTTGTCAATAAATTCAATCAAACCATCAACCGGCGCATCCCGCTGATTTTTTATTCCAACCACCTGCATTTCCAGCAGACCAACACCATTCCGAATCTGATTCCGCCCGGAGTCGGCGGCTTTTTTGAATTTTTGAAGGGACGGGTAGTGATCCCGGCCAACGGCTCGCTGGCCGAATTCAGGCGCGTGATCCATCACGAAATGGTGCACGTGTTCAGCCACAGCAAGGTGCTGCGGGCGCTCAAAGACCACCGCAAAACCAATTTTCCAGGGCCGCCGCTGTGGTTCACCGAGGGTCTAGCCGAGTTCTGGGCCGAGGACTGGGACGCCGAGGCCGAGATGTTTATCCGCGATGCTGTGCTGTCCGGTTATCTGGTGCCGGTGAGTGAAATGTACCGCATCTACGGCACGTTCTTGATGTACAAGGAAGGCCAGGCCATCTGCAAATTCATTTCGGAGACTTTCGGCGACGAGAAGCTGCTGCAGTTGCTGGAAAACGTGTGGATGACCGACAGTTTCTCGGAGGTGATGCGCTTTACCCTCGGCGTGGATTATAAGAAGTTCGACGAGCTGTGGTTGTACTGGCTGAAAAAGCAGAAATATCCGATCCTGCAAAACAGCGATATGCCCGGCATGGTCACCGAGCGGCTGACGCATAAGGGCATCAACACCAAGCCAGCGTATGTGGAATACGATGGCAAAAAACGCATCGTGCTGGTGTCCAACCGGATGGGGTATTCCAATATCTACGAAATGGCGTATCCGGAAAACGGCCGCCGGCGGCATGACATGCGCGTGATTATCAAAGGCGAGCGCACCAGCGAGTTCGAATCGTTCAATCTGCTGCGCAGCAAAATCGATGCGAACGACCACGGCGAGCTGGTGTTTATTGCCAAAAGCAAGGGCAAAGATGCCATTTACCGCGTGGATCTGCGCACCACCGAGGTGCTCGATCGCATTCAGTTCGAAGAGCTGGTGACCCTGTTCTCGCCCAACTGGAGCCCGGACGGCCGGCGGATCGTGTTCACGGCGGTGGATTTTGGCGGCCAGAGCGATCTGTACATCTACAATTTTGACACCCGCGCCCTGGAAAAGCTCACCAACGATTTTTACGATGACCGTGATCCGGCATGGAGTCCCAACGGCAAATACATCGCCTTCAGCTCCGACCGCACGGCCACCGGCAAACACGGTGCCTACAACCTTTTTCTGTACGATCTAGAAACCGGCGATATCGCGTATTTGACCTACACCGAGCATAACGATCTTACCCCGGCCTGGTCGCCGGACGGCCGCGCGTTGGTGTTCACCTCCGATCGCGACGGCGCTTACAATCTGTGGATGGTGAAGATTCCGGAGCAGCCGGTGCAACTGGCCTCATTGGAAAAGCTCGGCGATGCGCCGATGACCGACCTGCCGTACCCGTGTGCGCTGGATCAGAAGGCGAAGTTCAAAAAGCTGACCAATTTCGTCACCGGCGCCTTCGATCCGGAATGGACGCGCGACAACAGCATCCTGTTCACCGCCTTCGAGCGGTTTTCGTTCCAGTTGCGGCGGTTGCGAAATGTGGACCGCGTGTTCGAACAAGCCGAGGAACAGGCCCCTGATTCGCTCCTCGCCAGCGTCGAGCCGTGGACCATGCCCAGGCTGACAGGCAACTCTGACGTCACCACCGTGAGCTACAAGCGCAAATTCAGCCTGGATGTGGCCCAGAGTCAGGTTACTCAGGATCCGATCTTTGGCACCTCGGGCGGCGCGCAGCTTGCCATCAGCGACATGCTCGGCAACCATCATTATTACTTTCTGATTTACAATACCGCTACCACCCGGCAGGATTTTCTGAAAAGCTTCAACATTGCGGTCACCAAGATTGACCTGTCGCACCGTACCAACACGGCTTTCGGACTGTACCATTTCGCTGGCAACTATTTCAACTTTGCCGAGGGCATCTTTTTTGAGCGCCGCTACGGCGGTTTTGGCTCGCTGTCGTATCCGATTTCCGTTTTCCGGCGCATCGAGGCCAGTTTGAATGTCCGCATGTCGGATAAAGAGTGGTACGGCATCCGCCGGCGCAAGGCGCTGCTGGTGTCGAATTTCATCAGCTATGTCAAGGACAATTCGCTGTGGGGCGCGTCCGGCCCCATTGACGGCGAGCGGTTCAATTTCACCCTCGGCAACACGGTGGATATCAAAGAATCGAATGTCAATTTTTACACCCTGATCGCCGACTACCGCCGGTATTTCCGGCTGAGCTCGCAGACCACATACGCGGTGAGACTGTGGACGGCCATCAACCAGGGCAAGGAAGCGCTGCCGTTTTTCATGGGTGGAAGCTGGGACTTGCGGTTGTATCCGCGCTGGCGCATCTGGGGCAAAAAGCTATTCCTGATCAGCCAGGAGTTCCGTTTTCCGTTCATCGATCGCTTCGCCATTTCGTTCCCCTTCGGTGGGCTGCGCTTCAGCTCCATCCGCGGCGCGCTGTTTGTCGATATGGGCAATGCGTGGAACGACCGGCTGGAGCAGGTTCTTGGCAGCATCGGTTTTGGGGCGCGGTTGCGTCTGGGCGGTTTTCTTGTGCTGCGCTATGATATTGGCCGGCGGTTCGTCATCAACGATATTCGCACCGGCGTGCGCCCCAAATCCTTCGACCTGCAGTCCGGAATGTACCAGCAATTCTTCTTCGGATGGGACTTTTGATGAATGCAATGTTCAGGATAGGCATCGTTTCGCTAACGCTGGTCCTGTTGGCAGCGGCGTGCTCCAAAGTGCGCGTGCAGGTCGATACCGCGGCCGATGATCGCGCCTGGCTGTATCCCGGCGGCGGGCTGCTGCACACGGCCTTCCGCCCGGATGGACCGCAACCGCCGCTAAAAATCCAGCGCATCGTGAAATTGAACGCCGCACCGGGTGAACATCTTGCCGCTCTCGACAGCCTGCTGTTCATTCCGATCAAAAATGGCCGCGTGGCCGTGTACGAAGCCCGGCGGGGCAAGCTCGTCGGCAAACTCAAGTATCCCGTGGGTGTGGAAGGGCATATCGCCATCCATCCGGATGGCTTTTTGTTGATGTCCCTGCGGCTGGGGCATCAAACGCTGCTGTGTTATGATCTCAAACAGGCGCGCTATCTCTGGAAGCGCCGCGCCGGGCTCGTGTGGGGCCCGCCCATCCCGGCGGACTCCTCGGTGTATGTGGTGTCCAAATTCAAGCATGCCGACCGCTACGATCTGCAAACCGGTCGGCGCATCTGGCGTTTTGGCATCGAAAGCCAGGCCTACGCCGAGCCCGCACTTACCGGGTCGGCCATGATTTTTGCCACTGATAAAGGCCGGGTGCACGCGGTCGAACGCCGCACCGGCAAGGCCGTGTGGGAGGCGCAGGCCGGCACTCGCGCGGTGATGGTGGCGCCGGTGGTGGCGCTCGATCACGGGCTGGTGTACATCGCGTCGCTGGACAGCAGCCTGTACGCGCTGGATCTCGAGTCCGGCCAGGAAGTATGGCGCTTTCGCGCCGGCGGCAGTTTCTGGAAGGCTCCGGCGGTGCGCGATTCGGTGCTGATCGCAAGCGACGGCATGGGAACCCTGTATGCGCTGCACGCCGCGACGGGCCAGTTGTTGTGGCAACGCGCCTTTTCGGCGCCATTCGGCACCACACCGCTGATTGTCGGCGGGACGGTTTATCTTGGCGCGCTGGATAAAATGTTTTATGCGTTCGAACTGACCTCCGGCCGGACCCTCTGGCAGGTTGCACTCAAGGGCCGCGTGCGCACGAATCCGATGGTTTTTTTAAACTCGATAGTGGTTGGTAGCGAGGATCGCTATATTTATTTTCTGGTGCAGGAGGACATGGGCGTCAATGATTAACTCGAGGATCGTTGTTGGATTGCTTTTCGCAGTCCTGCAGCCACTGGCGGCTGTGATGGGGCAGGAGGCACCACCGGATACCTCTCTGGCTGTCATTTCGGTGGAAAGTGAGTACGCCGGTCAGCCGGTCTTTCTGGACGGACAGCCGATCGGCGTCACTCCACTGCAGCTCCATCCCATTTCTCCCGGTAATCACACTCTGATCGTCAGGCGCAGCGCCCGCCATAGCTGGCTGTATCTCGACTGGGTGCAGCGGTTTTATGCCGCGCCCGGAGATACGCTGTTGTTTCGCGCCGCATTCAAGCGCGTATATTTCGTGCGTTCGCATCCGTTTGGCGCGCGTGTGTACCGCGACGGTCAGTACCTGGGCACCACGCCGCTGACGTTTGAGGTGGAAGACACCGCGCGTGTGCGGTTGACCCTGGAGAAAGAGGGCTACAATCCGGCCGTAGTAATATGGGAGCCGAAGGATGATAACCGCATCAATGTCATCCTCGAGCCGATCAATGCGTTCTGGATCAGTCAGGAAAAGGCACAGCGGGAAGTCGAACTGAGGCGCAGTCGGCACCGCAAGATGGCCTGGATCTCCGGGGGGATCAGCATTCTTGCCGGAACCGCTGCCATCCTGTTCAAGAAAAAAGCCGACCGGGCCTATGCCGCCTATCAGAAAACCGCCCATCCGGATCGCATGCAGCAGTACATTGCCGAGGCCGAAAAATACGACCGCTATTCCAGCATGACGTTTGGGGTGTTTCAGGTGAGTTTTGCACTGGGGTTTTATTTTTTCCTCAGAAGCAATCATCCATGACCGGATTCGCGCGCCCGGGGATACGCCAGTCCTCATCCTGAAGTCGTCGCTCTTCAGGCCTATTGGCACATTTTGAAAGGTCGTTTACCATTTCCGGTTTTTCGTCTATCGGCAGTGCTGATTGACGAAAAACCGGAATTTCACTGCAAGGAACAGACAGGGGGAAGAGAGCCCGGCCTTTCACCCGGTCGCCGCTGAAAGCCGGAAAGCCCATTGCGGAGTCGTTTGCCGGTGTCTCAATCAGTCGGTTGAAAAAAGCCAATTTCAGTCCGATAAAACATTGGCATTGGTTTGAAACAGGTTCTTTCAAAAGGGCATGCGAAACGCAAAGGACTGGACAAACCAAGAGCGGGGTCACTATGTCAGTTGAATTCGATACGGCATACCGCTTGATGCTGAGTGAGTTGTTGCCTTCGCTCATTCATGAATTTAACAATCCAATAACGGCCATTGGCGCGGTTCCGGAATTGTTGCGTAGCACAAAGGAAAACTTGGAACCCGACGATTGGGAACTGATAAAATCACTACAGGTTTCGGTGGATTCCATCCACCAACTGCTCGGGGCCACTCGCCGAATTTTGCAAGCCGATATAACATCGAATTATGCCCAAATCCAGCCGCTGCTTGAGAGTCTGGTGCTCATCATGGGGCCGGCCTTTCGCCGCAGCCGGATTGCGCTGGAAATCCGCATGCAGCAGCCGATGCCTTCCGCAAACCTGGCCAGCCGGTATGTGGCCTTTTTACTGTTCTCGGCGCTGGAAGTTTACCAGAGGCTGGGTCGCATGGCGGATATCAAAGTGTATGCCCCTTGCGAACTGCGTATTCTGGCCGAGTCGCAGGAGGAAAAAGCAGGGGTGAAGTTTCAGGCATCGCGGGAGCTGGGCGACGGATTGCCGGAAGGCATCCTGCAGAAACTCGACGGCGCGCCGCTGGTGATCGACGCGGGACTGTGGCAGGAACAGCCGATTTTTGCCAGAATCATGGCTATGGAGATGGAACTGGAATCCCGCTATGGCGTGCGCACCGAATGGCGCACCCATTCGGATGGCGTGTGGCTACTTATTCAATTTCCGTGATCCATGTCGTTTCATCACCAGAAACCTACAAGGTGCCTGGTGATGGGCGTAAACACCTTGTTTGTGGCACAGGGCAGAAAAGAGGCGCTTTGTTGAACTGTAGGGATTGCTTGTTCATTTTTTGACGGGATCGGCAGGAAAAACTATAGAAAAACCAGTGAGTCACCCTGAAAAAAATCATCCTGTCAATCTTGTTGATCCTGTAGGGAAACTACCCACACAAAGCGACATGAAGCCCAAATAATGCATCCATCCCCTCGGGAATTTTCCCTTGTAAATCATTTTCCTGCCTGTTATATTGTCTATTCCTGAAATCATCGGAACGATGACTGAGTGAATTTCCATGAGGGCCTGAAACCATCATGCACCGATTCACCCTGTTTTTTCTCATTCTGTTCACGTTTCTCACCGCGCTGCTGCTGGTGTTTGGCACCGGTCGTCGATCCGATGACACCCTGGTCATCTGGACTCAGGATAACACGCCCGGCCGCGTGCTGCTGGATTCCCTGCTGCAGGTTTATCAAAAAAATCATCCCGACACCAAAATCATTCTGACGTATTATGAAACCGAAGAGCTGCGCAGCAATTTTATTATCTCGGCGCTGGGCGGCTCCGGTCCGGATTTGGTGTACGGCCCGGCGGATGCGGTCGGCCCGTTTCATGTCATGCAAATTATCCAGCCGCTGGAATCCTATTTTGATGATGATTATTTGAGCCAATTCGATGAAAAAGCCGTGGTCCGGTACAAAGGACATTTATACCTGCTGGGCGATCGAATCGGCAACCATTTGACTCTGGTGTACAATAAGAAATTGCTACCCGAGCCGCCCAAAACCACTGACGAGCTCATCGAGGTGGGGCGCAAGCTCACGCGCGATGTGGATGGCGACGGCCTGATGGACTATTATGCGCTGGTGTGGAATTTCGTGGAGCCGTTTTTCTTTGTGCCGTTTCTGGGCGGGTACGGCGGCTGGGTGATGGATGAAAACGCGCGGCCCACGCTCAACACCTCGGCCACGGTCGCTGCTTGCCGATTTATCTTAAAATTGCGTGATTTGAACATCATTCCGCGTGAGTGCGATCTCAACCTGGCCGATCAATTGTTCAAACAGCAGCGCGCCGCCATGATCATCAACGGGCCGTGGTCATGGAGCAGCTATATCGACGCCGGCGTGGATATCGGGCTGGCGCGCATCCCGAAGGTTTCGGAAACTGGCCTGTGGCCCACGCCTATGGTATCGGCCAAGGGCTATTCCATCAACGTGAACACCAAAGGCAAACGCCTCGAGCGCACGCTCGATCTGTTGCGCTACCTGCTTTCGGAAGAAGTGCAACTGGTGACCACCCGCAAACTGAAGACCATTCCCAGCCATCTAAAGGTGCGCCAGCACCCTGATGTGCTGAAGGATGCGATCTTGCGGAAATCCATGGAACAAATCGAAGTGGGGCGGTTGATGCCGGTAGCGCCGGAAATGCGCGCCATCTGGGACGCCATGCGGCCGGCGTATCAAATGGTGCTCAACGGTACGCTCTCGCCCGAAAAAGCCGCCGAGAAAATGCAAAAAGACGCCGAAAAGCTCATCCGCGATATGGTGCAGTAGCCGGTTCGATCACGAAAGCGGAAGCCAGAATGAAAAACACGAATTCGATTCCCTTTGCCGCGATTGTCAGCACCATCCGCCGGACCGTGCGGCCGTTTAAGGATACGGCGCTGACCGAAGTTGCCGAATCCACGCGCGATCCCTTTCGCGTGCTGATCTCCTGCATTATCAGCTTGCGAACCAAAGACGAGGTGACGGCCGAAGCTTCGGCGCGGCTGTTTGCGCATGCGGCTACGCCCGAAAAAATGCGTCGATTGTCGGCCGAAACCATCGAAACGCTGATATATCCGGCCGGTTTCTACCGCAACAAGGCGAAAAACATTTTGCAGGTGTGCGATATTCTGGTAGAGCAGCACGGCGGGCGCGTGCCGGACCGCTTGGAAGACCTCCTGGCGCTACCGGGCGTCGGGCGGAAGACGGCCAATCTGGTGCTCAGTGTCGGTTTCCGTATCCCGGCCATTTGCGTCGATACGCATGTGCACCGCATTGCCAATCGCATGGGTTGGGTGCAAACCAAAACCCCGGAGCAGACCGAGATGGCGCTGATGGAAGTGCTGCCGAAAAAGCACTGGATCGAAATCAACGACCTGCTGGTGTCGTTTGGGCAGAACATCTGCAAGCCCATCAGCCCGTTCTGTTCGCGCTGTCCGGTGGCCGCGCACTGCACACGCGTCGGCGTGGAGCGCTCGCGATGAGCCACCCCGGTCCGGATGGTTTTTGCTTTGATTCACACCGGCGCTTGTGTAATTTAATTTTATCCGGGAGCCA
This sequence comes from Candidatus Zhuqueibacterota bacterium, assembly GCA_030950365.1. Lineage (GTDB taxonomy): Bacteria > Zhuqueibacterota > Zhuqueibacteria > Zhuqueibacterales > Geothermadaptataceae > Hydrothermovivens. Next base: position 3,171 of record JAUZRQ010000075.1, on the reverse strand, counting down.
AGAGGCCCATTCGGCCCGTAAATCGTGGCAACGCTTGAAGAGGCTTATTTAATCGATAACCGCACAGAACCGGAATGGTAAATCGTGCTGATGATTCTGGCCGGGAATAGGGCCCGGGCAGAATTTCGGATGAAAATACCCATACAACGAAACGCAACGGCCACATATGACGCTCGCTGAACTCCGCGATAATTTCGAACGCAACCGCATCGCCTATGCCTACATCGCGCCCGCCTTCCTGATCATGGGCTTCGTGGTGCTGTATCCGTTTTTCTACAACATTGTCATTTCGCTGTCGAACATGAACCTGACGCATTTCCGCGACTGGAAATTCGTGGGCTTGCGGCAGTACATCGCGGTGCTCAGCGAACCGAAATTTTATGAGGTCTTTCTCAAAACCGTGCTGTGGACGGTCATCAACGTGTTTTTCCACGTCACCATTGGCGTGGCGCTGGCGCTGCTTCTGAACCGTCCCCTGCGGGGCCGCGCCATTTTCCGCACGCTGTTGATTTTGCCCTGGGCCGTGCCGCAGTACATCACCGCGCTGACCTGGCGCGGCATGTTCAATTACCGATACGGCGCCATCAATTTGTGGCTGGCCAAAGTCAAGCCGGTGCTCGATCCGATCATCGATGGCCTGAACCGGTTTTTGCAGCCGGTGCTGGGACTCACCCTCGCGCATCCGCCATACGAGTGGCTATCCTCGCCCACCGGCGCGTTTGCCGCCGCCCTGATCACCAACATCTGGCTCGGCTTCCCGTTCATGATGGTGGTGGCGCTGGGAGGACTGCAATCGATTCCCAACGAGCTTTATGAAGCCGCCCGCGTGGATGGCGCCAGCCGGTGGATGCAACTGCGCAAAATCACCCTGCCGCTGCTGAAACCGGTGATGATTCCGGCCATTTCGCTGGGCGTGATCTGGACCTTCAACAATTTCAACGTCATCTGGCTGGTGACCGATGGCGGCAAGCCGGCCGATAAAACGCATATTTTGGTGTCGTACGTTTACCGCGAGGTGTTCAATTATTATCGCTACGGCTATGCCGCGGCGCTGTCGATGATCATTTTTTTCATTCTGCTGGTGTTTGGCATCAACTTTCTCAAGCGAACCCGGGCAACGGAGGCGGTGTACTGATGGCAAAATCCAATAGCCGACGCGATCCCATTTATATGACGGTTCTAATTTACGCCATTCTAATCATCGTCACGGTGGTGACGGTGTATCCCATCATCCGCGTCATCGGCATTTCGCTTCGGCCCGGAGACATGCTGCACACGACCTCGCTGCGGCTGATTCCGGAAAATGCTACCTTCGATAGCTACCGCCAGTTGTTCACCGAGCAGCCGTTTTTGCGCTGGCTGCTGAACAGCACCCTGGTGTCGTTCACCGTCACCGTCATCGGAGTGTCGCTGGCATCCACCGCCGGCTATGCGTTTTCGCGCTACCGGTTCATCGGCCGCGATTTCGGCATGATCGCGCTCATCACCACACAGATGTTTCCGGTGACGATGCTGTTGCTGCCGCTGTTTTTGATGCTGCTGCATCTTAAAATTTACGATACGTTTCTGGGGCTGGTGATTGCCTATTCTGCCACCGCGCTGCCGTTTTGCATCTGGCAGATGAAGGGCTATTACGATACCATCCCGGTCAGCCTGGAAGAAGCCGCCCGCATCGACGGCTGCACCCAGTGGCAGACGTTTTATCTGGTGGTGCTGCCGCTGGCCGCGCCGGCGCTGGTGATCACCGCGCTGTTTTCGTTCATGGCAGCATGGTCAGAGTATCTGGTCGCGGCCGTGCTGATCAACGACAATTCGCTGTACACCTTGCCGATCGGGCTCAAACAGTTTCAGAGCGCCTTCGATACGCAGTGGGGGCTGTACAGCGCTGGAGCCGTGGTCGTGAGCATTCCGGTGATGATTCTGTTCCTGCTGCTCAGCCGATGGCTGGTGTCTGGATTGACCCTTGGCAGTGTGAAAGGATAACGGGTATGCTATTTTCAAGTTTGCACGCCTTGCCTGCACCGCCTCTGGGGCCACAGTTTTACCAATGGCAGGTAAAACCGTTCTGGCGTCAGCGCCTGTTTTGGCTGGCCGTGTTCGCCGCTGTAGTGGGGGTGTTGGCCTGGATCTATTTCTTCGGCGGAAGGGAGTTGAAGTTTCTGCAGCGGTATATTGAAGTTTTGTTTTACATTGCGCTTCCGGTCTTGTCGATGATCCTGCCGCGGCTGTTCCTGTCTTGGAAAATGCGCTACTTTGAATTTCTGGATTACGGCCTGGTGATCCATTATGGCAAAAAGGAACAGCAGCAGCCCGGGGCCGGCTGGGCGTACTGGAAGGACTTCGACCGCGTGGAGCTCGACGAGACCACGGTCAATCTGTTTCCGAAAAAGCCGCTGCTGCGCACCCTCAAATTGCCCTGCCCGGACAACCGCATGACAATTTACACCTATGCTTCCGAAAAAATTGCGCAATTTCGGTACCGGCCTCTGCCTGATGAAGATTCCCATGAATCGGAACTTGAAATTTAAACTCAAGCTGGAGTGGCTGCTGGTCATCGCCGCACTGTTGGCCGTGTTCCTGTTTGATGATATTCTATATTTCTTGCTGTTCGAGAAGCTGTTTCGGGTGGAGCTGCATGCGGTGCTGCGCTATCTTATTTTTACCGTCATTTTGCTGTTGAATGTGCTGCTGGCCGCGGCAGTGTATCGCGTGCTGCGCAAGCGACCCACCACGGGAAGGGAAGGCATGCTCGGTTTGCGGGCGGTTACTTTAACGCCGGTGGATCGGGAACGGGGCTGGATTCGGGTGCACGGCGAACGCTGGCAGGCGGTGAGCGATCGGCCGATTCCGCAAGGCGAAAGAGTTGTCATCGTGGAAATGGATGGCCTGGTGGCGCGCGTGCAACCGCTGAAAGTGGAAGGCACAGGCATGGTAAAAGAAAAACGGCTTGATGAAGAATAAGTCGAATCATGGCGGCATGGCCGTAGTCAATTTTAAAAAACTCGCTTATGCATTTTGATCAGAATTTTACACTGCAATTGCTTTATAATCAAATCGTTAGCCTTGTTCTAGAACACTTTTAAAACGCAAGGCAACCCGTCATCGCGAGCGAATCCGCCAATTGGCGGATGGCGATCTCCTTGCTTGAAAGATGGAGATTGCGTCGTCTCC
>JAUZRQ010000074.1 GCA_030950365.1 Candidatus Zhuqueibacterota bacterium | reverse complement strand
CAAGGTGGATTTGAACAACAAGCACAAAACCCTGTACTTGAAGTACAAAGAAAAATACCGGCAGAAGAAAGCCGAATCCGCCGGCGAATGAGCAATGCCTTGCCAGAATCCCGGGCCCATCGCCCGGGATTTTTTTATGGCTTCGGTGGATATGATGCATACAGGACAGAGCCGGTTTCGCCACGGATGCATGCGGATCAGGAATGCGGGCTGGGAAGTCGCCCTCCCTATCAAGGCGGCAAGCGGAAGCAAACCGCTGAAATGCCGCAAGCTCCTGTTCCTGTTCGGATATTCAAAAGCCCCGTGACAGGAGTAAATTTGAAGCGTCGGCGCATGGGCCGACTGCCTCGGAAAATTATTTTACGTGGTTAGAGGCCGTCCCTGACGGCCCTGGCTTTTTTACCACAATTCACCCGCTATTAAAACCGCGGAGAACGCCGACATCACAGAGAAAGTTCTCCTCGCCCATTTGGGCACCGGTGCCGTTTGCATCGTTGGTGGATTGGTTCGCCAGTCCCCAATCTCACACTCACACGGACTTTGTAGTTTTTTTGGAAGCATTGGCCGTCAGGCATATTTGTGATGTAACGGTATTAAAGAGAATAGCGCCTCCGCAAAGACATCGCTATTTCGGAAAAGCCTTGAAAACGGCCGATTCAGGCTCTATCTTGTAAGCCTGCTGGGTGCCAGGTTTAAAGGAGATTTCCCTCTCTCCCTTGCCCTTCTTCCCTAATTTAACTTAGAAGGAAGGGAAATCTGGATTGCAGCCAGCGGCCCAAATGAGTATTTTAAGCCGGACCAGTAAATTAAAAATGTTCTTCTAAAACATAAACGCCATGTGGACCATACAAAACGCCATCGAGCTGTATCATATCGACAAATGGGGCGCCGGATATTTCGGCGTAAATGAGCGCGGCCATATCACCGTTTGCCCGACTCACAACCCGGATGATCAGATCGATTTGAAAGTGCTGGTGGACGAGCTACAAGCGCGCGGCATCGATCTGCCCATTCTGGTGCGCTTCTCCGATATCCTGCAGCGCCGCATCGATGAGCTGCACGATAGCTTCGACCGCGCCATCCGCCAATACGATTACCACGCCGAATACCGGGCCGTGTATCCCATCAAGGTGAATCAGCAGCGGCACGTGGTGGAGTCCATTCTGGCCGCCGGTCAGACGCGGCACCTGGGACTCGAGTGCGGTTCCAAGCCCGAGCTGCTCATCGTGCTGGGGCTCATCCGGGACGTCGATTCACTGATCGTGTGCAACGGTTACAAGGACGAGGAATACATCGAACTGGCGCTGAACGCGCGCAAGCTGGGCCTGCGGGTCATTCTGGTGGTGGAAAAATTCAATGAGCTGCCCACTATACTGAACCTGGCCGAGACATTGCAGGTCGAGCCGATCATCGGCCTGCGCACGCGGCTGAGTTCTCGCGGCGCGGGACGCTGGGAGGCGTCCGGCGGCGACCGCGCCAAATTCGGCCTCGGTCCCACTGAAGTGCTGAAGGCCGTCCGCTTTCTGCAGGATCGTAACGCACTGGCGCATCTGCGATTGCTGCATTACCACCTCGGCAGCCAGATCTGTTCCGTGCGCACCCTGCGCGATGCCCTGCGCGAGGCCGGTCGGTATTACATCGAGCTGAAAAAAATGGGCGTGCCGCTGGAGTATCTTGATGTCGGCGGTGGCCTGGCGGTGGATTACGATGGCTCGCAGACGGATACCGCCAATTCGGCTAACTACAACGTCCAGGAGTACGCGAACACGGTGGTGTACGAGCTCAAGACCGTGTGCAACGAGGCTGGCATCGAGCATCCCACGATCGTGTCCGAATCCGGGCGCGCGCTGACCGCGCATCACTCGGTGCTGGTCACCAACGTGCTCGGCGCGGTGCAACTGCCCGGCAACGGCATCCCGGATAAGGATTATACAAAAGCCCCGGTGCAGGTGTGGGAGCTGTGGGATTTGTACAACATTATCAATGAAACCAATTTCCAGGAGCATTTTCACGACGTACAGGATGCCCGCGATCAGCTTCTGGCGCTTTTCAAGCTCGGCTACATCAGCCTGGAGTGGCACGCGACCGGCGAGGCGCTGTTTTGGGCGGCGCTGCGCAAAATCTGGCAGTATGCCCGCCAGAGCGAGTTTATCCCCGAGGAGCTGGAAGGCCTGCACGAGCGGCTGTCGGACATCTATTATTGCAATCTGTCAGTGTTTCAATCGCTGCCGGACTGGTGGGCCATCGGGCATGTGTTTCCCATCGCTCCGCTGCAGCGGCTGAACGAGCGCCCGGATCACCGCGCCATTCTGGCGGACATCACCTGCGATTCGGACGGCAAAATCGATCGGTTTTCCGATCTGGCGCGGACGCGATCCACGTTGCCGGTGCACGGCCTGCGTGACGGCGAACCGTACCTGCTCGGTATTTTTCTGGTCGGCGCGTATCAGGAGATTCTCGGCGATTTGCACAACCTGTTCGGCGACAACAATGCCGTGCATGTGTCCTGGGAGGCCAAAGCCGGCACGTACCGGGTGGATCATGTGGAAGACGGCGATACGGTGACCGAGGTGTTGCATTACGTGCAGCACAACCGCGAGGAACTGGTGCGGAAGTTCCGGCAGAGCGTCGAGCGGGCCGTGCGCGAGAAGCGGTTGTCGCTGGAAGATTCGCGCCGCATACTGCAGGCGTACCGGCAGGGATTTGAGGGGTATACGTACATCCGGCGATAGCTGCACTGCGGGATTAAAACCACCGATTTCCCAGACTGGCGCAGGTTTTTGGGGTTAGCCACGGATTGCCGCGGATGGAACGCGGTTGGTAGTTTTGAGGGGCCAAATTGCAAAAGCAATCCGTGGAGTTCGCGGAGGACGTGGCGTTTTTTGGAGGAAAAAGCGGTTGAATAATGTGCTTTGAGGATAATTGGATTTTACAGAAGGTTTAGCCACGGATTAGTGTGGATTGAACACGGATGATGATGGGCTTTAACTGGACTGGCAAGCAAAATTAAGGAGTTCCGGCGATTTGGGTCATCTTCAAACAAAAAAACTCTACGCGCCTGGCGCCTCTGCGAGAGAATTTTTAAACCATCCATATTGCGCAGGAAAGCGACGATTGCAATAATCGATTTTTTATAAAGCACAAACCCGCAATGCGAACCGATCATCGCCATTCAAACTAAAGGAGCCTGCAAACGTGGCAGCGAATCTTTCCCTGAAAACCCGATTGACCGACGACCTGGGCTGTGAGGTGCCGATCATCGTCGCGCCGATGTTTCTGGTGAGCAATGTCGATATGGTGGTGGCAGCCAGCGAGGCCGGCGCCATCGGTTCGTTCCCGGCGCTGAATGCCCGGCCGGTGGAGACCTTGCGCGACTGGCTGCGGGAGATCAAACAGCGTACCCGGCGGCCGTTTGCCGTGAATTTGATCGTCAACAAAACCAACATTTACTACCGCCAGCAACTGGACATCTGTATGGAAGAGCGCGTGCCCATGATCATCGCCTCGCTGGGCAACCCGGAAGAAGTCATCCGGCGGGCGCATGAGGTGGGCTGCAAGGTGTATTGCGATGTGATTTTTGAGGAGCATGCGAAAAAGGCGGTGGATAGCGGCGTGGATGGCCTGATCGCCGTGAGTAGCGGCGCGGGCGGCCATGGCGGCACCATTTCGCCGTTCGTGTGGATCCCATATTTGAAAAAGCACTACTCTGTGCCCATTGTGGCGGCGGGCGGCATTGCCGATGGCGCGGGGTTGCTGGCGGCGCTGGCGCTCGGCGCCGACGGCGTATCCGTGGGCACACGGTTCATCGCCAGTCGCGAATGCCCGGTGGTGGACGACTACAAGCAGGCCATTCTGCGCGCACGGCCCGAGGATATCGTCACCACTTACAAACTGGATGGGGTGCCCGCCAGCGTGATCCGCACCGAGTATGTGCGCAAAATGGGCACCGAGCTGAGCTGGCTTGAGCGCAAGATGCTGAAGAACCGGCGATTGCGCCAGATGGTGTTTGCCCTGCGCACCCTGCGCAGCATGCGGCTGCTGGAAAAGGCTGCCCACCGGCCCACCTGGAAGCAACTCTGGGGCGCCGGTCAAGTCGCGTCGCTGATCGACGAAGTGCTGCCCATCGCGGAGATCGTGCACAACATGGTGCGGGAATACGAGCAGGTGCGCAACGCGCTGCCCGCTGAGAAAGCCGCTGAGCGCGTCGCTTCCTGAGCACGGTTCACCGAAGCAGGATGAGCCGTTTGCGTGCGACGCGATCGCCCCTTTTCAACTCATAGAAATACACGCCTGCCGGCACGGAAAACGCCCGCCGGTCCGAAAACCCGTCCCAGATCACCTGGTAGTGTCCGGCCGGCTGCCATTCGTCCACAAGCGTGCGTACCCTCTGCCCGGTGACGTTGTAAATCACCAGTCTCACATGGCCGGGCTGATCGATCCTGTATTCGATGGTCGTGGCCGGATTAAACGGATTGGGGTAGTTCTGCAGCAGTTGAAATCCCTGCGGCTGGCCGGGACGGCGTTCGGCCAGGCCGGTGACCAGTTGCGTCAGCGAAGCCAGCGCATCCACGCGGCCCCAGCCAAAATAGCGATCCCAACCGGGGGTGTCCTCGGTGGACGGCCCAATCTGATCGTGCGCGCCGGCTTTGAGCAGATTGTACACCTGTGAATAATTCAGCGATGGATTCGCCGCCAGCAATAACATGATCACGCCCGAGACGTGCGGCGCGGCCTGGGAGGTGCCGCAATAAATGCTGTAACCGTTGGGATATTGGTGACTGAGCCCATAAATGCGTTCGCCCGGAGCCATGAAGTCGATATGATCGCCGTAGTTGCTGCCGCCGCTTCCCCAACAAAACGGCACCGCACGCGCGTTGCGGTTGTTGATGGCGCCCACGGCTATGACATTGGGAAAAGCCGCCGGATAAAACGGCGTTTCCGCATTTTCATTCATCATAGAAACCACTACAATGGCCCCTTTGGCAACCGCGTAGGTGACGGCATCTTGCAATCCCTGACTGTAGCCCGTGCCACCCACGCTCATGTTGATCACCCGCGCGCCACTATCCGCCGCCGCCACCAGGGCCGACATCCACCAGCTATAAAAGCCCCGATTCTTGTCGTTGAGAATTTTCATGGGCAGAATCCGGCACCGCCAATCCACGCCGGCGATCAGCCGGCCATTGTTGCCTGTGGCCGCCGCGATGCCGGTGACGTTCGAGCCGTGGCCATGGTCATCTTTGGGATCGCTGTCATTGTTGACGTAATCATGGCCGCGCATCAACCGGCCGGTAAACTCGCCGGTTCCGGCCGGAATGCCGCTATCTAAGACGGCCAGAATCAGCGTCGAATCACCGGTGGTGATGTCCCAGGCCGGCGCCGCATTGATGTCCGCGCCCACGAGGCCGGTGACGCCACCCACGATTTGACCGGTATTGCGCAGGCCCCACTGGTTGCTGAAAAGCGGATCATTGGGCAGGAGTTGGGAGCGCTTGGGGCTATCGGCTTCCGGGGTATGAACGCCGCTGGTTTCCACGCCAGCTCCCTGGCCGATGTAGTCCGGCTCGGCGTATTCGATGTCCGGATCGGCGCTGAGTCGGGATAGTGCGTCAAGTAGTGAGGTATCTTCTGCCAATGTCAGTACGAAGAGGCGATCCACGCCGGCGGGAAGGGGCCGGTTCAGGGATACCGGAGCCAGCGCTGCCAGCTCGCTTATGCGATAGTTTTGCCGGAATACCATCAGGGCACCGCTGGCTTTGCGCAATTGGGGCGAAGATAAGCGGCTGGTCTGCCGGGCCAGCAATTCAGTTTTGATTTGTGATAGCAAAAGCGATTTGGATTTGAATTTAACCAGAAGCCGGTTTGGGTGGTGCGGTGGTTGGGAGGCCCGGACAGCAGGAGCAGCAAAAAAGCCATGTAGAAAAAGGCAATAAAGAATTGCAAAATAAATCCCCTGGCGGAATTTCATAATGACTCCTGAGATTGTGGTTTGGATGGGAAATTTATGATTTTAACGGAATTAGGATGGATTTCGTTCCGGAAGTGGGTTTTAAAAAACATTACTTTCTAAGTTGTTTTTTATTTTGCAAGTAATTATTTCGTAGAGCGACTCTGTGAGTCGCTTTTATTTGCCTTCGTCCGGCAAAGCAGCTTTTACAGGTTGTTTTTTCGCGTCTCAGGCGAGCCGCGCTACCTGATTCATCACGCGCCTCGCTATGGCAAGCTCCAAAGGAAAATTGCCATTCACGCTTGCAGCGCCCGCAGCAATTGCGGCAGCGGGATGGTCGCGATGCCCGTGCCCACATCGGAATACGCATAAGGCAGAATCAGCTCGTTCTGGCGCACCATGCCACCGCAAGAATATACCACGTTGGGCACATAGCCTTCGCGCTCCTTTTCGTTGGGCGACAGGATCGGTTCGTCCAGCGCACCGATGATTTTTGACGGATCGTGCAAATCAAGCAGGTACACGCCGATCACGTATTTGCGCAGCGGTCCGACACCGTGCGTCAGCAGCAGCCACCCCTCTTCGGTTTTAATGGGCGAGCCGCAATTGCCGATTTGCACCACCTCCCACGGCAGCTCCGGAATGCGAATGACCTCGGCTTCTTCCCAGCGGAACAGCGAATCCGAGTACATCAGAAACAGGCTTTCGCCATCTTGACGGGAAATGGCCGCATATTTACCGTTGATCTTCTCGGGAAACAGCGCCATGCCCTTGTTGCGAATGGCCTGACCAAACAGCGGATAGACCTCGAAATGCAGGAAATCTTTGGTTTGCAGCAATTTCATGTTGATCTGCTTGCCATCGTAGGCCGTGTAAGGCGCGTAGTACACCACATCGCCGTTGTCATCGGTGAACTGCACAAAGCGCGCATCCTCGATGCCGTTGCGCTCCTCGCTCGACACCGGGAAGATGATGCGCTCGCTCACCGGCACATCGTTGGCATACGTTAAAGCGAAACTTTCGCGCTCCGCTCGGTCCAGTTGTTCCAGCATGTCCGGCAGCAGCGCGCGGAGTTCCGGATGCACGCGGGTTTGATGCTGCAGCGCCTTGCGTACGCTATCGACAGATGCAGGTTTGCCGTTGGCTTGCAACACCTGCTTCAGAATTCCTTTTGGCAGCGAGGACGCTTCCAGCGCGGCTCGCAGAAAATCCAGCGCGGGCGTACGCAGCGGCTGAACTTCTCCGGGGAGCAAAAACGGCGTGGGCGTTTCCATGGAGACTTCGTTCTGCGCATCGAGTACGCCGCTGCGGAATTCGATGGATGATATGTGGCCTTCGCCGGTGGCGCGCAAACTCAGGATAAAGCGTTCGTGGCCCGCCGGCAAATCGCGCTGATTGGGATGTGGCACGATGGATGGATTGAATAGCGCCGCCGCTTCCACGGAATACTCGTGCGTGAAATACGCCCCGATGAGCGTTTTGCGCTTATCGGACAATTTTTTGCCTTTGGGAATGTAATGCGCCACACGCTGGTAGTTTTCCTGCAAAACTTTTTGGAAGTGATTGTGACGGTGGGCAAACTCACCGATGACGCGGTCGAGCCACTGCTCCACCGTGTCTTCGGACAGGCTCAGAACGCGATCGATGATTTTGCGGATACGCTCTTCGGATGATGGTACAAAGGGCTTTAGAATAACGCGGGTGATATCGGCACGAAAATCAATCGGCTTTCTTGAGACCGGAACAAAATTCGGCATGAATGGGCCTCCTATTGAATGGCTCCTTTCAGCTTTGGAATCTTCAAAACCCGCAACCGCTTTCAGATTTCCGCTGATAGGACCATCCTCCTGATGTATCGAAATTTAAATTGAACACTTTAAGAAAGTGGCAAAGATATCACGAATTTTGATGTAATTCAATGATTTTTTAACTTCAATGCCGAATCCTGCAGAAAAAAAAGAGGCGCTTATGAGCGCCTCTTGAATCTTTTAACGTATGGTCGATAATTAGCCGTCCGCTTTATGGCTCGAAATGCCAAATGGCGCATACAGAGGACACCAACCGATTAGACCGGTTAACAGCGGCACCAGACCGATTGCGCCGAGCCAGGATTTGAAATAGAATCCCGCAGCGATGATCACCACACCCAGCAGGATGCGCAGCATCTTATCAAAACCGCCAACGTTTGCTTTCATGGTACGTCCCTCCGAATTGGTGAGTTTCTTCGGATTAGCGCTTTGTATCCAATTTTAAGCAAATCTCACCGCCGGGTCTGTGACTTTGTCACATTATTTGCATTTTTTAATCAAAATATCTGAATAGAACAGCGAAACGCTTGTGCAGCCGGAGCTGCAAAAATGAATATGGAACCACGCCGGTACGGTCGTGCGGCGGGATTTTCGGACGAGCCGATTCCGTTTGGGTCAAAATCGTTGCGGCAGCCATGAAATGGAGGATACTTTGTCAATAGTGCCTTACCCATGATTCCATTGATCATTTTGCAATGCCGGACGTCCAATAGAAAAACCGTTTTCGTGTTCACACTCATACGCTGCTACCTGATGGTGATCTACTCATCAGAGTCAAAAAACTTCAAGATAGCGGCGGAGCCAGCGTGCGGAGTGGAGAAAAAACGACAGTCGAATCAAAAAAGCAAACGGTGCAATTTGATGAAGAAGGAGATCCCATGATTCGTTTACGTACTGGTTACGGGCTGATCGTGTCGTTGGTTTTGATGATGCGCTTTCAGTCAATGGCAGCGCAGCCAAAACAAGCGCAGCATGCGCAGCGCGCCGACATGCTGGTCATCACCGACGCCATGTTCGTGGATGGCGTCGCCACGCCGGCGGAAGGGCCGGTGGATATTATCATCCGCGGCAACCGCATCGAACGGATTGCCCGCACAAAGGCCAATGCCGAACACCGGCTGAAAGCCGATGCCGTTATCCCGGCGAAGGGCAAATACGTGCTGCCGGGCTTCATCAATTTGCATGCGCATTTGATGGATTCGCGCGCCGGGCAGGACATGCCGTTTCAGTATCAGTACAACCTGTGGCTCGGCTGCGGCGTCACCACCATTCGCGACGTGGGCAGTGACCCCAACAAAGCCGTGGTTCAGCGCGAAAAAAGCGCCAGAAACGAAATCATCGCCCCGCGGATGTTTTTGTATCTGTGGTTTTCATCCAAACCGGACGAGGCGTCCATCCGTAAGCGGATCCGGGAACTGAAAAAGCTGGGTGCGGACGGCCTCAAGTTTCACCAGCTCGATCGCGAGACCTTTTCTATCGCGGCGGATGAGGCCCGCAAACAGGGCTTGCGCATCGCGCACCATGTTGGCGTGGAGGACGCCAACGCATGGGACGATATCCGCGCCGGCACCACCTCCATCGAGCACTGGTACGGTGTGCCCGATGCCGCCCTAAATGGCGTGCAGCATTTCCCGCCGGATTTCAACTATGCCAACGAGCTGGACCGCTTCCGCTATGCCGGCCGGCTGTGGCGCGAGGTCAATCACAAAAAACTGCGCAAGGTGCTGCAGGCCATGGTCGATGCCGGCGTGGCGTGGAATCCCACCTTTGCTATCTATGAAGCCTGCCGCGATCTCCAGCGCGCCATCACCAAACCCTGGTTCAACGACTATCTGCATCCGGCGCTGGCCGATTTTTTCACGCCGGATCCGAACTACCACGGCTCCTTTTTCTTCGGCTGGACCAACACCGATGAAGTGTTCTGGAAGGAAAACTACCGCATCTGGATGAGGGCCGTGCTGGAGTTCGCGCGCATGGGCGGCACGGTGGGCACCGGCGAGGATGCTGGCTTTATTTATGAGATGTTCGGTTTCGGCTTTTTGCGTGAACTGGAATTGCACGAAGAAGCCGGATTCCAGCCGCTGGAAGTGATTCAACACGCCACGCACAATGGCGCCAAAATTCTGGGAAAAGAAAAAGAACTGGGCCGCATCAAGCCGGGCTACCTCGCCGATGTGGTGGTGGTGAACGGCAACCCGCTGGAGAATCTGCACATCCTGTATCCCAAAGGCATCAATCCGATTCTCGACCAGCAGCGCGGCGATTGGGGCGGCATCGAGTGGACCATCAAAGATGGGATCCCATATCATGCGCCGACTCTGCTGAAAGAGGTGCGCGAGATGGTGAAAAAGGCCCGCGAGGCGAAAAAGAAATCCTGAACGTCGGCTCGTATTTCAGGAAGTTGCTGGTGTATGGTCAACGGCGGTTTGGCCGTTCTAAATTGCAGGATCATTCCAAAAATAGAAATTTCGTGAGGGTGTATAATAATGGAAAACAAACGCTGGAATTTCGGACTGACCGGTGGGGTGCTGCTGTGGCTGGCGCTGGTGCCGGCGCTGCTTCTGGCCGGCACCCGGCCGGATGCGCGCGTCAAAGCCCGCCTGCTGATTGAAAAAGTGCGCATGGAACACGGTATTCCGGGAATGGCCGTGGCTGTGGTAAAGAACGATTCCATCATCTGGCAGGAAGGCTTTGGCTATGCCGATGTGGAAAACGGCTCATCGGTGCGACCGGAATCGGTGTTCCGGATCGCGTCCATTTCCAAACCCATCGCGGCTGTGGCGGTGATGCAGCTCGTGGAGCAGGGCAAAGTCAAGCTGAGCGATCCGATTCAAAAATACGTTCCCAGTTTCCCGCAAAAGCGCTGGAAGGTGACCCTGCGGCATTTGATGACCCACACCGCCGGCATCCGGCATTACCGTCCCGGCGAATTTGAGATGAAGCGTTCGTTTGATAATCTGGCCGATGCCATCCGGATTTTCAAGGACGATACCCTGCTGTTCCGGCCGGGCACGCGGTTCAGTTATAGCACCTATGGCTATAATCTCCTGGCCGGGGTGGTGGAAACCGCTACTGGCATGTCGTTTGAAGCGTATTTGCAGAAATACGTCTGGATCCCGGCGGGCATGAATCACACCTATCTCGAACATCCGCGCGAGATTGTGCCGCTGCGGGTGCGGCAATACGTGCTGGTCAACGGCGATTCGCTCACCAACGCGCCGTACGCGGACCTGTCCATCAAGTGGGCCGGCGGGGGCATGATTTCCACGGTCGGCGATCTAGCCCGATTTCATATCGCGCTGGACCGGGAGATTTTGCTGAAAAAGAGCACGCAGAAAATCATGTACATGCCAACCGTGTTGCCCAACGGCCGCGATGCCCATTACGGCCTGGGCTGGCGCATCTGGGAGAAGGTCAAAGGCCATCGGTGGATCGGACACACTGGCGGCGCTACTGGCGGCACCACGATTCTCATCCGCATCCCGGAAAAAGGTTTTGCCGTGGTCATCTTTGCTAACCTGCAGCGCGCCGGCATCCGCAAACTGGCGTTTGATGTGGCGGAGTTGTTTTTGTGAAAAAAAGCAGTAGAGCAGGCTAAAAACGTAAACATGGTGGTTGTCTTCCCGCCACCGCCAGGGGCTTCCGGCCGGTAGTTGCGAGGCCGCTTCTTTCTTCACCTCGCATGAATGCGCCGTTCGGCTGCATGGCGGTATCCCTTCCTGGGCCAGGGGGAGACCTTTGCAGTTTGTCCTGTCCTCGATGTTGAGTCCCGCACAATGGCGACCAACTCAACACGGCATCAGCAGCGCATCACTCTTTTTCGAGTTGCCTCCGAAACGTCTGATGCTGCTTCTGCATGGAAAGTTACTGGTGGATTGATTTTAGCATTCATTTGTGTCAGTGCACCGGATGGATAGAAGAAATCCTGGCGGTGTTCCTGCCAGTGAATGACCAATGGTCCATGCTCAAGCATGATGGTCCCGATGTTGCGCTCATCAGAAGGCAAACATGTTGCGTTCGGTTTCACCGGATCAAAATCAGCTCCGTTTGCCGGCCGTCGATGAAACGGATGCCGTCGCGGGAGAAAAAGGCGTCTTCTTCCAGCATGATGCGGATTTCTTTGTTGTTCCATTCCGGAATATTCACACGCACGTTGAGCTCGATGGAATGCGCGGTATTGTAATGCAATTCATAATCGCCGCGGCCGGGCACGCCTTCCTGCTGGTCCCACAGGCCGATAATCGGCCCGGCGGCATGACCGTGAAAGCCAATGGGGTGCGTGTAAATGCTGCCGCGGATGCCATCTTTTTGGGCCTCCTCCAGGGCGCGTTTTAAAATTTCATTGCCCGTTCGTCCGGCCTCGAACTGCGACATCAAAATATCCTGCAGCCGGTTGCCAATGGCCAGCGCACGTTTCAGGCCTTCCGGAGCGTCGGTTTCGCCGGGACGCAGCACGTAGGCGTGCTGCTGCGTGTCAGTGTTGAGGCCCAGGTAGGTGATGCCGAAATCCACATGAATCAGGTCCCCGCGCTGGATGATTTTGGGGCCGGGCCGTGAGGCGAAGGTGCCGGTGGTCCCGGGTTCGCCGGCTCGCTGCACCGACACCGATGGATGAAACCAGGTCGAGAGTTTCAGCTCGCGGATGCGCTCGCGGTACCACCATTGCACGTCTTCGGTGCTGGTGAAGCCGGGCTGAATGACGCGGTCGGATAGCCCTTCGGCGATGATCCGGTGCGCGATGCGGCAGATGGTGGCGTACACCGTCATTTCCTCCGGGATGCGCGTCTCCAGCCAGCCGATGGCCAGCCGCTCG
>JAUZRQ010000073.1 GCA_030950365.1 Candidatus Zhuqueibacterota bacterium | reverse complement strand
ACGATGCGCACCTCGTCGGGATTGCCGCCACGCACCGAAAGCCACTTCTGCCCGGCGAGGGTCTCGTCAATTTTCACGCTGGCATTGCGCTGCAGATAATCCCCCAGATCGGTGGAGGCCTCGGCGAGCACCGTTTCTACCGGCAGCAGGGTCACCGAGGCCGGAATTTCACGCGATACCGGCGAATCTTTCTGTGCTTCGACCTCCAGGCCCGGAAACGGCAATACGCGCACGCGCAGCAGCACGGCTTCCATGCCGGCCAGGTCGCGCACGCTGCATCGGAACGAATGATAGCCGATATGCGAAAACGTCAGCGTATCGGTCGGCTGCAACGATGGAGGCAACTCAAATCGGCCGTCGCGATCGGTTGTGGTGCCAAGGCGGGTCCGGAGAACCACGATATTGACACTGGCAATGGGCCTACGGCTATCGGCATCCAGCACGCGTCCGCGCAACGGCGGCGCCTGCGGACGAGCTGACCAGACCGGCCAGAATAGCAGACCAGCGACCAGCCACAACTTCCATTTAAACAAACAGTTCAAGCCTCGCCTCGATTTGCGATTCAAGGATTGCGGTGCATGGTTTTCGTCCCGAAGCGGCGCGGCCTTTCCTGCTTCGATCTCATTCACAGGCCATCATCGCAGATAGACCAGCCGCTTGACCTGCCGCTGAGACGGCGTTTCCACCATTAGCCAGTAGATGCCCGCAGGCAGGGCGGATAGCGGCTCGGCAGCAAAATTCAGTCGCACGCGCAGCATGCCCGGCGGCTGATGCGACAAACGTTTGGAAAAAACTTCCCGTCCAAGCAGATCAAACACGCGCAGGCGCAGTTGAGCGGTTGGTTGCAGCAACTCGATGTGCAGGAGCGTGGTTTGCTGAAATGGATTCGGGTTCAATCCGATGATTCGGAACTGCTGCGGGAGAACAGCTCGCCGGTCGCTATTGGCGATCTGGAGCACGCGGCTTCCAAACAGCACCCGCGCGATGCCGGTCTGGTCCTCGCCCGGCGCGCCGACAACGAGGTCATCCAGCCCATCGCCATTGATGTCGCCGATGCCAAGGGCCGCCCCGAAAAAAGCGGCTTCTGCGCTGATTTGCAGCGTCAACCGGGCGGTTTGCTCGTTCACCTGCCATTCCGCCGGCCAGTTTTCTCCGGCAATCAGCACATACACTCGCCCGGCATCCCGGCGAGCGTTCACCGTGGCCCGGGGCGCAGCCAGGACCACATCCGCAAGCCCGTCGCCGTTCACATCGCCGGCGGCCAGCGCCGAGCCAAGAAAGCCAAACGCATCGGTGCCGTAAAAATGGATGTCGGCGGCATTCTGGCTCAAATCCAGGGTATCGGGAAACGCATCATGGCCGAAAAAGGCGTACACGCTGCCGCCATTCTCGATACCGGCCACGGGATTGGCCTGCCGCGCGCCCACCAGCCAGTCCCTCAGGCCATCGCCGTTGAGATCGGCAGCAATCATGGCAAAACCGAAGTGATCGAACTGCGACGGGCCCATGATGAGCAGCGAAGGCGGACGCTCGCGGAACCACAAGGTGTCGGCCATGCGCACCGCGCCCTTCACGGCATAAGCCACGCCGGCATCGAGCCCGGCCGGGGTGTTGGCCTTGTGATCGCCGATGAGAATATCGTCATGACCGTCGCCATCGAAATCCGCCGCGGCGATGGATACACCGGCAAAATCGTTGTTATTCTTGCCAAAAACGGTGAGATCGGCCGGCGTCTCAAGCAAATCCATCAATCCGGAAAGCGAATCGACCGTCCAAAATACATAAACTTTGCCATTGGCGATCATGCCGGGGTAGCTGCCCATCCAGGCGGCGAGGATGAGATCGGCGCGGCCATCGGCGTTGATATCGCCGGAGGCAACGGCATTGCCCAACTGTTCCTCGGGCTCCCGTCCCCAGAACAGGATATCCGATTCGGTAGAATCCATGGGCAGGTGCGAGGGCCATTCAGCCCGCCCGAACAGCACATACACGGCTCCGGCATTGGCTCGCACGTCCGCCGTGGTGCCCGGCGCACCGATGATCAGATCATCCACTCCATCGCCGTTTACATCGGTCGCAAACAGGGCCTGGCCGAAACGATCGCCCGGATGCCGGCCGGAAATCGAGACATCGGCACGGCCGGTGTTCAAATCGATCTGTCCGGGCCAGTGGCTCCGGCCAAAGAAGATAAAGACATCCCCCGGATTGGCATTATCCATGGCCCAGCCGCCGGGCGCCCCGACAACGAGATCGCGCAGGCCATCGCCGTTGAGGTCGCCGATGGCAGAACTGGCACCGAGCCCCTGGCCGTCAAGGTCGCCCCGAATGGCGATGTCGGCAGGCTGTCGAGAGAAATCGATGATGCGCTGTGCGGCGGCGGGTGAGACAAACCAGGCGGCGAGCATAATAATACCCGGCAGCAAAAGCCCGTATCGTAACGCGTTCATGATCATCCCCCGCGGTCGTGGGTCAGAAATATAAAAAGGATTAGAAGCAACATCGAATCTCGAAGATTCGAATTTAATTTCGCCCACATCCATTTTAAAAATGTGACCGCTCGCAGAAGCGATGAGTTCGCGATGCAGCGCGAATACATTCAGTGTGGCGGAGTGCTCTGTGAGACAATCGAATCACCGCGTTAATGACAGGCGACGAACGACAAACGCCGTCTGCAAATCATCACCGGATAACGCTGATAAATCGTTTCCAATCTTCGTTTTTCACTTCACCCACCGGCGTGGCATGGATGAGCTGAAACTCCCGCAGCTCGTTCATATCGGCAAAAATAAACTCCGCCTTTCCCTGCCCTGGGACGTAGTTATAGGTCCAGATTTCGTAGGGTTTGGTATCTCCAGTGCTCGGGTAACGATCGATGTAATCGGGGGGACCGTACAGAATGTACACGCGCCCGCGGTCGGTGCGCCAACCATCGCGGCTGTAGCTGCGAAACCGGCGATTGGCCTCCTCCAGACGCTTGAAATACTCTTCCCGCATTTCATTTTCGGGCGTCTTTGGATCCGGATCCCGCGCGCGCCAGAAAGCGGCCAGAAATTCCCTTTTGGCTTCCACACTGGTCAGGCTTTGCCAGATTTCTCGATCCTGATCGCGCACGATATAGGCGATGAGCTCATATTCGCGATCGAGCAGCGGCGCATCCAGGCTCTGGAAATACTGGTACAGTGGATCGGTGCTCTTGCGCTGCGCGATGACGGTTTTGTCCACCTCGGGATTGTACACATAAAATTTCTTCGAAGTGGTGCCGACTTCCTGATCATTTTCATCCATCACCGTGAACATCAGAAAATAGGTGCCGGACGGCAGGTTGGACACATTGATGTTGCCCACATCCAGGCCCGAAGCCACCAGCCGTTTTTTGCGGATGCGCGGTTTGGGATTGTCCAGTGGTTTGCCGTTGGCGTCGGCGATCTGGCAGCGGGTTTTGTATATGGAGCCGTTCAGCACGCGGTTGAGGTGATAGGATTCGATATAGTAGTACAGCAGCGGACGGTCCTGGCCGTAAAATCCATCCGGATTGGGAATGATGCGCAACGTGCTTTTGCAGAAGATATCACGCTGATCGGGTTGCACCCGGGTGATCTGGCTGGCGAGCTGGATGCTGCTCAGGCTGAAGGCGTCGTTCTGGGGTGCCGGCACATCAATCTCCATCTCGACGCTATCAGCATTGGCAAAGTCGTTCAAATCGCGGGCCAACAAACGGATGGTGTAATGGCCCGGCTCGACCTCGTAGCGCAGTTGATCCACCATTTTCTCCTGTTTCCGGGTCGTGTCCAAGAGGGCGCTTTGCAGCCGCCAGGCTTTGGAGGCATACAGCTCTTTGCCTTTGAAAAGGTTCAACCGCATCAGGGTTTGCGCCATGAGCCGGTCCTGCGCGTCTTTTTTATAGACCAATGCACTCTGATCCAGGGCGTAGTAAAGTTCCAGATAGGTCCGGTCGGTTCCAAAGCTAAAGATGCCGTAATCGACGCTCAATTGCAATTTTCTTTGCGGCTGGGCCCAGCCCGCCGAGACCCAGAGAAGCAGGAACGACGCCAGGAGCTTCCCTCCCCTACCATTGCCGCGCAAGTTCAACATGGAAAACACTCCATAAAATAGTTCCGGTTGGCTTTTTTAAATGTTACAAAATTCTTTCAAAAAAGGGAAAGGGATTTTTAGCTAAAATTGCTGATTTTATGCTATTGGCTACCCTTCATCTATGATGGAAAGGCAAAAAAGTGCTTTCCCTTTTTTCGCTGACCTTGGATGCAACATCAAGCCATAGTTTTTCATGCATAATCGCAAATATAGAAGCAAGGTATAACATAAAAAAGGGGCTGAACCCACAGGTCCAGCCCCTTTTGAATATCCACGTTTCGAATTAAAACGTTACGGTCAGCGTGAGCCACTGGTTGTTATCGAAGTACTGGGTAGTCCGGTAGGCGTAATCGATCGCGAGTTTGATGCCGGAGGTGATTTCGTACTGCACACCGGCGCCGAACGAGGGACCGAACAAGAATTCTTCGCTCTGGGTCTGGAATGTGGCTTGTTCAACATCGTATGCTGCCGCAAAACCGCCTCGCAGAAAAACCATATTATTCATATTGTATTCCACGCCACCGGAGTACAGGTCGAGACCGAAGTTGTCGTTCAAGAAGCTACCGCTGAAGGTAAGGCTGTTGGTCTCGTTGACCTTCCATTCATAGGACACACCCAGTTCCAGGGTGGTGGGCAATTCAAACGGGTTCAAAGGCACACGCAGATTGCGCACCTGGCTTCCCACCCGCTGGCCAGGGATGTTGACCTTTTCTTCGAGGTCCGGGCCGTCGAACTTCATGTTGCCACCGAGGTTTTTCAGGGCAACACCCAGACGGAGACCGCCGGGTCCGGTACTGTACTGCAAACCGAAGTCGAATGCCACACCCGTGGCCCGTTCGCGGGTAATTTCTTCGGAGACCACCTTCACCGTGGCGCCGAACAAGATGCGGTCGGTCATAGCACGGGCGTAGGTGACACCGAGGGTCAGAAACGTGGGTGAAAAAGTCGCACCGGTACCATCAGGATTATCTTCGGTGGTTACCGGGATTTCTCCGAAGTCGAGAGTTTTGATGCTGAACCCGAACCAGCCCACACCGCGGAAGTTGCCTGCGACGGCAGCGTAGTTGACACTAATATCGGCAATATATTGCAGATTTGATGCCATAAGCTGCGCGCCGGCATCAATACCGGCAAGGCCAGCGGGGTTCCAAAAAATCGCATCGATTCCACTGGTGCTGGATACCACGGCACCGCCCATGGCCGTGCCCCGGGAACCCACCGGAATCAGCAGCTCCTGAGCACCGGATGTACCACGGCGCTTGGGGTTACCCGCCTCCACGTGGACAGCTGCCACCACCACAGAGGCAAACACCAGAAAACTGATTATATTTTTAAACTTTGACATTGGTTGCCCTCCTTAAATGATCTTTGATCCCATCATCAAATCACACTGACGGAAGTCTTAGCCTGACAGGCCAGTGGGGCACCCTCCGCAGCGGGAGGATGCCGCCGCCATTGGTGCGATATTAAATCGCATCCAGGCGCTCTTCAGGCATGAAGACGGCCACTTTCAGCACCTTTTCGCCCAAAGCGCCCATCTCGATGTGCACAATGTAGATTCCGCTGGCAACCGGAATTCCTGCGTCATTGCGGAGATCCCACTGCTCGAACTGGCCGCCACTGTGGTTGATCACCTTCACCAGCTTACCACCCAGAGTGAAGATGCGAATCGTGGCGGTTTCGGGCAAATGCGAGAACGTGACGAACCGGTTGACCGGATCGGTTTCTTCTTTGTTGCGACCGTAGTACGGATTCGGGAACACATTGACCATTTCTGCGGCCTTCTTGGAAGCATCGGCCGTGGATAGGGTCTTGGGCTCGAATCCTTTGGTGCTGAATGTGTATCGATCCTGCGGCGAGTTGGGCTTGGTGGTGTTGAAACGAATCACCGTACCCGACGGCGGCGGAGTGCCATTACCGTCAAAATCGCAGTAGATCGAACGACCGATCGGGTAGACGAAGCCGCCATGACGATCGATGAAGTAGCCCCAGTGCGGCTGGTTGCCATCGAATGGATAGGTTCCACCCGGGCCACCGGCAGCCTCAGCCGCTGCGGCGAAATCGTCATACGACTTGGTCGATGAGGTTTTCTCATACGGATCCATCCAGTACACCCAGTCTGAGGCCGGGAAACCGAAGGCTGGATCCGTACCATTAGCCCAACCCCATTCGGCTTTAGTGGAATCCCACGACAGCAGGAACGGGATCATACGATAATCATCGGAGGGATCATCCGGAGTTGCCACACCAATGTCCCAAATTTCAAAGGGCACTTTTGCAATCTTGTCATCTTCAAAAGCATAGACCCCATAGCCACCGGTATCGGTGAAACGCAGTTCAAAATCGCGCGGCACGGCAAACTGAATGTACCGCATCAGGCGCGAAATTGCACCGCCGCCACCGCCGGCGCTGACATAATAGCGATCGATTTGGTTGCTATGATTCAGGCTATGCCACACCTTGTTGCCATTGTACGGTGCCCCGGCCGCGTCATATTGGTCCGGCGTGAGCGGCTGACCATTGAAAGCGACTTCAACGATCCCGTTGCCTTCGCCCGCACCAAAGGCCAGCGGCGGACCGGATACGCGCACCAGCAAGCCATCCACCGGCAGATAGTCCAGATCGCCATTCTGGTTGGTCTGGTTCGCCAGTACCCGTTGACCGTCGGAACGATCCAGGTGCCAGACGATGCCATCGGCGGTCTCTTCGAACACCACAGTGTAATCCAATCCAGTGATCTTGGTCGGATCCACCACCTCCACAATCACGCCACCATCGCCAGGCCCTTCATGCGTTACGTTGAAGGTGGTATCTGGCGACATTTCGGCGATTACCGTACCAGTGCCGGCCTGGAACTGCTTGGTCACCGGGGCCGGCTGAGGCACGACCTCGATCACTTTGATAGCGCTTTCCAGGATTTTCGGCACACCACTGGGGGTGAAACCTTCCGGGTTGTAGCCGAAGGAGGTCACCGCAAACCAGTATTTACGGCCATTGATCAACGGTTTTTTGTTGATCTTGTCTTCGGTGGCGCGATAAAAGCGGCGAATACCGCTATCGCTCAACGGCTGCACGACTTTTTCGATTTCACCCAGGTCAGGATCAAACACCACGTCGCGCACATTATCAAACTGGCCATCGACGATATCATAGGTGGCCAAACGGACAACGGGGACGTCGCCGGTGAGCTGCGGCCCGCCGATCTGGTACACATTGTAGCCCTGGAAAGTCTGCCGGCCTACCAGGTCGGCCACATCATAGCTCTCGGCCGCATTGTCCCAGGTCAGAACGACCTCGCCATCCAGCTCGCTTACGGTCACTTTCGGCGCGGGCGGCGGCGGAGGTAGTTCAAAATTCCGTTCATAAGCGGTTTGTGCCGCTTTGTCGATCTGCCGCAGCAACGCAATACTCTGCAAGTTGTTGCCGCCCTGCGCGATCATGAAGCCGGCGACCACTTCCTGGGTATCGGTTTTGGCCAGGGTAAACGGTCCGGTAGTCATCATGAAACGGCGGTCACCCGACGGATGGCTCTGTGGATCCAGCCAGCCTTCTCCCGTCACCGGATCGCCAGGGTGTGCAAACTTCAGGGTCTGGCCCGTGTTCGGATCCACATACGGCTCACCGGCGCGGTTCAGGCCGTTCATGTAGTTGTAGGCTTCTTCTGCGCTTTCCGGGTCCCCCCATGCCAGACCACCGCCGTTGATGTATTTGGCGAACGAGGTCATCGGCAGGTTCTTGAAATCCGGCACCTTGCGACCGGAGACAAAGGCCGTATCGCCAGGAGACGGCACGATCGGCCCCTGGAAAAAGTCCAGACCAATGGCCGGAGCGCGCGAACCATACACACGATCGGCGCCGTCGTTCCAGCCAATGCCCAGGCTCAGGGTCGTATCCACAGCGACGAAGTCATCCGCCGCATAACCGAGGTCGAAATCGTTCCACAGCGAAACGAAGGCGCTATCGAGATCATTATTGCCTTTGTTGATGATCGTGAATTTCAGGAACAGCATATCACCGAACGCATCGAGGCGGTTGAAGCCCCACAGGTACATTTGTACCTCAACGCCGATCGGCGGAGTGTTGAACAGGTTACCATGCTGCGCCGGGTCCGCATCGTTAAATACGCACCACAGCGCGCCGTTGCCAATCACCAGCGGATTGCCATTGTCATCCACCGGCGCACCGAGATCACTGGGCCAGTTGAGATAATCATCGCTAGGAACCGTTTCCGGGTCGTCATCCATAGCCGCTTCCACGTCGGCTTTACTGATGATGTACAGCTTATGGCGAGGATTATCGGGGTCGATCGAACCATCCGGGGCAATGGGCCCGGGCACAAATTCGACCGAGAACTCGGCTGCAGCCGTGCGAACAGCACCATCAACCATACCGGCGATCCAGATACCGGCTGCGAAATGAATGGTCTTACCGGATCCAGCGGGCCATTCCATACCGGCGTCACCGGTGCGACGCCAGCTTACCCATTGCCCTTCGTTCAGAACGTCGGTTTTAATCCGGTTAGGCTGGAAATATCTCAACTCCACGACGTCAGGTTTACTCAATACCGGTTGTTTATTCCCGGGCAGCCCTGCGAAACCGGGGCTCATTGCGGCCATGGCAAACATGACCAGCATGCCCAGGGAAAGCATTGATAGAACCTTCCTCATAGGTAAGTTCCCTCCTTGCATTGATTTCTTACGCATTCATCTACCCACATTTTATGATTGTTCAGGGAACCATCCCGAAAGTGCGGGCGGTTTCCCGGGCCGAATGACTTACAGCGCTTTGATATCAAAACGCAAGCCAAAACGAATCTGCCGTGGGGCTCCCCAGTTAAAGGGACTGACAATGCGCGGCAGGTAGTACTTGGCCGCATGCGGTTGCTCTTTCTGGTAGGACTGGCCTTCCAGAGTGCGCAACCAGCCGTCGTCATCCGGGTTGCCCGTGGAGGGGAACACGTTCTGTACATTCTCATTATTAAACAGGTTGATAATCCAGACATAAGCGTCGAGCTCAACATTGCCAACCTCGAAGCGCTTGTCGATACGCACGTCCAGATTGTACTGCCACGGCATATGAGCCGAGTTGACCGCCGCACGCGGAATCGGACGCAGCGTGCCACCGAAAATAAACGAACGCACTTCGATTGGCGTGTAAGCCAGACCGCTACCGAAGGTGAACAACAGGTTCAATCCGAGACGACCGAACGGATGTCCGCCCATGAACTCGGGACCATCATCCGGACGGGTCCGGAAATCGATGTTCACCGTACCGGTATGGCGCTGGTCGAAATCCGTGGGCGACACGAACGTCACCGTCTGCGTACCGAGCCAGGCCGCGGCGAAACCACTGGTGGCGTTCGAACCGGTGGCACCAGCATACTGCAGCGTATAGCTAGCACGTGCCGCTACGCGGTTGGTCCGGCGCAGATCAAAACTAAACGACAGGCCTTTGACCGTACCGTAATCACCATTAACATAGCGAGCATACACGCCGTGCTGCGCGCCTTCTTCGGGGAACAGATTGCGCACCTGCACAAGATCACGCTGTTCTTTGAAGTAGGCCGTAATGTCCAGGGCCATGTTGTCACCAATCTGCTGACGGAAACCGATTTCGTACGAGGTCGTCTTCACCGGCTTCAGTTCCGGGTTGCCGGAAATGGTAAAGTTACCGGCCTGCAAGTCGTTCGCAAAACCCACCAGAGGCACAAACAGACGGTTCAGCTCCGGCGTCTGCGTGTACTTGCCATACTGAGCATGGAACACCGTACGATCGGTGACCGGGAAAGAGATACCAATTCGCGGATTAATATTCAGGTGAGTGACGGGATCCACCAACTGCTTTTCATCGATCTGGCCATTGACGATTTTGATGTCGGCTGGATTGGCAAAGCGTTTTTCCGCCGGATCAAAATAATCCAGGCGCAGACCCAGCTTAAGCACCAGGTCTTTGAACTCCATCTTGTCTTCGCCATACACCGAGAACACCACCGGGTGCTTGGCCGCGAAGGGACCTTCGTCGATCTTTTTCTGGCCCCAGAAATCGTAGCCAATGTTGTCGGTGTAAGAGGCGCGGAATTCATTATCACCCGGCTGCGTCAAGCCCTGAGCCACCGTATTTAGAGCCAGGCGATGGGTATTGATATTGTAAGAACGCACCGTGTTGTAACGGTATTCGATACCGGCCTTCAGCTCATGCGTGCGGCCGATTTGGTGCGTCAGATCGGCTTTGAAACCGAGATAGCCGATTTCCTGTTTGCTGAAGCCGCCGACGATATTGCCGGGAGCCGCAAAGCGGGCAAAAAAGTCCGGATCGCTCATATCCTGACCGTTTTTCAGCATCCAGGGATTGGACTTGCCATCGCCGTTGTAGTCGGTCCGGTCACCGGCATTCAACAAATCATCCCACCAGTAGGGATCGCCCGATTCGCCACCGGTGCGGAAATAGCTCAGCGTGGCGGTCCAGAAGGTGTTCGGCCCCGGAGTGTGGGTAACTTTTAAATAATAGGCATCCGAGAAGGTCACATTCTTTCGGTTGCGCAGGCCGTTGAACAACGAAAACTGTTGGATATAACTCCTGCTCACGATCCGGGAAGAATTGCCTCCCAGCTTAAACTTCAGGGTTTTCCAATCGAACGTGAGGTTGCCATTCCAGTGCCATTGAGACGACTCGTTGTTCGGCTTGGGGCCGCGCACCATCTTGAATTGAGCTTCCACGGTATCAATCTTGGTGCTGTCGGTTTCCGGGAAATAGCCCGTGGCCACCGGGAAACGATAGATCAGATTGTTTTCATCAACCAGTTTAATGTGATTTTCCCAGATAGTTTCATCCGGGATGTTATCACCATTTTCATCTGGCCAGAGCCAGGGCATCGGATACACGATCTCGTTGGTGCCCACTTTCACCATCGCGGGGAAGGTGGAGTTTGTGGGACTCTGATCCCGGAAGAAGCGACGCTCACCGGCAATATAAAATTTGATCTTATTGTCGGTTCCAGGGACCGGGCCGCTGAAATTGATGTTGTACAGATTGTAGCCGTAGGAATAGGTTCCCAGCAGGGTTTCGCGCTCTTTCAGGAACTCATCGCTGATGAGCTCACCGCCCAGACGATACTGATTCCCGCCGGTCTTGGTGGTCACATTGATCACGCCGGAGTTGGCAAAACCGTACTCGGCGCCCATACCACCGGCCTGATACTGCACCTCTTCGATGGAGTTGTTGCTGATTTCACCGGCGCGTCCGAGGGTCAGCGGGTTGTTCTGATACACGCCATCGATATAATACGCAACCTCTTCACGACGCCCACCGCGCACGTGCAAATTGCCGCCGGACCGCACCACACCGGCTTCCAGAGAAGCGATGGCCGCATAGCCACGCACCGGCAGGCTTTCGATATCTTCCGCCGTGCGGATATGCACTTCGTTGGTCGCATTTTTGTTTACCAAAGGCCGTTCCGCGATCACTTCCACCGCCCCCAACTCGATGGCCTCACTGGGGAGCTCAAACGTCAGTTCCGTGGTGAGATCGATATGCACTCGAACATTGCGGATGGTCACATCGCGATAGCCAATAAAACTTGCTTTAACATCATACGTGCCTGCAGGGACGTTCAGAATGACGAACTCACCATTCACGTTCGTCGCAGCACCCAGGGTCGTCCCCACAATCACGACGTTTGCACCAGGCAGGGGTTCGCCGGTTTCCCTATCTTTGACCACACCGGCAATTTTGCCCGTGGTACCGGCAAACAATGCGGCGCCTGGGATCATGACAACGAGGAATAAAGCCATCCATTTTTTTAGCATCGTATCCTCCCTAGATTAACTCCCATTCT
Source organism: Candidatus Zhuqueibacterota bacterium (assembly GCA_030950365.1). Taxonomy (GTDB): domain Bacteria; phylum Zhuqueibacterota; class Zhuqueibacteria; order Zhuqueibacterales; family Geothermadaptataceae; genus Hydrothermovivens. The sequence continues at coordinate 39,379 of JAUZRQ010000073.1, read as the reverse complement.
TTAGTGAGGAATGAAGTCCTTTTTGCATGAACACTTGATTTACAGCAAAGCGCATCTGGCCGGAAATATTTCTGGCTTTGCACCTCCTTTCTGTTTGAACATCTCCCTTCCGTCTCAAAAAAATCAAACAACACAAAGATGACGCGTGCCAATCCCTTGGAATTATTGACATGCTTCCGCTCCGGGCCCCAGATTTAACTTTATACAGCGTTGAAACATTTTTACCAAAAGTTTTCTTTCAGCAAAGGATGTTCCAATATAGAACACCCAACATATCACCCCATCCATAAACCCTTTAAAACTCAGAAGTTGCACACACAAAAGAGTCGTGCTCCGTCCCCATGTTACTTCTGTTCCGCGCCATCAGTGTGCAAAATTCTGCATAGCATTTCGGATAATCCTTGCACAGGTTTAATAAAAATAGATATTTAATAAATTTTTTGCATATTTATGCAAACCGCCCCCTCACCATTCTAAACCCAATTGCTTCTGGCTTAAATTTTTTTTAAAATTCGCCCATGTATTTTTTCGATCTCTCATTTTGAAACTAGCAGTTGCAACTGTGCAATTTTTTACCCGTTTTTGGCAAATTTTTGCATATTTTGCCACCCCTGTCTCTTCGCTTGAAAAGAAGATTACATAAAAATTTTGTTATTTTCTATTTCATTGATTATTTAACAGTTAAACGCTTTTTTTGTTTTTAGAGAAGCGATTTGTTGCACAAAACTTTCCTATCACCGCTGGTGATTCGCCCCCCTTTCCTGCGCTGGCATAACATTTGCGGATCATTAACAATAACTTATTCAGGCCGATTTGTTTGAAGCTGTTGGTCGCATTCATGCGACATCCGCTTCTGGCAAATCGGCTTTTGCAAATAACCAATGGCGGATGAATCGATTTGAAGGCATATAAGTCAATACCAATACGCAGAATGCGGCTTTCTGGTCGCTCATTCGTCATAACACCTCATGGCCAGGAGCATGAGTCCTTCATGAGGATTGCAAGATGCTGACTTGACTGACTTTTATTTTTGGACGTTTATGGCAGGAATTCACAGGCAACCATGAAACGCAAATTAGCAAAACTAACTCCTCCGCTTCCCTTCGTATCCGCCCTACTGTTGCTCCTGACCGCGGCATTTCCCCTGCACGGAGGCGTTACAGGCTCAATAGCCGGCTATGTCATCGATGCGCAGAGCAAGAAAGCGCTCGCCGGCGTGCATATTATCGTTGAGGACACGGAGCTCACCGGCGTTACCGATAAAAAAGGCTATTACATTATAAATAACATCCCGGCTGGCATATACAGCCTTCGCACGCAAATGATTGGCTATGCGCCGATCCGAATGAATGAAGTGGTGGTGAAAACTGATTTGACCACCCGTATTGATTTTGAACTCAAGCTCACGGCGTTTCTTCTGGATCCTGAACCGCAGGTGGTGGTTACAGCCAAACGGTTTTCAGTAGCACAGGAAGCGCAGTCCCGATCGTTTTATCTCGATCATCAGCGCATCACTCAAAAACTGCCAGTGGATCAGTACCTGGACACATTCAAATTTCTGCCCGGCATCTATGGCAGTCACTTCCGCGGCGGTCGCAGCCGCGACATCACCTTTCTTCTCGACGGTATCCCCATTATCAGTCCACTGACCCGCGGCGTGGCCATCAATATTCCGATTTCTGCCATTTCGGAAATTCTGGTGCATACGGGCGGATTTAGTTCCGAGTACGGCAATGCCGTGGCCGGCGTGGTGAACATCATTAGTCGGCGTGGCCGCAACAATTTCCTGGCCACTGGCCGCACCTATACTGATGACATCGGGCTGAACCAGGTCGCCACCGACCACACGCGCCGCTATGAAATCGGTTTTGGCGGCCCCATGGCCATCAGTTTTGGCGGCCCGGTGGTCGAAATGAATTATTTCATAGCCGCCGATATCGGTGTGACCAGCCCGCAACAAAACTTGCTCGAACCGTTTTTCCGCGACTTCAAAAAAATCAATTTCAACTTGCTGGGCGTGTATGACGTGCGCCTGAGCCGCAACACCCGACTATCATTGCAGGGCATTTACAACCAGTGGCGCTGGCGCGGCGTGGACACGTCGCTTCCATTCGAACCGTCGGCTGTGCCCCTACGCAAAAATAAACGTTCGCGCATCACGCTGCGGTTCACGCACACCCTGTCACCGTCGATGTTCTATTACATTTCGGCCGGCTACAGCAAATTTTCCGACAGCATTTTGGGAGAACGGGCCACGGATTATCCCCCGGTAATTCAATCCGATCAGCTTGCCCCGGCGAAGGCGCTGCAACTGGAGCTGGCTCCCTGGTGGCAAAAATCCGAAGAAGCCATTTTGTATATCGATGCCAGCGTCCTGAAGCAACTCACCAGCCGGTTGCAGTTTAAGGGCGGGGTGCAGGGCGAGTATTACGACTTGAAACTGGATGCGCTGAGGTATATTCCCCAGCCGAACAAACGTAACAAAACCGTGTATCACAGTCGATTTGCGTCATCGTTTCATCGCTTTCCGCGCTACATCGCGGGATTTTTCGAATTCAATTATGAATCTTCACGGCTGCGCGCCAAACTGGGCGGCCGTGTGGATTATGTCAATGCCAACGCTCCAGGCCCGGAACGCCCGATTCAGGATTCGCTGGAAGTGCGCGACCGGGCTGCTGGCAAGTACACGTTTTCGCCGCGACTCTCTGTGGCTCTGTCCCTCAATCGCTACAGCCAGATCAGCTTGAACTACGGCCACTCGGTACAAATTGCGCCGTTTTATTACTACTATGCCGGTGAAAATACCACTGCGGAAGATGCTCCACTGTGGCCGCTCAAAGGCTCCACCGAACTCAAACCGACGATGTCGCGCCATCTGGAATTCAGCTTCCTGCGCTCCATAAGCGAAACGTCTTCCATCTCGGTCACCAGTTTCTGGCGCAAATATGCGGATTTGATCGATACCAATTATTTTCCTTTTAATGTATATACGACCTCGGCCAAGCAGGTGGCCACGTTCTACCAGAATCAGGCGACCAGTCGGGCACGCGGGGTGGAAATCGAGCTGCGGCACGCCCTGTCGGATCGGGCGCGTTTCCGATTGGTTTATACGTATATGCAGGCGCAGGGCACCTCGAACATGCCGGAGGAGGAGTACTTTCAGTTCGTCAATTTTGGCTTCGTGCCAACGGCCTTCGACCGGCCACTCAATTGGGACCAGCGGCATTCGTTCATCCTCGAAACGACTCTGCGTATCTGGTCCCATTTTGAAATCACGGCTATCAACCGCACCTATTCGCCGCGGGAATGGTTGAAAAGCACGCTGAGCGTGCAGGAGTATCAGAAGTTGCCGTGGCGCAATTTGCTGGATATCCGACTGAACTATTCGATTCGGGCGCGCGGTTTTGCGTTCCGTCCGTTTTTTGAAATTCGCAATGCGCTTGATACCCGATCGTCCGAAGAGCTGGATCATTTTTATCTGATTGATAATCAGCCGCTGCAGCCGTTTGAGGATCTGTTCGGGCGACGTATTCGCCTGGGCATCCAGATAAATTGAGGGTTCTGTCTGCTTTGTGAGACTTTCGAACGGAGGGAAAGGCGGAGGGAGGAAAACGCGGCCGTAAGGTCGCTAAGCCACCCCGGTTTCAGTCGGGGTGGCTTTTTTATTGGCTACCCGAAAAACACCAGGCAGATGTTTTTTTGCAGAATCAGCTCCTCCTACAACTTGTACTTACGGATCTTGTACCGCATCGTCCGCAGGCTGATGCCCAGCCGTTTGGCCGCCTCGGATTTGTTGCCACCGGCTTTCTGAATGGCCTCCTGCAGCACCAACCGCTCGGCAAATTCCATTTTTTCCCGGTAGGTTTCTCCGGCACTGGCGAACAGTTCCAGGCCCGGGGCGATGGTTTGCCGCACCTTCATGAAAATGGGCAGATGCTCTGGCATTATCTCTTCGCCCTCGCCAAGCACCACCGCATTTTCGATGGCGTTCTCCAGCTCACGCACATTTCCGGGCCAATCATATTCCAGGCACAGTTGCAGCGCCGCGTCGGAAATTTGCATCATCGGCTTTTTGTTGAGCTTGGTAAATTTGCGGATGAAATGATCGATCAGCAACGGGATATCATCCTTGCGCTCGCGCAAAGGCGGTAAATAGATCGGGATCACATTCAGCCGGTAATACAGGTCCTCGCGGAACTGCCCCTCCTGCATGGCTTTTTCCAGATCCCGGTTGGTAGCGGTGATCACGCGCACATCCACCTTGATGGATTCGGTGCCACCCAGCCGGCTGATCTCGCGCTCCTGCAGCACCCGCAGCAGTTTGGTTTGCACCCCGCCGGAAATTTCGCCAATTTCGTCCAGAAAAATGGTGCCCCCATCGGCCATCTCGATGCGGCCGAGCTTGCGGCTCACCGCGCCGGTGAAGGCGCCCTTCTCATAGCCGAACAGCTCGCTTTCCAGCAGGGTTTCGGGAAAGCTGGCGCAACTGATTTCGATCAGCGGTTTTTCGGCCCGCGGACTGTTGAAATGAATCGCTCGCGCCACCAGCTCCTTGCCGGTGCCGCTTTCTCCGCGGATGAGAATGGTGGCATCGCTTTTGGCCACCTTGACGATGGTCCGAAACACGCGCTGCATCGGCTCACTTTTGCCGATGATGTTTTCAAACCGATACGTGCCGCGCAGCTTGTTTTTGAGTTCCTCGTTCTCGCGGCGTAAACTCTGCTCAGCAATCGCTTTCTTTAGAATGACGAACAGCTCATCGAGATCCAGCGGTTTGGTGAGGTATTCGTACACCCCACGCTTCATGGCATCGACGGCGTCTTTCACCGAGCTGTATGCCGTCATGACAATGGTTTTCATTTCCGGTGCCACGGAGAGGGATTGCTCATACAATTGCATGCCATTCAAATCCGGCATGCGCAGATCGGTGAGCAAAATATCAAACGACTCGCGCTCGAGGTACCGCAGCGCTTTCTTGCCGCTTTCCACGCCCACGACATCATAGCCCTCCTGCCGGAGGATTTCCACCAATCCTGTGAGCGTGTTCCGATCATCTTCTGCCACTAAAACCCTGGCCATGGGTTATCCCTCAAATCATGCTCATAAAATGGGTTTCAATCTATCATACGATTATCGCCAATTCATGGACACCGCGGAGGACTCCCTTCGCGAATATCCATCCTTCATTGCAACCATTCAGGTAATCCCCCGGATAGCCGCTGCAATTTCAGCAAGCCGGCCTGAATAGTTGCGCCTCATCCTGATATAAACAACTCGAAATTGTGAAATGATTTTTTCCGAATAGACAATGCTCGAGCCCGGAATGTTCAATGCGCCGACTTCCTTGTAAATACCGGGCTCAAAATTCAATCCGGAATCGCCGAGGCTTCGGCAATAAAATAGAAATTCAGCCTTTCGAAAACAAGCGCGGTGTTACTGAACGGCGTTGATCACATTGGTCTTTTTCCGATGCACGAAAAAGTCGATGAACACCTGCGCCAGTTCTTCGGCCACCCGGCTCTGCGCTTCGAAAGTATTGGCGCCCAGATGCGGCACGCAAACCACCTTTGGATGCCCGACCAGCGGATGATCGGCCGGGGGCGGTTCCACCTCGTAAACATCCACGGCCACACCGGCGATTTTGCCGCTATCCAGAGCTTCGGCCACGGCAGCCGCATCCAGCAGCGCGCCGCGGGCGGTATTGACGATGCGCACGCCGTCTTTCATGGGCGCAATCCGCTCCCGGTTGATGAAATATTGCGTTTCTGGCGTCAGCGGCAGGTGCAGGGTGATGAAATCGGCGCCGGCAATCAGCGCTTCCATCGAAGATCGCTCCACACCGGCGCGGACGAACTCGCTCTTATCCAGGTATGGATCGAACGCCAGCACGCGCATGCTAAACGCCTGCGCGCGTCTGGCCACTTCCCGGCCGATGCGGCCGAATCCCAGAATACCCAGAGTTTTGCCAAACAGCTCCACGCCGCGGAACTGGCTGCGTTTCCATGCGCCGCGCGTCAGCGATTGCATCGACGGCACGATGTGGCGGCACAGCGCCAGCATCAGCGCAAAGGTCAATTCCGCGGTGGCGATGGTATTGGCACCGGGCGTATTGGCCACCGCAATGCCCAGCTCGCCTGCTTTGGCCACGTCAATGTTGTCCACGCCGACGCCGCCGCGCACCACCAGCTTCAGATTCGTGGCCGCCTGCAGAAGGTCGGCATCGACCCTGGTGGCGCTGCGCACTCCCAGGCCATGGTAAGCCGGCAGAATACGCACGAGCTCTTCCCTGGGCTGAGTCGGAAGCACATCCGCTTCGAGGCCGTGCTGTTTCAGGAGCTCTGCCGCTTTTTCATCCAGATTATCCGTAAGCAAAATCTTGAACATGGTTTCCCTTTCGCCATCCCGGGTTGCGTTAGATTTTTCCGTTCATGTAAGCCGATTGCACCGTGGCCACGGCCCTGCCGGGCTCAAATTGCCAGCCGAGATCGTGCAGCGCCATCTCCATGGCCGAAGCGAAGGCCACCATATCGAGATGATCGTAATAACCCATGTGCGCCACGCGAAAGATTTTTCCTTTGAGATGTTCCTGGCCGCCGGCCACGGTCACGCCGTAGCGCGTGCGCAGCAGCTCCACAAGCTGCTTGCCATCGATGCCCTGCGGGACTTTGATGGCCGTGAGCGCGCTGCTGGGCTGTTTGGCAAACAGCTCCAGTCCGATGGCCCGGGCGCCTTCCCGGGTGGCATAGGCCAGCCGCTCATATTTGTCCCAGAAATATTCAAGGCCCTTGTCCAGAATCATGCTCAGCGAGGCATGCAGGCCGAGCATCAGGGTGATGGCCGGGGTCCAAGGCGTGTTGTCGTTTTTCAGGGCCTTGCGCGCGTGCAAGAAATCGAGGTAGTACCGCGGCAGATCGCTTTGCTCGGCGCGCTGCCAGGCGCGGTCGTTTAGCGCCACAAAGGCCAGCCCCGGCGGAATCATCACGCCCTTTTGCGAACCGGACACGCACACATCGATGTGCCACTCGTCTTTATAAAACGGCAGCACTCCCACCGAGGTGATGCCATCGACGACGACCAGGGCATCGCTGTGCTGGCGCACTTTTTCAGCAATGGCGCGCACGTCGAAGGCCACGCCTGTGGAGGTTTCGCTGTGGGTGAGGAATACGGCGGCCACATCCGGGTTTTCCTGCACGGCCGCTTCCACTTCATTAGGATCGATGGCCTCGCCCCATTCCACCTTCAGGGAAATCACATTCAGTCCGTAGGCCCGGCCGATTTCACCCCAGCGCTGGCCGAATTTTCCGCCTTCCACGGTGAGGATTTTTGCGCCCCGCCGAAGCAAATTCACCACGCAGGCATCCATACCGCCGGTACCGGAAGAGGTTAGAATCAGCACATCGTGCTCGGTTTGAAAAAAGGCTTTCAATTGCGCGGTCACTTCGCGGAACAGGGCTTTGAATTCCGGGCTGCGATGATGCTGCATCGGCCGGCTCATCGCATTGATGACTTGCTCCGGAATCTGCGTCGGTCCGGGGGTAAACAGTCTGGGTCGCATCGTTGATCACTCCAAAAATAATTCAATGTTTTGCCACAATTCTCGTTTGCCCATGCCGGTTTTGGCGGAAAAAAACAGCGGCCCGTGGATCGGCAGTTGCTCCAGCGTTTGCGTGATGTTGCGCTGTGCCTGCACGAATTGCTGCCGTTTCAGCTTATCGGCTTTGGTGGCCACCATCAGGGTATCCAACCCGAGATGCGCCAGCCAACGGATCAGCTCCAGATCGGAGTCCATCGGCCCGTGCCGGATATCGATGATGCTCACGATCAGCCGCAGGTACGGATTGTCGGCAATGTAGCGCTCGATGAGCTGCCGCCAGCGCTCGCGCTCGGCCTGCGACACTTTCGCGTAGCCGTAGCCGGGCAGGTCCACGAAGTAGAACGTATCGTTGACCAGAATGTAGTTCAATTGTCGCGTTTTGCCCGGGGTGCTGCTGGTTTTGGCCAGATGTTTTTGCCCCAGCAGGCAATTGATCAGGCTCGATTTGCCCACGTTGGAGCGGCCGGCGAAGGCGACTTCCGGCAACCGCCGTTTGGGGATCTGCTCAATTTTGCTGAAACTGCCGACAAACTGTGCCTGAACGCGTTTCATGATGGCTCGATAACCTCATCGGCGAAGGCTATGTCCAGCACTTCATCCATGTGCGAGACTGTGTGCAGCACCACCCCCTTGCGCAGCGGCGCGGGCAGTTCTTTGATGTCCTTCCCGTTTTCCGCAGGGACGATCACGTGTTTAATGCCGAATCGCTGGGCGGCCAGCACCTTTTCATTCAGGCCGCCGATGGGTAGCACTTTGCCGCTGAGGGTGATTTCGCCGGTCATGGCCACGTCCTTGCGGGCGGTTTGCTGATTGATGGCAGAGATCAGGGCCACGGCCATGGTTATGCCCGCCGACGGCCCATCCTTGGGAATGGCCCCCTCGGGAATGTGGATGTGGATGTCCTTTTCATCCCAATACTTTTTCGGAATATTCAGCGCATCGGCCTTGCTGCGGATGTAGCTCAGGGCGGCCTTGGCCGATTCCTGCATCACCTCGCCCAGCTTACCGGTGAGGGTCAGATTGCCCTTGCCATCCACCACATTGACTTCAATTTCCAGCAATTCGCCGCCGTACTGCGTCCAGGCGAGGCCAATGGCGCGGCCCGGACCCCAGACCGTGCCGATCTGCCGCGACTGGTACCGCGGCACGCCCAGATACTTCACCACCTGTTCAACGCCGATACGGAACGTGCGGTTGGTGCGACCGTTGCTCATGGCAATCGCCTTGGCGATTTTCCGGCAGATGGATGCCAGCTCGCGCTCCAGATTGCGCACCCCAGCCTCGCGCGTGTATTCACGAATGATCTTCAAAATCGCCGGACGCGTGAACACGATCTCATCTGGATCGAGGCCGTATTCTTTCATCAGTTTGGGCAGCAGGTAGCCCAGTGCGATTTGTAGCTTCTCGTGCTCCAGGTAGCCAGGCAGCTCGATGATTTCCATGCGGTCCTGCAGCGGCTCGGGGATGTTGGCGCGCACGTTGGCCGTGGTGATGAACAGCACATTGGAAAGATCGTAATCCACCTCGAGATAATGATCGTTGAAGGCCTTGTTTTGCTCCGGATCGAGTACCTCCAGCAGCGCCGCCGCGGGGTCGCCGCGAAAATCCATGCTCATTTTATCCACTTCATCCAGCAGAAACACCGGATTAATGGTTTTGGCGCGTTTCATGTTTTGCACGATGCGGCCCGGCATGGCTCCAATGTAGGTACGCCGGTGACCACGAATCTCAGCTTCGTCGCGCACACCTCCCAGCGACACACGTACGAACTGCCGCCCCATGGCGCGTGCAATGGAGCGTCCCAGCGAGGTTTTGCCCACGCCCGGCGGGCCCACCAGGCACAGGATCGGCCCTTTGATTTTCTTCACCAGCTTCAAAACGGCCAGATGTTCCAGGATGCGCTCTTTGGGTTTCTCCAGCCCGTAATGATCTTCATCCAGGATTTTTTTGGCTTTCTGGATGTCCAGCGTGTCGCGGGTTTTCTGGTACCACGGCACGGCGATCAGCCAGTCGAGATAGTTGCGGATTACCGTGGCCTCGGGTGAGATCGGAGGCATATTGCGCAGCTTGTCCAGTTCTTCCAGCGCTTTTTCTTCCACGGCTTTCGGCATGCGCGCCTTGCGGATTTTGTCGCGCAGTTTGCCCAGGTCGCCGTCCATCGGATTTTGCTCGCCCAGCTCTTCCTGGATCACGCGCATCTGTTCCTGCAAATAAAAATTGCGCTGCGAGCGCTGGATGCGATCGCGCACCTTCTCGTCAATCTGTTGCTCGATTTCGAGAATCTGTTTTTCCGATTCCAGCACCTGAATCACGAACATCAACTGCTCCACCGGGTCTTCGATTTCGAGGATCTGCTGCTTCAGCGCGACTTCGCGCTTCAGGTGCGCGCCGATGTAGTACACCAGCCGGTAGTGCGAATGGATGCCCTCGAGCGATAGCAAAATCTCATCAGCGATGGCCGGATTCAGATTGACATACTCTCGGAACAGTTGGCTTGCCTTGCGCATCAGCGCCTGAATTTGCACATTGTTCTCTTCGTTATCCTCGATGAGATCGACGCGAGCTTCAAAGTGGTCCGTGTACGGTAAAAAACGTTGTATGCGGCCACGTACCAATCCTTCCACCAGTACCTTCATCAGCCCATTAGGCAGCTTCAGCACCTGCAGGATTTTCGCCACCACGCCGTAACGGTACAGGTCGTCCTTGTCCGGCTCTTCGATCATCTGGTCCTTCTGCGCAGCCAGAAAAATGAGCTTGTTATGCATCATGGCTTCCTGGATGGCGCGCAGAGACGGCTCCCGCCCCACCAACAGCGGAAACACCATGTACGGAAACAGCACCACTTCTTTGAGGGGCAGGATCGTCAACCGATCCATGATTTCGATTTCTTCTTGATCGCGGTAAATTTTCAACATGGTTTCGCTATATCCAGTTTTCGGGTTCGTTATCTATATCAATGACGCCCGCGTGTTTTTTCCAACACCGATGGTTGCGATCATTCATTGACATCTAATTGCTGCGAGTTTGGAGTACCTTGACGCACCTGCCATGCATGACTGTGCATGAGTTCAGTGAGGGGGGCGAAATTGAACGATGGAAGGCCAGAATGTCACACGCAATGCATCGGTGCAGCAGAACGCCTGTAAAGATTGGCACATCAGGCTGAAGCGCAGCATGCTGGTGAACATCCTCGATGGGCAATGTTTTATGTTTTCAAAAAAGCAAACATCGAATTTTCAGGCGCGTTTTTTAACTTCCTCATAGGTGAACACCGGATCCTCGCCTTTGAGTACCGTATTTTTAGTAACCACACAGCCCTTGATTTCCGGCGCTGATGGCAATTTGTACATCAGATCGAGCATAATTTCTTCCATGACCGCCCGCAGGGCTCGAGCGCCTGTGCCGCGCTCCATGGCGCGTTTGACGATGGCCTTCAGGGCGCCCGGTTCAAATTCCAGATTGACGCCATCCATCTGCAGCAGCCGCTGGTACTGTTTAACCAGCGCATTTTTGGGCTTGACCAGAATGCTTTCCAGCGCCTCTTCGCTAAGCTCATGCAGGGTGGCGATCACCGGCAAACGGCCAATCAACTCGGGGATCAGCCCGTAGTTGATCAGGTCTTCCGGTTCTACTGTGGCGAGCAAATCGCCCACGCGATGCTGCCGTTTCGGCTTCACTTCGGCGCCGAAGCCCACCACTTTGCGGTCCAGCCGCGCCGCGATGATTTTGTCCAATCCCTGAAAAGCGCCGCCGCAAATAAACAGAATGTTTTTGGTGTTGATGTTGATCAGATTCTGCTCGGGATGCTTGCGCCCCCCCTTGGGCGGAACGGCAGCCACCGTCCCTTCCAGCAGCTTGAGCAACGCCTGCTGCACCCCTTCGCCGGATACATCCCGCGTGATGCTGGGGTTGCCGTCCTTGCGGGAAATCTTGTCGATTTCATCGATGTACACAATGCCTTTTTCAGCGCGCTCCAGATCGTAATCCGCTGCCTGCAACAAGCGCACCAGAATGTTTTCCACATCTTCCCCCACGTAGCCTGCTTCGGTCAGGGTGGTGGCATCGGCAATGGTGAACGGCACCTGGAGGAAACGCGCCAGAGTCTGCGCCAGGAGGGTCTTGCCCGTGCCCGTCGGCCCGATGAGCAGGATGTTGCTTTTCTCCAGCACCACGTCATCGAACGGATCGTAGTGCTCGATGCGCTTGTAATGATTGTACACCGCGACCGCCAGCGCCCGCTTGGCGTAATCCTGCCCGATTACGTAATCATCCAGTTCGCGTTTAATTTCAGCGGGGGTGGGAATGCGGCCATGAAACGGCACCGCTCTCTTCTGCATATCCTCGCGGATAATTTCGCTGGCGCTGCGCACGCATTCATTGCAGATGTACACGTCCGGCCCGGTAACGATGCAATCGACCTGGTTGGAATTCTTGCCGCAAAAACTGCAAATAAACAACCGTTCTCGCTTGTTGTTTTCAGCCATGGGTCCCACAAACTATTATTTGGTCGGTTTCACACGAACTAACACTTCATCCACGATGCCGTATTCCTTGGCTTCTTCCGCAGACATGAAAAAGTTGCGGTCGGTGTCCTTTTCGATCTGTTCAACGGGCCTACCGGTGTGTTCGGAAAGAATGGCGTTCAATTGCTCCCGCAAGGTCAAAATTTCATTGGCCTGAATTTCGATATCGCTGGCCTGGCCCTGAGCTCCCCCCAATGGTTGATGAATCATGATCCGCGAATGTGGCAGCGCAAAGCGCTTACCCTTGGCGCCGGCAGCGAGCAAAATTGCGCCCATGCTGGCTGCCTGCCCCATGCAATAGGTGATAACATCGGGTTTAATATATTGAATGGTATCATAAATTGCAAGTCCGGCTGTGATGTAACCGCCCGGCGAATTGATGTACAGGGCAATGTCCTTTTCCGGATCCTCCGCTTCCAGAAACAAAAGCTGGGCGATGATCAGGCTCGCCACATTGTCATCGATGGCGGTTCCCAAAAAGATGATGCGCTCCTTCAGCAAACGGGAAAAAATGTCATACGCGCGCTCACCTCGCCCCGTTTGCTCAACGACCATCGGAATCAATCCCATAATCAAACCTCTCCAGTCCTTCAAATTATCCAGTAACGATACGTTTCTTCTCTAAATCCTTCAGAGTGATTTTCTTTTCTTTAATTTTCTGCTTTGATTTCAAAAAGTCCAGCACTTTTTTCTCAAGTAAATCATAGCGGACCTGATTCAGAACGTCCTCGTTGTTTTTCACCCGGTTCCAGAGCCGCTGCGGATCATCCCCCTTATCCTCGGCGAGGCGCTTTACCTCCGCTTCCAGCTCTTCCATGCTCGGTTGCAATTCGAACATTTGCGCCAGCTTATCCCGAATCAGGCGCCACTTGATATTCCAGATAGCAATGGGCCGGTAATCTTCGCGGATCCTTTCCTCATCGTAATCCTGCCCCTGGGTTCCGTAACTCTCTTTGTAGCGTTTCACCCATTCATCAAGATAGGTATCGACCATCGATTTGGGAATATCAAACGGATTGCTTTTGATGATTTCATCGATAATTTGATGTTCCAGTTGATGATCGAAATCCTCCTGCATCTTTATCTCAAGATCTTGGCGGATCTTTTGCTTCAAATCGTCCAGCGTTTCAAATTCACCCACATCTTTGGCAAACTCGTCATCCACTTCCGGCAATATCCTGCGTTTAATTTCTTTGATCGTGGTTTCGTATTTCACCGGTTTCACGGGTTCATCGCCCGAGGCTGCCTCGGGCATCACTTCGAGAATCCTTTTCTCGTCGACTTTGGCACCCAGCAGCGGACGGGCAAATTCATTCACCTCACCATTTTCACCCTTGATCGAAAGCAACTGATTTTCGACCTTGCGTCCGATGACCGGCACCCCGGATGCATCCAGCTCCTGCAAATCCACCATGACATAGTGATCTTCCTCAACTTCTCCATCCACATTCTCCCACACGGCATGCTGCTCACGCAGCCGTTCCAGTGTTCGCTCCACTTCCTCTTCGCTGACCTGATATACCAGGCGTCCGAACTTGAATCCTTCGATCTTCTTCAGTTCGAACTCGGGCTCCACATCCACCGTGAAAGTGATGTTTAGGTCGCTGCCCGGTTTAAAGTCCAGTATATCCACCTTAGGCAGAGAAACGATTTTCAATTTTTCCTTTTTCCATGCTTCAGCCACGATCTTCGGAAAGATATCTTCAATCACCTCAACCTCGATGCGTGGCCCGTACATGCGTTTGATAATGGACAGCGGCACCTTGCCCGGTCGAAATCCCTGCACTTTGACCTTTTTTTGATACTTGCGATAGGCTTTCTCAAATTCCGGAACCAGTTCTTCATACGGGACATGCACTTCAATGGTGCGGGTCCATTGGTCCTGTTCGGTTACTTTAACGTCCAACGCAACTCCCTTTGTTGAAAAATGAATTTCACCGTTTTTCTATCTATAAAAAGAAACGGGCATTAGGTCGCCCGTGTCAGTGTCAAACATACAGGATAGATGCGAGAGGGGGGACTCGAACCCCCATGTCCTTTCGGACACTAGATCCTAAGTCTAGCGCGTCTGCCAATTTCGCCACTCTCGCAATCGTGCAAATATATTAATTTTAGCCCTGAATGTCAATATTATTTAAGAAATGACATCTTTATGAAATTTCTTAGGTTAGAAAAGGTGGCGGGAAAATCCAAAAACGGAAGGGCAAGCGGCAAGGTTCTGTTCCTGCCTTTCATGGGATAATCCATTGCCGCAGTTTCCGATGCAGCAGATCGGTAAAATCATGAAAATCAAACGGCTTGACGATGTGCTCTTCTGCGCCGATATCGATCGCCTTCTGCACCGCCGGCGGACGTTCATAATCCGACAAAATAATGACTGGGATGTTGCAGTACAATTTGCTGCGTTTCAAATATTCCACCAGCTTCACGCTGTCATAATCCGGCAGGTCGATGTCCAGCAAAATCAGCTCGATTTGTTCGGCATCGCGCAACCGCCGCTTTTTGCGGAAAAAGGTCAACGCCTCCTGCCCACTGGAAAACATGGTAGTGCGGCTGTTCGGGAAGCTGCGCTTTAATGCCTGTTCTATCAGCCAGAGATGATCCTCATTTCCCTCAATGACAATGATCCGGGGCGGTTCCGGTAAGATATCTGCCGTGCGGTAATGTGCCAGACGATCCATGCTCATCCTGTCTTCTTCCATGATCGCGGTCAACATACGGCTTCCTCCTTAAAGCCCGGTTTGCGGCTTTGGTGATTTGTGAAAACCCGCCGGATTCCTCCGCAAACTCCCCGGTGCCGGAGACAAACGGCGCTCAAAGCAAATGGTGGTAAATGCAGATGTTCCCTCACAGAATCCCGGGCGAATCGATGGATTCGCGGGTATCGAAGCCCAACCTCACGAACCGTTCAGGCTCTGAGTCAGTTGCAGATTGGCGTCGGACTGCTCGCGATAGCGGATGTAAATTGGTTTGTTGGCCTGAAACCATTCCGGGAGCAACAACACCGCCTGATGCGTTTGCCCGCCTTCCAGCACGCCGCCGAACTTGCCTTTTTCTTCCAGCATGATGATCACCGAATCCAGGGCGCTGCTATCCGGCCGCCAGGACTTGCCGTCCTGCACAAATTCCAGGGCCAAGGGATTGAAATAGGTGGTCTGTCCAGGCAGCGTGGAGACCGAAAAGATCAGCGGAATGACGTCGCGGCCGACCATTTTCCGGATGCGCTGCGATAGCTTACTGTTGTGGCCGATTAACATCGTTAGCTTGATGCCGTCGAGGCTCTCGTCCCGAACGATATATGCGGTAATCCCCTCTTTTTTCAATTGAATGCCTTTTTTCGCATTCTCTTCGGTCTGGGAAAAGGTCTCCTGCGTCCCTGCAAACAAGGCGAGCCCCACCGAAAAAGCCAAAAGCGATTGAATGATCCTGCTGAATTTGGCCCGGCGGTTTCCTTGAGATGCTGCCTTAGCCATGATGCACCTCCTTGCGATGTTCCCGTTCTTCCCCTCAACTCACCGATACTTGAAAAAGGATGGAGCATTCCGGTTTTAAACTCAGCCTCCATGCGGCGGCCACTCGCGTTACTCATCCATCCTTTTGCCCCTCGTTCCTTTGACGCAAATTTGGCGAGCCAGTTCGGTTTTCAATGCAACACTTCATGAATTGTGATTTCATCTGGATAAGAGACAACTACCATGCCAAAAGTGTGGGGCACCTCCCCTATCAGATATATTTCTTTGTTTTTTAATGGTTTAAACGAAAAGTTCTCGTAGGCGCTGCTGGAAACGAATCGTCCTGATCCTGTCTCCCGTATACACAGTGTATCATAACGGACAGATTTCAGAAACATTGAAATATTTAAGAAGATTTTAAATGCCCGTAATATAGAGACCAATTCCCCCCTGGTTTTCCAAAAATCGTTCAGGCCTTTTCTTTTAGCGGCAGGAGAATGATGTAGGCCACTATGAGAAGCAACAACAGGGAAAACACGGCTGCCGGCCGTCCCCATCCTAATGTATTAACGATCAGCCCCCAGAGCAACGGTCCCACTACCGAAGCAAACCGACCCACCATGCTGTATAGCCCGTAAAACTCGCCCAAAAACTCCTTCGGCGCCAGCTTCAGCATCAGCGGCCGATCGGCGGCCCAGGTGCCGCCCAGCGAAATGCCCGCGAGACAGGCCACGCCCCAGAACAGCGCTTTCGGCAGCCCCAGAACCGCAATCAAAAACGCGCCAAGAATGGCGACCTTCCAGGAAATCAGCACCCACAATAGCGAACGCGCTGGCTGAAACCGATCCACCACCACGCCCCAGATGAAACCGCCCACCACCGCCGCCGCGATGGCCACCAGCATCAACACCTGAGCCTCCGATTCCGTGAAGCCCACCTCATTGGTCACGTATATGCCCATGAACACGATGATCGTGTTGACCGGATCGGTGTAAAACAGCCGGCCGACCAGAAACCGCAACAATCCCGGAAACTCACGCGCATGCCGGATGGTTTTGAACACCTGCTGGAACGCGCCGCGCACCATGGCGCCAAGATCAATTTGCCGCGCTCGATCGGAAACCGGCTCGTGCACGAAGATGAAACAGGGCAGCGCAAACACGAAAAACAGCAGGGCGGTCATGCGGAATACACCGACATAGCCAATTTTGTTCAGCAGCAACAGGCCGCTGCCCATGCCGATAAACGAGCCCACATAGCCCAGCCCAATGCCCAGTCCGCCCACCCGGCCACGGTTCTCCTCCGTGCTGACCACCGGTAGCAGCGAATCATAAAAAATCAATCCGGCCTGAAACATGTAATTGGCGATAATGAAAAACACGATCGACAGGAACAGGCCGCCCATGCCCAAAAGCGCCGTGAACACCACGCACGTGACCGTGGTGAAAATAAGAAACGGCATTCGCCGGGAAATCTGGTCGGACAGCGCCCCCAGCACCGGCGCGGACAGGAACATCAGCCCCATGGAAAACGCGTTGGCGAAGCTGTAGTCGGCATCGGTGCCGCCCATTTTGTTGACCACCCACACGGAAAAATAAAACGATACGATGTTCATGGAGAAGATCGTGTTGGCCAGATCATACATGGCCCAGGAAAGCACCGCCGAACGCGGAATCGGTTTCTGCATGGCCAGACTCCAGTTGGACGATTCGATGCGGGATGATCCCGGGGAAAGGGTTTATGGCTCGGAGAAGATGGATACGCTCAGTGATGTGCGCACGAATATGGTCTAAAATTTAAGCGTTAAAATGAGGCGTTGCAAATCATTTGTGACCTTTCGATAAGCCCGTTTCGGTGGGATGATGGCCGCGAGTACGAGATCGTTGCCGAGGGCATGAAAAAAGCGAAACACCACTTTGCGGTGGTTTTCGCCTTCGATGAACACCTCCTTCAGCCGCTGGATGCCGCCGAGCGAGGTGGCCAGATTCTTCACGTTCTGAAACGTCAACGACATTTCGGCGAGGCGGTCTTCGTCCGAAGATTCCTGAGCCGTGGCTTTGGCCAGCGGCAATCCCTCATCGGTGAACAGAAACACGGCCTCGAAGTTGCCTAGATTCACGATGGCCTGCATTCTGGATTCGATCAATTCCTGGGGCGCGAGATCCCGTTCCATGGTGTTCAATTACATGACCTCCTGTACGTATGTCATCACATGCTGAATGATCCGTTTCAGGGTTTCAATCACGCCATGCCCCTGCACCGCAACGGCCTCGATCGTCGGCACGCGCAAAAAATTCAATTTGCGATCCAGTTCTTCTACCGTGCTGATGTGCGGTAAATCGCGTTTGTTGTATTGCAACACCCAGGGCACGGCTTCCAGACTTTTGCCTTCGTTGATCAAATTTTCTTCCAGATCGAGCAGGGAATCCAGATTTTCAATCATGCGGTCTTGTTGCGAATCGGCCACAAACACGATGCCATCCACGCCGCGGAGGATGATGCGCCGGCTCTGCGCGTAATACACCTGTCCCGGAATGGTGTACAGGTTAAACTTGGGATGCATGCCCTTAATGCGGCCGAACTCGAGCTGTAAGAAATCGAAATACAGGGTGCGTTCCTCGCGGGTTTTCAACGTCACCAGCTCGCCACGCAATGATGGGTCAATCTGCTGATAAATATACTCGAGGTTAGTAGTTTTGCCGCTTAGTCCGGGACCGTAATACACGATTTTAAGATTGATTTCCTTCTGCGCCCAATTGATGAACATGCCTATTGCCCGGTCTTGGTTGATGGATTCGGTTTGCGAAAGGAAGCGTCCAACGCCTTGCCGAGGAGGGTATTGAATTCCACATCGAGAAATTCTTCGGCCATCTGCTCTTGCTTCTGCGCCTTTTCCAGGATGCTGGCAATCTGCTTGACAGCTTTATTGGCATAAATCCGGACCATGCCCAGCGCCACGGTTTTAGCAAACACAATAGACAGCAGAAAATCATAGCCCACGTTGCAAAGATAGATATTTTTATTTTCGCCTTCGAGAAATAAAAATTTAAATCCCTGGCTTTCGCCGATCAGCCGGGCCATTTCGCGCGTGGCGGCATAGTTGCCCGCATTCAACGCAGACAGGCTGGTCAGGTCGATGGCGCGAGGCTTACCAGCATGGGTGATAGGCACACCATTCGCATCGCAAAATACGGCCAGTTCTGCTCGCGTCGAGGCTTCGAGTTCCTTCAACACTTCAGAAATCTCATTAAAGGCCTCTGTCGAGAGCATGAACTGCGACTGGGGGGCTTTTTGGGCCAGAGCCATCGGCGGTTCCTCCTTTGATTTCACCTCAATGTAGTCCTCACAGGGTTGACGACGTTGCTTTTTTCAGAGATGCTACTGTCCTTTTGCCAGACGTTCGGCCAGAAAATACGGTAGGCCTTTTTTCAAAATTTTTTGCTGTGTGGTCTGTATGTCGTATGCCGCGCGTAGCAATTCATAATGTTTGGTTTCGGTATCGAAAATCGCAAATGCAGCCCGCGGATCGAGATCCCGCGGCTGCCCCACACTGCCGATATTGATGATGTATTTCTCACTGTCCTGTAGCTGAATTTCTTGCCCTTTGCGGACGGAAATCTTGCCCCGTTTATCTTTGGCAATAATCACCGGCACGTGCGAATGTCCGATAAAGCAGACCTGATTATGGAAATGAGCAAAGTTATCGGCAGCATCTTCGAGCGACAGGATGTAATTCCATTTTTCGGGTTCGGCCGGGGTCGCGTGCACAATGGTGAAATCGTCGTACACCATCATCAGAGGACGTTCTTTGAGAAATTTTCGCGTCTCATCGGAGATCTGTCCGGCCGTCCATTCGATGGCGCGCCGAGCATGTGGATTAAAGTAGCTAATATCTAGTATGCCCATAGCGGCGTAATCGTGATTCCCGGCCAGAATGACATTGGCGTAGCGCTTTACGAGGTCAACACACTCCTCTGGATCCGGCCCGTATCCGATGATGTCCCCCAGACAAAGCACCTCGTCCACATTGCGCTTCTCAAGCTCTTTGATAACCACGGTCAGAGCTTCGAGGTTCCCGTGGATATCCGAAATCAGGCCGTATCTCATGCGTCTCCTAACTCCTTTTGGGAAGCTGTTGGCAATATAATATTTTCATAAACTTATCGCAAGTATATTGTAGAAGTTGTAACATTTCGAAACAAAATATTTTGCCATGGGCACATGCACAGGCGAGGAATTAAATTCAAGATAGGTTCTGAAATGTGTAGCCTCCGCCCCTTGCGGGTGAGGAGCTCATCGACAATTGCAAACAACATCGCAACCGGTAAAAAATCGGAAAGACGAAAAGTGTGGAGAAAAATCTTTGCGATCTCTGCAGCACTCCGCGGTTTCAATACCCATCATCCGTGTCCCATCCGCGTCAATCCGTGGTTAAAATCCTTGACTCCCGCCTGCAGGAGGGCAAAACCAGCAACAACCCAAAACACCCTCACATATGGTATTGGCTCTCGCTTACCCAATCCACAACCAAACACCGCAGACACGACATTCCACTCCGCAAGTTCTACGCCCTCTTCGGCTTCCCGACAATGGTTGGCAATTGAATTTCTGTTTTGCGTCAATCTCCAGGAGCACCTCACAAAATCACCAGTGGATCGATATCGATGGACATGCGCACGCGTGAAATTCGTGTGACCTTTTTGTATTCTTTTGTGGCTTGATCAATCGCGGCTCGCATTTTCGATGCGGCGGGGTCCTTTGTGCGATTGTTTTTAAGGATAATTTGGAATCGATACTGATTTTGCAAGCGGGTCAAGGGCGATGGCGATGGCCCTAGCAGCGAATACTCACCATCCAATTTTTTCAGCAGCCCGGCAAACAACATGGCGGCTTCGAGCGTGGTGCGCTCGTTTTCGTGTCGGAACTGAATCAATGCCAGCCGGCCAAACGGCGGATATTGCAACGACCGCCGTTCGTGCATTTCATGGTAAAAAAAACGTTTGAAATCGTGCTCGCGGGCGCACTGCAGGCAGATGTGATCCGGCGAATACGTCTGGATGATGACCTCGCCCTGCGCGTCCTTGCGGCCGGCGCGACCCGCCACCTGCGTGAGCAACTGAAACGTCCGCTCCGATGCGCGGAAATCCGGCAGGTAAAGGCCGGTATCGGCGGAAATCACCCCTACCAGGGTCACGCGCGGGAAATCCAGCCCCTTAGCCACCATTTGCGTGCCGATGAGGATATCGTACTTGTACTCGGCAAAATCCTGCAAAATTCGGTCGTGCGACTTGCGGCCGCGTGTGGTGTCCAGGTCCATGCGTACTATGCGTGCCTTCGGGAAACGCTCTTCGAACAACCGCTCCACTTTTTGCGTACCCACGCCACGGTACCGGATTGCCACGCTGCCGCACTGCGGACACAGGTCCGGGGCTTTCTGGCTCTCGTTGCAATAGTGGCAGCGCATGCGCAGGCCACGCAGATGGTACGACATGGAAATGTTGCAGTTGGGGCACATTTCCACATGCCCGCATTCGCCGCACTGCACCACCGAAGCGTAGCCGCGCCGGTTTTGCAGAATGATCACCTGCTCCTGTCGCTCCAGCTTCTCGTCGATTTTTTTTGCCAGCATGTCTGAGAGCACGCCGCTGCTCTCGTCTCGATCCTTGCGCTTCTCCTTCACCATGTTCACCAGCATCACCTTCGGCATCGGGATGTCGTCGATGCGACGCGTCATTTCGATGAGCCGGTACTTGCCGATGCGCACGTTGTAGTAACTTTCCATGGATGGCGTGGCTGACCCCAGGATCGCGGTGGCGCCGGCTAGCCGTGCGCGCACAATCGCCACATCCCGGGCATGATAGCGAGGCGCATTGTCGGTTTGTTTGTAGCTGGATTCGTGCTCCTCATCCACGACAACCAGCCCAAGGTTTTGCACCGGAGCAAAAATCGCGGAGCGCGGCCCGACCACCACGCGCGCCCGGCCATTTCGGATTTTCAACCAGGCGTCATAGCGCTCGCCATTGGACATGCGGCTGTGTAACACCGCCACTTCCTGCTGAAACACGCTGCGAAACCGTCGCACCATCTGCGGCGTCAATGCGATTTCCGGTACCAGGATGATGGCGTCGCGCCCGCGCTTCAACGTGGCCCGCACCGCCTCGATGTACACCTGAGTCTTGCCGCTGCCGGTCACGCCGTGGATGAGAAACGGTTTATCCGGCTCGCCTTCAATGGACGGCAGGATGGGCTCAAGCGCGGCTTTCTGTTCGGCGGTAAGCACGAATTCCGGCGCCGGCGGCACGATAAGATCGCCATAGTAATCGCGCTCCACGTGCCGTTCGTAGGTTTCCACCACCCCCAGCTCGATTAGCCGCTTCAGGGAACTGGAGGGGGCTCTGGCCTGGCGGAGAATCTCCTGGACGCGGCCGCTGCCGCCTTTCTTCTCCAATGCCTCCAAAATGGCCAGCATTTTGGTCGCCCTAGGGGAAACCCGCTCCCGGTGCTTATCGGCATCGGGGGCAAATTTGAGGTAGCGAATGTGCTGTTCGAGGCTGAAACCGCCTTCCATTTTCTCAGTGATGCGGATGTAGCCGCCTTCCTGCAATCGCAGCAGGCTGTGCAGGATACCGCTGGAGCCGGTCTTTTTTTGCAGCACATCCGCGCGGATTTTTTTGTTCTTTTGCAGCAGCTTCATAACCTGAAACTGCACCGGAGCCCGCTTGCGCATTCTCGCCATGGTCACAGAATCCGGCATTTTGACAAGCTGGACCACGCGTTTGCGTTCCAGGGTCAGGCCAGCCGGCAGCGCTGTACGCAACACCTCTCCCAACCCGCAGAGATAGTAACTGGATATCCATTCGCAAAGCCGCATGATTTCATCGGTGATCAGCGGTCGCGTGTCCAGCACGTCGGCGATGGCCTTTAGCTCCACATCCTGCGGCGGTTTATCCACCAGTTCCACCACGTAGCCGGTGGTTTTTCTCGGACCGAACGGCACCAGCACACGCACGCCGGGCTGTACGGCATCCACAATCGACTCAGGAACGTCGTAGGTAAATCGCTGATTGATGGGTAGATCAAAAACCACGTTTACAAACATCGCTAGAATTTCCGTTTGCATAGATGATCCGACCGGTCTGGTTCAGGGCTGCAGGTCGTCATGCAGTATAAGGAAGGAAAGCGTTTCAGGCAAGATTTTTATGGGGCAATTTTCGCAGCACTGCGATCATAGAGCGAACGATTTGGCTTTTGCCGGGGATGGCAAATCTCTCGCAGCGACTCCCGGATCGCTGAGAGAGTTAGCGCCAGACAGCAAAATTGATCAATTTCCATATCGCAAAAACATCGTCGCAGACGCTGTTGGATCAAACCTGTAGCCCCGCCCCTTGTGGGAGGGAAAACCTGCAATCTTTCCCAACACCGTTGCATACGGTGTTGGATCGCAAATGGAGCCCCGGCCCCTCGTGGGCCTGAGACATTGGCTAGAAATGTTATTTTTTGAGAAGCCTCAGAGATTACAGAGCACACGGAGATGACAAAACCTCTGCGATCTTTGCACCCTCCGTGGTTTTCATTAGCCATCATCCGCGTTTCATCCGCGTCCATCCGTGGCTAAAAATATGCACCTCTGCCCCTTATGCGCCACAAGAACAACAATTCAAACACCATCACAAACGGTGTTGGATCATGTTTGCCCAATTCAAATCCAGACACCGAAGGCTCAGCATTCCTGTCCAGGGCCTTAGCGCCTTTCGCGGTTTTCATTAGCCAGCATCCGCGTCCATCCGTGGCTCGAATAACCGAACCGTTTTATGAAATTTGGGCTTTTTGTTGTAGGAAAAACCCCACCGTACCAGTTCCGCGACGAATCAAAAAAACAAAAAAGCCCTCTCGCCATGAGAGGGCTTTTGTCATCGACTCGATTAGCCGAGATACTTGCGCAGCGGCTCCAGTCGCGAACGATGGCGCAACCGCCGTAGCGCTTTCTCTTTGATCTGACGTACACGCTCACGCGTCAGTTTGAAATGCTCGCCAATCTCTTCAAGCGTCAGCGGTCGGTCGCCATCCAGGCCGAAATACAACCGGATGATCTCCGCCTCGCGCGGCTTCAAAGTGGAAAGTACTTTGTCAATTTCCACCTGCAGCGACTCTTTCATCAGGTCTTCATCCGGAGGCGAATAGCGGTCGCTGGCGATCACATCAAGCAAGCTATTGCCGTCTTCTTCTTTGAACGGCTCGTCAAGAGACAAGTGCCGCGCCGAAGTTTTCAGCACGTCGGCCACCTCGTAGGCGGTCATCTCCATCTCTTCGGCGATCTCTTCCATGCTCGGCTCACGCCCGAAACGCTTTTCCAACTCTTCGTACGTGCGGCCCACCTTGTTGATGGCGCCGACCCGGTTCAGTGGCAACCGAACCACGCGTGATTGTTCAGCCAGGGCTTGCAGAATGGACTGCCGAATCCACCACACAGCGTAGGAGATGAATTTAAATCCTCGCGTTTCGTCAAAACGCTGAGCGGCCTTGATCAGGCCCAGATTTCCCTCGCTGATCAGGTCTTGCAGAGGCAATCCCTGGCCCTGGTATTCCTTGGCTACACTGATTACAAAGCGCAAATTGGCCTTCACGAGCTTATCCAGCGCTTCGGTATCTCCCTGACGAATCCGTCGCGCCAGTTCAATCTCCTCTTCCGGAGACAGCGGAGAATAGTTGCCGATCTCTTCGAGATACTTTTCGATGGATTGCTTGGTTCGAGTTTCTACAGTTTGATTTTTCTTTGCCATCGCTGTTTTCCACTAACCTCACATTGATTATCGAGTTCGCCTGTCTTGAATGGTCCGGTTTGGCTCCGATGCTTTCAAGACAACGTTCTGTGTAAAAGGTTCAAATAAATTTACAGATATCTGGATCGAACCTCCTTACATTGGATGCGTTAAACATTGAATTTATGCTAAAAAAATGACGATTTGTCCTAGTGAATCAAGATGCCATCCTGGCTTGAATTCGCAAAGCGCGCCTGATAGCTTTCAAGCGCCGCATCCGGCGCTTCTGGCTGGGCTTCACAAAATAGCTGGAACGTTTGAAATCGCGCAAAACCCCAGCCTTCTCGCATTTCTTCTTGAAGCGCATAATCGCGCTATCGATGGATTCTCTTTCTCCCACAACCACTCGAATCATTGTATCACATCCTTTCTGTAAAAGATGATGGTTGTCAATCTCACTAAGGTATAACTGAGTCTTGTGGGAGAAAGTTTCCGCCATAACCTTGAATTTCCCCAAAATATGAAAAAATAATGGATTCGAAAGGCCCCCGATTCGTATCAACGAAGCTGCGCACAAATGTATCGCAGAACATCGCATGACAAAGGCCATGGATTAATGGTCGGTTTCATATCCATTAAAGCGCTTACATTCTCACACCACCGACTCATGAGAAAGAACGATGATTGCACCGAATCATCTGAACGTGTACAAGAGAAAATCTCAGGAAGAAGTGTGGCCATTTCCTGCACAAGAAATGGCACTGTAAACATACAGCCAAATCAATATGAATGCTTAAGGAAAAAATCGACGGTGCCCCTGCTGGATGAATCATTCACAATGGTTTGGCAATATCCGGCTGATCTATTGCTACCTGCTTTCACAACAAGCTTGACGCGCTTGTGCAATTGCGGTAACAGAAAGCAAGTTAACGAGCTACAAAAATAATACAAAAACCTAATAAAATTAATTACTTACCAACAATAAGCTAAACGCATCGGATAATGTATATAATTTTCATTTCAAAGTCAAGAAAATTGCAAAATTTTTATTTGTGGAAGTTCTGTTAATGCGGACCTTTTGGGGTAGCCTGAAGTCTCTTATCTGTTTCAAAACCAATACCGGTTTAAATCCACTTCTCACACGCAAGGCTGCTTGCAAAAACTGGAT
Organism: Candidatus Zhuqueibacterota bacterium; assembly: GCA_030950365.1. GTDB lineage: Bacteria > Zhuqueibacterota > Zhuqueibacteria > Zhuqueibacterales > Geothermadaptataceae > Hydrothermovivens. The sequence continues at coordinate 13,883 of JAUZRQ010000073.1, read as the reverse complement.
GTAAAACTATCGCAATATTTTTAACTATTGCTAATTATCGGCAGATAAATAAAAACTGTAGTGCCTTTTTTATGCTCGCTCTCCACTTTGATGAATCCCCCGTGTTCTTCCACGATTTGCTGCGCAATCGAAAGACCAATCCCCGTGCCATCTTTTTTGGTCGAAAAATAAAAATCAAAAATATGTTTCAAATTTTCGGGTTTAATCCCTTTGCCCGTATCGCGAAAATAAATTTTGATCATATCCTGTGGCGGTTCGGCCTCATAACTGAACTGCTTCTCCAAACCGATCGTCAGCCGTCCGCCCCCGGGCATGGCCTGAATGGCATTAATCACGATATTCAAAAACACCTGCTTCATTTTGTTATGATCGACGCGAGCGCGCAGGTCAGGATGCTCATAGTCCCGCTCGATGCGAATGCCTTTGGGCAGCGCAATGGGTTGCTGCATGGTGATGATCTCGTCGAGGATGTCGGCAATTTTGCGCGTTTCCGGCTCCAATTTCGGCGGCCGTGCGATCATCAGAAAATTGCCCACCAGCTCATCCACGCGCTTGATCTCGCTGACCACGATATTATGATAGTGATCCAGCTTCTCCGAATTTCCCAGCACTTTTTGATATTCCCGCCGCAAAATCTGCATGTTGATGACCATGGAGTTGAGTGGATTGCGAATTTCATGCGACAGCACCGAAGCCAGCTTGCCCAGGGTTTCCAGTCGCTCGGTGCGTTTGAGCTTGTTCTGAAAGCTCTTCAGCCGCGCGGCCATGGCGTTGAAATGCTCGGCGAGCTGACTGATCTCATCCTTACCCAGCGGCTCGATGCGGTAGCGCAGGTCGCCGCTGGCGATGCGATTGATGCCGCTGACCAACCGATCCACCGGACGCAAAATTTTGCGCGTGTAGAAAAAGGCGATCATCGCGGCCATGCAGATGCTGAAAAACATGATGACAAAAATCTGCAGCCGCATGATGCGGGCCGGCGCAAAGGCTTCGCGGGTGGGCTGCTGGATCACCGCGCGCCAGTCCTTGCCATACACGTAGATTGGCGCATACGCGACGATCATTTCCGCGCCGTCGCGGTTCTGATAAATCCTTTGATTCACGCCGCCGGCAGCCATCTCCTGCAGTATTGCCGATTCCTGAAACACCTCGCCCTGCAGCACTTTGCGGCGATCGGTATGGGCGATGAACTGTCCGTCCTCGCGGATGATGAACGCCTCGCCTTTTTTGCCGACGATGATGCTATCCACCAGCGCCCAGATGGCTTTCAAATCCACCTCGGCTTTCAAAATGCCCACGGTTTCGTTTTGACGACGGATCGGTACGAACACATCCATTTTGGGCAGGTTTTCCGGCGACAGGTACACTTCGGAGCTGTAGCGCTTGCCGGCAATTACGTTTTCGAACACCTCTTTCGGCAGGCTGCGATCGTTGTGGCCATCAGTGGGGGCGAATTCGGTGGACACCACCAGTTTTCCCTCGCGGTCGTAAACGCTGAGGATCTGGAAAATATCGAACTCATACACGATTTTGTTGATCGTGAAACCCTGGCTCCGGTGGCCCATCTGATAAATCGCCGGGCTCTCGGCGCTGAGTTGCAGAATATCGTACGCCTTTTCCAGAGTCTGCGCAATTTGCTGCGCCGAGCGTTTGACGATTTCCAGGTTGCGGGCGCGGATGATTTCCTCGATGGCCTGCTGCGCCGTGTTGGTCAAAATCTGCACGGTGAGCAGCAGCGGGATGGTCACCAGCAGTACGTGCGAGGTCAGCAGGCGATACAGCATGCGGTGCGGAAATTTTATCTGCTTCTTTTCCAGCATGGATCACTTTCGCCCGTAGGTTTGCTTGATGGACCACTGATCAAACGGCTTGACCCGGGCTGCCCGCTCATCGTAAAAATTATCCACTTTTTTGATGTTAAACAGGTGGTAATCGTAATAGCGATAGAACAAAAAACTGGCCAGGCAGTAGCGGTTGATGATGGCCTGCAATTGATGCGCCACGGCGCGGCGCTGCTCGCCGGGTGGGTATTTTTTCGCTTTTTTGTACAGCATTTCAAAATTGCGGTTGCGAAAGCGCACGAAGCCGCGCCGGCCATCGGCGAAAAAGCGGTACAGCGAGTCGATGGATTCCTCGAATTGCTGCTCCAGAAGGGCCGCCTGATAATCCCCCCGCATGAGGCGTTCGGTTAGTTCGATCCTGGCATACGGCACCGGTACAATCTCGATGCCGATTTCAAACAAATCCAGCTTGATGCGCCGCGCCACGCGCTCCGACAGATGCATCCCCTTTTCAAAGGCCAGCCGGATTTTCAATTCATGACCGTTTTTCTCCAGCACGCCATCACGATCCAGATCCCGCCAGCCGGCCGCCTGCAAAATTTGAATGGCTTTCTTGGGATCGTACTTGTACTCATCGAGCCCGCGGGCATAATACGGCCGATCCGATTCGTACGGACTGCCCCGCGCCACGATACCGTCGTTGACGAGCAACTCCTCTACCATTTTGCGTTTGTTGATGGCATACGACAGAGCGCGCCGCACCTCGGCCGATCCCAGCACCGGATGCGCCAGATTGTACACCACCATCTGCACGGTGTTGGTGGCGGTTTTCAGGGGGATGACCACCATGAACGGATTGGCGCGGTTGACCTCCCGGGCCTGCGAGCGTGTGCGCAGTACGGCATAATCTACCTGTTCCAGAATCATGGACGTCATGAGCTGGCGCTCATTTTGAAAAAAGCGGAACACAATCCAGCGCGGATCGGTCTGATCCGACAGCGAATGACGCTCGAGACTGACTTCGAGGCGATCCGGAGAGTAGGCCAGCACGCGGAATGGCCGGGAATTGCCGGTGCGGGTGATGAGGTATTCGCCATTGGATACGCGCAGGTAGATACGTCGGTAGTCATCGTGGCCCACGAGCTTTCCCACCACGATGGCATTGCGGTTGAACCGCGTCCCGCGTAGGCGAAGATCATTGATCCCCTGGTTCTGTCCCCAGCTCAGATTCGTGCTCATGAGCAGGGATGCCAGAATCATGGAGGTGTATGGTTTGAACCGATGATTTTCTTTTTTAAAGAAAAACATCATCAAGATTCACGATAATAGTGCATGCTTTCGCCCATTCGTTCCAGCTCTACGGCATGTTTGATGGCATTTGTGGCGAGTAACGGTCAATCAAAGAGCATCCAGTTCCTGACGTACGATTTGCGCCGCGGTTTCCACCTCTTGCATGGACACATCGAGATGGGTGACGGCGCGCAGCTTTTTGGCTCCCATGGGCACGAGCAATACCCCTTTCGCGGCCAGCCTTTCGAGCAGCTCCAGTGCAGTCGCCTTGCCCTCGATATCCATCACCACAATGTTGGTCTGCACGGTCTCCATATCCAACCGGATGCCGCGGGCCCCGGCCACGATTTCGGCAAAACGCCGCGCCTTACGGTGATCTTCTTCGAGTCTGGCCAGGTTGTGCTCAATGGCGTAAATGCCGGCCGCCGCCAGGATGCCGACCTGACGCATGCCGCCGCCGAGCTGTTTGCGCAGGCGATGCGCCTTTTGAATGAATTCTTTTGAGCCGGCAATCACCGACCCCACCGGTGCGCCCAATCCTTTGGATAAACATACACTCACTGAGTCGAAATGGCGGCTGTACTCGTTGAGCGAAATCCCGGTGGCCACGCTGGCGTTCCACAGGCGCGCGCCATCCAGGTGCATGCGGAGATCGTGGGAGCGGGCAAAGTCGGCGATGCGGCGGATTTCGTCCAATGGGAAAATCGTGCCACCGGCCAGGTTGTGCGTGTTCTCAATCACAATCAGCCGGGTGCGTGGCAGGTAATAAGCGGGCGCGCGCATGGCTTCCCGAACCTGCTCAACGGTGAACACACCACGCCGCCCGATAATGGGGCGTGGCTGCGCGCCGGCCAGAAAGGCCATGGAGCCGCTTTCAAAATTGAGAACATGGGAGCCGGCTTCACAGATGATTTCATCGCCGGGTTCGGTGTGCACGTTCATGCAAATCTGATTGCCCATGGTGCCGGAGGGGACAAACAGGGCCGCTTCCTTCCCAAGCAATTCGGCGACCTTCATTTGCAGAAGATTGACGGTGGGGTCCTCACCAAACACGTCATCGCCCACTTCGGCCTCGGCCATGGCCCGGCGCATGGCCGCATCCGGTCGGGTAACCGTATCGCTACGAAGATCAATCATTCCCTTCTATCCGTTTTTTTAAACCACCTATTTTAAAATAATGAAACATGATTTGCAAGCAAAAACTATGATGAAACATTGATGATCCATAGGCATTGGCTTATGCAAAGGTCTTTCAACTATCGGGAACAATATGCCAAAAATCATGGTTTATTTCAAAGCCTTTTCGACTGGATCACTATCTTCCAAAACAAAATTTTTATTTGACAAACCCCGACAGCACCAATATATTGAAAATTAATTTTCAAATACTGCTAGAAGCCAACATCACAACAAGATTGAATCCGATCCATAGCCCCTCGTGCACACAGCGGGCTCTTTCTCAGGTCTGAATCCAACCAAGAGGCACATATGAACCGGAATACGATCCGATTTCTGCTATCCATTGTCCCTTTCGCCTTTTGTACTGCCCTGGCAACTCATCCGGCAAACGCCTTTGCCGCCGTAGGTGCATCCTCGACTGGCCGAAAGCCTGCTCTGCAAAAGTCCGGTAGTTTCAGCTCCGCCACGGTCCGCGTCGAACCCGGCGTGCTATTCGTTAAATTCCGGCCGCAGGCCATGCTGGGCAAGGCCGGCTTCAAGCGCGGTCCCCGGCTGGAGCAGGTGTTTTCGACCTATGGTGTATATCGCGTCGAGGCCACATTTCCGTTTATCCAGTCCATCGGCAATCCATTTGCACCCGAGTTGCAACGCGTGTTTACCCTGCATTTCGATGCAAGCAAAGATCCGCTGGAGCTGGCCCGCGAGCTGCGGCTCGATCCATCGGTGGAATATGCGGAACCGAATTATCTGTACACGTTGCAGATTGTGCCCAACGATTCGCTGTATGTGCAACAGGGCCAGTTCAATGCCGTGAACCTACCGCAGGCCTGGGACCTCGTCAAGGGCGAGGATGGCAACGTGGTGGTCGCCATCGTGGATGGTGGCACCGACTGGCGGCATCCGGATTTGGAGGCCAATGTCTGGGTCAACGAAGATGAGGTTCCCGGCAACGGCATCGATGATGATAACAACGGCTTTGTGGATGACGTGCACGGCTGGAATTTCGCCAACGGCTCCGGCGATCCCAGTGGCCTGCCGGACCAGACGCTCAATCCGCAGCACGGCACCCACGTGGCCGGCATCGCCTGCGCAGTGAGCGACAACCGCATCGGTGTGGCCGGAGCGAGCTGGAACGCCAAATTCATGCCCATCAATGCGGCCAGCGCCCGCGCCGATACCTCCATCGGCTTCGGCTATCAGGGCATTGTGTATGCGGCGGAAAACGGCGCCGATATCATCAACTGCAGTTGGGGCGGCAAGCACAGCCCGTCCAAGCTGCAGCAGGAGGTCATTAATTTCGCTTATGCGCAGGGATCGCTGGTGGTGGCCGCCGCTGGCAATGACGGCACCAGCAACGATACCGGTCCACACTTTCCGTCCAATTACAACCACGTACTGGCGGTAGGCTCGATCAGCAACTTCGGCCGCAAGTCCGGCTTTTCCAACTACGGCATCAACGTGGATGTGTTCGCGCCGGGCGAGGCGATTTTGAGCACGCTTCCGGACAATCAATACGGCCGCATTTCCGGCACATCCATGGCCTCGCCGCTGGTGGCCGGCATCGCCGCACTGCTCAAAACCAAACATCCAAACTGGAATGTGGATCAACTGCGGGAGCAACTGCGCGTGTCCGCCAAAAACATCGACAATCTGAATCCGAATTTCACTGGCAAAATGGGCCGCGGTAAGGTGCAGGCGTACGAAGCGCTGACGGTGAGCGGCCTGCCGGCCATCCGCGTGGTGAGCAGCTCGTTTCAGGATAGCAACGGCAACGGCCAGATCGAGCCGCAAGAGTCCATCCGCATGCAGGTCAAATTGACCAATTTTCTCGCCACGGCCACCAACGTCGTGCTGACCCTGGGAACCGATGACATCACCGTGACCATCGACAGCACGGTGTCGGTCGTTCCCAGTTTTGCCACCGGCGATACGCTTGCGTTTCCGTTTACCTTTCATGTGCGCCGGAATTTGCGCGAAGGCGAGATTCTTTCATTTTATGTCAATATTCAGGCGGACAATTACGAAGACCGCGATGTGGTGGACTTGATCGCCAATCCGCCACAGGTGGTGAACCACGATACTGGCGTTCTGCAAACCTCCATCACGGCGCAGGGCAATATCGGCTTCACCGGTTTTGCGCAGGAATCGCCCGGAGTGGGCTTCGTGTTTCGCAACCGTAACTATCTGTTCGAGGGAGGACTGATGCTGGGCACGGGCGTGGCCACCGTATCTGATTGCATCCGCGGAGCGGACGGCTCCACCCAGGACGACGATTTCCGGCCCATCTCACTGGTCACGCTGGTGGAGCCCGGCAATCTCGCCGATCAGGAAGGCGAAGTGGTGCTGGTGGACTCGTTCGCCACCAATCCACTGGGCGTAGAAATCGCGCAAACTTCGTATGCCTATAGCACCGATCCGTTCAACGGCTTCGTAATTTTCAAATACATCATCAAAAATCTCAACACCACCCCCATCAGCAATTTGTGGACCGGCCTGTTTTTCGATTGGGACATCAACACCGATGCCAATGATTACGCCCGCTTCGATCCGCGCCGCAATCTGGGCTGGGTGCAGGACACAAAAACCAATCCGAAAAATCTGGCCGGCACGCGCGTGCTGAGCGCCCCGGGCGCCGCGTCGTACCGCTCTATCAGCAACCCGGACGACATTTATGGCGGGCAGGGCCGCGATGGTTTTACCGATCAGGAAAAATGGCAATTTCTGAGCGGCGGCATCCAGCGCACCGTGGTGGACAGCAACGATGTCTCCAGTCTGGCCTCCACCGGGCCGTTCACCATCAATCCGGGCGAAACCATCGAGGTGGCGTTTGCGGTAATCGGCGGCAACAGTCAGGATGAATTCATCCGCAATGCCGAGCTGGCGCAATTTCTGTGGGATAACAACCTGATTCCGATTCTAAACCAGAAGGCGGCTGCAACCAGCACGCAGATTTTTCAGAACCCGGCGGCCACACAATACGCCGATGTGGTGGTGATCGCCGATCGCGCGCTGAAAGGCCCGCCGGTGGTGGATATCTGGCAAAATGCGGACACCACCCGCGTGACCATGACGCGCATCGTGCAGGAGGCCGAGGCCTATCGCGGGGCGTTTGAGTTTCAGGCCGCCGGCACGTACACCATCCGCACGCGCTCGACCAATCTTATCAATGATGTGGACAGCACGCAAACGCGCACGTTTGAGGTGCAGATCGCCAAACCGGGCGTACAAACGCAACTCACCAGCACCGACGGCCGGGCGCGGTTGTTTATTCCGGCCGATGCGGTGAGCGACACGCTGTTCATCATGGCGGATGTGCTCGAGTTGACCGATGGCCGTGTGTACCGGTTTGGACCGACGCGGGAATTCGAGCGGCCCCTGCGGATCGAACTCAATCTTGACGAGGCCGGCATTACCGATCCGCGGCATGTGTTCATCCAGAAGAGGGTCGGTGGCCGCTGGACCACACTGACCACCCGGCTGCGCGCGGATCGCCAGAGCGCGTTTGCTCAGATCACCCATCCCGGCGATTTCCGGCTGGCGGTGATCGACAGTTTGCAGAACGTGCTGGCCCTGCCGGAGCGGTTCGTGCTGCGGCAGAACTACCCGAATCCGTTCAATCCCGAAACGGTGATCGAATACGAGTTGCCGCGCAGCACGCATGTCACGGTGACGGTGTTTAATGCGCTCGGACAGGTGATCCGGGTGCTGTATGACGGCGAGCAGGAAGCCGGCATTCACCGTCTGCGCTGGGATGCCCGCGACGACCGCGGCCGTCGCGTGGCCACCGGCCTGTATTTGTATCAGCTCAAAACTCCGGAATTTTCAAAAGTGCGCAAGATGATTTTTATGCAGTAGCCGCAGTGGCCAACATTCTGCTGCGATTGGTTTTGTGCACGAAGGTTGGTGGTTTATTGAGCCAGGATGAAAACGGATTGAACGTGGATGATGGGTGCGGTGCGATACAGAAAAAATTGGCAAAACTGCGGAAGGCGCAAAGGGCGCTGAGATTTCGTTTTCTCTACGTTCTCTACGCCCCCGGCGGTTGTCCTGCCCCGATCCAACACCGTTTGCAACGGTGTTTCCAATGGTTGCAGGTCTCCCCGCCCACGAGGGGCGGCGGCTACAGACATGATCCAACACCGTCTGAGGCGGTGTTTTAGACGGCCACGGATCGGCAAGCATTGACACCTGACGCTTAACCTCTCAGCGAGCGCAGCGGGCTCTGCGAGAGAATGTTTTTTGAGAAATACAAAAAGTTCATTTTCTTAAACAAACGCAAGGAAACCTTGCCATGAAAAAAATTCAGTTTTTCGCCATGCTGGCCCTCATCATCGCGTTTGCTAGCGCCTGCGGTAAAAAAGGCCCAACCGGTCCCAGCTTCGAGGATTTGATCCAGGAAGGTTGGGATGCGTTTGCGCAAAAAGATTACCAGACCGCATCACAAAAATTCACCGACGCTAAAGCCATGGATGCCAAAAAGATCGATGCCTATGTGGGGCTTGGTTGGAGCTTATTCAAGTTGGGACAACTGGATCAGGCCAGCGTGGAATTCGCGAAAGGCGCCTCGGAGTCCGAGCCCACGGCCGATCTGTACGCCGGCTGGGCCTTCACCTTGAACGCCATGAAGCAATACTCGCTGTCCAACGTGCGCGCCGATCAGGCACTGGATTTGGCCCCGAACTGGCAGTTCCCGTACGGCCTGCCGCTGGCCGCGCGCAACCTGCACGTGCTGAAAGCGGAAAACTATTTCCTGATAGGCGATTTTCAGAAAGCGCTGCAGGAGGTGCAAATCCTGAATCCGGCATTCACGGCCGATGTAAACACCAACGACGGTCTGGCGGCGCTGGCACAGGAAATCGAAACTCTGCGTGCGGGCTCTACAGGCTGAGCCGGAGCCCGGCGTGATTGACTCTACAGGCTGGATTCAGAACCACGCCTGATTGAAATCACTCCGCAACCATTCCCCTCTCAAGTCCAGGCCGGCAGGTGACGACGACAATAAAAAAGTCTCCGCAATCCCATTCAGCGATTCGTATTTTTTCAGGGCTGCCCCGCTAAAGCAGGGCAGCCCACTCCACCATCATTACAGAAACATGACGTCTCTCTGCCGGGATATTTCAGGATGAACCGTACATCTCGATATGTCAACATCGCAACGGCTCTGATCACTGCTCTTTTTCTGCTGCCATGGTCTTTCCGGTCCGGCCGGGCAGCGGCTGGTATTTTGCCCGCCCACACCGATACCATTCTGCCCGGACATCTCATCGTCAAATTCAAGCAGCGCCCGCCAATCCTCGGCAAATCGACGCCAATCACTGCGCTGCCGCTATCCGATAAGCTGCGACGCATGCTTCAGGCAGCCGGTGCCATTTCGGCCCGGCCCGCATTTCCAGCCACCATGATCCGGGATGCGCTCTGGCGCGAGCGGCTCTCCCGCATCATCGAAATTGAATTCGATCCAGCGGTGCCCGTACGTTCGCTGGCGGCGGCTTTGCAAAAAGATGATCGCATCGAATACGCTGAACCCATTTACGTTCGCCGGTTGGCCTTCGTCCCCAACGATCCCGGCATCACTCTGCAAAATTATTTGAACATCATTCAGGCACCGCAGGCCTGGGACATCACCCACGGGGACTCCACGGTGGTCATCGCTATTGTGGATACGGGGGTGGACTGGCAACACCCGGACCTCGCGCCCAACCTGTGGCGCAATCCGGGCGAAATCCCGGGCAACGGTCTCGATGACGATGGCAACGGTTATATCGATGACGTGCACGGATGGGATTTTGCCAATAACGATAACGATCCGAAAAATTATGCCAGCACCGCCGCGGCGGCGCACGGCACGCATGTGGCAGGACTGGCCGCGGCCGCCGGCAACAACGGACTTGGCGTCGCCGGGCTGGCCTTTGGCTGCCGGTTGATGATTCTCAAGGCTGCGCTGGACACGCCCTCGGCTCCGGCCGCCGACGGTATCATTTACGGCTTCCGCGCCATTGCCTATGCCATCGAAAACGGCGCCGATGTGATCAACCTGAGCTGGGGCGGCCCGGGATCCAGCCAGGTGGAGCAGGACATTATTCGCTATGCCGTATCCAGAGGCGTGGTGGTCGTGGCGGCCGCCGGCAACAGCCAGTCCGAGCAGCCTTTTTACCCTGCGGCCTACGAGCACGTGCTGGCCGTGGCCGCCACGAACCTGAACGATGAACGCGCCAATTTTTCCAACTTCGGTCACTGGCTAGATCTCACCGCACCCGGCATTGGCCTGTACAGCACGTGGCCCGGGAAGGATTACCGCTTCATGTCCGGCACCTCCATGGCCGCACCGCTGGTGGCCGCAGCGGCGGCACTGGTGAAATCGCAGCATCCGGACTGGAGCGCAGTGGCCATCGCACAGCAACTACGGCAGACCGCCGATCCCATTAGCGATAAAAACCCGGACCATTATTACAAGCTCGGGCGTGGCCGGCTCAATGTAGTCCGCGCCCTTACTGAGACCCCGCCCGGTATCCGCATTCTATCGCCGGAACTTTCGGATCAAAGCGGAGGCGATGGCGATGGCATCTTTGAGCCGGGCGAAATCCTGGAATTGCGCTGGCGGGTAACCAACGATCTGGCGCCGGTCAGCGGCGTTCGCATCCGCATCATGCCGATGGATTCGTACATTGACATTTTGACCGGCGACGCGAGCCTCGGCGCGCTGGCGCCGGGCGATACCCTCGCGGGGCCAGCCTTTCGGTTGCGCATCAAGGAAACCACACCGGCGAGCTACCAGACGCATCTGATCCTGCAAATCGAAGCCGGACCACACCGGGATTTTTTCGGCGTGCCGCTGATCGTCAAGCCTTACTACCGGAACATCGTCGCCGGCCGCGTGGCCACCACCGTCACCAGCTTCGGCGCCATCGGTTTTCTGGATTACGCCGGCAGCGGCGGCACGGTGGGGCTCGGTTTTCAATATCCCCGCGGCAGTCCCTCAGTGCTATTTCACGGCTCGCTCATTCTGGCGGTAGCTCCCGATTCGGTCAGCGATGTGGCTTACGGCAATGACGCCCACGACCGCTACGATTATCAATACACAACGGATGGTGAAATTCAGATCAGAGAATCCGACTGGGCGGACATCGCCGCCGAGGCGGTGTTTACGGATGCCGCGGCGGATCATCCGCTTGGCGTGCTGGTGTTCGAAAGTGTGTACGGCTGGCTCACGGAGCCCAACGATCGTTTCGTGATCCTCGAATACACGGTGGAAAACATTTCCGGCCAGGACTTGCGGGGACTGTATATCGGACAGTACCTCGACTGGGACATCGGTGAGGCGGTGAGCAATCAGGTGGATTTCATTGAAAGTGAAGCGCTCGGTTTCATGTTCGCTGAATCCGGCGGCTATTACGGTCTGGCCGGGCTGCTACCGGATATGCCGGTGCGGCACAGCGCCATCAACAATCCACAATATGTGTGGCCGCCGGCCAATTTCACCGATGCCATCAAATTTCGATTTGCCAGCGGCCAACTGGCCATTCAGCGCAGCGAACATGCGGACGACTGGTCCCACATGCTGACCTATGGCCCGTTCGATCTAGCGCCCGGCGCGTCGGTCCGCGTCGCGTTTGCCGTGATGGCCGGCGCCAATGTAACTGAACTGCGCCAGAACGCACGGCTGGCCCGCATGGCGTACCGCCCCCCGGTGATTTCTGGCGCTTCGCGCTCTACCTTGCCCCGCCAGTTTGCGTTCTGGCCGCCTGCGCCCAATCCGCTCTCTCTGCAAAAATGCGCAGCGGTGGTCCTCCGGTTTGCCCTGCCGCGGCCGCAAGAGGTTTCGCTGCAATTGTACAACATCCTCGGCCAGCACATTGCCGCACTACCGCCGCGGCGGTTTAATGCCGGCTCGCACCGGCTGGCCTGGCGCATCGCTGCAGCGGGCCTACGACTGGAGCCCGGTGTGTATTTTATTCACCTGGAGGCCGGACCTTTTTCCCGCACCCAAAAGGTGCTCATTTTGCCCTGATGCGCTGTTTCGGATGCTGCTGATCAATACACGAATGCCTGACCATTGGCTGCAAGCACCGGATGTCATCCTCTGCCTCAAAAAATCCCACTAATTCAAAACCACATCGACATTCCTCTCTTCGTTCTCAGCGCGCTCCGCGGTTATATCACCGGATGGAAAAATCCTTGCTCCCGCAAAACCGGTTGGTTTCGCTTGATTTTTCGGCGAAGGCGCCGTTCCTTATGGCAGTCTGGTTACCGATTGAAAATCATTTCGCCATCCCTTCGGCAACATAGAAAGGACGTGCTGATGCAAATTCAATTCTGTGGCGGCGCGCGCACGGTTACCGGCTCGCAGCATTTGCTGCACATCAACGGCAAGCGCATTCTCCTTGAATGCGGCCTGTTTCAGGGACGCCGCAAGGACGCTTACGAGAAAAATAAAAACTTCCTCTATTCTCCCGCTGACGTAGATGTCATGGTGCTTTCCCACGCCCATATTGATCACTGCGGCAACATCCCCAACCTGGTCAAGCACGGATTTGACGGACCGATTTTCGCAACCGCGGCCACGGTGGACCTGTGCCAGATCATGTTGCGGGACTCGGCCTATTTGCAGGAACGCGACGCCGAGTGGGTGAACAAAATCCGCAAGAAAAAGCATGAGCCGCCGGTCGAGCCACTGTACATTATTGATGATGTGGAAGCGGCCATGCCGCATTTCGTTGGTGTGCAGTACAATCGCCGTTTTCCCATTGCGCCGGGCGTCATGCTCACCTTCCGGGATGCCGGCCACATTTTGGGTTCGGCCGGGGTACTCCTGGAAATCAATGAAAAAGGCAAGCACTACCGGTTCGGTTTTTCCGGGGATATTGGCCGCAAAAATATGCCCATCCTGCGCGATCCAGATCTGCTGCGCGACCTCGATGTTTTCATCTGTGAAAGCACCTACGGCAATCGCCTGCACGAGCGCGACGAAGATATCGAAGAGGAGTTGGCCGTGACCGTGCGTCAAGTGATCGACGACGGTGGCAAGATCATTATCCCGGCGTTTGCGCTGGGCCGCACGCAGCTCCTGGTGTACATTCTGCACAAACTGTTCGACCAAAACCGTATCCCCAGCGTGCCGATTTTTGTGGACAGTCCCCTGGCCACCAGCGCCACCGAAGTATTCCGGCATCACCCCGAGTGCTTCGACCGCGAAACGTACCGCATTTTCCTGCGCGATGACAATGATCCCTTTGGCTTTGGACGGCTCACGTATATCCGCGATGTGGAGCAATCCAAAGCGCTCAACGACTACAAAGATCCATGCATCATCATTTCGGCCAGTGGTATGGCCGAAGCCGGACGTATTTTGCACCACCTGAAACACAACATTGGAAATCCGAAAAATCTGGTGCTGCTGGTGGGCTATGCCGCCGAACACACCCTGGCGCGGAAGCTCAAGGAGGGTTTTAAAGAGGTGCAAATTTTTGGTGAGCTGTATAAGGTGCGCTGTAAGGTCAAGAGCATGGATGCCTTCAGCGCGCATGCTGACCGCCGCGAGCTGTTGGACTACTTTGAGTTCCTGCCGCCGGAGCGGTTGCGTCATGTGTTTTTGGTGCACGGTGAAGAAGACCAGGCGATTCCGTTCAAACAGGC
>JAUZRQ010000072.1 GCA_030950365.1 Candidatus Zhuqueibacterota bacterium | reverse complement strand
AAATTAAATATATATCCATACGTAGTCTGCTATTCTGCCTTCCTTTAGTTCTACGTATGTTTTTTCTTTTCCCGTTAAGCTCATTTTTTCATTAAAGCTCTCTCCTCCACCGCCTGAAGCACGGCATCCACGCTGGCGGTGATGGAGATGGGCTGGTTGGCGAGGCGGGGCGTGATGCCCGCCAATTCTTGGCTGTGGTAGCGCTGTTTGGTCTCGGGAAATTTCAGGCCATGCGCCGTGCTGATGACCACCACCGAATCCTCCGGACGGATTTCGCCGCGGCGGGCCAGTTTCTCCACGGCCGCCAGGGCCACACCGGTATGCGGACACACGAACAAACCGGCGCGATCCGCCTGCGCCATGGCATGCGCCAGTTCTTCCTCACTGGCCTGCTCAACCGCACCGTTGAACCGCTGCAAAGTGCGGATCGCCTTGTGAACGCTCACCGGATTGCCTATTTGAATGGCGCTAGCCAGGGTGGGCTGCGCCGGCTTTGGCTCGAACGCATCGAAGCCCCTCAGGTAGCTTTCGTACAGCGGATTTGCCCGCTCGGCCTGCGCGCAAATGAGCCGCGGCAACCGGTCGATGAGCCCGAGATCGTGCAGCATTTCGAATCCCTTGCCGATGGCCGACACGTTACCCAGATTGCCGCCGGGCACCGCCACCCAGTCCGGCACCTGCCAGCCCAGTTGCCCGGCAATCTCAAACGCGATCGTCTTCTGCCCTTCGATGCGCAGCGAGTTCATGGAATTGGCGAGATAGATTTCCGGCCGCCGAGTCAGCTCTTTCACCACGGCCATGCAGCCGTCGAAATCGGTCTGTAGCGCCAGGGTGAGCGCGCCGTGCGCCAGCGGCTGCAGCAACTGCGCCGCGGAAATTTTGTTTTCCGGCAGCAGGACCACGGCGGGGATGCCGGCGGCCGCACAGTACGCCGCCAGCGCCGCGGAGGTGTCGCCGGTGCTGGCGCATGCCACGGCGCGAATCGGCGTGCCATTGGCCCGCATTTGATTCACCTGCGACACCAGCACGGTCATGCCGAGGTCTTTGAACGATCCAGTAGCGCTGTTGCCGCACAGCTTGAGCCACACCTGCGCCACTCCGAACTGTCGCGATAATTGCGGAGCCGGAACCAGCGGATTGCGGCCTTCGCCAAGGGAAACGATATTGGCATCATCCACGGCCGGGAGCACCCATTCCTTGTGACACCACACACCGGAAAAGTACGGAAACGGCCCCCGCGCCATGCGCGCTTCAAACCGCTGTTTCCAAACATCGGCGGAAATGCGGCGCAGGGGGGCAGGATCATGGTAAACTTCCAGAAGCCCGCCGCACATCGGGCAGGTATAGAGAATGTCATCGAGGGGATATTCCCCGGGACAGCCGTGAAAGCAGCGAAACACGGCCCGGAACTCAGAAGCGATGGCCATGGGAAACAACCTCAACGCATTACTGTGGAAGGATCAGTATGGATGTATTACAACTGGATTCCAAAAACCTGCTGTGCAGACGCGCTGTTTGCCGGGCATGGTGGTTTCAATCGCCGCGCCCCTGCATCACGCCGCCTGCAGTTCTTCCTCTCGTTGCCGGCCCGACCGGAATAACCGCATCCAGAAGGGCCGTTTTTCACGAATCAGTTCCAGAATATCCGGTAGCTTTTCGTGGGCGGCGCGTTTGCCTTCTTCAATGAGATCGCGAATGTTTTGAAAATCCGCCCAGTGAATGTGTCCCACATCGGGCCGGACAATGACGTCCGCGGCTTCCAGCAGCAGGGTTTTGAGCTTGTGGCTGGTAATGCTGTTGGTCCGAAACATGATGTCGACGATATTCTGCGCTTCAGGCTGGGTGCGGATATCCTGCCCGACATCCACGGCAATGATGATATCCATCCCGGCATCCTTAAGCGCCCGCACCGGCACTGGCGCCGTCACCGCGCCATCCACAAGCAAATGGCCGTTTTGCTTCACCGGCGGCAAAAAGCCGGGAATGGCGGCGCTGGCCAGCGCCGCTTCGCGAATGCGGCCTTCGCGCATGATGCAATCATCGCCGGTGTGCAAATCCGTTGCGACGATGAGCAGCGGTATTTTCGTATCTTCAATGCGGCGGTCGTCGAGCACGGCTTCCACCACGCGGCCCATGCGATCGGCGCCGACCACCGACAGCCGGCTGTGCGCCAGATTGATGACGATCCGCTCACGCACATATTTGGCCACCTGGCCGAAAAAATTCTCCGCCGGCTCGGGCCGTTTGAACCGGTTCAGCCCGGTGTTTTTGAATGCCGGGCTCTCGATGTATTCACGCACGCGACGCTCAAGTTCGATGGCATCGGGACGCAGCGCATAGCAACCACCCACCAGCGCTCCAATGCTGGTGCCAGCAATCATGTCAATCGGAACATGCGCGGCTTCCAGAATTTTCAGCACGCCGATGTGCGACAGGCCGCGGGCGCCACCGCCACCCAGCGCAAGACCGATTTTCGGACGTCGTAGATTCATTGCGGCGTTCGCAGCAGGGTGAATTTTTTATGTTTAATTACCGATGTTCCGCCATGAGTGCGAAAGGTGACGCGCAAAAAATAAATGCCGGCCGCGGATGGACGACCGCTGTCGCTCTGCCCATCCCACGTTACCACCAGCGAGCCACGTTGCGCCATGGCTGGCTCACGCAGGACGGCGACTTTCTGGCCGAGCAGATTGTACACCACGGCCTCCACCTCGGCCCCGTCCGGCAGCCCGATGATGAACCGCGTGGAACCATGGGTTCCCGGCGCGAAGGGATTGGGATAATTCTGCAAAATGGTGAATTCTTCAGGGATAAACTGCGGCGGGGTCACGTCTCCGCCATCGCCCAGAACGAACAGCCGATCCGGCACATCGAAGGGATGGTTAAATGTGCCCTTGCCAGGCACCTCCACGGCGAAATACAGCTCCATTTTTTGATTGGGATCGAACGGCAGCAGCTCACTCTCGAGGCGCGTCGAATCGGTGAAGTGCATGGCGCTTTTCTGGAAATCCCCGCCGCCGGCAAAGCGCCAGTACACAAACGCCCCGTTTTGCGCAATCGGCGGATCCGACAGCACGCGCACCGCCAATCGCACCCGGTCCACTACCGGAAACTCCACCTCGATTTTGTTGCTAAACGCCGGGCCCCAGTACGTCGCGGCTTTGACCGCATCCACAATGCCGTATCCCATCAGCGTGTCGGGAAACTCCGCGCGGCTCGAGGTTTTGTGCAGCGCTTCGATAACCTGCGTCGGCGTGAGATTGGGATGCGCCGACAGCATGAGCGCCACCACGCCGGCCACCATCGGGCAGGAAAAGGACGTGCCGCTGCCCGTGCCGTACGGATCGATCTTGCTGGCGCGCGCCAGCCACACCCCCGTGCCCATGGCCATCACATCCGGCTTGATGCGGCCATCGGCCGTCGGCCCTACCGAGCTGAAACCCACGCGCCGGCCAGCCGCATCCACCGCGCCGACGGCAATCACCAGGTCCCCATCCGCTGGCGCAATGATGTACCGCCAGCTACTGAAGCCCTCGTTGCCCGCGCTGTTCACCACCACTACGCCCTTTTGTGCGGCAATCTGTGCCGCCCTCGTAACCACTGTGGTTTTGCCGTCGAGATCGCTGTAGGAATAATTGTCCGCCGGATCGTCAAAGCTAAAATAGCCCAGCGAGCTCGAGGCGACATCGATGCCCTGCGATTCCATCCACTCGATGCCCGCTGCCCAGTTGTCTTCTTCCACGGGCGTTTCGCTGCGGATGTCCTCGGTTTTGCTCAAATAAAATTGCGAGCGGAACGCCGGGCCAATCAGCACCCCGGGATCGTAACCGCCGATCACCGACAGCGTGGCGGTGCCGTGGCTATGCGCTCCGGGCAGGTCTTTATCCTTTTCATCCGCCGTGGTGCTGTCGTTGAACACGAAATCATACTCGCCCAGCACCTTGAGTTCTTGAAATGCCGGATGCTCGCGCCAGTTGAAGCCGGTGTCCAGCATGCCGACGATGACGCCCTCGCCGACGATCCCGGCATCGTGGAGCGGCGGCACGTTGACCAGGCTCACCTGGGTGAGGGCCTGCCCGTAATCGTAAACGTGGACCGCCGGCTTTGTTGGTTTTGGCGCTTTTGCTGGCGGCGTTTTCGGCATGGGCGGCGGCGCCAGTTTGCGCACGGGCTGCACCGATCGCACAAACGGCAGCGCCCGCACCGCGGCCATTTGCTTCAGAGTGAGGTACGCGCTCACGCCGTTGAGCCAGCGCGACACCACCACCGGATGGATCCCCTGTCGTTTCAGTTCACTAAGATAGCCGGGATACACATCCAGATCGGCTTCATCGATGAGCCGCTCCGGCGGCAGCACCTTTAGCCGCCGCTGAATGGCGCGCTCCGTGAGCTGCGCCGCGGCTTTCCGGTAGACTTCGGCCCCTTTGGCCAGGGCCGCCGGCCCCTTGTCACGAAAGAAAATCCAGTACTTTTTTGCGGTCGGCTGTGCCTGTGCCGATGCCAGCCACAGCCCGATGGTCAGGAATACCAATCCGAGCTTGTTCATAATCACATCACTTTATCCCGTTTGACCACGCGAACACGATAGACGACCACGTCTTCCAGAGGCCGGTCTTTGAAACCGGTTTTCACCGAACCGATGCGATTGACCACATCCATGCCTTCGATGACCTTGCCAAACACCGTGTACTGTCCATCCAGCGTCGGCAGATCGGTCAGGCAAATAAAAAATTGCGAGCCGGCGGTATTCGGACCGGTGGGTTTGCGGGCCATGGATACAATGCCCGGGCCATGGTGGATGTTTGAAAATTCGGCCGGAAGCGAATAGCCCGGCGTGCCGGTGCCGTCATTGGCCGGGTCCTCATCGGCGGAGAGGATATCGCCGCCCTGGATGAGATAGCCGGTGATCACCCGGTGGAACAGGGTGTTGTCGTAATAGCCATGGTTGGCCAGCTTTTTGAAATTGGCGCAGTGTTTTGGCGCCACGTCGGGGTAAAATTGAAACACGATGGTTCCCATCGAGGTTTCGATCACCGCCACCTCGTCATCCTGTACCGGCTCATCCGGCGCGTTTTTCACTTCAGCAATTTTGGCTTGAATCTCCTCGGCCGTCAACAGTTTGCGCTCCGGGGCCGAAGATTTCTGAGCCCCGGCGGCCTTCTCGCCGCTCTTCTGTTCATTGTTTTTGCTGCAGGCCATCAACCCGACACTCAGAATAACCGCAAGAATCCAGAGAATATGCCGCATGGGTCATCCTTTTCCGTTGATTTTGAGATTAAAACATTGTTTTTTAACGAAGATCATTATAGAGAATAGCGTGACAAAAATCAAGAAGTAAAAATCGGGATGCAACTTTTGACGCATAAATCAGTATTTGTGGGCGTATATCTCAATTACAGGATACGAATGGAAGTACCGATGACAAGATCGGCCAGCCCGCCACCGTAAAGGTCATTGGAGGAAATGCGAAACATGCGATTGGGAAGGTTGCATGCATGCCTGTGGGTTGCTGTGTGCTTGTATCCGGCTACATGGCCGGCGTTGGCTCAGGATACCTACTGGCAGCAGCACGTGTATTACAAAATCGAAGCCGAGCTGGATACCACGCAGCACCGGTTGCAGGCATTCGAATTCATCCGCTACACCAACCATTCTCCGGACACGCTGCGTCATTTTTATCTCCTGCTCTATGCCAATGCGTTCAACAATGATGAAACCACAGCCATGCGCGAAGCGGCAAAATTTTTCATGCCGCCCGGGCTCAAAAAACACGAGCGCGGCTGGATCCGCATCGATAGTTTTGAGATTCTGGCCATCAATGGGCAGACGGATTTGCCGGTGACGGCGTACAAAGTCGAAGATACCGTTCTGGAAGTCCCGCTGCCCGAGCCATTGCCGCCGGGCGCCGAGCTGTCGCTGCGGCTGCACTTCACCTTGAAAATCCGCAAACATTATCAGCGCATGGGCCACCGCGACGGACAGTACGACCTGGCGCAGTGGTACCCGAAAGTCGCGGTTTACGATGATCAAGGCTGGCATGCCGAGCCGATGCACATGCTGGGCGAATTCTATGGCGAGTTCGGGGAGTTTGAGGTCAGCCTGACCGTGCCTGGCAATTTCATTGTGGCGGCCACAGGCGTGCCTGTGGCCGGCGATCCCGGCTGGCAGTGGGTGCAGGCCGATACGAGCTGGTCGAAAGACGAATTGCGCGCCTGGCACGATTCCGTACGCGTGGCTTTGTACCAGCGCGCGTTGCAAACCGGTCCGCGCACAGTCACCTTTCGCGCCGAAAAAGTCCATGACTTCGCCTGGAACGCCTCGGCCCATTTTGTGTATCTGCGCGGCGACTATAAAGCCATTCCTATCCACGTGCTGTTTCGTACGAAATCGTGGAAAGACTGGAAAGCCGATGCCATCCGCCACACGCGGGCGGTGCTGGGCTGGCTGGAAGAAAAGTTCGGTCCGTATCCGTATCCGCAGGTCACCCTGGTGCAGGGCCTGCTGCGCGGCGGCATGGAATATCCCATGCTGGTCATGCTGCAATCGGCCGGCGAATTTCTCATTTTTCACGAGGTGGGGCACATCTATTTTTACGGCATTCTGGCCAACAACGAGCTGGAAGAGCCCTGGCTGGATGAAGGTCTGACCACCTTTCAGACCAAGTGGTACATGGAAAACCGCTATGGCAAATATGGTTATAACAAAGAAGCCATTTTAAAGCGGCTCCCCAAACTGGCGCGCTGGTACCGCCTGCCGACTCTGAAACAGCTCTACACCAATTTTCTGCTCATGTACGCCAGCACCGGTCATGACGAGCCCATCGCCACGCCGGCGCATAAAGTGAAGGACCCCATGAGCTACACGGTGAACGCCTACGTAAAAGGGGCCATGTTTTTCGAACTGTTGCGGTATGTGGTGGGCGATGTCACTTTCGAGCGCATCATGAGCGAGTATTACCGCCGCTGGCAATTTAAGCATGTGAACGAACAGCGGTTGCGGGCGGTTTGCGAGGAAATCAGCGGACAGGACCTGGGCTGGTTTTTCGAGCAATGGCTGCACCAAACGCCGGTGATTGATTACGCGCTGAAGGAAGTCAAAACGCAAAACCGGCCCGACAACACGTATGAAACGCGCGTGGTTATCGAAAATCGCGGCACCGGTCGCATGCCGGTGGACATTTTGCTGCGCGGCGAGCACGGCGACTCGCTTCTGGTTCGCTGGCAGGGCGAGGCCCGCAACGGCGAGGTGGTCATCCGCACGCCGTTCAAACCCAAACGCGTCCTCCTCGATCCCGGCGATCGCATCCTGGATCGCAATCTGCTCGACAACGGCCATGCTCGGTTCGAGTGGCGTTTCGACCTGCCGCTTCAGGATGCGTTTTACCAGCCCCGCAATGCGTATTTGCTGCTCTGGCGGCCGTCGATCGGCTACAACGATCCGGACGGCCTGCGGCTGGGCGGACAAATCCGTGGCAGCTACAGGGGGCTGTACCGCCGCTTTCGCGTGGCCGCCTATGTGGGTTTGCGCTCCAACGTCGTGGACGGCCGCCTCGAATGGGACAACACCCTGAGCGGGATGTCCAATCAGGCCCGCTACGCACTCCGGCTGCAGAAGCGCGAAGGCCGGCTGGAAGCGCGCGCTGAATTGTATTTCGTGAAGAGTTCTTATCTTTCGCGGCCACCGTTTCACAAATTCGCCCTCGGCGTACAGCACCTGCAATTGCTGGACGCCGAGTACGGCATTTTGCGCATCAAACAGGGCAAAAAAACAGCCTATTTTCAGCAGTGGCATAAAGGCCGGCTGAACCGGCTGTATTTTCGCTATTCGGTGGATCCGCGCGGCAAAAACTGGCTCAGCTACTGGCAGGCGGAATTGGCTCTGTCCACGCCTTGGCTCGGTGGCGCGTTCGATTACCGCCGGTTGCAGTTGGAAGGTGAATTGACCCGCTTCTTCGGACCGGTGGTGTTACACGTCCGTGGTTTTGCCGGCCGCGCGTTCGGCGGCACACCGCCGCTGCAGGATCAATTCTACATCGATAGCGCCTCACCGCTGGAACGCTGGATTTATGAGGCCACGCAGACCAAAGGCAGCAACTACGGGGGCCCTATTTACCGCGCCGGCGGCGGCAATGTGCGAGGCTATGTGAACCAGCCAATTTCGGGCACGTCGTTGCTGGCCGGCACCGCCGAGTTGCGCTTCCGGATGCCGATGGTTCCGTTTCACATCGGCGCGTTCTACGACAGGGGCTGGATGAACACCGTAGCCGGAGAACGGTTGCGGCGCGCCGACGCCGGCTTTACGATCCTGATGGATGGACGCGCCAACAGCATTCTGCCAATTTTCAATTCGCGGTTTTTGGTGCGCTATGATTTCCCGATCTGGCTGAGCCATCCGCTGCCGGGCGAGCCCGCGCGGAAATTTCGCTGGAGCATTGGGTTGCGCTTCCAGCTCTGATGCGGTCGCCATGGGAATCGCGGCGCATGGGCACAGAAATCCCAAAACCGAGAAAGGAACACTCTCGCAGAGAACGCCGGGATCGCGAAATTATTAAAAAGAACAAATTGGGCATTCCCACCATCATTACGAGGATCCGCCAGCCGGCGGAGGCTCGCGATGACGGATCCTATAATAGCTTGTAGATAGGGCTGAGTCGTTACGAGATCGCAGAGGTGGTTCTCTTTGCCCTTTTTGACATGGGAGCAGTTTTCATCGTTTTCGAATGGGAGAGCCAGTCCCCGATCTTGCACGGCCTCTGACCGGGTGTTTCCAACTCTATGTCCTACCAGATAAAAAATGGCGAACAAAGGTGAGCTTTGCAACTTTATGGCGGGCCAATCTTTTAAAAAATGCAGTTACCCATCATAGACGCAGCGTCAGGGTCTACATAGCGGTAAAATTTCCTTGCAAATCGGCAAATTCCCTGTATTTTGTGATTACTGAACGTGCCTGCGCCCGGTTGTCCATAAGCGCATCGCCGGCCGGGCGAAATCGCGCTCTGAAAGCGATCAAAAGGCAAAACTATTTCCATCCAGGAGTTGCATGAACCGTCAGGAACAGACCGCACCGTTGATCGGTCTCACCACGTACGGCCGCAACCGGCGAAACGCCTACTTTCTGATGGCCGAATACCTCGAAGCCGTCCGGCAGGCCGGCGGCGTGCCGGTGTTGCTGGCCCCGGGCGAACCTCGCATCAAAGCGCTGTTGCAGCGGCTCGACGGCCTGATTTTAGCCGGCGGCGGCGACATTGCCCCGGACCGGTTCGGCCGCCAGGGCCATCCTGCGGTATCGCAGGTCGATCCCGAGCGGGACGACTTTGAGCTGGCCCTGGCGCGGCAGTGGCTGGATACGCGCAAACCGCTCCTGGGTATCTGTCGCGGCATGCAGGTGCTGAGCGTCATCTCCGGCGGCGATCTCATTCTTGACATTCCCACCCAGTGGCCGTCGGAAATTGCGCACCGCCGCGAGCCGGCAACTTACGTCGAACACGCAGTACGCATCGAAGTGGATTCATGCCTGTACCGCATCGTTGAACAGCCAGAGATTATGGTGGCGTCGCTGCATCATCAGGCCGTGGATCGCCCAGGAGAAGGATGGCGCGTATCAGCCACGGCACCGGACGGCATCATCGAAGCCATGGAACACACTTCGCATCCCTGGGCTCTGGCCGTGCAGTGGCATCCGGAACTCATACCGGAGCATCCGGCGCACCGCCGCCTGTTTCGTGCGCTGGTGCACGCTTCAGCCAGCTATGCGCTAAAA
Organism: Candidatus Zhuqueibacterota bacterium; assembly: GCA_030950365.1. GTDB lineage: Bacteria > Zhuqueibacterota > Zhuqueibacteria > Zhuqueibacterales > Geothermadaptataceae > Hydrothermovivens. Next base: position 122,883 of record JAUZRQ010000072.1, on the reverse strand, counting down.
CGGGACGTTCAAACGCCTGTGGGGAAACCATGACTGAAAAAATCAGTCCGGCGCCTTCGCCCGCGCCGGACCCAACATGGGATACGCAGAAACTGAGCCGCTATTTTCTACTGATCGTGCTGTTTGCCATCGCCGTAGTGTTTTACAACATGTTAAAAATCTTTCTCATTCCGGTATTTCTGGCAGCAGTATTCGCCGGCCTGATTTACCCACTTTACGAATGGTTGTTGCAAGTCACCAAAAATCGCCGCGGGTTGAGTGCATTTCTCGCCTGTCTGTTGTTGGGCCTGGTGATGCTCATTCCAACTTATCTGGTTGCCGATCTGCTGCGCCGCGAAGTGGTGCATTTGTATCAACAAAACGAAGAAACCGTTCAGAAAATACTGGAACAGCTCGACCCCAGCGTCATCGACCGGCTGGCGACCAGCGAGTGGATCCAGCGCTTCGGCATCGATTTACAAAACATCGATTTGGTAAGTTCGCTGCGGGAGGGCTTGCGCGGCCTCAGCAATATCTTGATCACCCTGATCAACAAGACCTGGGCTGGAACCTTTCAATTCATGATGCATGTGTTCATCATGTTTTTCACCCTGTACTATTTTTTTAAGGATGGCGAACGGCTGCTCAACCGGATCAAGTACCTCAGCCCGCTTAACGACCGCCACGAGGAAATGCTGTTCAAGCGGTTCATTTCCATGTCCCGCGCCACGGTGAAGGGCACGCTGCTCATCGGCCTCACGCAGGGCGGTCTGGGCGCCCTGCTGCTGTGGATCATGGGATTCGGCTCGCCCATCGTGGCCGGCATCGTGATGTTCTTCCTGTCGATCATTCCCATGGTGGGGGCCTGGCTGGTACTGTATCCCATCGGCATTTATTACATGCTCGCCGGTAGCTTTTGGCAGGGACTGACCATCCTACTGGTCACGGCAATCGTGATCAGCAATCTGGACAATTTCATGCGGCCGAAGCTGGTTGGCAGGGATACCGGCATGCACGACCTGTTGATCTTCTTTTCTACCATTGGTGGCATGAGCATGTTCGGAGTGATGGGCTTTATCGTCGGCCCGGTCATTGCCACTTTGTTTCTGAGCATTCTGGAGATTTACAGCATCGAGTTTCGTTCACAGCTCCAAGCCGCCAGCGCCATGGACATGGAAGGTGCGCTCCAAGATCAGCCGGAGCCGACTTCCAAAATTCATGAACCAAAGTCAGAGGAACAGCCCTCTACTCAAAAGCCTGATTATCGGAGGCGTCGGAAGCGCGTGTAAATGTAGGGTCGCGGTGATCCCAAAGGCGTGTGGTATGTGTACTGAAAATGGTCTTCCAGCAAGAAATCTTCGCCCAAAAATTCGGCCAGCAACGTTTCATCGTATTTGCGAACCGGCAATCCGCTACATTTGTCCGCACCGGTCAAATGGAACGCCGCAATAACGGCGAAGCCCTCCACCTTCAGCACGGCCCGCAGGGTGTTCAAATAGGCCTGCCGATGCGGTTCCTCGGTGAGAAAATGCAGCACCGCGCGGTCGTGCCACAGGCAGACATCGCGCAAATGACACAGATGCTGTGGCCGGGTCACGTCATCCACAATCCAGGTCACCCGGGAAGCGCGTTCCGGACCGAGCCGGTGTTTCAGCGCCTGCAGCGCTTTTTCGCTAATGTCTGAGGCGATGATATTGCGGTGCCCGTCATCGAGCAACCGATCAATGAGGGTGGAAGCCCCGGTGCCAATATCCAGAATCAGGTCATCCTTACCAAGCCCGCATCGGCGGATCAGGTGCAGCGATTTCTCCGGCACGGCTTCCCACCATCCCAGTTTGTCCACGTCGCTTGAATCGTAAACGCGATCCCAGTGGTCGTGAAAAGACACGGATGGTTCCCTCATGATTGCCCCTCTTGGTTTTCTGAGCAAACGGATTTTTATTTGCCTGCGCCAATAAAGTTTTGTTTCCCTGGCATTTTCTGTCCCTCGAATCAACCGCCAACCAATCGTAGCAGAAAGGCACACAACAAACCAGCATAATTGCCCAACAGGTATCCCAAAATTCCCATGAGCAGTCCCACCGGCGCCATGGACTCATAATAGGCCGCCGCCACGATCGGCGCGCTGGCCGCTCCGCCGATATTCGCCTGACTGCCCACCGCCACCAGAAACAGCGGCGCCCGCAGTAGCCGAGCTCCGAGAAACAGAAAGCCGACATGAATCACAATCCACACCGCGCCGACCAGGATCAAAATCCACGCTTCTTTGATGCCAGACAGACTGGCCTTGGCGCCGATCGAGGTGAGAAACAAATACAGACCGGCATATCCCAGTTTGGAAGCGCCGGCATATTCGATGTTTCGCAGCGGCGTAAACGACAGCAGCACCCCCAGGGTCGATATCAGGATCACCAGCCAGGTGAACTGAGAAAAAATAGACGCCAAAAGCGGTAGATGCGTGGCCATTGCGCCATGGGTAGCGTCGTAAATCACCGTGGCTAGTTTCTGGCTGCCCACCGCGCCGATAAAGCCAATGGCCAGAATGACTGCTGCATCGGACAACGTCATGGGTCGGCCCTTCGTCTCCTGAAAATCCTGCAGCCGCTGATTGATTTCTTCAATGATCTGCGTGCTGGCCCGGTTCCAGCGATCAAATTTTCGTTCGTAATTCACCAAAAACAAAAGAACCCCCATCCAGGCATACCCCACCGCGGTATCCACAATGATAATGGCTCCGATCAGGCTATCCGGTGCGCCAACCGCTTCTTTCAGGGCCGCAAAATTCCCGCCGCCGCCGATCCAGCTTCCCGAAAGCGCCGCCAGACCTTTCCAGGTGTCTGGAGGCAAATAGGTCTCAAACAGCAAATAAGCTATTGGCCCTCCGACCACAACCCCCAATGTGCCGAACAGCATCATGCCGAGCGCTTTTGGACCGATCTTTAGAATGCTCGGCACATCCATGGTGATCATCAGAATGAACAGGCTGAATGGCAGCAGGTAATCTTTCATCCAATCATACACAGGAGAAGATGTGGGGATGATATTCAGATTCGAAGCAAAGGTCGGTATGTAGTAAACCAAAACGATCGATGGGATGATGCTATAAAACTTTTTGGCCCACCGCTGTTTGGATGACCAGAAGACAAAGGCGCATACTCCGGCGGCAAAGGCAAAAACCGCCATGGGGTCCTGGATCAAAGGCATGGTCCCTCCTCGCTATCGGTCCGCGTTTGTGCGTTTGCTGGCAAAAATTGCATGACAAATGGTTTGAAAATCAGACCGTGAGAAAATAGCCAATTCCAATGAAGTAGCGCAAGGATTTTCGGTTTGAATATGGGCCTAAATATGCTTTACCTTTCTTGCTTGCTTAAAAATATCCCCGTAATTTTTCAAGGGGTTTTCGGTTTTTTCTGCATACCGCTTTAAACCGAGACACGTCTTGAATGAACCGGGATTCCCAATACTCGGAGGCCACCACGAGACGATCGACGCTTTTTGGAGCCAGTAAGGGGTTTGCGCTGCTGCTTCTCTGGCAAACCGTCGAAACGGGTGCGTCTAAAAAAACTGAAAAATGCCTTTAGTATGCGAAAAGGCGATGCTTCCCTGTTTTCCGCTATTTCTTCGTACCCCTGCTGAAAAATTCATTTGCAATTTGAAAAATTTCTGCGGAAATTCGGATTACCGCCGAGGATGAAAATCAGAACGGACCGCTTTCTGGTAGCCGGCCAATATCAAACGCTGTGAGGGCCAATCACCATGGAATTCGTATTGGATCGCACCTTTTTGTTTCATACGCTACAGGAATTGGTTCGCATCAACTCCGTCAATCCCTGCATCGCCCCCGAAGGCAGGGGCGAGCGCGAAATTGCTCAGCACATCGCCGAGAGCCTGCGCAACATGGGCGTGGAAATCAACCTGCTGGAATCCATCCGCGGGCGGCCGAGCGTTGTGGGAGTTCTGCCAGGCAAAGGCCATGGCAAAAGCCTGATGCTCAATGCTCATATCGACACTGTGGGCGTGGCCGATATGAGCGAGCCGTTCGCCGCCACCGTGCGCAACGGCCGGCTGTACGGCCGCGGCGCCTACGACATGAAGGGCAGCGTGGCCGCCATGCTGGCCGCGGCCCGGGCCATTCTGGACAGCGACATCGAGCTGCAGGGCGATCTCGTGCTGGCGTTCGTCGCCGATGAGGAGTACGAAAGCATCGGCACGCAGGAAGTGTTGCGACATTATAAAACCGATGCCGCCATCGTCACCGAGCCCAGCCAGTTGCAGCTTTGTCTGGCGCACAAGGGTTTTGTCTGGTTCGAGGTGGAGACCCTCGGCCGAGCGGCTCACGGCAGCCGTTTCGAGGAAGGCATCGACGCCAATATGCGCATGGGGCGGGTGTTGCACGAGCTGGAAAAGCTGGAAAAATCGCTGCGGCAGCGCAAAAGGCATCCGCTGGTCGGTCCGCCCTCACTGCATGCAGCAATATTGCGCGGAGGCACCGGCCTGAGCACCTATGCGGCGCGTTGCGAGCTCAAAATCGAACGCCGTACCGTCCCCGGCGAAACCGAGGAATCGGTACGGCGCGAGATTGAAAAAATCCTGCAAAAGCTGTCGCAGCAGGATGAAACCTTTCAGGCCAAGCTCACCACTCTGTGCGTGCGCGAGCCGTTTGAGGTGGACGCCGAAGCCGGCATCGTGCAAACACTGCACGCAAGCGCGACACGCGTGCTGCAAAAGCCGCCGGCCATGGTCGGCGACACACCGTGGATGGATGCGGCACTGCTGGCCGGCGCCGGTATCGAAACCGTGGTGTTTGGCCCCAGTGGAGGCGGCGCACACTCGGCCGAAGAATGGGTGGATATCGAATCCGTGGAAAAGCTGGCCGCCATCCTGGTGCACACCGCAGCCAATTACTGCTGCTGAGCGTTCCGGCCGGGCGCTATCGTTTCTTGCGGCCCTGCAGGGTCATATGGATGGTGACCTTTTTGCCGTCCCGCAGCACCACGATATCCACTTCCTGTCCGGGCCGCGCATCCTGCAGCGCGTATGTGTAATCATACACGTTTTTGATTTCGCGATCACCAAATTGGATGATAATGTCACCGGCCCGCAACCCGGCCTTTTCCGCTGGCCCGCCTTTGCGCACTCCAGAAAGTTTCATGCCTTCGACATCGGTGTCGGCATAATCCGGGATGGTGCCGAGATACACCCGAAACCCGCCCTGAGTTTGCCGGCGCTCGGGCATATCCACTTTAGTGAATTTGGGCCGTGCTGGCAGCGCATCGATCGACCGGATCACCTGCGCCACAAACTGCACCACGCGTGCTTCGTCTTCGGTGTTGATCTTATCGTAATCATCGCTGGGCTTGTGATAATCCTCATGCAGGCCGGTAAAGAAAAACAGCACCGGGATGTTTTTCTGATAAAAGCTGGAGTGATCGCTCGGCCCGACGCCTTCTTTGTTCAGTTTAAGATTGAAATTGAACGTCTCTTCGCGGTTCAGCGAATCCAGCATGGCCTGCCAGGCCGGTGAGGTGCCGAGGCCGTGCACGACCAGCTTGTTGTCTTTCATACGGCCAATCATGTCCATATTGATCATCGCCACGACGCGGGCGGCCGGGAAATCGGGATCATCCACATAGGCGCGCGAACCGAGCAGACCGTGCTCCTCGGCCGAAAACGCAATAAACAGCACACTGCGGCGCGGTTTTTCGCTACTCTGGGTCAGCGCTTCCACCAGTTCCAGTAAACCGGCCGTGCCAGATGCATTGTCATCGGCGCCATTGTGAATCTGTCCCCTGGCTTCCGGCGCCAGCGAGTTGCTGCCGCCCAGCCCGAGATGATCGAAATGCGCACCCACCACGATGATCTCCTCGCTCAAATTAGGATCGCTGCCTTCCAGCAACCCGGCCACATTATGCGCCGTCCGCCGCACTTCCTGCACATCGGTTTTGAAACGCACGTAGGTTTGTTTTAAAAGGAACGAGTGCGGGGATTTCTGCTCGTCGATCTGCTTCTGAAGGTCTTCGAGCGATTTGCCTTCGGCCGCGAAAATGGTTTCGGCGATTTCCCGTTTCAGGCTGATGGCCCCGATACCGGAACGCGACGGCGAATTGTCGTAACGCAGTGGCACCAGATCATCTTCATCGCTCTGCAGCGGCCCGGTGACGAAGATGATGCCGCGAGCGCCTTTCTCGCGGGCCGTGGTGGCCTTGCGCCGCAGCGAAGCAAACGAATAAAAATCGCCGTGTGGATTGTTGCCCTCAGGCGTAAAGCGAAGCGCCAGCACAATTTTATCCTTGACGTCGATGTGGTCGTAATCATTGTATTTCAAATCCGGCGCCTCAATGCCGTAGCCCACAAACACCAGCTCTCCCTCGAACGAACCATTGTCGGTGAACGATAGCGGGATAAAATCGTTGTTCAAAAAGTATTCTTTTTCACCATCGCCGATTTTGATCGACAGCCCGTTTTCCGGACCGGCCTTCATGCCGGTCACGATTTCGAACGGAAACAGGTAGCGGCCATCTTTGCCGGCCGGTTTCAAGTCGTTTCTCTTGAAAAACGCTTCGATGTAACGCGCCGCTTTTTTCTCGAATTTGGAACCCGCTGGCCGTCCGCCCAGCTCATCCGAAGCCAGATAGGACACGTGCGCATAGATATCCTCAGCCGCAATGTCCGCAGATGTATCAGGTAGCGGGATGCGTTCGCAGGACATCAGTCCCACCAGGACCGTAAGCATCACCATCCATAGACGAACTTTGAAACGCCGTCGCATATCAAACTCCCTTCATTGGTTCGTACCATTCGCTACTGGCTATGGGAAGCGTGCCGGTGCGAATTTGGATCTATGTGAACGATTTAGAATGCCTTGTTCCGATGAAAGACATTCTGTATGTTTGCCATTTCGGATTCGCAGAGTGGATGCTCCCGGGAACGAACTCCTTATAAATTAAAAATTAAATCCGCCGGATCAACCCACAAATCCCCAAATGGCCGATTTTTCAGCTTTCATATTCCCGCCGGCGACATTATACCATCGCCAGGTCAGGCACTTCATAGGATCCGGTGTGTTCGAGGTAGATATGCTCCAGGGTCACCTCTTGCAATGCCACCGATTTCAGTGGGATATCCACAAACCGCTGCACAAATTCTTGCAGAGTCATTTCTTCCGGTAGCCATAGAATAATGCGATCACCGCGGCGACGCCAGGTCCAGCCTAGGGAGGCCGCGGCTTGTTGCAGCCGCTCCTCCGCTGCGGTTTCCACAATAGCCAGTTGTCGCGCCACGATGGTTGCGCGCAATTCATCCATGGTGCCCTCCGCCACGATACGCCCCCGGCTGAGAATGCCGATTCGCGAGCACAGCCGTTCGGCTTCTTCGAGCAGATGTGTGGTCAGCAGCATGGCCACGCCGGTCTTTTGCAGCGCCTCGATGAGTTCCCACAGCTCGAACCGCGCCGACACATCCAGGCCGGCGGTGGGCTCATCCAGAATCAGCACCGACGGCCGGTGCACCAGCGCCACCGCCATATTGACCCGCCGCTTCCAGCCGCCGCTCAATTTGGCCACCTCGGTGGCGCGGTAATCTTCGAGCCGAAACATGGCGATCAGCTCCCGGATGCGTTCCTCCACCCGCGGCGCAGGCAAATTGTACAGCCGGGCGAAAAAGCGCAGGTTTTCCTCACAGGTCAAATCGCGGTAAATGGAGATCATCTGCGGGGCGATGCCGAGCGCGTATTTGCTTTTTTCCGAGATCGGCTCGCCCTGAATCCACGCCTCGCCGGCGTCGGCCGAAAGCAAATCAGCCAGAATGTTGATGGTGGTGGTTTTGCCAGACCCGTTCGGTCCCAGAAGGCCGTACACCTCGCCCGGCGCCACGGCAAAGGACAAATCGTTCAGCACCACTTTGTCGCCGAACCGCTTCTCGAGATGCCGTACTTCAATCATGTTCATGCTCGTTTCTCCTGCTCCAGCATGCGTTGGTACGAGGACACACCCAGCGCCATGGAAACGGCGGCAAAGGCCACCAGAAAAATCAGATGCGAGGATACCTGCGCCGCCGTGTATCCCAATCCGGATACCGCTTTGAGGGACTGATTCATGTGAAAAATCGGATCCAAATAGGCCAGGGTCAGCAGAAACGGCGGCAGGATCGAAACCGGGAAGAAGGTGCCGCCGAGCACCAGCAGCGGCACCCCGAACGCCGCCACCGGGCCGTTGACGTCTTCCGTGCGGCGGGTGAAACGCGCGCCGAAGAAGAAGCCCAGCCCCACGAAGGAAAACACGCTCAGCAACACAATGGCCAGCCCCAGCAGCACCGAACCATGAAACCGGCCGCCGAAAGCGAAGGAAATGCCATACACGATGACGGTCTGCGCCAGCGCGATGCAAACATACGCCAGCACAATGCCCAGGAAATAGGCCGAAGGTTGTAGAGGTGATAGCAGCAACCGCCGCAGCGTGCCGCGTTCGCGCTCGGCCACTATTACCGAAATCGGACCGCCCAGGCAGCTAAAAAATAGCGCCGCGCCAATCAGCACACCGGGAGCGGTCAAATCAAACGATGTCGCCGTGCTGCTGCCGCCGGCGTAGATCAACCCAAAAAGCAGCAGCATTAGCGTTGGGAACACCATCCAGAAAATCAGGCTTCGGCGCGTGCGCCACAGTTCCGTCAAAATGCGCGTGGTAACGGCCAGTATCTGGCCATAGCGAACGACCATGATTCCCTCCCCACCGTTCTCGATTTGCAACTATTCGGCTTCTGTTCAACGTGTATCACGCAACTTTCGTGCGGTCTCTGATTTGTGTGTTTGGTGGTAGCACGACTCTTCGAGTCGTGTTTTACATTTGTATCATGCAACATTCAGGCGGAATCTGAAATCTGAGGATTGGTATGTGGCAACCCTGCATTTGCCGGCGCATCCATACAAGGTTATGACTTTTCGACCCATTTTAATGCAATTTCCGCCAGATCACGGAGGTTGCAAGAAATGGACCTTGCAATTCCACTTCCGGATTACGGAAAAATGTCACTTAAGTTGCCAGATATAAGTAAACGCCCGTAGCGATTCAGCCCTATGGAACAGAAAATAAAAGGACCCGTCATCGCGAACCCCGGACAACTGGCGGAACCAGAATGACCTTTTAACTCGTGTAATTCACAAATATCTCACCCAAAGCCGCTAAGACTTAAAGAAATAATTAAATATCAGATTATGAAAGAAATTTTGCTTTGGGTTCGTTTTTAAAACACACCTTCCAACTTCTTTTTTTCAAAATGTTGCGTCTTTGCGCCGTGACATAATGACTTATCGAGGTTAATTATCGAAATTGTTGATACGACTGAATAATTGACTGAAAAACATACAAGAACTCGCGCTCTCAATCCGCGGCAATCCGTGTTCATCCGAGGCTCAATACCCTGCCAGCAACAACCTTCCATAATAAATAATCAGTGAAAATCAGTGCAATCTGTGGTTTGTTCCAGCGGCCAAACTTGAAAACGCGACATCGGAGAAAACGGCTCGTCATGGCAAGGAGCCCGGTTCCACAAGCTGGAAGCTTGTGCCACAACTTCTCCCGCCATGGCATGCAGCCCGGTTGCACAAGCTGGAAGCGTGTGTTACCATTTCTTGCGGGCAGCACCCATTTTCAGATGGCAATTCGCCTGATATCATGGCGGTGATCCGTCACATAAATTCCTGCCGATACCGGCGATGAAATTCGAAATACAGCGCGAGACTCGCCTCGGCCGATGGTGTTAAGCGTCGCCGGTTTTCCGCAAACCAGCCGGTTTCCAGATCGCGCAACGGAATGGCCAGGAGCTGTACATATTCATCGGCCTCAGTAGCCTCTCTTGCGCTTTGCCGAACCGCCTCGGTATCGAGATGGAGTCGTGTCCAGAAGATCAATTCCGGTTTGCAGTTATGGCTGTTTTCGGCCAGCCCAATGCAGCATTCGTGTCGAATGGCCGCCGCCGTGATGCCGAGCTCGTGGCGCAGCTCCTCCCGAATGGCCAGAACCACATCCGGCGGATGGCTGGCGCTCGGCTGCTCCGGAATATCGATATGTCCGCCGAACACGTCCAGCCTATCAGGATACTCACCCACGGTTTGACTGCGCTGCATGAGCAACATGCGATCGTCGGCGGTTTCCACCACCGCACTGATGCCCAGCGCCCGGCTCAGCCGGTGTTGCTGCCCACTGCTCCGCCAGGCTTCGGCATGAGCATTGGAGAACAGCAGATAGCGATAGCTGGTAATACCGAGTGTGAGTTCGAGCTGGCGATTGCGCTGCACGGCGTTTACCAGCGCCGCCAGCCGGCCGTTAAACAAAGCGGGATTTTCCGCCAGCTTTCGCTGCCAGAATATGTCAATTTCGGGATGCAAGTCGGCCGGGTCTCCCCTATCCAGAACCGGGTGCACCACCACCTGGTCTTTTCGCCAACATCCTGAGAGCAAAATATTGTAGCGGGCCGGGGCAGACTGTTCATTGGATCGATGCATGAACCAGCAGGGGGATGCGTTGGTTATTACTGAAACGTTTGAAAGTTAAAAGTTTGGGCAAAAATAGTTGTACGCTGATATTGTCTATCCGGATTGACCGGGTTGTCATTCACCAAAATCCGCAGGTTCGGACTTTACTTTGCACTTCCGGTTCCGCCACGAAAGGACGCAGAACCGCACAGGCTGAATCATTCCAAATGGCAAAAAGCGAACAGAATAATAGCAATGCGCTTACGGCAAATCAAATATAACTGTTCAGCAATTTTCGTTTGATAAAATCTTGTTTGTCATCGCGAGCAGCCGCCGTGAGGCGGGTGCGCGGCGTTCTCTCGCAGAAATGCTAATGAGATCGGGTCGTCGCTCCGCTCCTCGCGCTGACGGGGATAAAGCCGAACAGTTACAATCGAATAAACACATCGTGCGCTTTGCCGAGATCGCGCGCGGCCGGGGTCATGCGCGTCTGGGCATCGATTTTGATCTTGCGCTTTTCCAGGATAGCGCGGCGCACGTCGTTTTCGGTGATCCAGCGGCGTGAGGGCAACTGCCGGTTCAGCTCCGAAAATCCCACGATGATCATGGGATCGCCGTTTTTCAGGCCGGCGGCGTTGGCCTCGTCGGTGTCGATGTGGAAATCCAGCACGAACGATTCGTGCACGCGGATAAGCACGTTGTCGAAAACAATGCGGCGGGATTCATTGGCGGGGTTAATGCGATCCGGATTGGCCGGCGCGACGATAACCCGCGCGCCATCGTACACGCCGAAGCGGCGAGCATCCGCCGGGGACATGTGAATGTGCCGCTGCGGGATGATCAGGCCTTTCGTCAGCGTGACCCGGCCCATCGGCCCGATGAGCGTGGTGCCCGGCGTTCCCGCCAGATCGCCGCTGCCGCGCACCGGCGCGGTGACGCCCAGCACATGCGCATCCCGCGGTGAAATCTCGATCTGCGTTTCGCTGCGCGTCGGCCCGACGATGCGCACATTTTTCAGCACGCCCTTCGGCCCCTCAACGTCCAGCGTTTCCTCGGCCGCATACTGGCCCTTCTGGCTGATGGGACGCAGCACGCTCAATCGGTATCCCGGACCGAACAGCGCTTCGAGGTCGCGCTGGCTGATGTGAATGTGGCGATTGGAAATGCCCAGTGGTATCGTAAGTCGGTTTTGCATGCTCGTAAGCTTCGGTTCTGTGGTTATTGCAGGCCGCGTTCTTTCAGAAAGCGCACAACGATTTGATCGACGTCTTCGCCGGAAAGACCGCTGGTGCCGTATTTGCGCTCGCTGTTGGAGACGGTGACGGCCGGCGCGCGGTGCTTATGCGGCATGGACGGCGATGGCTTCGGCTCCGATTTGGTCGTAGCGCTGCCCTTGCGGGAAACGTCCGACGACAGCGCTTTTTGATACGGAAAATGGGGCTCGCTTTTGCGCGCGGATACGCCGCTGGGCCGCCAGGTCTCGCCGGTTTCGCGCATCGGCGAAAGCGGTTTGGTTTCGTACGCCACCCGTTTGATATTGAGCAAATGTTTGGGTGAAATGTTGTCCGCGGTGATGTTGCCGCCCAGCGAGCCGCAGCCCAGGGTCATTGACGGATCGAGACCGGTGGTGTAGCCCACCGCGCCAATGCTCGCAGGCGTGTTGACCAGAATACGGAAGGCCGGCTTGTGCAGCCCGAATTGCATGATCACGTGCTCGTCTCTGGCGTGGATGGCCAGCGTGTGGCCCATGCCACCGATTTTCAGTAGTTCGATGCACTTTTCGCAGCCGTCTTCCCAGTCGCGGGCGCGGTACAGCGCCAGCACCGGCGACAGCTTTTCGCGGCTGAGCGGCACCTCCTTGCCGATGGCCTGCAGTGGCGCCACCAGCACCTGCACGTCGTCCGGGATGTAAATGCCGGCGGCGCGGCCAATGGCTTGCGGCGAATGGCCGACCAGCTCGGGATTGATGCCGCCCTGCGGCGTCACCAGCACCCGGCCCACCTGTTCGACTTCTTTGTCGTTGAGAAAATATGCATGCTTTTCGCGCAAATGCGCTACCACGGCGTCGTACACCGGCTCATCCACCACCAGCGCCTGCTCGCTGCTGCACAGCGTGCCCCAGTCGAAGGATTTTCCAGCGATCACATCGGCGACGGCCTTGGCCACATCGGCGCTGCGGTCGATGTACACCGGCACATTGCCGGGCCCGACGCCGTAGGCCGGCTTGCCGGCGCTGTAGGCCGCGCGTACCAGTCCGGGCCCACCGGTGGCCAGAATCACCGAAGTCTCGCGCGCACGCATGAGTTCCTGCGTGCCGGCAAGATGCACGGTGGTGATGCAGCCGATCAATCCCGAAGGCGCGCCGGCTCTTTCCGCTGCTTCGGCAACAATACGAACAGCTTCACAGGTGCAGTTCACCGCCCGGGGATGCGGCGATACCACAATGCCGTTCCGCGCCTTGATGGCGATCAAACCTTTGAACAGGGCCGTGGAGGTCGGATTGGTGGTGGGAATGATGGCCGCCACCACGCCAACCGGCTCGCCAATTTCCAGAATACCTTTCTCTTTATCCTCGCGCAGCACACCCACCGTGCGCATACCGATATACGCTTCATACACATCGCGAGTGGCGAACTTGTTTTTCAGAATTTTATCGCCGACTTTGCCGTAGCCGGTCTCTTCCACGGCCAGCCGGGCCAGCGGCTCTGCCGCGCGATAACCGGCTTCGGCCATGGCGGCGAACACGCGATCCACCTGTTCCTGGGAAAAGGTTTTGAAAATCTGTTGCGCCTCGCGCGCCCGTTTCAGCAGTGTACGGACCTGCTGAATGGATTGTAAATCGGTATCGCGAATCATAAAAATGATGCCTCATTTTGAACAAAACGAACATGAGCGAGAGCCGAAATCTCTTTCCATGGAACGTACCGGAATGAGATGCCGGCATTGCAGTGACTCCCTTCTGAATACCGCTGAAAGCCAGGAGGAGAAACACCTGTAATGCCGAATGATTACAATGGGCCGTAACTATTCAGCATAAATTGAGCACAGCCATTTGGCATAACAATGAAACGCCTTGCTAATGAATTTGAATATCGACTCCAAAGAACCACAGATTTCACAGATTCGCACTGATTTTTGGGGGAGCCACGGATGCACACCGATTGAACGCGGATGATCTCCTTAAAGCCTTGAAATGATAAATTTGCTATTCCGAAATCCATAAAATTAAACCTCAACGACCTCAGCGCCACCGCGGGAGGTTCGCTTTTCTGCCTTATGAGTTTTTCACCATTCGCTGAATAGTTACAACGGGCCAAAAGAAGTTTCAAAGAAAATAGGCGTTTATGCGCAAAATCGCAAGGAAATTTCGTTTAGGATGCGCTCCGTAACTTCCTTTGTTTCGCGCGAACGGTAAGATAATGAATCACGCGTCAGCTACATCCCTAAAAATTTGGAGAACCTTTCACAAGGGAAGAATTTAGCTCAAAAAATTGGCGGGCCAAGAAGAAAGAAATTCCGCTTCAACAAAAAGGAACGTGAGGTCACTTCATTGTTTTTGAAAAAATAAGGTATATTGAAACCGTGCTGGCATTTTTTCTACATGGATTACACAACCAGTCCAGTCGCTCTCAATGTGACCGTACCATTTCCAGCTGGAAAGCACCTCTCGCCCTAAAAACCGATCCCAGGTATCGTTGCACTGCACCCACATGGTTAGCCCCAGTTTCGGCGAGACCAGCCCCACCAGTCCGGACGGCGCGAGCTGCCAGTTCAGCAGGTCCAGCTTGCGGCGGTTTTGCGTGATGGCGTATCGGAACAGATGCCCGGACAGTTCATTCATGAAAAAAACTTCTTCAGCGCCTTTCCGTCTGGCGTCGCGCAGGTCCGCCACCACATCCACGCGGTTCTGGTAAATAAAATAATTCACCCGGATGCGCGTCAGTACGCGACCTTGCCGACGGTAGCGTAGCCGCGGAATCTCCTTATCGGTTTCGATGGTATCATAATAATACACCTTGGCCAGAATGACCGTATCGCCTCGAGTGAAACGTCCGATCTTCGCACGCGACGCCAGCCACGGCGTGCCATCCTTGTGTACGATCGGCACGCCCAACCCGTAGCCTTCCCCGATGATCGGCTTGCCTTTGTACGATATAACCACGCCTTTTTGCAGCGTGGCGATGCGGCCAACAAAGGGTTTGGTATCCGCATACAGAGTGGCATGCAAATCGAGAGCCATACTTGCGCGCAAAGCCGGGGATGGCGATTTAAGGGCATCCTTGAGTTTGAGCATGTAGTGCGGCTGAGCGATTTCCTGCACCAGAAGCGGCAGAAAAATCAGCACCATGAACAAAAAAACGAGAAATTTGATTTCGGCGGGAGTCATGTGCAGGCGCGAACGCCGCCGGGTGGTGAAATAGGTGTTGCTTTTCGTGGTCATTTTAGGTTCTCAGGCCGGCAACGCGAAAACGTTAATCATCATTGCTGCTGGGATAGATGAGGTTGTATTTATGCCGATCGGTTTAATCAACAAAATAAATCGGTAGGGGTGAGCCAACTTTGAAGAATATGGCAAAAATTTGATAAAAGGTCGGTATGATTAAAACCCTTTGAAGGGAAAATCAGCGCTGTTAGACCGCAAAAAAGTCCGGCTACATTGGGGGCGTGTTTACGCCCCCATTGCAACTGACGGCCGGCGGTGGAACCACGGCATGGCCTGCTCCAGTTGGCCGGCCAACCGGAACAACGTGGCCTCATCGGCGTAGCGCGCCACAAAATGTAAACCAATGGGGATATTGTCGTCGTTCCAATACAGGGGCACCGACATCGCGGGCTGTCCGGTGACATTGAACACCGGCGTCCATGGGATAAAATCGAAAATGCCCTCGGCAATTTTATCGATGCCGCCGGCCATGTTGAGTAACCATGCCGCGTTGGTTCGGGCAATCACGCGCATCATGCCCACTTCGGCGCTGGACAATTGCTGCTCCGGCTGCAGCGCTCCGATCTTGAACGGCACCATGCCGAGCGTGGGCGTCAGCAGCAGGTCATACTTTTGAAAGAATTGGCCGATCGAACGGGAAACGATTTTGAGGTAACGCAAAGCGCGGCTCAATTCTTTGGCGGTAAGCGCGTTGCCCATGAGCGCCAGCAGCCAGGTGGCGAGCTCGAAATCGCGGTGCGAGGCTTTCTTGCCCAGTATCACCTCAGCATCGGCGATGTCCGCGGCCACTTCGGCGCACACCATGGTCACAAACGCGCGCGAAAACGCCTCCCCGTCGATCTCGGGCGCATCCTCCACCAGCTCGTGCCCCAGGCTGTTGAGGAATTTTGCGGTTTCTTGCACGGCTTTTTTACAATCCGGCTCCACAATGCGTCCCACCATGGGCCGGGTGGTAAAGGCGATTTTCAGTTTGCCAGGATCGCGTTTGATTTCTTCGACATAGGGCCGCTCGGGCGGCGGCGGATAGTAAGGCGCACCGGGATCGGGCCCGGCGGTGGCGTCCAGCATGGCTGCGCTGTCACGCACCGATCGCGTGAGCACGTGCTCCACGGCCATCCCGAACCAGATTTCGCCCAGATCGGGCCCCATGGGCAGGCGACCGCGGGTGGGCTTCAATCCGAACAGGCCGCAGCACGAGGCCGGAATGCGGATGGAGCCTCCACCATCATTGCCGTGCGCCAGGGGCACCATGCCTGCCGCCACGGCTGCCGCCGATCCGCCGCTGGAGCCGCCGGACGTGCGGGTCACATCCCAGGGATTGCGCGTTGGACCGAAAGCCTCGGGCTCGGTGAAGGGGGTGAGGCCAAATTCCGGTGTGTTGGTTTTGCCCAGAATGACCACTCCCGCGGCTTTGTAACGCCGCACCAGTTCGCTGTCACGCGGCGGCTTGTACCCCTGGAAAAACCGGGAGCCGCTGGACATGGGCATGCCGCCCCAGGTAGCGATGAGATCTTTGAGCAAAAAGGGAACTCCTTTAAACGGTCCGTCCGGCAAATCGCCGCGGGCAGCCTCCCTGGCCTGCTCAAACGTTTTGTAAATCACTGCATTCAAGATTGGATTGTGCGTTTCAATGCGTTCGATCGCGGCATCAACCAGTTCGACCGGCTTCACATCCCCCTTTTTGACCAGCTCTGCAAGACCAAATCCATCGTAATTCTCAAATTCAGAAAACGTGGACATGCGGTTTTCCTCCTCAGGTCATGGGTATGGACGCGAACATATTTCGTTCCGGATTGACGCGCAGAAAGGGATGGCTATCAACTTCGATCCATGACAGCCGATGGACTATCAATTGCAGCGAGCGGCTGGCGATGCTACCGCCCGGAATCGAGCTGCAATTCCAGAAAATGATACGAACCCAGGATGTGGTGCTTCTGGCTGTACTGCACCAGGCGATAGCCGTGCTGTTGAATCAGGGCATCGATGTGCCGCAGCGGCAGGTCTGATGAAAGAACCAGCAGCAGGCGGCCGTTTGCAGCAAGGTGGTCGCGCGCATGCGCGAAAAAGCGAGCAAGCAGCGATCCCTCGCTCGTGTTCCGGCAGGCGCTCATTGGCGGATCAAATGCGATGACATCAAATTGCGCCATGCGGGGGAGGGCAGAAAACAAATCACCGACGAAACAGTCGAAACCGTCTGCGAGGCCCTGCCGGCGGGCATTTTCCTGAGCCAATTGTACCGCCAGGGGCTGGGTATCGACGGCCGTTACGCGGGCGCCGCATTTCGCCGCCACCAGGCCTATCAGACCGGAGCCGGTGCCCATGTCCAGAAATCGCCGGCCCCGCAACCGCTGGCGGCGCACCTTCTCGGCCAGCCACCGGCTGCTGACAAAAAATCGCGGATGGTAAACGTCAAACACGGTTTGCAGCTCCAGCCCCAGAACGTGCGTGGCGGCATTTTTCTTACGGTGATGCTGGATGAGGGGCAGGATGATGCCCAAAAAGAGCGGCCGCAGCCGGCGAAACAGCCTCGCTCGCAGCGGCGTCCTGGCCGCATACCACCGGCGCTGTGTGGGCAGCATGCTGTCCGCTACTGCGGGGGGCCGCTGCGCCGTATCCGCCCCCTGCCCCGCGGTCGTCCTGCATGTTCCCGCTGCATGTCTGGCCACGCCGATCAAACTCCATTATCCATTCTGCGTGTTGGATACCCGGATTGTGTGGCAATATGCCCATAAAGCCGGGAGCAATGCAAGGAAATTCTGCCCTGTGAAAGGTGGATGCCGCGTTGCATGGTGCCATCGCACACAGCGCGTCAATCGTTTTTTGCGCCGTTCTGAATCCAGGTACGGATGGCGTCGATCTGCTCCTGAGACAGCGGCGGCGCATTCAGCGGCATTCGGGCACCCGTCCGGGCGTCACCGACAACTTTGAGATAAAGCGCGCTGTTATCGGGTTTGCCCGGATCCACCCGTGGCATGCCATAGGCCGATGGCTGATTGACCAGATTCTGGTAAGCCTCGCCTTGTTTTAGCGACATTGGGCCGGCAGGGGGATGGCAACCTCGATTCACGCATCCGGGAGTAAGAATGTTTTGCTGAATGCTGGAAAACGTGGCCTCGATGGTGGTCTGATTATTATCTCCATTATCCGGACCCGTAGGACCATAGCTCCCCTGATCGCGCTGGCAGGCCGACAGCAAAAGAGCCGCGCAAAACATCAATAATCCCCCCCCTTTTCCGACAGAATGGGACAACGCTCCGCGTGCAGCCATGGTACACCTCCGTTAATGGTTAAGAAAGATAATATTTGAAAAAGGGCGCTTGCTGGAATGCGTTCCTAAGCATTCACGACCAATTGGTCGTTATAATATTTATCCAGATTAAAAAACGTACTCTACTCTATCAACTAACTTCACCGAAGCCCACGGAGAGGTCTGCTCACACCCGGCGGATAACGATTGACCTAACCCACATTACAAAATCACAAAGAACGCTTACACCGGTTATGCACCTTGGTATATGACAACCGGTTGATTTTGTTCCTGAAGACGGTCCCTCAAAATGCGTTCCGTTTATTTGAATGCAAACCACCCGAAAGAACTTTTTGGATTCGTACTTATTCGCATAATGGAAAGCACCATTCAGAATGGAAAATCGAGGTGGCGATAGATATTGAAGCCCAGGCGGAATTCACCATCAACGAAATCAAAGTTGCCGCCACTCAAATACTGGTTGGTAGTGTTGCCACCCGAATTAGTGACAAACACATGAAACACATGGCCGCCAACGGCGATTTCCATCCCCACAGAAAACGTGTCATTCAACATTCGCATGCCATCCTCGATTCGCGGTCCGCCGACCACGGCCGCGTCTTCAGCGCCGGACAGGATCGGCACCCATTCGACGAACAATCCGTATTTCCGGTTCATTTCCCACCGGCCGGCCACGCCAAGCGTCACCAGCGGTTTTTCATCGGTCATGCTGACATTGCCATTGAACAGAATGCCCGGAACCAGCAGCAGAGACAGCCGGTCGCCCAGCGCTTTGCTGACCGGCAATTGCGCAAACAGGCTGAAGCGCTCGCCGGCTGTGCGCGGAAGAAAAGCTCCGTTCGGGGCCGACGGATCCGGCACTTGTTTGAGGGTGGCCCAGGCGACGCCGGCCACCAGCGCAGCCGAAATGGGCGGCCATCCGGAATCCATTTGCTGCCAGAACCGCCATTTGCCAGCCAATTCGAACGTCGCATTGATGGCCGACCGGGCAAGGGTAAAATAGAGGTTGTCGCTCAGGGGCAGCCCCATTTGCGTCATCATGTACGCGCCTCCATCCAGTCCGAACAGGCGATCGAATCCATCACGCACAGGCGACCGGAAACGGTGTGAAATGCGGTAGACGAAGCCGCCGCGAGCCGGCGTTTGCGGGGTCGGCAAGTTGGCCACCGTGACACCGGGGAACGCGGTCCGTCGCCGGGGTTTGGGCGGTTCGACCTTCTCCGCGGATTTCGGCGCCGGTTCCGGACCCAATGAACGGATCCAATCGGTAATCACCTGAATTTGCTCTGGCGGCAACGGCTCATTGCCCTTGGGCATCTGCTCGCCGGAAATATCGTCCGCCCCCAGCAACTTTTTGATGATATAGCTTTTATCGGGATCGCCGGGTTTAACCAGCAAGAACTGCGGTTTGGTGGACGATTCCACGCCGACGAGATTCCCATAAGCCCGGTCTTCGGTCAAATCCAGACCGCGCGGCGCCCGCCGCCCCATGTGGCAACCGGAATACGCACAACTGTTTTCAAAAATCGTTAGCACCTCGGGCGGGATGCGTGACTGAGCATGCAGGTGGCTGGTGGAAAGCATCCATGCCCCCGAAAAGAGTAGGCAAACCCATCCCCATCGCCTGCTCCGCTTGAATAATGGCAACATGATCCCTCCGCATAATATAACTGGAAATCCTTGTCGTGTGGATTCAAATAATGAACATAGCCGCTATGGATGCCTGTCCCGGATGATCAGCGAAGAAAAGCGCTTAAGCAACCGCACACGGGTTCGGCATGCCCCGGGGAACGGTCTGGCGGCTGAATTTCATTATTTATACAACAACGGAGCAGGCCAAATTATTCGACAAGAATGGTACCGGTGCGTCCGTGAATGCGGCAATAGTAGTCATATGTGCCGGCCTTCGTGAAGGTGTGTGACCAGCTTGAACCCGGTTTGATGTTTGTCGAGGTAAAAAGCAGAGTTGGGTTGCCTGGCGTGCCACTATCCACCAGGTGCACCTCGCTATCCTTATTGATCCATTCCACGGTGGTGCCCGCGCTGACCTTTAGCGTTTTGGGATTGAATCCGTCTGATTGAATCCACACCTCGTTGTCCTGCCGGACTTCTGGCAGGAAGGGATTGTCCTTGCCGCAGGCCGCAAACAACACCGCTCCGGCCGCAGTGATCCAAAACCATTTGCGCAAGGTCTGTCCTCTCTGCACCGTGCAACTCCTGTCATTGATGTGTTTCCTTCAGGCATTCCACTGCAAACGGGAATGCGGTGATTTTCCCCGGTAAGCTCCTGATGATGGCTAATTTAATGATCTGACGGAAATCATCAATAGAAGAAAATGCAAATATGAAGACGGTTGAAAAGCAGGAACTATTAAAGATAGAACATCAAATACGGAATGCAAACAAAAACCAACCGGCGGGAGATGGAAAAACAGAACGTCAAGCAAGGATATCTAATTGGGAAGTTTGCTGAGATGTCAGTGATTGCCGGGCCGATTGAAAGGCCTTCAGTGAGTAAACACCGGTAGCTGTCCGCAATAGCGACGAGCCACCTTGAGGGACTAAGGTGCTTTGGCCGGTCTTCCACGCCGAAGCGCCTTTTTGCCAGCGTGCGCGAATTTTTTCCGGATCGGATTCATAGGTTTGAATGGCTTTTTTCAACGCGTATTTGCTATTTACCGTTTTCGGAACCGTATCCGTGTCGAGCTTTTTGATTTTTTGGGGCTTGGACAGATCCACTTGAAACGGCGGCGGATCGGGAAGTGGAAAATCGCCGACTCGGCGCGGCGGCTCGAATGGCCGTTTGAATGGACTCTTCGGGATATCGTCGAATTTTCGACGCGGCGGGATTTCTCTCGGATGAATGCTAATTTGCTGGACGGTAGCCATAATAAAACCCCTGTCCTCATGTGCTGAATTGAGGTCCTCAGGAATTGATGCGCCGGCTTCCCTTCCAGCGAGTGGACCATGGGCTATTCTAATTTTCGGCAGGGCAGACCAATTCTTTAACAGATTCTCACATGGCCGCCGCTACGGCGGTATGGAATCTAGATAGATCATGGTAAATCGGACAAGTGGATGATTTAATGATGACTGACTTTGGCTTTGACGAGGTCCTTCAGCATTCTGGCACGCGATGCACTGAGCGGCAGTATGCGTTGCTGCGGATCATCCAGCAAAATTTTGCACCGCCCTCCGCTAGTCGGGATGATTTCCTGAATGCGGCTAACATTTACAATGGCCGAGCGATGCACGCGCACAAAGAGTGTCGGATCAAGGCGTTGTTCCAGTTGCTCCAGCCCCAAATCGATAGGATAGCGTCGTTTTTCGGTGTAGGCGTAAACGAGTCGATATTCGGTGCCGAACCACAATACTTTTTGCACCGGCAACAGGCGGAACTGACTCTGGCGTCGAACCACCAGCCGGTTCAGGTAGCCCTGACCATTGCCGCCGTTGCTCGAACCGTTGAGATTGGGATACTCCATCTGATGGCTACCATTGCCGTTGGCGTGAAAACCATTCATCGAATCCAGTAAATCCCTCAAATGCTGCGCGTCCACAGGTTTGCGCAGAAAATAGCCCCCCAGTTGATTGATCAGCGGTTGCGCACGATCCACGTTTTTACACAAAACCACTTTCGGAACACCCTTGGCATAACCGCGATCCATTTCGCTCAGCAGCCGTTTGCTCGCTGGATAGCCGACAAAGATCAAATCCGGGGTGAAGCGCTCGATTTTGGACAGGGCTTCGTTGTCGTTGGCCGCTTCGGCAATGCCGGTAAACTCGGGAGCGATTTCACGCAGCAGCCGAGAGAGGCGTTGCCGGGCATGCAATTCTTGGTCGATGATCATCGCGATTAATGGATCTTGCGGCGTTGAATAATAAAATGCCACCTCATACCTCCTTACATTTTAAAATTCATCGAACCAGGGATTCATGGATTTGAAAAGGATCACGCGGAATCTATTTGAAATGGAAAGGGTTCTCTGCCATTCGAGTGCACGAGATGGGTAAGCCAGGTGCTGACAGAATGGTGCCGCGATGCTTTGTGTTTGCAGTTCCAGCTCATGTTTTTAAACAAAATTAGGTTTTTGAAATATCAATGGCAAGAGAAAAAGACGACCTTTTTTAAAAAATGTTCAAGAAATTTAACATCAATCATCGTTTGACTTTCGCCAAAATGGCCTGACCGGCGTTCATGATCACGGACGAGGGTTGATCCGCAAATGGACCAAACTCAAATGCTGTTAGCGGCTGCCGGATGGCGATGCGTCCGCGCCAGCGTCGTCCATCCGGCCAGGCCAGATGCACGGGCAGATCGACCCGGAAATTTTCCGGCACCTGTTTTTGAATGATGCGACCGCGCAGCCAGGTTCCGCTGCTGTCGCGGTCGAAGCGATAGGCGTATTCATACGTCGGGATCGCATTGCTGAGCAGCCACTGGTCAAAAAACCAGCGCATGTCCTGCTGCAGATAGTCGCTGACATGCTCGATGAAATCGCGGGTGGACGGATCGCGGCCGCGGTATTTGCGGATGAACGAATTCAGCATGTCCCAGAAGGCCTCGTCGCTGCCGGTCCGGTCATCCATCATGTACCAGCGCAGCATGTGCAGGATGTAGGCGGCTTTTTCGTACACGTACAGAAAGTAATCCATGGGCTCTTTCTGCCCGAGGCGCTGACCGAGGTAAATTGCACCAAATTGTTGCAGGTCACTGTTGCGCAGGGCATCTTTGGAAAATCCGAATCGCAGCAGCCCCAGACTTACGCCGATATTGCCGCCCTCGATGATATCATCGCGCCAGGCGCGCACAATTTCATCGAACAAATTCGTAGCGGGAAAGGCCCAGGCAAGATACAGCGCCGACATATATTCGGCAAAGCCTTCACTCAGCCACTGATCGCGGTAGGTGCGCCAGCCGATCAAATTACCCCACCACTGGTGCGCTACTTCATGGCTGCGCAGCGCCTCCATGATACCGTGATACTGCATCTTGAAGGAGATGTACGACAGGTTGATGAATCCGGGGAAGCCCTGGCTGTCCAGCCGGGGCGCCTCCACAATACGTAAATTCTCGAATTGATACGGATGCAGAAATTTGGAGAAAAAGAACAGGCTGTTGGCCACATCAGCGGTAATTTTGCGGAAATAGCGCTGATTGCCGGTTCGCCGGCCGTAAATTTCGATGAATACGGAATCGGGGCCATAGAATCCGTCTCGGACAAAATCGCCCATGGCAAACAGGCTGGCTTTGGCCGGCCGGTTGTGAATGAAATAGCTCAGGTGCCAGCCGTTTTCGTACCAGTCGCGCACCAGCCGCCCGATGGACACCACCTGCAGCCGTTTCGGATATTTGAATATCAATTTGTAGCGCGCCCGGCGGTAATACCCCAGCCGCGGATGCCAGTACACCCGGTCGCGGATGTACCAGTTGCCGTCTTCATTCCGTTCCATGAGTTCGCCGGAATAGCTAAACAGCAGCCGGAGGGTATCCGGCGCCTTGTAATCGGATGGGAAAAAGACCGTGAAGCCGTTCTGATCCTTTTCCTGAATGAACTCCAGCGAGTCGCCGTTTTCATCTTTGACCCTGTGCAGGTGGAGCAGATTGGAAAATTGAAAATACAGGCTACGGATGGGATATCCGTCCAGAAACACATCAGCACCGAGATCGGCTTTGACAAAACCCTTGTTGTCAATCTGAAGCCATCCATTGTATTTGGTAATGCGCAGGGGCGATTCCGGCGGCGGGGAAAGGTAATCGCCTTCCATATAGCTACACACCGTGTAGAATGGTTGGCCGAGCCGCCGGGGCCGGTATTCGTAAAGCTGGATATTCTCGTGCGCCCGCGGGTCGTAAACGTAATAATAAATGGGCGGGAACACCGCGCTGTCGCGGATATTGCGGAAGGCGGCGAACACGTACTGGCTCTGTGAATGAAGCGCTTCCACCAGCAGGCGCGAGGGCAGATTGAAACCGCGGCGCTCTAGCAGCGCTGTCTGCAGGGTTCGATTGAATTTAACCAGCCCGCCGGGAACGGCCTGGCCGTTGGCCTCGGCCTGGAATCGGCTGACCTGCATCCGCTCATCCGCCGTGCGCAACACAAGGTAATCGAATTCGGCATCCAGGCGGTCACGGTCGGTGAAGCGGTGGAGCTGCTGTTTTTCCAGCTCGTGTCGCGGCTCGAATACCGCCTCGCCGCGACCGACGAAGGCAAAGCCTGTCGCCCGGCCATTCACCGATGCAAACGGGAAAAAGTGGCCTTCTAAAAAGCGAATGGTCATGTCCGGCAAATGCAAAACCACGGTTTCGCCGAGTTGCAGACTTTCACCGCTCAGGCTGGCGTTCTTGAGGATGGCATACGCCCGCTTCAATTCGGGTTGTTTAAGATACACTTCGGCGCTGAAAAGGGGGATGGGAATGAAGGCCGCAATCAGCATGAGCAGGCGAAGGCCTCGCCAGACAACGGCGAGCACAACCTCTACTGGAGTGGATGGATTCATGGAGTTAATGGCATTTGAATCGCTTGAGAATTGCCGGCAGCAGCACAACGCGGAGCATGTTCTGTCCTGATTTGTACCTATTCAGCCATCCTCACCGAAAGAGAATTTCATTATTCCACAGAGTAAGCCTGAATTCGGGGCTGAATAGCTGCTTTATTTTAGCCATAATGTTTTTAGAATGCAAGAGAAAAACTGGGCCGCTCTTTTCTCTTCAAGTCTGCTGCGGATCGGATGGCCGTGATGCATTCCTGTGGCCCGAGGTGCGAATCCTGGTTGCCAAAAGCGCCTTACGAAACCGGGTTTACAGTCGTTGCAGGGCTGTCAAATCTGTGAAGAAATTGCGAAATGGCAAAGGACGGGGGTGCGGCGACGATACTGATAATGACTTCAATGTCAACCTCAGCGTGTCAGGCAGGCCAAAGCGACCAGGAGCGTATCGGATCCGACGGTCGGCCGGCGGATCGTACCCGCCCGCTGAGCAGGATGGAGAAAGGTAAAATCCCCGGAAGGAGTCCGGGGTTTTTTATAGCCAGGAGCCGCTGCGATAGTCTTTAACGCATTGAACTCTCCTACGAACAAAAAAGGCACCAGCCCTTTGCCAGGCCGGTGCCTTTTTTGCATGCGCCCACTAGGAGTCGAACCTAGAACCTTCGGATTAAGAGTCCGCTGCTCTACCAATTGAGCTATGGGCGCCTGTGCGAGTGAGGGTGGAAGGAATCGAACCTTCGACCAACGGCTTAAAAGGCCGCTGCTCTACCAGGCTGAGCTACACCCTCGACCACTCATTTCAAACAGCAATCAAGATAATAAAATCCGATTTTGATGTCAACCGAAATTTGTAAAATTTATAGATCGGTTTGGACCGATTGCGAGATGACATTGGCCGGGCCAGGGTTCTATTCCTTGCCTGCAGGAAAGGTACCCGCATGCAGAAAAGTTCTCCCGCTTCAGTGTTGGGGCAGGAATTTCGGCCAACATTTGGCCTCACCGCTGGCATTGATTTCTAGAAACGCCACAGAAGGCGCCTCGCCTTTTCGCGGCTGCGACACAGAGCCGGGATTGATAGTCAGAATATCGCTAACTTTTTGAATGCACAATTCGTGCGTGTGGCCGTACACCAGAATATCCGGCTTCTGTGGGCAGCCGATTTTCTCCAAGGCGTGCTGTAATCCAATCGGAGTCAGCGGGGCAATGATGTGCGTCACCAGCACGTGTTTACCGCCAAGCTGTTCCATGCGCCAGAGAGGGAATACCTGACGAAGTTTGAAATCGTCCACGTTGCCATACACCGCATACACCGGTGCCAGGACCTGCAACTCGACGATGATGTCCTCGGCACCGATGTCGCCGGCGTGAACGATGGCATCCACCCCCTTGAACACCTGAAACACCTCGGCGGGAAGGCTCCCGTGGGTATCCGAAATCAGTCCGATTTTCATTCCGCATTTCCCTGCAAAAACGCTTCCACCTGTTTGACGTCCTCATAGCTGCCGATATACAGCGGTGTGCGCTGATGCAGCTCAGTGGGTACGATATCCAGAATGCGCTGTCTGCCGTCACTGGCATAACCGCCCGCCTGTTCCACAATGAACGCCAGCGGGTTGGCCTCATACAACAACCGCAGTTTACCATTGGGATTGGATTGGTCTGCCGGGTACAGGAAAATTCCGCCATACAGCAGATTTCGGTGAAAATCCGCCACCAGCGATCCGATGTAACGGCTTTTGTACGGCCGTCCGGTGGCTTTGTCCGGCGTCTTCACATAATCGATGTATCGCCGAACGTTTTCATCCCATTTAAAATAATTGCCCTCGTTGACGCTGTAAATACGGCCTTTTTTCGGAATCTGAATGTGGTTGTGCGACAGCAGAAACTCGCCGACACTCGGATCGAGCGTAAAGCCGAACACGCCATTGCCAGCGGTATAGACCAGCATGGTGGAACTGCCGTAAATTACATAGCCAGCCGCCACCTGTTTGTAGCCTGGCTGCAAACAGTCTTCCAGGGTCCCGCGCTCACCGGAGCTGATTTTGCGGTGGATGCTGAAAATGGTGCCGATGGAGACGTTGGCATCGATGTTGGATGAGCCGTCGAGGGGATCGTACAACAGAACGTATTTGCCGCATTTGAACTGTTTGGGAATATGGATGATATCCTTCACCTCTTCGCTGGCCATGCAACACAGGCGGCCTGTATGGTCGAGCGCCTTGAAAATAATATCATTGGCGAATTCGTCCAGCTTGGCGACCTGTTCGCCCTGGACGTTTTCTTCGCCGGTAAAGCCGAGAATATCCACCAGGCCGGCTTTATTAACTTCGCGCGCGATCAGCTTGGCGGCAAAGGCGATATCGTACAGCAGCGCGGAAAATTCTCCGGTGGCCTGCGGATATTCCTTCTGCTGTTCGATGATATGGCGTTCGATGGTGACGAGTGAAGGTGGCATGGTTTCCTCCTCTTCATTTGGATTAAATCCGCACTAAAACGAATTGCTCCTTTCCATCCATTTCACACGAATGCGCTTGCGGACAAAATGTGTATTATCTCCACGAAAATCAATCAAAAAACGGCCATCCTGGATGTCGGCTCCTTCGGCGGCAACGGCCCCGGTGGCGGCAAACCGCAGCCATTTGCGGCTCCCTGCCGGCGCTTCCAGCACAAGCTCCAGGGTTCGATCACCGATGCGCTGCACAGAAACCACTTTCATCTGCCGGTTCGGCTGACCGAATTCCAGCAGTTCATCATAAGGCCAGACGCGTAACGGCTCGTCCACCGTCAACTGAACCTTCTGCACTTGTTTTGTACGGATTTTGAAATAAAGATGCGTATCGGATTCCGTGCGTTCCTCAAAAACTGGCATTTTGGGCAGGATTTCCCGCACGTGTGCAAATGCACCAAAGGCTGGCTGCAGCAAAAGCGTCCAGTCGTCCTGCGGCGTTTCCAAGAGCGTCACTTGAAATCCATCGACGGTTTGCCGTAATTTCAGAGAAAGATGATCCCGGCCGAGTGGAATGCGCCGGACCTCCAATTCGTCCCAGTCCGGGGGTAGGTGCGGCCGCAGGGTCAGTGTTCGATTAGGAGCGTCGATGTCCAGACCGAGCAGCCCACGCAGCAAACCGGCCACGAAACCGGAACTGGAAAACAACTGGTGCGGCACCGACGTTTCCAGCGGTCGGAAGTATTCCCCGCTGATGACCTCCGGCATGACGCCGGGCGCATCGACGGAAATCCAGCGAGCCAGATTCAGCAGGGCCTGGGTGCCCGCCAGTGCATGATGCTGCCGGAACAGCGCCTGAATGACAAAGCCGGTCAAGAACGGCCAGACTGCGCCGTTGTTGTAGGCCAGCGGCGCGTAGGCTGGACTGTCGTTGCTGAGCATGCGGCTACCCCAGTCCGTGCTGATGCGCGAGGATGCCACCTGCTGCAAATTGCGGCGCGCCCGATCCTCTGGCAGCAGGTCGAAGGTCGACGGGAAGCTGCTCCAGGCGGTCAACTCAGGATTGGGCTTACCAGAGCGCGTGAGCGAAAAGTTGTAATGGCCCTTTTCAGCATTCCAGAATTTGCGGTCGAGCTGCTTGCGGCCGGTGGCGAACCAGCGCCGGGCGTCGCTTTCCAGATCAGCATCGCCCAGCACCTGCGCCAGAAGCGCCGTGCTCTGCCAGGCCTGCACCCCGATGGCGGCCAGAAAAATATCCACGCCGCTGGCCTCCCGCAGGCTACCCAATTCCGAGGCGCCCAGCCCGGCCCGGGTATTCTCCATTAGGCCATCATCATCGCTGTCGGTGCTACGGCACCAGCGGTACGCTTTGCGAATGGCCTCGGCGTGCCGGCGGACAAACACCGTGTCATCGGTGTGGCGGAAATAATTGGCCACCGCGGCCAGAAAATAGGGCGTGGTATCGCCGTGGATATAGCCATAAGGATAGTCACCGAACCAGTCAAGCAAGCCGGCCGACTGGCTGATTTCGTGCGGCATCTTGCCGTCATCCCGCTGGTAGCGGATGAGGAATTCAAAGCTTTGCCGCACGATCTCCAGATCGCCATAGGCGGTCATGGCGAAACTGTTGATGAACGCATCGCCGCCGAAAAACCAGGCGAAGCCGGGTCGGCGTCCCGCACCGGATGGCCCGAACCCGGCCACCAGACCGCATCCCAGATCGGGATTGCAGATGAAGCCTTTGTGCATCGCCAGTTTGTTCCAGGTCAGCGCCTCATCCAGCGGAGTGCCATGAAGCGACAGCGTGCGGTCGAGAAACCGGCGATAATGCAAACGGGTACGCTCATACGCTTGCGGAATGGATTGCATCAGCGAGTCGTAGCGCGCCAGGCAGCTCTCCCGGCTTTCGAAATCCGCGGTGATGAGGATGGGGATGAACCGGGAATGTACGCTATCGGGATGCACCGAAATGGAGTACAGATTGGGCCGTTGCGACAGCGCATGCGCCGGCGACGAGGACCGCCGCTGCCCCAGCCCGGATCCGATGACCGCGTTTATTTTCCGCCGACTTTCGGACAGAATGTATCCGCGCACCTCGTCACTCCAGAAGGCGTACTGCCCGCCCATACCCGCCGGCCACATCGGCTGCAGCGAAGGCAAAAAGCTGATGTACAACTCAAACGGCGAGTACGCGTCGATTTCCAGCAACTGGATCACCGCCGGCTGATCGACCGGCACAAAGATGTGCTGTTTTAACAAAAATAATGGATGACTGTACGTGAGTGTTGTGCGTTCCGGCGCGGTTTCGATGCGCGTCACATAGCGGCTCAATTCCGCCGGGCCGGGCATGTCGGCCAGTTGAAATTGCAATTCAAACTGGCGAACGATTTGAAACGGGAAAATCCACAGTTCAAAATTGCCCTTCTGCCGGCCCAGCACCGCGGCCCGGCGACCGATGACATCGAAAAACGTATTGGCTTGAGGAAGTGAGGCGAGGTTGGCATCGGAACGCGGCATGGCGAACCGGGGGATTTGCGCCAAAAGCGGCGAAGCAACAAAAACGCATCCGATCAAAAATCGCGCCCACCTGAAACAAAGCCCGGGCGTCATGCCTCCTCCTTTCCTGTGGCTTCTTTTTTGTAAAATAGAAGGATTGAGGCAAGAAATCAAGAAAAAGCGTGTTTAAACAGAAGGTTCATATGGCAGAATGCGGAGAGACAACCGGTCTGCAAACCGGCCACAAACTTCATCCGCAAGCGAAACGGTAGCGCGGCCAGTCATGAATTGCGCATGTCAAAAGAATGCGGTCAATAGAACTATTTTGCCTCGTAGAGCATTTCCCTAAAAGTCACCACACGGTTGCGGCCGGAATGCTTAGCTTCATACAAGGCTTCGTCGGCTTTTTCAAGCCAGGTTTCCTCATCGAACTGTGCCTCCATCTCGCAAATACCGGCGCTAAAGGTGATGTGAATACGCCGCAGGCCGTGCCGGATGGACAGTTTTTCCACGCCTTTGCGAATGCGCTCGACGACCTGGAACGCACCATGTGCCGTGGTGTTGGGCAGAATGGCCGCAAACTCCTCACCGCCGTAACGCGCCAGAAAATCAATCTTGCGTAGCTTTTCACGCACATAGCGGGCAAAACGGCGCAGAACTTCATCTCCGGCAGGATGGCCATATTGATCATTGATACTTTTAAAATGGTCAATATCCATCAGCGCCAGCGCATAAGGTATTTTATGTCGGAAGACAGTTTCCACCGCCAGGCGCAATTGCTGCTCGAAAGCGCGGCGATTAGGGAGCTCGGTGAGCGGGTCCATGTCTTTGGCGCGAAGCGCTTCGGCCAGTTTTTGCCGCATTTGGTGTAATTCGTCCTCGAGCACCAGAATCCGCGATTGCGTCTCCAATAATCGCTGGTGCAGTTTCTGAGAATCCGCCGAGGTTTGTTTCATCTGATCCAGAATCTGCCGCGTCTCCCGGATCAGCGAATCGCGCAGACGATGAATGCTACTGATATCGCGCGTTTTTTTCAGCTCTTCCAGAAACGAATTCACACCGATGGCAAATTGGCTGCTTCCCATTTGATAGGTCCTCAAAGCTTCGATTAGCGTGCCAATGATATCGAGCAACTCCTGCCGTTCCCGTCGCGATTGCGCCACAAGCGCTGGGTAATCCTTCAGCAGGTAGTTCAGCCGTCGATTGACTTGAGTCAGCGAGTGGTAATCGCAATCCCGTTGGACAATTTGAATGATTTCGTCGATCTGGCGGTTGAGGTCTTTCTGCTCTTCGTCTGGATCACGCAGCAATTGCAGGGTTTGCACGGCCAGCGTTTGAATCTGCTCCTTCCAGGCCACCTGTTGTTCTTTTTGCCACAGGCTAACTTTGACGGCCAGCTCAACTACGCGTTTTTGAATACTTCGCAGCCGGTGCGTTTCATTCTCGGTCTGAATATCCTCTTTGATCTGCTCAAATTCTTTTGCATACGGGTGGTTCACATCCGTATCTTTCTGTACCAAGTCAATTAGATTCTGAACCAAGCGGCGTAGCACTTCTTCGCGACCACGCTGGTTTTCGCGGTCATACGCCTCCAGCTTAAAGAGGAACATCCGAATATGTTTTTCGATTTTTTTGGCATGTTTTTCGGACTCTGGCTGGCTGATTTCCCGGATCAGTACGTCAAGTTGCGCGCGCAGGTCATTGCTCAAATCCGGACGGGCGCTGAGATAAATCAGCATTTCATGCAGAGCTCGCTGACAACCAGATATATTAGATTTGGCCATAGGGCTTTTCGACTTCGAAATCAAGTTTTTTAATTCGTTTTAAGTATTGCAATAAGTAAACACTTCTTTAATCGTCTTATCGGAACGATTTGAAAAATCGTTTAATCAGGGTAATGGTAATCAGATATGCAAAAACCAAATCGCCTAAAGACGCTCTGCGAGACATGCCGGTTTGTACGATTGATTCGCAATGTACGGGGATCGGTCTTCTGGTTGTGTGAGTACCATCGGCAGGACCCGGCCTACGCCAAGTACCCCCGGCAGCCGGTGACGGCATGCGCGGCCTACCAGAAAATAGAGGAATGACTATGGCCTGACCAAAGCAAAATACTCGATCTCTACACCGACCGGAACCGTTCGTGCTTCAGTCTGGCATGAGATGATGGTGAGTTGTTTGTTTTGGAAAAGGAGTTTTATTCCAGATATTCTGATGCTTCACTTTTTTTCTGTTTCTTTTTTTTCTTTTTCTTCTTTTTCTTTTTATTCTTTTTCTTCTTTTTCTTTTCCTTCTTTACTTTCCACTCCTCGGGCGAATAAGCCAGCAGAGGGACGTTGCCTTTTTCCCAGGTATAGGCAAATTCAATTTCGCCCTGTTCATTGATGAACTGCACATGGAATTGTGACGGCGAAACCCGGCACCAAACGAAGCCGAGATTGGTGGCGGCGAAAACGGTTTTGGGCCCGTACTGGGTGTTGCGGCTTTTTGCGCCCGTGCCGGAAATGATGTAATGCACGCCGTTCACTGGCTCAAACAGTTGCCGGTCATGGTCATGGCCGGCAAAATAGGCGTCCACCTTGTATCTTTCCAGTAGCGGCCGCACCCGCTTAATCATTTCCTTTTCATGGCCATGTTTGCCGAACGAGAACACTGGATGGTGTCCAAAAACGATCTTCCAGGTGGCAGTGGACGTACTAAGTTGCTCTTCCAGCCAGGCAATCTGCTTGTCGGCCGTTTTGGCTTTTTCAGAAATCGGATCGGTATCCAGGGCGATGAACAAAATATCATGCTCTTGATCAATCCGTTTCGTAAAAGCATAATAAAAATCCGGCATTACCCATTTGGGATTCACCTTGCTGTATTCAATGGCGTGGATGCCATTGTTTTTGTGATGATCGTGATTACCGAGCGAAGCATAAAATGGGACATTCAGAAAGGGCAGATTGTAAATATCCTCGAACTTGCGTTTCCACTGCGGGTCGCGTGCTGAAAAAGCGCCGTCCGGGTAAATATTGTCACCAAGAGTAATGACAAAATGCAGGGAATCGCGGGCGGCCTTCTCATTCATCAGCCGGGCCACCAACCGCTGGTTGGCATCTCCCGTGCCCTGATCACCAATGGCGATGAAATACACATACGGCGTACCCGGCTGCTTTGCTGGAATTTCAAACGGCGGCACCGGCCGTGGATTTTTGACTTTCGACTTGCCAAACGGATAGAATCCATTCAGATAAATGCCGGCGAGCAAAACCAGGCTCAAACCGAACCCAATGAGAACAGCATGCTTGATGTGTTTCATGTCACTCCTGAGTTTCATGGTGGATCGCCTATTTGCAAGGTACGGGACACAAGGCCCTCATGCATTGCTTAAAACATAAGCCCTGGCGCATCAAAAAGCAAATAAAGAGTCTGCAAAATCGAGGTAAAAGGAAAGTAAAATCATGTATTGAAAGTGTCTGGTGCAAGGCAAGACCAGCTATAGCTCGATTCTCCACGTGCTCGGGATGCCATTGACAATGATGGGATTTGCCGAAATGGCCTGTTCAGGGCTCGCGCAATCTGTTTGCGATTTACAACTTTCTTTTCGCTGGAAAGCATCTTTCTTGATGTGTCTATCATCTTTACCACACAAGGCGATGAAATGAAATTTTATCAAGATTCGTATCCTGCGCTTTGATCCGCGCCGAAATTTTATTACATTATCGATTAAACATGGAACGATTTAGAAACATCCAGGACGGCGAAAAAGGCAAATGACTGTGGAACCTTGAACCAGAAGCGATACGGAAGATGAGATCAATGTTTGGACAGCGCTTGCAGCACGTTGCGATTCTCAGCTTGCTAGCTCTTAGTTTTAATCAGTGCGCGGCCTCGCGGAAAGTGGCCGGACCGCCCTCCCCACCACCATCGGCCATCACCAGCCTCGCGACCCTAGCCAGCAGCATCGATACACTGCTTGCCGATCCGCGCTTTCGCACCACTAATGTTGGCGTACAAGTGGTGCGCATTCGCGACGGCCGTATTTTGTTTGCGCATAATGCCACCAAACTGTTCCATCCCGCATCCAACATGAAACTGTTTACCACAGCGGCGGCGCTGGTGCATCTTGGACCGAATTACCGGTTTGTGACCCGGGTGGCGTCGGGCACCGGTCAAGTGATTGCCGATACCTTGAAAGGCGATCTTTACCTCATCGGTTCGGGCAATCCCGACTTTTCATTCGGCGATCTGGCCTATCTGGTGGAACAGATGTATGCGCGCGGTGTGCGCTATATTGAAGGTGATATCGTTTGCGACGATACCCTGCTAGATACACTATGGTACGGCAACGGCTGGATGTGGGACGAAGGTTCGTCCGCAGATTTCGCCCCCATTGGGGCGTTAACATTGCACAACAACTGTATTGAAGTCCACGTCGCTTCCGGAGACACGGCTAATCAACCATTAAACGTTTGGTGGGTGCCCAAAACATCGTACGTTAAAATTGTGAACAACAGTCGTACCATTACCTTATCCATGATGCGTACCGATATGGGCTTCGACTATCGACCGGTCACGGTCGAGCGCAACTGGCAGACGCGCGAAAACATCATCCGCATCGAAGGCATGCTTCCCAACGACGGCACGGAAATTACGGAATGGATCAACATTGTCCATCCATCGCTGTATTTCGGGCATGTATTCCGCGAGGTGTGCGAACGCTACGGCATAAGCGTTGCGGGCGAGGTGCGCCGGGGAGCGGCGCCAGACACATTGCGAGTGCTGGCCAAACACATTTCCGAACCACTGTTGAATCTGGTCATCAACACCAACAAACCGAGCGACAACCTGTCGGCAGAACTTTTGCTCAAAGTGGTCGGCGCAAAGGTGCTGGGCCCACCCGGAACGGCTGACAAAGGCATTCAGGCGATCAAGACCATGCTCAGCGGTTGGGGGCTGGACACCACCGCCTGCCGCTTCACCGACGGCTCTGGCGTTTCGCGGTACAATCTGGTCTCCCCTGCACTGCTGACAGGCCTGCTGACGCACATGTACCGTGATTTCTCGCTGCGATCGCAATTCATCGCCTCGCTTCCCATTGCCGGGGTGGATGGTACGCTGCGCTCGCGTATGAAACGTACCGCTGCTTACCGTGTGGTACATGCCAAAACAGGCTCCTTGAGTGGTGTGACCACTCTCAGCGGTTACACGCAGTCGCTGGACGGCGAGGTACTGGCATTCTCCATCATGATGTCCCATTTTCTGGATTCGGCGCGCATCTACCGCGAAATCCAGGACGAAATTTGCGATCGTATCACCCGGCTGTACTTGCGATCGACAACGCATTAACGGTCTGTTACTACCATGAACCAGACACATCGACTTCGCATCGCTCTGGCGCAAATCAATCCCATTGTTGGGGATTTTCGGTACAATTCCGACAAAATTCTGGAGTATATCCAGCGGGCAGAAAAGGCGGGCGCGCAACTGATCCTGTTCCCAGAACTGGCGCTGTGTGGCTATCCACCGGAAGATCTGCTGCTGCGGCCGGCGTTCATCGCCGAGAGTCAGCGTTATCTGCTCATGCTGTCCTCACGGGTGCAGGAGATCATCGCTGTGGTGGGATTTGCCAACGGGCGGGGTGGCGTGTACAATGCAGCAGCGGTGCTGCGCCGCGGGCGCATCATCGGTATTCACCATAAAATCTGGCTCCCCAACTATGGCGTGTTTGATGAAAAGCGCTATTTTCAGTCCGGTACTCGCCCCCTGCTGATCAAGGTCAACGATATCCGCATCGGCATCAACGTGTGCGAGGACATCTGGGTACCGAATGGGGTGGCCGAATACCAGGCCATCGTCGGCAACGCCTCGCTGATTTGCAACATCTCTGCTTCTCCCTATCACGCCAATCGCCGCCGCGAGCGGGAGGAAATGCTCACCAGCCGGGCGCGCAACTGCGGCGCGCATGTGGCCTACGTCAACATGGTCGGCGGGCAGGATGAGCTGGTATTCGACGGCGGCAGTTTCGTTTACAGTCCTGAAGGCGAGCTACTGGCACGCGGACCGCTGTTCGAAGAGCACCTGCTGGTTGCCGACATCGACCTGCAGGCCAACCACCGCACCGAAAAACAGATTTATTTCCATCACGAATATCAACTGGAAGAAGCGGACGCCGGTGATCTCCGTAGTCCGGCGGGCTCGCCCATGCCGCCGAAAATCCAGCCGGCGCCGGAGGAGCTGTCGGAAATCTACGCCGCGCTGGTGCTCGGCACCCGCGATTACGTGCAGAAAAACGGCTTCCGCAAAGTGGTCATCGGCCTGAGCGGCGGCATCGATTCGTCGCTGACCGCGGCCATCGCCGTCAGCGCCCTGGGCAAGGAAAATGTCATCGGCGTGCTCATGCCCAGCCGCTTCACCTCCCGGGCCAGTCTGGAAGACGCCGAGCGACTGGCGCACAATCTCGGCATCCGCACGTACACCCTTTCCATCGAAGCCATCGTACAGCAGTACGAAAAAGAGCTGGCGCCGGTATTCGAAGGACGCGAGCGCGACATCACTGAGGAGAACCTGCAGGCGCGCGCCCGCGGCAACATCCTGATGGCGCTGTCGAACAAATTCGACTGGCTGGTACTGACCACCGGCAACAAGAGCGAAACCAGCGTCGGTTACTGCACGCTGTATGGCGACATGGCCGGTGGGTTTGCGGTGCTCAAAGACGTACTCAAGACCAAGGTGTATCAGCTCGCCGAGTTCGTCAATCGAGAGCGCGAAATCATTCCGCAGCGGGTACTGGAAAAGCCGCCCTCCGCCGAGCTGCGGCCGGATCAGAAAGACGAGGACAGCCTGCCACCGTATGCCATTTTAGACCGGATTCTGGCCGAATATGTGGAACGCGACCGCAGCATCAACGACATCATTGCCATGGGCTTCGACGAGCCGACGGTGAAGGAAGTGGCGCGGCTGGTGGATCGCAACGAATACAAACGCCGGCAGGCGCCGCCGGGCATTCGCATCACGCCGAAAGCGTTTGGCCGCGACTGGCGCATGCCGATCACCAACCACTTCACCAACATGGTGCGCGAATAACCGTTTGACCAAAACAAACAATCACCTGGAGCTTAGCCGCAACATCACGCAGGGTCGATGGCTCTATGGCCAAATTCCGCATTTATTTTCAGAATCAGCATCTCAAGGATGTTGAGCTGACGCAGGATGAGAGTCCCTTCCGCATCGGTCGCCGGCCGGAAAACACCCTGGTCTTGCCCGACCGTACGGTTTCCCGCGAGCATGCCATGCTGCAGTACGATGAACGCCGCCGGTGCTGGGTGCTGCACAATCTTAGCCAGACCAATCCAGTGATCATTAAGGACAAGAGCATCCACCGGCCTGTGGTGCTGTTCGACGGCGATGAAGTGTGGGTAGGATTGTACCGGCTGTGCTTTGTGGAAGAAAAGGCGTGATGTGCGGATTGAGCCAGGGAAACTCCATGACCTCTGCCCCTCATTGGCGGGTGGTATTAGCACCTTTTCGGGATCATCCCCGCCCCTCAAGGGGGGCGGGGATACTTCATTCTCGTTTCACCGCTCTGCACAGAAAACACCGGCGCAGACGGTGTTGGATCATTCCTGTATTCCCGCCAGCGTGGGATGTTTCTCAGCGAACTCCGCGCCTCTGCGAGAGAACCAATCCCCCATCCCATAAAATGCAAAAGACCATTGCGCGGCCGAAACCGGCAATGGCCGGTGAAATCGTCACTGTGATCCATCTAACCGCCGACCACCGATTCCAGATGATCGGCGATGAGCCGGGCGATGGCCTTTTTGCCCATGGCCTGTTGCGGCTCCTGGTTCCGCGTCAATAAATGCGCAATTTGCTCGCCATTCGGGCCCACTTCTTCGCCGCGGTTGGCCACCACCACATCGTACTTTTCCAGCCGTTCCTTCGCCACCCGCATCAGCTCCTCGTGCGAAATGCGCTCCTGATACTTGAACGTGACCATGTACAAATCCGGATACCGTTCGCGCACTTTCTCGATGACCTTCACCGTAGGTTTGAGCGGAATCGCCTGGATGGACCCACCGCTGGGCAGCTTGCCCTCGGCCACCGTTTCCGGCCGGTAATCGGCCACCGCCGCCGAAAACACGCCGACACGGTACGGCTTTTCCTGCAGGGTCTGCATCACTTTGTCGTAATACTCATCAAACGTGCGCGCGATCACATACGGCAAATGCTCGCGCGGCCGGTAGGCGCCGTCTCCGTGAATCAGCAGCACATCGGCGCCGCGCAGGTAAAGTTCCTCGGTGATCTGCACCCCAAGGCGCCCGCGGAAGCGGTTGGTGATGCGCCGCACATTGTCGATGGGCACCGGCGTCGGACCACCGGTGATCAGAATCGGCACGCCCTTCAACGGCGACCGGCTCACCTCACGGCACACTTCGGCCACTATCGCCCGCTCCGAAGGGATGTTGTGTTTGCCGTAATCCTCACGCGGCGGCACTATGCGGATGCCCATGCCGGCGAGAAATTTCAGCGATTCGGTGAGAATGGAATTGTGTAGGGAGCCGTGCATGGTGGGCACAATGAGAATTTTGGTTTTGCCCTGTTCCATCCTGCCGATGGCCGAGGCAATGGATGAGGTGACCACGCCATCGGCGATGCCGTAGCGGATTTTATTGATGGTGTTGTACGTCGCCGGCGCCACCACATACGCATCGAACGGCGCCGAGTCGCTAAGGTGCTCCGCGGCCGAGGTGAGACGAGTGATCACCGGATTGACCGTACTCCACTCCAGGGTGTCGATGGTGGTGTAGCGTAGCGCTTCCTGCGACACGAACGCGACCACATCCGCGCCCTGGCGGCGCAGGGCCCGAGCCAGCAGCGGCGCTTTCATGGCCGCAATGCCGCCGGTGATCAACAGCGCGATGCGCTTGCCTTGCAAATGCTCGCCTTCCTGCGGCACATCGTGGTCGCCCATGTCCGATGGCGGCGGCGGGCTGAAATCCCAATCGTTCATTCTTTTTCAACCTCCTGCTTCGCAAAATCGGGTGGGGTCACTGGTGTTGGTTGCAAACTTTTTTGCAAAGCCACGTAGAGTCGATAGACATCGGAAAAAATACCGGCATAGGCCTTTTGAAACGCGGCCGCCGGATGCGTTCGCAAAATTTTGCGCACAACCTTCACCCAGGCCGGATAGTTGAAAATCGGCCCCTGGGCCTGATCCAGCAGAATGTTCATGGCATCGAGGTTGTGCTTGCCGTAAAACGGTTTCTTGAACAGGATCGGTTGCAAGTCCGGGAGTAATTTGAAATCGAACGGGCTCAGGCCGATGTATTCGCCGACCATATTGAACGGCTCGCCCCGTTTCATCGTCCGGTTGAGGCAGTCGGCCACTTCCGGAATCTCGCGCGCCATCACGCCCAGCGACTCCTTACTGAACGACGCATCGCAGGGATACCACTTGCCATTCAGTTTGGCCACGGCAAAATAATGTTTGATGTATGTGCCCACGCGGTTGCGATAGCCTCTGGGCAGCAGCGTGGCCACGAAATCTGAGGGGACTTTGAGTTCGGCAAAGCCGCTTTCGATGCCCACCGCTCGCAGCAAAGCCACATGCAAATTGGCTTTGGTGGTGCACATACCGTATCCCATGCGCAGCACGTCCGAGGCCTTCATATCCCAGTAACCGAAGCGGTAGGGCATGGTCTGAATGAAACGCCAGATCATGATGGCGGTATCCCACGGATCGCCGGTGTCCAGCATGCTGGCCATTTGCTGCACCGAAGGATGCCCGGTATCGCAATGATTTTCCAGCAAATCCACCGGATCCGGCTCGGGATCGTGCAGGATCGCCATGCGCGATTGGATATGCGGCGAGAGCGAAACCAGCAGCAGGGCCAACAAAACGCTCTGGGTTTGATTGCGATGCTGGAAGAGCTGCTTGCGATGGAGCCGCCATACGGTGCAGCCATCCGGTCCCGAACGGGCCGTGGCCAGACGATGCCGGCCGAGGATGAAGCCAATTTCGCCAACAAAATCGCCTGCACCGATCCACAGGCTCCGGTCGTCACCATTGCCATAGTCAAGAATCACATCACCATCGAGGATCACATACAGGTATTTGGCGGGTTCATTTTTTTGAAAGAGGATTTGGTTTGGTCGACATTTGCCAAATTCCCCCAGACGATGCAGCTTTTCCAGTGTTTGCAAACGCACGTTTAGAGATAGCTTCGTTTCACGAAGCTTACATCGACTCCGTTCCATCCTTGGTCCCTTCCTGGAATGTTCACCTACAGTTAAGCCTTGAAACGGGGATCAGGCCATTGGGAGCGTAATATCCCGTTGGGGTATGCACCCGTTCTTTCCTGGACTTATGCTTTTACCGGTTGAATTGGGATGATATGAAATGAAGCAGTGCGAGATGCGAGAAGTGAGGTTTTGTTCTCCCTCCTGGCGCAGATGATCGTCCTGATGTGCGGCAAATATAGGAGGTAAGTCAAATACCGCTAACTACTACAATTTTTTCGCGAAAAATGCAAGTTTTTTTTGACGGGGCTGGTGGGATTGTTTCAGAAATGCAACTTCCAATTTCAGGCTTGCAAACCAAACAGCAGGCACTTTAAAAGTGCCTGCTGTTTTTATGATATTTTCCGGCAATGGGCCTCCACAGCTACTCCGCCTCCGGCTGCAACACCTGAAAAACCGCTTCATTCATCTGATTCAGGTCGAAGGGCTTTTCCAGCACGCCCTGGAAACCATATTTCTGATAGTCGGACAGAACCAGATCGTTAGAATAACCACTCATCACAATTGCTTTAATTTTCGGATCATACTGACGGAGAAGCTGCAATACGTCTTTGCCGCCCTGCTCACCCGGGATAGTCAGATCGAGAATCACCAGATCGAATGGGCGACCTTTATCGAGCGCGCGAATGAACGCATTCACCGCCTGCTCGCCGGTTTCGACCACTTCCACGTCGAATCCCATACGCATAAGCATGCGTTGGCCGACATTTTGGATGAGCTTTTCATCGTCTAAAAACAGCACGCGGCCGTGTCCTTTTTTGATGCCTGCAGAGGCTTTCTTCTTTTCTTTGGGTTTTTCCTTGTTCGATGCCGGCAGGTAAATCCGGAAGGTAGTGCCCTTTCCAAGCTCGGAGGTCACGCCGATATAGCCACCGTGCTGCCGGATGATCGAATAGCAAATCGCCAGCCCTAGACCGCTGCCCTTTTGTTTGGTGGTGAAGTACGGATCGAATATTTTGCTGAGGTGGTCTTCCGGAACGCCAATGCCATGGTCTTTCACCGTAATTTGAACGTACGGCCCCGGCTCGAGATCGCTGAAATGGTCCCGCGGAATTTCACAATTTTCCGCGCGGATGTGCACAATCCCGCCCGAGGGCATCGCTTCTTGTGCATTGATGAGAAGGTTCTGGATCACCTGGTGGAACTGCCCCGTATCCACTTCCACTGGGTACAGATTCCCGGCCAATTCGAACTCGCATTTAATGTTCGAGCCACGCAACACAAATCCGGCCGACTCCCGGATCAGCTCCTCGATATTGGAAAGTTTTTTCACCGGCTTGCCCCCTTTGGCGAAGGTGAGCAATTGCAGGGTGAGCTCGTGCGCTTTTTTCAGCGCCGCTTCGGTTTCCGTCAGCAAGGCATATACCTCGTCATCCCGCGACAGACTGAGCTTGGCCAGCGAGATGTTGCCGGAAATCGAACCCAGAATGTTGTTAAAATCGTGCGCAATGCCGCCAGCCAGGATACCAATGGACTCCAACTTGTTCGCTTTCAGAATTTCTTCCTGATAGAATTTTTGGGCTGTGATATCCCGAAACACCAGGATGGTGCCCAAAATTTTCTTATCCAGCCCCAAAATTGGCGAGATGGAAAACGTTATCAGCTTTTCCTTGCCGGTTTTGGTGACCAACATCCGAGGCTTGGTGTATAAATAGGACTGCTTTTTCTCCAGGGCAAACCGGACAAAATCGCCAATATGGGCCATGTGCGGCCCCTGTTCCCGGATGTGAAACAGATCACAGATGCGTTCGCCACGCATATCGTTCTGCGAGCATTCCAAAAGCAGTTCAGCTGCGTGATTCATTAGCTGAACTCTACCTTCGATATCAGTCGCAATCACCCCCTCCCCGATGCTCTTGAGCGTGACGGCCAGGCGTTCTTTTTCCGCGATGATCGCCTCCATCGCCCGGTTGCGCTCGATGGCCTCTCCCAGGGTCGCGGCCATGGCCTTCAAGATCGACTCTTCGGCCTCTGACCAGATGCGCTCGGTGCTGCAATCGTCGAAACCGATGAAGCCCCAGAAATGCTTCTGGCTGGTAAACACGGGGACCACCAGTAGTGACTGAATGCCCTGCGATTCCAGCAACGCGCGCTCGGATTCGGGGAATTCGCGGATCGGCCCGTGAATGGAATTGCCGCGCGACAGCACCTCGTACCAGCGTTGCATGCCCAGGGCCTCGTACGAGGCATTTTGCAGTTCGGGATTGTCGATCTGCGGTTCGACCGTATTTTTCGACCATTCATACCGCTGGCTGGCGAGCAGCTCGCCGGTATCCGATGCGCGGCGGTTCTCAAAAATGTAAATCCGATCGACGTCGGTGGTATCACCGAGAACGGCAAGGGCTTTGCCGACGGCCTCATTCAAATCAGTAATGCTCATGAGCAATTGCGAGGCCCGGGCCACTCCCATCAGGAGCCGGTCTTTGAGGCGCAATTTTTCCTGAGAAGCCCGGTTTTCGGTCACATCGATGAGAATCCCGTCAACGGTGATGAGCTGGTTCTGCGGATCGAGGGTGACGACGATGATATTGCGCACCATCCTGATTTGACCATCCCGGCAACGAATTCGATGCTCCACCGGTTGTACTGCACTTTGACTCTTGCTCCTGTCAATGTATTGCCGGATTTTGTCTTCATCTTCCGGTGATAAGAGCAGTTGCCACCATTGCGGTTCGCGTTCCAATTCTTCTTGCGTGTATCCCAAAAACGCTTCGCATTGCCGACTCAATGACAGGCTCAACACCCGATCCTTCTGGATGGTTACCGAATAGAAATTTTGCGAAATCGAGTTCAGGATCTTTTCGTAAACATCCCTGTTTTTCTGGATATACTTGGCGATTCGGTTCGAATGCCCGGGCCCATTCACTATATTGGGCGCGGCCTCTCCCTGCGTGTGTTTTTGATCCTCTAAAGCTCGCATTTCCCTTACACCAGCTTTTGAATGAACATTCACTTCATAAAATCAGCTATGCCTCCCCACATGGCATGCGGTTACTTTTCGTCTGTCGCGTGTGGGTTGCTCTTGATTAAACCTGTCAGCACATCGCGGCACAAAAGGCAATGTCCTCCCGCACGATCACAAGCCATGAATTTGTTCAGATAATCCTTCATTTTCAATTTAAAACCCATTGTAAAAATGTAAAGACTTTTCCCTGTTTAAAATTTGAATTTTTTGCAATGATTGCCTCCATTTAGACCTCCTTCCCTCTCCTTCCCAAGTTAAACTTGGGAAAGAGAGGAATATGCACAAAAAAGCCACTTGTTATAAAACTTTCATTTGCATTATATTCTGAAGTTGCGTAAATGCTCTTATCACTGTGATTCATGCATTTTCACTTCCTATCGATGTAAATAAAGTACGCCCGACGATCTTCCCAATCCGTAGGATGATGGATTCCGCAGTCGCGTTTTGAGGAAAGCGCCTGCTTGCCTACGCCCCCGATTGCATCAGGCATGAATCACCCGCAATCCCAGAACAAGTTTAGACCATCCTGGGTCGAGGAACAACATCAGGGAGCGCATTATGGACAATCGCAGACGTCATTACCGGATTTACTTTTCATCCGCCCGGCAGGGCAAAATCGAGCTGGTCGATGCCCGCGGGCGCACCATTTCCGGCCGCCTGGTGGATTTGAGCGCCGGCGGGGTCAAATGCTCGCTGGCAAATTCGGCGGCGCGGGCGCTGAATGTCAACGATTTCGTCGAACGACTGCTGATCTATCCGCGGATTTCCAGCCGCCCCATCCTGGCACAGGGCATTCTTCGCCGCAAGCAACCGTCCGTGCTCCCCGACAAAACCGACCTGGCCTTTGAATTCAGCGCGGTGTATTCCGAATTCACCATTGCAGAACCTCCGCAGCCACAGCCCGAGGAATCGAAACCGGAGCTGCCAGCCCGCTATTTTCTGTCCCGGCTCAGAAAGGTGGAATCGCCGCATGCGGCCCGTAGTCTCAAGCAGCGGCAAATTCAGCAAATGCACTTGCGCCGCGCCTTTTCGGATATTGCGGCCAACCTGTCGCGCGAAGAACGGTGGTGGTTTTATATCGTGCTCGAGGCGCTGAAGCATTCCGGATCGCCGCTGCAAAAAGGGCTCCTCGCCGAATATCTCAAACTGTGCCAAAAGGCGGTTTCTGCGCCGGCGCCACCGGCATAATTTGCCAGGCTAGATGACCTGACATAGCAAATTGGACTGTCCTTCCCACCGGGCGAGTGCATTTTCTCCCCGCAATGGATTTTTATTGATTATTTTGCGCCGATGCCGTATTTTTGCACAGGTCAAAAATCGGAGGGACGAATTTGACATTTTTCGAAAAGCTCGAAGATCTCAAAACTCGGAAAAACAGTTTTTTGTGCGTCGGCATCGATCCGGATTACGAGAGAATCCCCGCCGAAATTCGCCGCCAGGACAAGTTCCTGTACACATTTTGCCACAGTATCATTAAAGCGACCGCGCCGTATTGCATCGCCTTCAAATTCAACTTTGCTTTTTTCGAAGCCTTTGGGGCGGCTGGCTGGGAAACCCTGACCCGGCTCCGTCGCAGCGTGCCGGCGGATTGCCTGACCGTGGCCGATGCCAAGCGGGGAGACATCGGCAACAGCGCCCGGCACTATGCCAGGGCCATTCTGGAGCACCTGAAT
Source organism: Candidatus Zhuqueibacterota bacterium (assembly GCA_030950365.1). GTDB lineage: Bacteria > Zhuqueibacterota > Zhuqueibacteria > Zhuqueibacterales > Geothermadaptataceae > Hydrothermovivens. The sequence continues at coordinate 78,371 of JAUZRQ010000072.1, read as the reverse complement.
TTCGATGCGGTCACGGTGAGCCCATATCTTGGTTTTGACGCCATTGAGCCCTTTCTCAATTATCCGCAGAAAGGGCTTTTTGTTCTCTGCCTGACATCGAATCCCGGTGCGCGGGAAATTCAGGATTATCCCGGCGGCGATCAGCCGCTGTTCCTGCACATTGCGCGCCGCGTACAGGACGTCAATGTGCATAAAAATTGCGGACTGGTGGCCGGGGCCACAAAGCCGGATCAGTTGCGTGTGCTGTGCGAAACCGTGCCTGATTTGCCGCTATTGATGCCAGGCGTGGGCGCGCAGGGCGGTTCGCTAAACGCGGCCATGCAGGCCGTGCCCCACCGCAACATTCTGGTGCCGATTTCCCGATCTATCATCTATGCCAGTGACGGTACCGATTTCGCCGAGGCGGCGGCCAGAGCCGCCGAAACCGTTCGGGACCAGATGCAGGCTTATTTGTAGTTCATTATCCGACACGTTGAAATACATCCATGACTCAGGAACAGATTCTACAGATTTTCGAACACACCGGGGCGCTGCAAAAGGGACACTTTGGCCTGACCTCCGGTCTGCACAGCGACACCTATTTTCAGTGCGCGCTGGTGCTGCAGCATCCGCAGCATGCAGAGCGACTTTGCGCCATCGGCAAAAGCCGGTTCGCCGGCCAGCGCCTCGATGCGGTGATCGCTCCCGCCGTAGGCGGCATCATCGTAGCCTACGAGCTGGCCAGGCAGTTCGGCGTGCGCAATTTGTTCACCGAGCGTCAGAACGGAATAATGAGCCTGCGCCGGGGATTCCGCATCCAGCCGGGCGAGCGACTGCTGGTGACCGAAGATGTGGTCACCACCGGCGGCTCGGTGAAGGAGGTGATCGCGCTGGTGCGCGAGCTGGGCGGTGAGGTCGCCGGCGTGTTCGCCATTGTCGATCGCAGCGGCGGCCGGGTCGATTTCGGCGTGCCGTTCGAGCCGGCGGTCCGGCTCGCAGTACGCACCTTCGATCCCGAGAACTGCCCCATGTGTCGCGACGCCGTGCCGCTTGACAAACCCGGCAGCCGCGGCCTAAAATCCAAGTAGCCATTCCAACGCAACATGCATCAAGGTAGAGTCCACATCACGGTTCCGGCGTCGACGTCCAATCTCGGTTCCGGTTTTGACACGCTCGGTCTAGCGCTGTCGTTGCGCATGTCGGTTGCGGCTGATTTTAACACCGATGCCGTGCGAATCCGCTATTCCGGCGAGGGAGCGGCCCGCATTCCCACCGATGAACGCAATCTGGTGTACCGCAGCTATGCGTACGGCTGCCAGCAACTCGGCCAGGAGCCGCGACCGGTGGCACTAGACATCCGCAATCCCATCCCGTTGGAGCGCGGACTGGGCTCCAGCGGTGCGGCCATCGCGGCTGGCTTGGTGCTGGCGGATGTTGCTTGCAGCCATTCGGCCGGCGATCTGTTGCTACAGTGGGGCACGGAATTGGAAGGACATCCGGAAAACGTATCCAGTTCGCTCAACGGCGGCTTCACCATCAATTGCCTTCACGGCGGCCGGGTGATTTCCGTCAAAATTGAACCGCCGCCGGACCTGCGCGCCGTGGCGCTGATTCCGGAGGTGGTCATTCCCACCGAAGAGGCCCGGCGGATTTTGCCCGAGCAGATCCCGCGCCAGGCCGCCATTTTCAACATGCAGCGTGTAGCGCTGTGGACGGTTGCCCTGCAGAAAGGCGAGCTGCCTTTGCTGCGGGCGGCCAGTGAAGACCGGCTGCATCAGCCGTACCGCAAACGATTCATCCCGGGGTTTGATGCTCTGATCGAAGCGGCCTACAACGCGGGCGCCAGTGCGGCGTTCCTCAGCGGCTCGGGTTCCACGATCCTGGCCCTGTGCGGCCGGGAATCGGCGGAGGCTGTGCAGTCGGCCATGGCCGGGGTGGCCAGCGGGCACGAGCTGGTGTTTCAAACCCGCATTCTGGAGCTCGAATCCAAAGGGGCGCAAGTTTCTGTTAATGAATGCGGTAGCGAATGTTAATCGCAACTATTCAGCGAATGGTGAAAAATTCATAAGGCGGAAAAGCGAAACTCTCGCAGTGGTGCTGAAGTCGCTGAGGTTTATTTTTGAGAATTTCGGAATAGCAAATTTCTCGTTTCAAGGCTTTCGGGAGCCTATCCGCGTTCAATCCGGTGCATCTGTGGCACCCCCAGAAATCAGTGCCAATCTGTGAAATCTGTGGTTTTTTGGAGTCGATATCCAATTTCATTCGCAAGGCATTTCACTACTATTTAAAATGGCAGTTGCCCGATCGATGCTGAATAGTTACGGTTAATCTATTCCAATTTGGATCTGTTTTGGATTGAAATATATTTGCCTATCAATGGACCCAAACCATATGGAGGAGATGAAATGGTTGATGAATTCCGCAACGAGCCATTGACCGATTTTTCCAAAGAGGAAAATCGGCAAAAGATGCTGGAAGCCCTGGAGTATGTGGAATCGCAGTTTGATCGTGTGTATCCCCTGTTCATCGATGGCAAGGATGTCACCTCGGATCGGCAATTCAAAACCTACAATCCCAGCAATAAAGATCAGGTCGTCGGCACGTTTCACAAGGCCGGCAAGGAGCATGTGGACATGGCCATGGAGGCGGCGCTGAACGCCTTTGAAGACTGGAAACGCGTGGATCCGAAAGAGCGGGCCATTGTGCTTCTGAAGGCGGCCAATATCATGCGGCGGCGGCGTTTTGAAATCAACGCCTGGATGGTGCTGGAAGCCTCGAAAAACTGGGTGGAGGCCGATGCCGACACCGCCGAGGCCATTGACTTTCTGGAATTCTACGCCCGCGAAATGCTGCGCTATTCCGACCGCCAGCCCGTGACGCCCGTGCCCGGCGAGTTCAACGAGCTGGTGTACATTCCGCTTGGCGTCGGCGTAATTTTGCCGCCATGGAACTTTCCAATGGCCATCCTCACCGGCATGACCAGCGCGGCCATCGTCACCGGCAACACCGTGCTGCTGAAACCGGCCACTGACACCCCGGCAGTGGGTTACCGGCTGCTGGAGATCATGCAGGAAGCTGGCCTGCCCGCGGGCGTGCTCAATTTCATTCCGGGCAGCGGCGGCGAAATCGGCGATTACATGGTCACGCATCCGAAAACCCGGTTTATTTCATTCACCGGCTCCATGGAAGTCGGCCTGCGGATCAACGAGCTGGCGGCCAAACCGCAGAAGGGCCAGATCTGGATCAAGCGCGTGGTGGCCGAAATGGGCGGCAAGGATGCCATCATCGTGGACAGCGAAGCCGATCTGGCCAAGGCCGTGGAAGGCACGGTATCGTCAGCTTTTGGTTTTCAGGGGCAGAAGTGCTCGGCCTGCTCGCGCGTGATCGTGGATGAAAAAATTTACGATACGTTCGTGGAGCGGCTCGTAGAGCGCGCCAGGCAGATCACCGTCGGGCCGGTAAAAGATCAGAAGAATTACATGGGCGCGGTGATCAATCAAGCCGCGGTGGAAAAAATCATGAGCTACATCGAGATCGGCCACAAAGAGGGTAAGCTCATCCTCGGAGGCGAGCACGCCGACGGCAACGGCTATTTTATCCAGCCGACGATTTTCAAAGACGTGGCGCCGGATGCGCGCATCGCGCAGGAAGAAATTTTCGGTCCGGTGCTGGCGGTCATCAAGGCCCGAGATTTCGACGACGCCCTGCGCATCGCCAACAGCACCATTTACGGCCTGACCGGCTCGGTGTACTCACAGAACCGCGCTAAACTGGCCCGCGCCAAAGAGGAATTCCATGTCGGCAATCTCTACATGAACCGCAAGTGCACCGGCGCGCTGGTGGGCGGCCATCCGTTCGGCGGCTTCAACATGTCCGGCACCGACAGCAAAGCCGGCGGCCGCGATTACCTGCTGCTGTTCCTGCAGGCCAAATCCGTTTCCGAAATACTGTAATTTGCACTCGAGGAATCCAATCAGCCCTGCCGGGGCCGTCCCAGGCAGGGTTTTTTTATCGCAATAGCACCATTTTGCGTTTGCCCGATTCCATTCCACCGATGCGCAGCGCGTAGAAATAGACCCCCGAAGGCTGATTTCTCATATTCAGCGTGAACCGGTGGTATCCCGCCTGCCGGCGGCCAAGGTTAAGGCGCAGTACCCGTTGACCAAGCAGGTTATGCACGATCAACTCCACCTCTCCCGTTTGCGGCTGATTCCACGCCACCATGGTGACCGGATTGAACGGATTGGGATAATTGGGCAGCAGTTCCAGCCGATCCGGCCTCGCTCTGGAAGCAGCGACCGACGTCAGCACCGCCTCCGGCACGATCTGGATGTCATCCAGCATGCAAAAGGACGAGCCGCGAAAGCTGCCCGCATCCGGCCCCTCGATATTCACGAACCGCACGCGCATGGCGGCCGTGGGTGTGAGGTAATCGGCGATGGCATAGTGCAGCACCTGCCATTCGTGATCGATGCCGGTGTAAGCGGCTACTTTGACCCAGTTCTGACCGTCATCATTGGACAACAACACTTGAAGCGTATCGTTCGCCTGAATGCTGGCCCAGCGGTACGGATTGTAAAACCGCGCGAATTGCAGGACCGGTTTTTCCAGCCGGGTGGCATCGAATGGCGGCGAGGTCAGGGTGGTGCGGCCGAAACGCGCCCGGCTGAGTACGGCCAATCCGTCCGCATCGCCGGTGTGATCCTGCCCCGGCAATCGCGGCCCGAACGGCCGGTCGTCCGGATTGCCAATGAACCAGCTAAAGCGCGAATCGTCGCCCGCCGCGCTCAATAACCACGGCTCCGCTTCGGTGAAGGTTTCCACATAACCCGGTTGCGTTCCCAGCGTCAATTGCGCTTCAGGGGCCAAAAGGCTCGCCTGTCGCTCCACACGCAGCCAGCCCCACTGGATCAGTGAAATATCATACGTGGTTTCGGGCAGGTCAAATTCAAGGCGACCGCTCGCGTCGGTCGATCCGCTGGTGCGGAATGCTCCCGAACGGACAACCACACGCGCGTCGGGGATGCCAGCGCCACTGCCATCCACCACCTGCACCGTCAGAGCCACGCGCGGCAGTGGCTCCAGTTCCACATCCTGCGGCAAAACCATCCCCGATACCAGATTCACATCCACCACGCGGTCATGATAGCCAAATTTGGAAAACCGAAACCGGCGCAATCCCGGTTTTGCCCCCATTACATACGAGCCGTCCTCTGGCACCACAACATCCGTGAGGCCCTCGTTCGGCTCCGGATTCAGCAGCTTGATGTGCACCCCGGCCAGCGGCGTACCGGTATCGCGATCGCGGATGGTGCCGCGGATGTGTCCCGCACGCAGGCTGTCGAACCGCACCACGAACAAGCCGTAGGTAATATCGGATATCAGGATCCGGCCGGAAGGCAAAAACGGGAAGACGCCCCAGGCACCTTCAAATCCGCAATCGTGGCGGAACTGATCGTCGGGGTAGGAGTCGTAGTAGCCCACCTCCACCGGCGCGCGGCGCTGAGAAATATCGAGAATCCTCAGTCCATCGCAGTAATAGCTGAGGAACACATAATCGCCGCGGATGTGCGTGTTGTGGGCGATCGCCGGCGATGGCATGGCGTACCGGGCCACCAGCCGCGGATCGGTGGGATCGCTCAAATCCCAGAAATTTACCGGCAGGCCACTGGCCTCATCGGTTTGTGATAAATAGCGGTTGTCCCCTGTCATCCAGGCATTGTGAGTGACCGCATTGGAATAGGTTTTACGGGCAATCAGCTTGAGCTGGCTTTTGTTTGTGGCATCAACGATTTCAATGGCGCCGTCCGCGATGGCCGAGCCGTAAAGCGTGTCGCGCAAGGCCACCACATCGTGCCAGTAGGTATCCGTCCAGGCGCCGACCTGCTTCGGGTTTTCGGGATCAGTCAGATCGAGAATGATGGCGCCGGGGATGTCATGATTGCCGGCGATGTAGGCAAACCGGCCGTCGATGTACAGATTGTGGGCCGTGCCATCGCCCATGTTGGTGCGATAGGTGGCCACCAGCCGCGCCGAAACCGGCAGGGCGGCCAGATCGATAATTTGCACACCCGGCTCGGGATGGTTGTCGTCGTTGGCATCGTGCACCACATAGGCGTAGTGCGAATAGGTTTTTATGTCCCGCCAGATGGATTTCGGCCCCGGGATGAAATCCACCTCGGTGGCGTTGGCCGGATCGGTGACGTCCACAATACTGAGGCCTTCGTAGTTGCCGATGAGCGCGTACTCCCGGCCATCGGCCGCATACCCCCAGATGTCGGAGTATTGAGTGGACTCGGCGCGCTGAAACCGGCCCAGCAACTCGGTGTGGTCATTCAGGCTCTGGGATAGAGCGGGCGCAGCGGCAAAGAAGAGCAGTGGCAGGCAATATATCAACTGTCGCATCATAGCATCTCCCCGTTCATCACGATTAGGCGCAGAAAATTGCGCGTTGTGTAAGGATTTTGATGAATTGGATGATGATTATTGGTATCTATTCAATCCCGTCAAGATGATGGAATAGGCGCCGTCATCGCGAGCAGCCGCCACAAGTCGGGTGCGCCTGGCCGACTGCTGGCGAACGGCGATCTCTTTGTAAAAATAATAATGAGATCGCGTCGTCTCCGCCAGCTGGCGGATCCTCGCGATGATGGGTAGGAGACTGAACAGTTACAATATATATTTAAACCAAAAGCAACGATTGTTTCATTCCAGGTTCCAGGTACCGAAAACCCTTGCAATTTATCGTCCGGCTCGCTTACTTTAGCCCCAGTCATTGTTCAGCCGGACCATATTCAAATGCGTTCTCGCAGAAGGTGTCAGGCATTATTCGCGGCATTTGATGATCCTTGTTCAATATGCGGCAATCTGTTGCTTCTTAAAAATCATAATTTGCATGGGTTTTCAAAACGCACCTTCATTACAGGAAACATGAAATCCAATACACATCAAGCAGCCGATACCAATCCCTTCAAAAACGCCCCCGAGATCTTCCAGCGTATCCGCTCGGAAGTCACCGTCATCAGTTTTGATCTCTGGGGAACACTGTTCGATGACCGCGCGCTGCGCACCGATCGCATGACATTTCGCGAGCGGCGCATTCGTTATTTCCAGCGCGCCCTCCGGGAAGCCGGGGTGCGCATCGATTACGGCACGGCGAAAGACGCGTACCAGCACGCCCGCCAGGTGTTCGATGACTACTGGCGCCGGCAACAGGCCTTCGATGCCGATATCGGTATGGACGCCATGCTCAAATTTGTGGGCGCCGCCATTCCTGAACCCATACGCCAGAACATCATCCGCTATTTTCAAACCGTAGTTAATCTCGTCACTTTGCGCATGTATCCGGGAACTCGCGAGGCCATTCACCGGCTGGCCGGACGCTACCGGCTGGCGCTCATTAGCGACACCGGCTGGACGCCTTCCTGGGTGTTGCGTGAACAACTGCGTCGAAACGACATCCTTTCCTGCTTTGCATTGACGATTTTTTCTGACGAGACCGGCGTTTGCAAACCGCATCCGAGCATGTTTGCCCGTGTGACCGACCACTTCCATGTCCGACCCGAACAGTGCATGCACGTGGGGGATATCCCGTTTACCGATTTGCTCGGCGCCAAACGCGCCGGATTTTACGCCGCCTGGATTTACAAACCCGAATTGGAGACCGAAATCACGTCCGAATCCGCCCCGGACTGGGTCGCGCACTCGGTTGCCGAATTGACGGAGGACTTGATGGCCTAAACGTGGTCGGTGTCTCAGCGAAAACGCAGACCAGCTCATCGATTTGCTTTTGTGACGGTCTGTCCATTCGGGCGAAGCCAATGATCGGCCACGAAAATTGCCACCGAAAGCAACAGACCCGGGAAGATCGGTTCAATGCCCAAAAAATTGTGTCCGCGCCACACACTGACGGTCAGCCATATCAGGGAGATCCCACCCGAGAGCAGCATGCACCACAACGCGGCCTGGCCACGCATCACCCAGCGTGATGAATGGCTCGCCATTAGCGGCGCCAGCAACGCCGGGGTGGCCACGCTGCCGAGCTGGTACCAAATCTCGATTACTGAAGGATTACCGATCGCCAGCGCCACTGACAGAACCAGCGTGATGCCCATGCCAATGCGGGTGAGGTTTTGAAAGTGGTTGGTACCGCCGCCGGAGTTCACCAGCCGGGCGAGAATATCCTTGCCGATGGTCACCGCCGACACAAAGAAGAAGCTGTCCAACGTGCTCATGATGGTGGCAAACAGCGCGATAAAAAACAGGCCGCGCGCCACATCGGGCAACAGCAGCATGGCCAGCCGCGGATAGCTTTCCACAGGGTTGGCCAGATCGGGCAGCGCGGCGCGGGCGTACAATCCGGCCGCGGTGGTCAGCGCATCAAAAATGAACCAGAAAACCACCGAGGCCAGGATGCCGTTCCGCGCCACGCGCTCGCTTCGCGCCGCATAGCAGCGCTGATAAAAATTCGGATCCACCAGCGTGGCCATAGCGATGACATACCACACCAGGATGTACTGCAACGGGTTGCCGCCATGCCATTGCCAGTGGCTGGCTGGCAGCTGCTGCTGCAAAAACGCCAGCCCGCCAAATTGATGAATAGCCATCCCCACCAGCACGGCAAAGCCCGCAAACATCAGCGCGAACTGCAGGATGTCGGTGCGCACCACCGCCTGCAGCCCGGCGCGGACGATGTACAGCAGCGAAAACAGTCCGGCCAGCGCGATGGTCAGCCACAGCGGCACCGGCCACAGCAGTTGCATCAGGATGCCCAGCATGAGCAGGTATGGCGCGGGCAACGAAAGCAGAAAGATAAATCCCGCTCCGGCAATAGACGCCCGGCGGCCGTAAGCGCGTTCGAGCTGGTCGGGGATGGTGTAATAGCGGCTCCGGCGGGCGCGCGCGGCCAGAAAAACCGCAAATACGATGGCATACAGGTAATACGGCACCCCGAATACGATCCAGTTGGAAATGCCATATCGATAGCTGAACTCGCCGACGCCCAGAATGCCACCATACCAGGTGGAAACCAACGAGGCCACGAAGGCAGGCAGGGTCAATTTACGGCCAGCAATCAGAAAATCGTCCACGGCGTGGCTGTCGCGACGACTGCGCCACAGACCAAGCAGCAGCAGCCCCACAAAATAAGCGAGAATCAACGCAACATCAATCGGCGCGAGTTGGATCATCGGGCCAGACTCGAAAGACGAACAGGGTTCCGTGTTTCACCGTGATTTCCACCGGACTATCGATCACCTCGTTGCTCAGGCCATCGTTCACCGCCCATTCCATATTCGCATGGTCGAGGGGATATTTGAGGCCGTATGTGGTGATGCCCTCTGCGCGCCGGAAAGCAAAAAGGCTCACCTGCTGGCCGATGGGCGCTTCGAACTGCAGCCGGTCGCGGACAAACGTGCCCTGGCCGGTGTCATCCACAAATTCGATCTGCAGCCGAGAGCAGAATTTTTCCATGATGTTGAGATTGCAGATCTGATGATCGAACCGGCCGCGGGTGGCGCCCACGATGCAGGCCTCGCGCACGCCGCGCTCCACCGCAAACTGCAGCGTCTTCTCGATATCCGGGGCATACTGGCTGGGACGGTGCACGAGCTGATCGTTGCGCAGCCGGGCGCGGGTTTCCGGCATCAGACTGTCGAAATCACCGATCACGAAATGCGGCATGATGCCTTCCGCCAGCGCCCGGTTCGCTCCGCCGTCGGCGCACAGAATGAGCTCGGCCGATTGCAGCCACGCCTCGTAACGCCGACGCTGCGGCAGTTCTCCGTTGATAAAAATCAGCGCTCGCACATCGTCCCTCCGCCGTAACTGTACATTTGCGTGTTTAAAAGCCGAAAAATCGCACCACTTACAATAATCCAGTTTTGCTATCTGGGGCCCGGGAGCGACTCCTCGCGAACTACATTTCGAATTGTAAGCTTAGAAACGCATTACGTGGAGCCGCCGGGAAAAACTGTTCGTCGATGCCGTACATCAGGTATTTGTTGTTGAACAGATTGTTGATGCGGCCCTGCAACACCAGCCCGCGCAGCCACGGGGTGGTGAATTTGTATCGGAAATTCAGGTTGAACACCGTGTACGGATCGACGGTGTTTCGCTCGTTTTTGAAATTGTCGGTGTACTGCTTGCCCACGTACTGCATGCCCAGCGAAACGAACACATTGTGCCACGAGTAAGTGAGTCGCAGGTTGGCCAGCCGATCCGGGAAGCCCGCGATGGGATTGCCATCCAGCCGAACGGGCGTGCCATCGGATTTGTAAATGGTGTACTTTTTCAGCTCATTTTTGCTTACCATGAAGTTACCACTCAAATCGAGCTGAGGCAAGAGTTTCAGACCGGCGCTCACCTCGATTCCTTGGTGCAGCGTGCGCTCGGCATTGCCCGTGCGCGGCTGCCCGAACCGGTCAAGTCCGCCTTTCTTGATGATTTCATCGCGGAAATCCATGTAAAACAGGTTCACCGTGCCGTGGAACGCCGCCGTGCGCCAGCCAAAGCCCAGCTCGAGATCGGTGAGCTGTTCCGGTTTCACCAGTGGTTTGGAAAAATCATAACTACCGTCCGGCCGAGTTTCAAATTGCGGCACCACCGGGCCCCAGTCGTCCGGCGTGCTCGCCTCAGCCGCATCGTACAGGTTTTTCAGGCGCGGTTCGCGGCTGGTGCGGGACAGATTCACATATAGGTTCAGCGCCTCGGTCAGGTTCACATTCACACCGAAGCGCGGATTCACAAATTTATACGGCACCGTGAATTCCGTGCCAATGAATTTTTCATCGTACAAGCGGTACCGCTTGTAGGCGAACTGCACATCGGCCATGACAATCACATTGGGCCAGATAGCATAGGTATCGTGAATATAAAACGAGGCGATGTCCTTGGCGCCTTTGTATTCATAATAGCGCCGCGCATTGTCGCCCACCACATCCGCAGGCAGGCCCGAGCCCTTTTGCAACCGCCCCCAGTGTAGCGAGCGGTGTACGCGCAGTTCAGCCCCGACCACCAGCTCGCCGCGGGCGTGGCGGTACATGAGCTGTGGCAACCAGCCGCCCTGCTTGTTGTCCACATACGCGCGGATCAAAGCATCGGACGGAATGGTCTGCACATTATAACCGTATTCCGGGGTCAGACGGTAGTACTCTGGCGTGCCCCAGCTCCCGTCGTAATCGAAAAAGCCGTAGCCGCGGATGTAAAACAGGTTGTTGTTGATGGTCACCCGGTCATTGAGGCGGTATTCATGCAGCAGCTCATAATGCGGCTGGTTGAAATTTTCGATCTCATCGCTACGACGCTCGGCGTAATACGTCAGCGAATCGCCGCGATCGTTGAGGCCCCAGTAGCTGAAATTTTTGCGGCGCAGGTTTTCATCCTCGTTGGCAAATTTGGGCAAGCCGTAATAGGCCAGTCCATCTTCGATTGGCCCGCCGTAGATATGCAGCCGAAGAGTATGCTTTTTGTCATACATCGCCGCGCCGAAGAAATAGCTCCAGAAATTCACCCAGGCGCGCTCGCGGTAGCCATCGCTTTTGATGTTGGACACCCGGCCAAACAGCACGTATTTGTCGTTGATCAAACCGCTGTTCAGAGACAGCGACGCCTTGCGCGTGTTGAAATCGCCGGCCCCGTAAAAGGCCTTGATAACCCGTTCCGGCGAGAAATACGACGTCTGAATGTTCACCGAGCCGCCGATGGCCGCCGGCCCGTAAAACGCCATGCCCGCCCCCCGCTGTACCTGGATGCTCTGCACGTTGGCAACCATGTCAGGGAAATCGATCCAGTACACGTTGTGATCTTCCGGATCGTTCTGCGGGATGCCGTTGATCATCACTGAAATTCGGCGCTGGTCGAAACCGCGGATGCTCAAATAATTGTAGCCGAGGCCGTTGCCGTTCTCGGAGTAAAACGTGGTGCTCGGCAGCTCTGACAATAGTTGCGGGATGTCTTCCACCGTGTAGCGGTTGCGCAGGGTGGGTTCATCCAGGGTGGAAAAGGTCACCGGGGTGACGCGCTCTTTCGCCCGCGTGGCCACCACCGTCACCACCGGCCCGGTGATGATATCCTGGCTCAGTTCCACTGTCACGCTGACCGTCGTTTCCGTCAACGTTACGGGCACGGTTTTCGTAGCGTAGCCAATGTAGGTGACCCGCAACATATATTGACCGAACGGAATGTTTTTCAGCACAAATTCCCCATTGGCATTGGTGGCGGCACCGAGGGTCGTGCCTTCGATCAAAATATTGGCGCCCGGGAGCGGCTCGCCGCTCTCCGCGCCGATCACCTTGCCCTGAATCGTCCCTCGATTCTGCGCCTGCGCGGTGTTGACGAATATCAGCAGCGCTGCAAGCAGGCCAACGACAAATGCATGCACTCGCATCATGATACCTCCTCCTTTCTGCACGCCTTAAAAACAAAAAGGCCATTTTCCGGCGTAAGGAACACGGAAAATGGCCTCAATCATCAAAGAGGGTTTTCGCTCTCTCGATGATGCCGTTTCCCTACGCCGGTATTACCCGGATCAGGTTCGAAGGGTATGCTCTCAGCCCCGATTTTCTCGGGGCACCCCTACGGCATACAGTTATAAATATATTTTAATGCAGGATGGGAAGCAAGCAAAAATTGCCGCCCGGGTTGCCTATGCCCGGATTCGCGTGCGAGAGGTATGGCATTATTTCCCAGCCGCAGGAGAGACGATTTCACTGCGAATCCGCCGCGATCGCTGCGTTTATGTGAGAATTGTTGCTTTCGAAACTTAAAAAAGGAGTAACTGTTCAGTCTCCTACCCGTCATCGCGAGGATCCGCCAGCTGGCGGAGACGACGCGATCTCATTACTATATTTACAAAGAGATCGCCGTCCGCCAGCAGTCGGACAGGCGCACCCGCCTTGCGGCGGCTGCTCGCGATGACGGGCAAGATTTCATCAAACGGGAATACTGGAATAACTGAATAATTAAAAAAGAAGCAAAACGCATTCGGTTCATTCCGCTTGCGCCGGCCGCGGCGGCGGTTATATTCATGGCGGACAGGGCCTCCGTTTTGTCCACAAACGAATACGAAACCAAACCCGAGCGTCCTGTGATAAAGAACCCCGTGCAACCTCAACGCTGTCTGAACTGCGGCCACGAACTGACCGGCCGGTTTTGCGCCCATTGCGGCCAGGAAAACCGTGACCTCAACGTGCCCTTTCGGCAAATGCTGAGCGAGTTTTTCGGCGATCTGCTCAGCTTCGATTCCCGATTGCTGCGCACCCTGCTACCGCTGCTGTTCAAGCCCGGCCAGTTGACGCGCAACTACCTCGCCGGGCAGCGGATTCGTTATGTGCCGCCCGTTCGATTGTACATTTTCATCAGCTTTCTCTTCTTTCTGAGTCTGGCCGTTACGGATGTGCGGATCATTTCCATCAAAATATCTCCATCGCCAAAAACGCGGCCGCCGAGCGCTTCACCCCGGGCTGATACAACCGCCGCGGCCGGAAACGCGAAAGCCATCCAGGCTCCGGGGGGAACCTTGGAGGAATCGGTACAGCAGAAATTCCTGAAAAATCTGCAAACGGCCAGCCGCGATCCGCAACTGCTTAACCAAATGCTGATCGGCCGTCTCTCCAGGCTGATGTTCATTCTCGTGCCGATATTTGCCCTGTTGCTCAAGCTCCTGTATCGGAGGCTCAGAGGCTTTTATATCCAGCATCTGATCTTCGCCCTTCACTACCATGCCTTTGCGTTTTTGATTTTCACCTTCATGATTGGCCTGTATGTCCTCGGCGCTGCAGCCCTGACGGTGCCAATCGCCTTCGTGCTGCCGGTTTACTTGTTTTTGGCCATGAAACGCGTGTACGGGCAATCCGCCCCCCGAACCCTGCTCAAAGGCATCACCCTGATGGCGGGCTACTTAATGGCTCTCATGATCTCACTCGCGGGCATGACCTGGTTGATGATCTATCTGTACGATCAGGCGGGGTAATTTTTACCGGCAGCCTATTAAGACATGCATCAAAAACCGACAGATTGAAAACCGCTCACCGAATCAATTGAACGGGACCGAAATTCGAAGCAGCGCCTTCCCTACCCTGTTTCGGTCGGCTGTCGTACGGACCAATTATGCAGGAATTACAAAAGCCCCAGCCGGCGTTTGGCCAGTCGGGGCTTTCTTCGAACGCTGCACGAGCTGCTATGGCGTCTTGGCTTTGCTCTACTTTCGCACTCGGACCACGAATTTCCGGTGCACCCAGCCGATGCGGCCATCCGGGAGCTGAATTTTTACCCAGTTGTCTATGCGCGCGAGCTCTTGTAGCCGCTGTCCTTTGCGCAGGCGGGCGATCTTAGCGAAAGTGACCCCCGGCCCTTTGCGCACATTGAGCACACGCGCCACCACCTGAACGGTTGGCCGCATCTGCGCTTTTTTCAGCACCGGAGCTGGCTCCTCGGTTCCCGACTCGTCTTCCAATGATTTGAACTGCAATCCGCTCCAGGTGTCCGAGTCCGCATCCGGCTGCCGCGGGCGCGATTGCCGTTGGCCGGATTGCGGGCCGGCAAAGGCCAGCGATACCGAAATCTTATGCGACTGGTTACCATCGAGAAGGTCGTTGCCGTAGGCGTAATCGACCTGCAAAAACAGATTTTTCATCGGCAGCCGGATGCCACCGCCCGCCACCATGCCCTGGGACGTGTATCCGAGGCGCACCGGCAGCCGTCGCAACGCCAGGTATTCGCCGCCGAAGACCACCTGCACATTTTCCTGCGGATATTTCAGCACATCCACGCTGAACACCAGATTGGACTCCAGATTGACGGCAATACCGCCGCGGTAGGCCCGGGGGAACACCTCGCGCGTGCCACTGTCCCACTGAATCTGCGTGCTCACATCCTGCACCATCAATCCCAACCGGATCGCATCGGTGACGCGGTACAGCAGGGCCACGTCGAATCCCGCGCCAAACGCCGATGATTGATGCATTTGCTGATAAATGCCTTTGGCGCTGACACCAAAATAGAAGCCATCAAACAGGCGATGGGCATAGCTGAGGTAGAGGGCATTCTCGCTATTGTTGAACACGAAATCCGGCTGAGCGGTGTTGCCTGAACGGCCTTCGATGCCGGTGATCGACAGGCCGACCCAGCTCAGGCTGACGGTGCCCCGCATGCCCACCGGCGCGGCCGCGCTGGCAAAATTGTACAGGCGATCAAGAGACATTTTGTGGTAGCTGGCGATGAACTGCAGCTCGTTAATCTGCCCAAGTCCGGCTGGATTCCAATAGCCGGCTGACGCATCTTGGGCAATGGCCGTAAACGCACCGCCCAGTCCCTGCGCGCGGGCGCCCACACCGATGCGCAAGAATGCGCCCGGACGACCGGCCGCTACTTGTGCCAGGCCACTCCCGGCCATACTCATCCACAAAAGCTCACCTAACAGCACCACCAGGCCGAAATATCGTTTTTGCTTCATAATTGCATCCATCTTGGCTCATTCCGTAACCGCGATTTTAATAAATTGCATCCACTTCGGCGTTTGAATTTTGCAAAAATACACCCCGCGGGCGACGATCCGGCCGGCTTCATCCCGGCCATCCCACACATCCTCTGTGTGTTCGCCTGCCAACTTGATTTCATCGCGCACCAAAGTACGCACCCGATTGTTGGCGGCATCGTAAATTTCGATGGACACCTTGCCGGGCTGATTCAATACATACCGGATGCGCGTTACTTCCTTTTTGGGTGAGAACGGATTGGGGAAATTGTAGCTCAGTTCCACATCCTGTGCGGATTCATCCACCGAACTGCTGTTGAAAATCACCGAAACTTCGGCGGAAAAATCGCTTTCGTTGCCGGCGGTGTCATACGCCGTGACCGCAAAGTAATACGGCACGTTTTCCTGTAAATTGTTTATGGAATATTCGGTCGCCTTGCCCACATCGATCACCTGGCTATAGCTCCGTGAGCTGGTGCCATAGTAAATCCGGTATCCTTTGACATCCGGCTCCGGATTGGCATCCCAGGAGATGATCACCGCGCCCAGCGGCAACACCGCCAGCGCATATACAAGGCGATCGAAAAACGCTCGCAGCCCGAGAAACACCATGGATTCGTGCCTCCATTCGTTGCCGTTGCGTGCATGCTTGCTCGATTGCATGCCGGTATTGCAAATCTAATACCAACTTTTTCGGCTAAATCGCGAGCCAGCAGGGATGTGAAAAAATCAAAACAACTTCGCCTAACCTTCGCATAATCAATCCATTCGTGACACTGGTTTTTCAAGCGGAATTGGGTTCATTGGGAGTAAAATCGGGCAGGTTCTCAATATCGTATGCAAAATTACATAGATGTAATCGCCAGGTTGGTAAATTTTGCCCTGCTCTGGCAGGCAACGGAACAGTTTGTACCAGAATGAATCATTTTGCGCCAGAAAGGGTAGCGGGCCTCATGGATATTTTCGGCGGCAGGGAACCGTGAAGCAGCCATTCACCTGCTCCATCATTGCATGCCATTGCCCCCACATGGTTTCATTTTATCACAAAAGGTAGGGTGCGATGCACTCTGAAAGCGCATCGCCCCTGAATTTAGGTGGGAGGTCCTTTATCCTTGTAGCTCAGTTTCAAATGAAATCCGAAACCACTTCCGCCGCAGATAGCGCACCAGCACGGCGATGATGAAAATTACGCCGAAGATGGCGACAATGGACGGGCCGGCGGGATAATCGAAGGTATAGGAAAACCACAGTCCGAAAAAGCCGGCGACCACCGAATTGAGAAGGGCCAGCACGATGATAACCCATTTTCGTATGCCCACCATTACTGCGCTGACCGCGGGGACAACCAGATAGGAAAACACCGGTAGCACGCCGCCGACTTCCACGGCAAAGACGATGGCCAGTCCAATGGACATATAAAAAAAGAAATTCAGTCCGCGTTCTTTCCAACCCATCTCTTCCAGCTCCCCGAATTCGAGCATCTTGGTAATACGAAAAATGTGCTTTTGGAACACAAAGTGCAGCAAGCCGAGCAGCCCGAATACGATGAGCAGGTTGCGGATTTCTTCCGGCGTCACGGCCAGCAAAGCGCCAAAAAGCACTTCCTGAATATTGGCCTCGCCATGCGGGGTTTTGGAAATGATGAGCACGGTAACGGCCGATGCCACCACGTATATGATTCCGATAATCGCTTCCAGCTTCAGACGCCGATCGCGGATGTGGATGAAGGACAGCAGAAATGCGCCGACCAGCGTGAACACGATGGGCAGCCAGATCTCGCCGAATCGCAAAAATTGGGCGAACGCCACGCCGAGAGAAGAAATCTGGCCCAGCGCAAGGTCCACAAACACGATGCCACGCCCCACCACGTGAATGCCGAGGTAGGACAGTAGCAAACCGATGATCACGCTGGCGATCAACGCATTGACCATGAAATTCAATTGGAACATGTCCAGCATGGTGTGTCTCCTCAGTCTTCGGTTGCGCGCGGCTGGATTCCGGCCTGTTTGAACGCATCGATCAGTTTATTGATGTTATATTCGAATAGATCGAAGTAATCGTCGATGCCCGGTTGAGCGCCCACCGACCCGGCCAGCTCAACCACCACTGCCCCGGTTTTGGCCGCCACCAGCTCGGCCGATTTCTTGCTATAATACGGCTCAATAATAATCACGCGGATGTCATTTTGTTTCATGGTTTTGATAACGCGCACGAGTTGTTTCGGCGTCGGTGGGATGCCCGGCTTGGGCTCGATGAACATGACGATATCGAACGGGAAGCGCTCCTCCAAATAGGGCCAGCTATTATGAAAGGCCACAATTTTGGTACCGCTGTAAGGCCGCATGCGCTCGGTCCATTCTCGGGTCTTTTGATCAATTTTGGCCTTAAATGCCTGCAGGTTTTTGGAAAAATCCGCTTCATTTTCGGGCTGCAGGCGAACCAGCGCCCGATAGATATTATCTGCAATGATTTTGCCGCGCAGCGGATCCAGCCAGAAATGCGGATTGCCATACACGTGAATATCGCCCTGCGCGCGTAGCTTGGTCGGATCACCAACGGGAACTTCCAGCAGCGGCACATTGACCGATGCATCCACATATCCCTTGGCGCCGGGCAGGATGTTCGGATTACGCGCGCCATCCAGGAGCGAGGGCACCCAGCCCAGCTCCAGGTCCAGCCCCACCTGGATGAACATATCGGCCTTTTGCAATTTGATCATGTAACTCGGCTTCGGATCGACGAAATGCGGATCCTGGTAGCCTTTGGCAATGGCGAACGTTTTCACGTGATCACCGCCAACCGCCTTGGCAATACTGGCCAAATCGGGGAGTGTGGTGACCAGGAACAGCTTTTTGGCGGCCATGTTCGTTCCAGCAAAGACCAGAAGGCTGGCTATGGTCAATACCACAGCGAGTATTCGATTGACAATTTTCTGTTTCATGGACCGTTCCTCTCAAATTTCGGTTAATATTTATGCGCACCGTGGGCACCGATCACAAACACCACGCGTAGCAAGATGCGATTGAAGGCATCGCCCCAGGCCGGGATGCCGCGCTGAACCTGCAGCTCCATTTTCTGAAATTCACTGGTATAAAAGCTCAGAATGGCCGAGTAGGCCTTTTCATTGTGTTCGCTGTCGTCGGGAAATTCGGAATAATCATAGCGCGCGCCCAGAAACCAGCGGCGAGCCACTTGATAGCGCAAAAAGGCAAACAGCGCCTTGCTCGAAATGATGCCCGCTGCGGTTTCATATTGGCTGGCGAGCGCTTCGAGCATCAATTCAAAGCTCTTGTATCGATTCATACGCAAGGGCTTCCAGCGCAGGGTCACATCCACGGCGCCCATGCGGGTTTTGTACCGCTCGAGACCGTTGGGGCCCTGCATGCCGGTGAAGCCCAGCTCAAGGGTGGTATTGTCGTTCAAATCAAAAAAGTTTTTCAGGTGCAGCAAATAAAGCAGGTCTTTGCTGTTGCCCTGGAAGGCCGGTCCCCCGAGCGCCCCGGAGGTGATTTCCAGCGTCAATTCCTGATACAGATCAAACGGATTGGGCACGAGCCAGTTGATGGACAGGCCCCGATCGATCAGTCCCTCTTCTCCGAGATAGTTGACATACATGCGCGGATAATCGACGAAATTGAACGCATGCGGATGCAAGCTGTTCAATTTGCCGAAGGCGCCCAGGAATTTGCCGGCCTTGATTTGCAGCGAAAAAGGCAGCGACAGAGTAGTCAAATAGCCCTCTTCCAGCTCGGCTTCGTACTCGCTCAAATTGGCCGCTTCTTCATCGGGGCCGGCGAAGGGGTCCTCCTGCTCGCGGCCGAAAGCCACGAAAAAATCGGCCTTGGTGTAGGGGTCCACATACGCCTGGAAGGAAAATTCTGTTTCGCTCAGCCCCACATCCACGGCCCGGGCCACGGCCTGGTTACCGGTGCCGCTGCCGAAAAACGTTCCGATGACGCTGATGCGCGGATTGAGCACGGAACCGGCGCGTGCTATTGAACCGCTGATGGCCGGAGCCGAAGTTTGCGGAGGAGTTACCGATGTGTCGGTTTCACTCCCGGCAAGCAGGCCCAGTTCACGTGCGAGTTCTTTTTCCAGCTCGGCTTCGTCCAGGGCTTCGGTGCTGTCGGTTTTGGCGGCGCGGGTGGTATCCTTGCGCGCCTGTTGCGCCTGCAACGGCGCAGCCAGAATGATGCTGCCAGCAATGAATACCAGCAGAAATAGGAATTTCTGATGCATAGAGCTCACCTTTCGATACGGGTTCATCAGGCCAATGCATTGAATGGCAACATGCCACCGGAGCGATGCAATCCGATGTACGGCTTCGGCCAATCGCTCGAGTTTGGGAATGGTGCCAGGTTAAGTCATCAGGAAAGGTGAAGCTTTGGGGGCGCTCGATAGATGGGAAGAGCAAATTCGATGATGAAGCTAATGGAATGGGGCTGAACGGGGGATACAAACTCAAAATCGTCAGGCGATTTCAGGTCGGCGCATTGCAGCGAAGGCGCATAGCCACGAACCAGCAAACAGACCAGGCAGTATTGCGCGGCCGTGCTGGCATCGCTATCGCCCTGCACCACCAGGTCTGTTTCCACCGAAGACACGGGCACACCAAAGCCCGCATGACTGTGGAAAAAGTCCTGCGTGAGCGTCAGGCTGGTGAACAGCAGCAACAGCAGAACGGGTTTGACTTTATTTACCATGGGCCATGAGCTTCTCATTGATACGCCAATTGATACTATTCGAATAACAAAGGACTGACGAAAAAATCGTATGTTCAAATATATTCCATTGCGGTTCCAAAGTCAAGCTGCAAGTGACGTACGGGAGCATGGCGGAATCTAAGCAAAAAAGGCGCCAGCCATAGCCAGCGCCTGCTCTGTGAGGGCGAGAGGGAGGGATGATGGCGGAGTCTCTATTCGCCGTCCTGCTGCTGTTTTTCAATCCAGCGGCCATGGAAGAATCCGCGGCCATCGCCGGGTTTGCCTGATTTCCACACGCCTTTGAACCGGCCTTTGAGCTGACGGTGACGTCCGAACCAGCGGCCCTTGAGCCAGCCATGATTGTCGGCATCGTCGGCGTAGCCCCATTCACCGGCCAGCAGGCCACCGAAGCGGCCATCCATATGGATGTACTTGCCAAACATGACCCGTTTGGCGCGTCCGGGCATGCCCATGCCGTTGTTGCCGTGCCCGCGCTCGCCCCAGATGCCTTTCAGAAAACCGGCATTGTTGCCCATGCTGTCGATCCAGCGGCCGAAGAAGCGGCCATGACGATCGCTCATGCGGATCCAGCGGCCGGAGAAAAAGCCACCGGCGAAAGGCTGCACCGTTTTTCCACGGCTGATGATCGACACTTCATTGCCCTGATCATCGACGGCATCGATGCGTTCCATCGAATCCAGCTCCGCGAAGGAAAACGTTTGCGAGTAAGCACCAGCCGTGAACGTGAATTGGCCATCCACATTGCTGGCGGCCGTGTCGTTATCGATGATCACGAACAGCAGGCCGTCGAAATGCGTGGTGGTTACCGAGGTGAAGTCCACACGCTTTTTGCTTTCGCGCGGCAGCACCAGCCGGTCGGTGGAGCGTTCAAAGCGGATGAGTTTGAGCACTCCCAGAGTACCTTTGTTCACTTCGGCATAGCCGCTCCAGTCTACCTGCTCGGTGGCGGTGCTATCGCCTTCCAGATGTCCCCAGGTGATGCGCACGAAGTACGCGGGAAGTCCGGAATCCATGATGGACGATTCCACATCCGCGGAAATCGGATCGGCCGCCGATTCATCCGCAGCGAATTCGGACTGAATGCTCTGATCACCGAATCCAGGCATTTCATCACGGGTATTGAAGCCTCCAAATTCTTTATCCAGACTGATCTCCTCTTCGGTGTATGAATCTTCATCCGGAGTCACCAAATCGGTTTTCTGGCAGGCCCAGAGGCCCAAAAGCAGACCAATGGACATGAACCACACCCAACTCTTTGCTCGTTTCATACCTGAAACCTCCTACGTTTAAATGAACCAGTTCGGGGTTGATGGATTCGTTTACCCTCGAGTGCGATTTCACTTTGCACTTTCGCAACGGCCGTGCCAGAAAAATTGAGCCCACGCTCCAATAACGGTCAATCTTCTGTTTTTCAAAGAATAGCGACAATAGTTAAAAAAATAGCCCTTCAGGCGAAAGTCCCTGAATGAGCATTTGAACTCACTCGCCTGTACGATTTGGTACACCACAGACTATCAAAACTCAACCGTTTGAGCATCGCGCTGCTGCTTCGAGGCACGCGAGAGCTCAAAGGTATCCGATGTTTTTGAGGGAAATTTTTTGTCATCTTGACAAAGGCCACGCTGTCAATTCTTCGCGTTTTGAAACCATTTTTGCATTCCTGTCATATTGTCACAATCGGCGGGCAGGACACACCAACCGCATTTTATCTTTATTTTTCAATCACTTACAACTTTACATCGATTTTGGCATTGAATTTGTTTAAGCATCCGAGCGAAAAAACAAAACAACGCAAAAAGGAGGTGAGAAGTTATGTGGCTGACCAAATGGCGTGAGCCGAAAAGCGAACTCGATCGCCCGTTGATGGAACTGGATCGTTTCTTCGATGAGCTGTGGACCGACCGTTTTGAAGATTTCTTCCGCATGCCGTCGCTGCTGGACTGGTCGGACCGTCCGCTGATGGCGTGGCATCCTGCGTTGGATGTGGAAGAGACCGATGATGCCTTCATCGTCCGGATGGATTTGCCGGGCATGAACAAGAAAGATATCCATGTGAGCCTGGACAACAATGTCCTGACCATTCAGGGCGAACGCCAGCGCGAAAAGGAAGAAAAAGAGGCCAATTATCACTGCACGGAGCGTTTCCACGGCTCGTTCCGTCGGTCGTTCACGTTGCCTTCGCAGGTGGATCCGGATCAGATCAAAGCGGATTACAAGAATGGCGTACTGACGGTGACGCTGCCGAAGAAGGAGGAAGCGAAGGCCAAGAAGATCGAGATCAAATAACCTGATGAGCAACATCGGCTTTGCCTCATCAGCCAGGATGGGTTTTTCCTAAAGAGAGGCGCCACCGCGCCTCCATGATCATAGATCGATGCGGGATGCACCCTCCCCCTCAGCCGGCGTTCGGTTGAGAGGGAGGGTTCTTATTTCCAGGCCGGAACCGCTGCCATGATTTCGTTCTGGGATGCCCTTCAGGGAACACCACGGGCGCGGTAAAAACGGCTTTCGCCTCATATCCTGCGCCAATTTTTCCTGCTGGCCAAAAACGCGCCTGCAAATTTGACAATCTTCGAACCCGGTCTATCCCCCAAACATAACACATTCCTTTGAATATCAGTCACTTACACACTTTGGCACTGGCTTTGCAGTTCATCATCGCGAGAGCATTTGCCAAAACATATAAAATCACCTGCAACAGCAAAGGAGACGGACAGGGCCATGTTTCAAACGATTTTCTGGGGACATCCGATATTTCAAATGATTACCGATTCGTGGAAAAACTATTTCTCTATAGGCTTGTTTCTTATCGCTATGGCGCTGTTTATTTTTGTGTTCCCGCAAATCATCGCGTATCTGATCGCCAGTTTGCTGCTGGCGGCGGGCATTTTCATGCTCGTCTTGGCCTACCGGGCCTTTCGCATGCGCAAAGAGTTCTCGCGGTGGTTCGAATTTTAAACAGAGCCGCCGAGACCTCCAAACAACGAAACGAAAGGAGTGAAGCATTATGACGCTGGATAAATTCACGCTAAAAGCACAAGAAGCGGTCATGCAGGCGCAGCACATTGCGAACGAGCATGGCCATCAGCAAATTGAAGTGGAGCATCTGCTCAAGGCGCTGCTGGATGACGCCGAGGGCGTACCGCTGGCCATTTTGAAAAAGCTGGGCGCTAATGTGGATCTGATCCGATCGCGCGTGGAAGAAGAATTGCAGAAAATCCCGCGCGTGTCCGGCGCCGGGGCCATGGGCCAGGTGTACATCACGCAACGCCTGAACAATGTCATCAACACCGCCATGCAATTCATGCGCGAGCTAAAGGACGAGTACGTGAGCACCGAGCACCTGCTCATGGCCCTGGCCGAGGACAGCGGCGCCGCGGGGCAGATTCTGAAAAATCAGGGCGTTACCCGAGACAACATCCTCAAGGTGCTGAAAGATATCCGTGGTTCGCAGCGCGTGACGGATCAGAATCCAGAAGAGAAATATCAGGCGCTGGAGCGCTACGGCCGCGATCTGACCGAGCTGGCGCGCCGGGGCAAGCTGGATCCGGTTATCGGCCGCGATGAAGAAATTCGCCGCGCGATTCAGGTGCTGTCCCGCCGCACCAAAAACAACCCCGTGCTGGTGGGGGATCCGGGTGTGGGCAAAACCGCGATCGTAGAGGGCATTGCGCAGCGGATCGCCAATGGCGACGTGCCCGAAGGCTTGAAAAACAAGCGCGTGATTCAACTCGAAATGGGTTCATTAATTGCCGGCGCCAAATACCGCGGTGAGTTTGAAGAACGGCTGAAGGCGGTGCTCAAAGAAATTGAGGAATCCGAAGGCCAGATCATCCTGTTCATCGATGAGCTGCATACGATGGTGGGCGCCGGCGCCGCCGAAGGCGCGGTGGATGCGGCCAACATGTTGAAGCCAATGCTGGCGCGCGGCGAACTGCGGCTCATCGGCGCGACCACCCTCGACGAATACCGCAAATACATCGAAAAGGACAAAGCGCTGGAACGCCGCTTCCAGCCGGTGATGGTGGACGAGCCGTCGGTGGAAGACACGATCTCGATTCTGCGCGGCCTCAAAGAACGCTACGAGGTGCATCACGGTGTGCGCATCGCCGATTCGGCCATCGTGGCCGCGGCCACCCTGTCGCACCGGTACATCAGCGAGCGGTTTCTGCCGGACAAGGCCATCGATCTCATCGATGAGGCAGCGGCGCGCTTGCGCACGGAGATCGACTCCATGCCCGAAGAAATCGACGAAATCGAGCGGCGCATCAAGCAGCTCGAGATCGAACAGGTGGCGCTGAAGAAAGAAAAGGACGCCGCTTCCAAAGAACGGCTGGAAAACCTGAAACGCGAATTGAGCGATCTCAAAGAAAAGGCATCGCAGCTCAAGGCGCGCTGGCAGATCGAGAAGGAAGCCATCCAGAAAATCCGCTCGGTGAAAGAGGAAATCGAATATACCAAACACCTCATGGAACAGGCCGAGCGCGAGGGCGATTTCAACAAGGCCGCCGAGCTGAAATACGGCCGCCTGGTTGAACTGCAGAATCAATTGAAGGAACTGAACCGGCGGCTGGAAGCGCTGCACAAAGATGGCGCGCTGCTAAAGGAAGAGGTGACCGAAGACGACATTGCCGAGATCGTTTCGCGCTGGACCGGCATTCCGGTGGCCCGGATGCTGGAAAGCGAACGCGAAAAAATCCTGAAGATGCCGGAACGGCTGCGGCAACGTGTGGTGGGACAGGATGAAGCCATTGAGGCGGTATCGGCGGCGGTGCAGCGGGCTCGCGCCGGCCTTAGCGAAGAGAACCGGCCCATCGGCTCGTTCATCTTCCTCGGCCCCACCGGCGTGGGCAAAACCGAGCTGGCGCGCGCCCTGGCCGAGTTCATGTTCGACGACGAAAACGCCATGATCCGCCTCGATATGTCGGAATACATGGAGCAGTTCAACGTATCGCGGCTGATCGGCGCGCCGCCCGGTTATGTGGGCTACGAAGAAGGCGGTCAGCTCACCGAAGCAGTGCGGCGCAAACCGTACTCGGTGGTACTGCTGGACGAAATCGAAAAGGCGCATCCCGAAGTGTTCAATATACTGCTGCAGGTGCTGGATGAAGGCCGCCTGACCGACAGCAAAGGCCATGTAGTCAATTTCAAGAACACAGTGATCATCATGACGTCCAACCTGGGCGCGGACATGATCATGGAACGGTTCCAGCGCATGGATGAGCACAACCGAGAGCAGGTGTACGAAGAAACCAAAAACACGGTGCTGCAGTTGTTGCAGCGCAAGCTGCGTCCGGAGTTCCTGAACCGCATCGATGAAATCATCGTGTTCCATCCGCTCACGCGCGAACACATCCACCGGATCGTGGAAATCCAGTTCGAGCGCATGGTGCGCAAGGCGCTGCAGCGACAGAAGATGGATGCCGAGATGACCGAAGCGGCCAAGGATTATTTGACCAACAAAGGCTACGATCCAGTATTCGGCGCGCGTCCGCTGAAACGGCTCATCCAGCGTGAGGTGGTCAACGAATTGTCGCGAAAGATTCTGGCGGGTGAATTCCAGCAAGGCGATCGCATCCGCATCAATGCGCGCGACGGCGCGTTGGTGTTCGAGCTCCTGCAGCGGCAGGAAGAGATCGTGCATGAAGTGGAAGCAGAAGAGGTCGCCTGACCTCTTCTGCTTTTTTTATGGCATGACCGGTTTGCGTTGCTTCCCTGAACAAAATTGAGCATATTTCCATTGAAATTATCGTTTTCACATCGTGGCGGACTGCCCCTGCATCGACCCAGCATCTGCATCCGCCGTGCCGCCGCGGGATTCACAGGAGGTTGCCATGGAAAAACGCACCAAATTTTCAATATACTACTACCTCATTGCGCTGGCCATTCTCTTCAGCCTGCAATGGCTGATGTTTTCCAGACCCGTTGCCAAAGAAATTTCCTATAAGCAGTTCCGCGATTATCTCGCCGCCGGAAAAATCGAAAGTGTGATCATCACGCCAGAGAAAATTTACGGCCGTCTGAAGGTAGCGGATAGCACCACAACCACTTCGGGGCAAAACAAGAATTTTTCTCCCGTCACCGGCCGGCCGCCCTGGGCGCTGAACATGGAAGACTATCACCGCGAACTCGAGCGCCAGTTCGTGGTCACGCGGCTGGAGGACAAGGATCTGATTCCGGACCTGCAGGCGCACGGCGTGGATTATCGCGGACGCATTACCGACAACTGGCTGAAAAATTTCTTCCTTAACTGGCTTTTGCCCTTCTTTGTCCTGTTCCTCATCTGGGGATTTATCTTCCGGCGCATGGGCAGCAGCGCTCAGGTGCTCAACATCGGCAAGAACAAAGCCAAAATCTATGCCGAGGATTCGAAAAACAAAGTCACGTTTAAAGACGTGGCCGGCATCGATGAGGCGGTGGAAGAGGTCAAGGAAATCGTGCAGTTTCTGAAGCATCCGGAAAAGTACACCCGGCTCGGTGCCAAATTGCCGAAGGGCGTGCTGCTGGTGGGGCCGCCCGGGACCGGCAAGACCCTGCTGGCGCGCGCCGTGGCGGGCGAAGCCGGAGTGCCGTTCTTCAGCCTGAGCGGTTCGGATTTCGTGGAAATGTTCGTCGGCGTCGGCGCCGCGCGGGTGCGCGACCTGTTTGCCGAAGCCAAGGCGAAAGCGCCGTGCATCATCTTCATCGACGAGATCGATGCCATCGGCAAGAGCCGCGGCCACGGCGTGTATCTCGGCGGCCACGACGAGCGCGAGAACACGCTGAACCAGTTGCTGGTGGAGATGGATGGCTTCGATGCCAGTATCGGCATCATCATCATGGGCGCCACCAACCGGCCGGATGTGCTGGATCCGGCTCTGTTGCGGCCGGGCCGTTTCGACCGGCAGATCCTGGTGGATCGCCCGGATTTGAACGGCCGGATTGCAATTTTCAAGGTGCACACCCGCAAACTGGTGCTGGATGATGATGTGGATTTGAAAAAACTGGCGGCACAAACCCCGGGATTTGCCGGAGCGGAAATCGCCAATGTGTGCAACGAGGCCGCGCTGCTGGCCTCGCGCAAAGGGCACAAGAAAATCAAAATGGAAGATTTTCAGGAAGCCATCGAACGGGTGATTGCCGGGCTCGAGAAGAAGAATAAGCTCATCAACGAGCACGAGCGGCAGATTGTGGCCTACCACGAATCCGGGCACGCCATCGTCGGGCATTTCACCCCGGGCGCCGATCCGGTGCAAAAAGTCTCGATCGTTCCACGCGGCATGGGCGCGCTGGGATACACCCTGCAAACGCCACTGGAAGATCGCTATTTGATGTCGCGCACCGAACTGCTGGGCAAGATCAAAGGGCTTCTGGGCGGCCGCGCCGCCGAAGAAGTCGTGTTCGGTGAAATTTCCACCGGCGCTTCCAACGATCTGGAAAAGGCCACGCGCATTGCGCGCGAGATGATCGTGGTTTACGGTATGAGCAAACGCGTACCCAATCTGTCGTTGGTCGAACATCAGCAGGACCGGTTTCTGGGGCAGGCACCTGGCATCCACCGCCGCTCGGAGAAGATCGAGCAAATGATCGACGAAGAGGTGCTGGAGATCATCCAAAAATGCTATGAAGATGCCAAACGCCTGCTGATCGAAAAACGCGACCGGTTGGAAGAAATGGCTCGTACCCTGCTTGAAAAGGAAGTCCTGACCGAAGACGACATCATCCGCATTTTGGGGCCGCAGCCCAAGCTGACGCCGTCGAAAGACGCGCGGCCGGTTCAGACTGGCGCGCCCGAGACGGTTGCGGATAAAACCAATGAGGAGGAAGCGTCATGAATCTGCTGGAAAAACTGGAACAGGGATGGCAGAAGCTGGCCTCAAATCTGGATAGCAAGCAACAAGCCGAACGCAAGCTGTTGGAGGCATTGCAGCGGGATTATGCCGAGGAGATCGGCCTGGCCGAGGCACTGAAGAAGCAAAGCGAGAACGTGCCATACGACCATTTGCGGCAGAAGTTGCTGAACATTGCCGAGGCCGAGCAGCGGCACGCCGAGATGCTTCGCGAAAAAATTCGTGAGCTCGGCGGCGAAGTCAAAGCACGACGGCTAACCGGGGATTCTCTTTCAACCCTGGACCTGCTGAAAATTCTGGAAGAGGAAAAGGAGGAATATACCGAATATCTCAATGCGCGTGCGCTGGCCCAAGAGGCCGAGCGCGAAGACATCCGCGAGCTTTTGGAACGCATTCGCGAGGAAGAGGTGCTGCATCGCAAGCAATTGATGGATGTCCTGTCGCGGCTCAATCCGTTACCGATCGAACGATAATCCTAAAAGGGGAGGGACCTGCAATGACACATAAACCGCATCCGCTTCTGGTGGCCATGGTGCTGCTTCCGTTGCTCGGCTTTTTTCTGGCAGGCTTGCTCATTTTTGCCTGGCCGCTGTTCGTAGTGGCCGTGGCGCTGCTGGTGATTTCATCATTTCTATCGCTATTCAAACGCCGCCGTAGGGCAATGGCCTGACAATTGAAAATCGCACTCTATTCATGCTTAGCTTATAGCAAACCTGTTTTGTTGGCCTGCCAACACCGGGCACCTTGAAGATGCCCGGTGTTTTTTTAACTTTGACAGAGCTGCAAACAAAAGCGAAAGATTGGCATTTCGGTATCGAAAGAATGTCAGGCATTGGTGCAGAATTTTCAGGGTCTGCCATTGGTATAGGGTATTTACCCATCAACGTAACCCATTGTTTCGCATTAAATTAAAAACCACTCTACGATCTGGCACAGTGCTTGCTAAAGCATAAAAGCGGAAACGGCAAGAAACGGCTTCCCAAAAAAATAGAAAAGAAAGGAGGTGTTAGCCATGACGCTTACTCGCTGGAATCCGGCTCGCGAACTGCTTGACATGGCGGATGAAATGCAGCGCCTGGTAAGCAATGTTTTCGGCGACGTGACTCGTGAAACCTCGTTCTTCAAGGGCAGTTGGACCCCTGCGGTCGATATCAGCGAAGATAAAGACAACTTCTATCTGCATGTCGAACTTCCCGGTCTGAAGAAAGACGATGTCAAAGTCAGCTATGAGGATGGTATCCTGACCATCCGTGGTGAGAAGAAAGATGTCCGGGAAGATAAAGATGTGAATTTCCATCGCGTTGAACGAAGCTTCGGTATGTTCGAGCGCAGCTTCCGGGTGCCGAATCGCATCCTCGAGGACAAGATCGATGCGAAGTTTGAAAACGGCGTTTTGACGGTCACGTTGCCCAAAGCTGAAGAGGCCAAGCCGAAAGAAATCGAGGTCAAGATCAGCTAATTCTGGCATCCCCAACAGCAAGGCGAAGCTCCCGATGGAGCTTCGCCTTTTTATTGTAACCATTCAGCGATTTTGGTTTCATGAAATTCGGGCCTGTCATCGCGAGCCGCCGCTGCAAAGCGAGTGCGTAGCGATCGCTAAGCAGATATGTGAAAGGGCTCGCTTCGTCACTCCGCTCCTCGCGATGACGGGTAGAAGACGGAACAGAGGCTCTTTATTTCTGGCGCTTATGTACAAAAGCCAGAACATTTTGCAAGCAAGTAGATATTCCACTCCCCCGTCATCCTGAACAGTTGCCTGTTTTTTATTTTTAACGCATCACTTCATCTCCGACCCTCCTGGCCTGCCATTTTTGCCGATTGCCAGTGAATATCTCGTAAAATTCTGCTATCCTGGCATATTTTCAAATCTCCGATCTTTGGCTTCAACCTACCCCATTTATTTAATTTTATTGATGATAGACAAAAAACCTTCTCTGGAACGTCATTTGCTAATAACTTTCAGGAAAAAGAACCAGGATTTGTTTTAATACGAAATGCCACAAAATCCGGCCTCGAATGTTTCATTCGAAACTTCTCGCCAAGTTAGCAGTTTAGGAGTTTAGACTGATCTTGGTTTCCAACAAAGACGTAGTTTACCGATTTATGTTAGGAGGATAGAACGATGAATAAAAAGCGTATCGCATGGAGCCTGCTGCTACTCCTTACCGGCATCATTCTGGGGGCATTCGTGACCGGCCAGCTCGGACTGTCACCGAATGGCATGGCTTCCAATACAGAAAATCCCACAGAAAAGGTGACCGCACCAAAAACCACCAGCGGTGACCCACAGGATTTTCTGGCCAATCTCAATGAGCTATTCACCAAAGTCGCCGAAGAAGCCAATCCAAGCGTGGTGACGGTTTTTACTCAAAAAGAGATCCGGACGCATCGCACGTCCCCCTATGCATCGCCGTTTTTCGATAATCCGTTCCGTGAATTCTTCGGCGATGAATTCTGGTTCCGCTTCTTTGGACCGCCGCAACAAGGTGATGAAAAACGGATTTTGCGCGGCATGGGATCGGGCGTCATCGTCAGCAAAGATGGCTATATCCTGACCAACAACCACGTGGTGCGCGGCGCGGACAAAGTCAAAGTAATGCTTCTGGGAGGCAAGCGCGTGGATGCCGAAATCGTGGGGACGGATCCAAAGACCGATCTGGCGGTGCTGCGCATCAAAGGCGACCATCTAAAGCCGATCAAAATGGGCAATTCCGATAAGCTGCGCGTGGGCGAATGGGTGCTGGCCATCGGCAGTCCGCTGAGCGCCAATCTCGACCACACCGTGACCGCCGGCATCGTCAGCGCCAAAGGGCGCAGCAATGTGGGCCTGGCCGATTATGAAGATTTCATCCAGACTGATGCGGCCATCAATCCCGGCAACTCCGGCGGCGCGCTGATCAACCTTAAGGGTGAGCTGGTGGGCATCAATACCGCTATCGCCACGGAGACCGGCGGTTTTCAGGGTATCGGTTTCGCCGTGCCCATTAACATGGCGCGACAGGTCATGGACGCGCTCATCAAGCATGGCAAAGTCATCCGTGGCTGGCTGGGTGTCAGGATCCAAAATGTGACTGAGGACCTGGTGAAGGCGCTCGACCTGCCGGCTAAAGAAGGTGTAATCGTAGCCGAGGTCGTGGAAGACAGCCCGGCAGACAAAGCCGGTCTGCAAGTGCAGGATGTGATCATCGAGCTGGATGGCAAGAAAGTCGAGGATGTTGTGCAATTGAGCAAGGACATTGCCAGCCGCGCACCAGGAACGGAAGTGGAGCTGACCATCATCCGCGATGGCAAGAAGAAGACCATCACGGTGGAGCTTGGCGAGCTGCCGGATGAAACGAAAGAACCGGCGCGCAAATCCGAGAATCTGTATGACAAACTCGGCTTCCAGGTGGCCAACCTCAGTCGCGACCTGGCACGCATGTACAATCTGGACCCGTCCGAATCGGGCGTGGTGGTGGTGCGCGTGCGGCCGAACAGCAACGCGCGCGAAGCCGGCCTGACTGAAGGCGCGCTCATCAAACGCGTTAACCGCAAGCGGGTCAAGAACGTGCGCGATTTCGAGCGCGTGGTCGCGGACGTTCAGTCCGGCGACACGATTCTGCTCTACGTCAAACAACGTGGCGCGAATATCTTTATTGCCTTTGAAGTGGAATGATTGAGGTTTTGGGCCGGGCCGGCCGGCTGGTGACGGCCCGGCCCAATTTCACTGAACCACGAAATCAGGAACGGTAGGGGAGGTGATTGCCATGCTGCGAGCTCATGCCTGGATCAAAGGGTGGTTGCTGACGTTGCTGGGTCTGGCCTGGTTCTACACCCCGGCCTTTCCTTCGATTCCTGTTGAACCCCATCCGCATGTATTCATTGCACAATACATCCGCGGCAATTCGCTCTGGCATGTGGACGTGTACGTGGCGTTTCCCGATGCCTGGATCGCGGCGCGGGAGCTGCAAGACCGCCCGGCTTTGCAACTAGAGCTTCAACTGCTGGATGCCAACCAGGGAGTGCTGCAGCGGAAGCAGCAAAAAGTTTACCTTAAACCCATTCCGGACCACCTCAGCCGCTTCCCGATCCAGACATCGAACTTTTTTCAGGTTCGCGCCGGCCGATATCATATCCAGTTAATCCTAAAAAATGAACAAGAAATCATTTGGACTTCTGAAAAATTTGCTCTACAATTAAACCCGAATAGTGAGCGACCCATCCGAATCAGCGATCTGGTGCCGGTGGCCTACCCGCGGATCGGGGTGCCGCCGTTTGATGCGATTCTCTGGCCGACACTGAATCCCATGCGGGATGATTTTTATCTCTACTACGAAATTCACAGCGAAGTGCCGGACACTTTTGTGACCATGAATGCTGACTTGCTGGATTCGTCTGGGAGAACGGTCAGGCACGAGCAGTACCGACTGTACGTCGGCGAGTACTCGCGGCAGGACTATCTGCGAGTCAAAATCGCCGATTTTCCGGAAGGCGAATACGCGCTGATTCTCCGTGCGGGTGAATCCGGAGTCTACAAAACGTTCCGGTTTCGTGTCGGTCGGGCGTATTCCGTAACTCAGCATATTGAATCGGCCAGGGTGGTATGGGAGAAAAATCGATAACCGCCGAAAAGCTCACGGAGCTGGATCGGGTGCTGGCAGGATGCCGCACCCTGCTCATCATGATCCACGATTATCCTGATCCGGATGCCATTGCCAGCGCCTTTGCGTTTGCGCACCTGTTGCACCAGCGCTACAACATCCGCACGCGCATCGGTTACGGCGGTCTCATTACGCGGGCGGAAAACCGCGCTATGGTGCAGCAGCTCAAAATCACCATGACCCACACCAGCAAACTGCGCTGGAAACGGCATAGATCCATCGCCCTGCTGGACACGCAGCCGTCTTTCGGCAATCACTCGCTGCCGTCGGATGTGAAGCCGATCATTGTCATCGATCATCACGAGGTCACCGACCCCGTGGAGGCTCCATTTGTCGACATCCGGATGGGATACGGCGCCTGTGCTACGGTGATTTTTGAGTACCTGGCCGCGGCGGAAATCGACATCCCGGCGCCGGTGGCCACGGCCATTGCGTTTGCCATCCGCACCGAAACTCAGGAACTCGGCCGGGACGCCCGCGATGAGGATCTGCAGGCTTACCTGCAGGTGTACCCCAAAGCGAACAAGCGCAAAATCGCCAAGATCGCCAATCCTAAGTTGCCGCACAGCTATTTTTTGACGCTAAAAACCGCCCTGAGTGAGGCGCGTACGTTCCGGCATCTGGCGCATGTGCATCTGGGCAGGGTGGAGTCGCCGGAAATCATTTCGCAGGTGGCCGATCTGCTGTTGCGGCATTTTGGAATCGGCTGGTCGCTGGCGACAGGCCGCTTCAACCAGCAATTGTATCTGTCTCTGCGGGCCAGCCATCCGAAAGCGCATGCCGGCAACGTGCTGAAAAAAATCATCGGTCATTTCGGCACCGGCGGCGGACATGGCACCATGGCCGGCGGGCGCATTCCGTTCAACGGCGACAACCCGCAGCAGTGGCACCGGCTCGAGCATCTGGTCAATCAGCGCTATTTGCGGGCGCTGGGTTATAAAAAAGATAGTGCCTGGAAACGGCTCATCGAATAACCTCCGGGAAGGGCAAAATGACCAACATATTCAAACAAATTTGCACCCCCGAGCGCCAGGTTGATCCCGAAGTGCTGAACAGCGTTCTGGAGCTGGCGGTAGAGCTGGCACGCGAAGGCCGGGAAGGCCGCAAAATCGGCACTCTGTTTACCATCGGAGATGCCGAGAATGTATTGCGGCTGTCGCGGCCGTTGATTCTGGATCCACTTTTCGGTCATCCCGAGGAGCTCAAGCACATCAACAGCCCCGATATTCGCGAAACTGTCAAAGAGCTGGCGCAACTGGATGGCGCGTTTGTGATCGATGACAAGGGCGTGGTGGTTTCGGCAGCGCGCTATCTGGAGGCCTCGGGCGAGGGAGTGGACCTGCCGCTGGGACTGGGCACGCGGCACTTCGCCGCTGCGGCCATGAGCAAACAAACCAACGCCGTCGCCGTGGTGGTTTCCACCAGCTCCGTGGTGCGCGTGTTCGATGATGGAGAAATTGTGGGTGAGATTCTGCCCGAGCTCTGGCTTATCAGTCGCGCCAGCATCTACATCCGTCAGCCGCAGATCGAAGAGCGGCCCGAGGAAAAAATCACCGTGGTGGTTAAAGAACCCGAGGACGGAGAACCGAAAAAGTAGTTGCCACCAAAATATGCAGCCACTGTCGCAGCCTGTGCGGAATTTTTGCGACCGTGGTGTTGTTTTTTCTAAAATAAATTTCGCCGGGCTTTTGCTGACGCAAGGCGATTCAGCGCCGGCAATTGCAATTCATCTAACACGTGTATGGACTCGGGTCGCCAACGTCTCTACCATCGTCATCCTCGGCCGTTGCTTGAACCCGATTGGTAATCTCGCAAAACCCAATCATTAAATGACCCATCAACAAATATCAAAGACATGGCCATGCAAGACCCACGCTTTTTGCTGGAAACCTCGCCGCGGCAAAATCTGCACGCTCGCTTTGCTCAGGACGTCCTGCGCGGACTTTCAGCGGCGCCCAAACGCATTCCGTCGGTGTATTTTTACGATTCTATCGGTTCCGAATTGTTCGAGAAAATTTGCACCCTGCCGGAATATTACATCACGCGCACCGAAAAGGCCATTCTGGAAACACACATTCACGATATCGCTCGGTTCCAAAACGGTTCGGATCTCAGCCTGGTCGAATTCGGCAGTGGCAGCTCATACAAAACCCGCCTGCTGATTCAGGCCTTTCTTCAGCAGCAAGGGCATCTCACCTATCGGCCCATCGATATTTCCGATTCCATCCTGCGCGAAGGCGCCCGCCGGTTGCTAAACGATTTTCCGGCGCTGCGCGTGCACGCGCTGGCCGCAGAATACGACGACGGCATCCGCAAAATCCAGCAGGCCAATGTGTCGCCAAAGATTTTAGTGTTTCTGGGATCCAACATCGGCAACTTCGAGCCGCCCCAGGCGGTGGATTTTCTGAACAAGATGCGCCATATCATGCAGCCCCGGGACCTGCTGCTTCTCGGGACCGACATGGTCAAACCGCGGCACATCCTCGAACCGGCTTACGACGACGCCCAGCAAGTCACCGCGCAGTTCAATTTGAACCTGCTGCGCCGCATCAACCGCGAACTGGGCGGCGATTTCGATCTCAGCCGTTTCCGGCACCGCGCCTTCTTCAATGAAACCGAGAGCCGGATCGAAATGCACATCGAAAGCATCGGTCAGCAACAGGCGCATATCGCCGCGCTGGATCGGACCTTCGCCTTTCGAGCCGGCGAAACGATCCATACGGAGAACTCGTACAAATTCACGCCGGACATGCTGCAAAGCATCTTCGCGGCCGCCGGTTTGAAACGGTTGCAGCACTGGCAAGACGCCGATGGCTATTTTCGCCTGAACCTGCTGGGGCCGGCCTGAAGGTGTAACAATCGCTTTGCCAATCCTGATACCTTGTGCTGGATGAGTATCCTCATGGCCATCATCGAATTCAAAAACGTGTCCAGGCGCTACGGGGCTGTGTATGCGCTGAAGGCATTTGACTACTCCTTCCGCGAATCCGAAATCACCGCCGTGGTCGGGCGCAGCGGCAGCGGCAAATCCACCCTGTTGCAATTGATCAACGGCCTGATTCGGCCCTCGGACGGACAGGTAAGCGTGTTCGGCCAGCCGATCGATTACGATCGCGTGATGGCCCTGCGACGGAAAATCGGATACGCCGTGCAGGGTACCGGGCTGTTCCCGCACCTGACCGTGGCCGAAAATATCGGCCTGCCGGCGCGCCTGGTGGGCTGGCCAGAAAGCCGACGCCGGCAGCGCGTCTGTGAGCTCATGGAGCTGGTCAGCCTGCCGGCGGAATTTCACAGCCGCTATCCGCACGAGCTGAGCGGCGGTCAACAGCAACGTGTGGGGCTGTGCCGCGCCATGATGCTGGACCCGGATATTCTTCTGTTTGATGAGCCCTTTGGCGCGCTTGATCCCATCACGCGAAGCGACCTGCACCAGGAAGTTCTCCGGCTGCAAGCCCTGCAACCCCGCACCATTGTGCTGGTGACGCACGACATGCGGGAAGCGTTCAAATTGGCCACCGAGTTGCTGATTCTGGAAGACGGTCAGCTCGTGCAGGCAGGCCGGCGCGAAACCATTTTGCAGCATCCGGCCACGCCCTTTATCCGCAACCTCATCCACACGCAACTGGAGCTGTCGTAATGGCCTGGCTGAGAAAAGGGCTGACCCTTCTCTGCATCTGGCTCATGGCCGCGCCCGCGGGAGCGCAATCGCCGAGAAAACTGGTCATTGGCGGCAAAAATTTTAATGAGGGCACCCTCCTTGCCGAAATCATGGCGCAGATGCTGGAAGCGCATGGCTTTGATGTGGAGCGCCGCTTCCGGCTTGGCGGTACCATGGTGTGTTTCTCTGCCCTGAAGAATGGTGAAATTGATGCCTACCCGGAATATTCCGGCACCATTGCGCAGGCCATCCTGAAGCTGCCCCGTTCTGTTTCGTTTGATTCGCTGAATCAGTTGCTTGTCAACGAATATCGCATGCAGATGCTGCCCGGATTCGGCTTCAACAACACCTATGCCCTGGCCATGCCGCGTGCGTTAGCCGAGCGTTTGCAAATTCATAATATTTCGGATTTGCGGCGCCATCCGGAGCTAAGCTTGGGCTTCAGTCTGGAGTTTTTAAACCGCCATGACGGCTGGATCGGTTTGCGGCGGCATTATCACCTGCCGCAGCGACCGCAGGGGCTGGAACACGGGCTGGCCTACATGGCCCTGCAGCGTGGCGAAATCGATCTCACCGATGCATATTCCACCGATGGCGATATTCCGCGCTACGATTTGGTTTTGTTGCAGGATGATCGGGGTTTTTTCCCCACTTATCTTGCGGTGCCGCTGATCCGGCTCGATTTGCCGGCGGAAGCACGCCAGGCGCTGTTACGGCTGGCGAATCGGCTGGACGAAAACCAAATGCAACGGCTCAATGCGCGCATCGTGGTGGAAAAGCAAGCGCCGACTGCGGTGGCATCGGATTTTCTGCGTTCTGAAAATTTGATCACCGGTGATGGGCCGGCGCAGGAAACCTTCTGGTCGTTGCTGGCCCGTCGAACCTGGCGGCATCTGTTGCTCAGCAGCATCGCCCTGTTCATGGCCATGACGATTGCCATCCCGACGGGCATGGTGACCTTCCGCTTCCGGCGGTTTGCCCGCTTGCTGACCTATTTGGCCGGCCTTTTGCAAACCATTCCCTCGATTGCGCTTCTGGCTTTCATGATTCCGCTGTTCGGCATCGGCGTGGTTCCAGCCATTGTAGCATTGTTTTTATATTCGCTGCTGCCGATTTTGCGGAACACCCTCATCGCATTGTTTTCGGTGGACCCACTACTCAAAAAAGTGGCCACCGGAATGGGTATGTCCCCCTGGCAGCGCATGCGGTTTATCGAATTGCCGCTGGCCAGTCCGACCATTCTGGCGGGCATTAAGACCGCGGCCGTGATCAACATTGGCACGGCCACTCTGGCGGCGTTTATCGGCGCCGGCGGCCTGGGCGAACCTATCGTCACTGGCCTGACCCTGAACGACACCGGGCTCATTTTGCAGGGCGCCATTCCGGCGGCGCTGCTGGCCATCGCCGTCGAGCTGATTTTTGAATTCACCGAACGCTTTCTGATACCGGCACATTTGCGTCAGTATCCATCACCCTGAATCGCAACCGCAGTCGCCCGGATTCGCGGACATCGTGGCTAATAATGCGGAACACGCCGATTTCCGCCGTTCGGGTCACGTGCTGCCCGGAACACGGCTGCGCATCCAGCTCGCCAATTTTGACGATGCGAATCTCCTCCGCGTCCGGTGGCACCTTCCACAAATCGTATCCGCGTTGTTCTGCCTCCTGTCGCGATAGCATGAATGCCGTCACGGGATGATTTTTCCGAATCTCCGCATTCACCATCGCCTCGATCCGTCGGATGGCGGCCTCGTCGATGGGAACCGCCGGCTGATAATCGCATTTGGTCTTTTTCTCATTTAGATGCAATTCCAGATTCTTCGGTGCGGCATAGTGAATCCGCATAATTGCCGACAGAATGTGTTCCGCCGTATGCATTCGCGCCAGTCGATTGGCCATATCGGGATTTCCCTTACGAGTTTTAAAAAGGCATGAGTCTTAAAAAGCTCGCCGCCTCACCATTTTTTAATTGGAAGATTGGCAAAAAAGAATTAATTATAAAAATAGCAAGGGACTTGCTCAAATCCAAATCAATTTCACGGGAAGACCTGTCATGCAACGAAAAGGGATGTTGCAGGCATTCTGGAAACGCATTACAATTGGGACGCTGCTTCTCACCGCCTGTGCCGCACCGCTGGTCAACTTTTACAGTGTGGACCGGCACGTCGATTACAACCAGCAGACCAATTTTGACGCCTTCGTGCTGCGGCAACTGGAAACAATGAAGAAAGGCGTGGAAATCGGCGTGGCGATCAACGACCTGCCGAAAATTCGCCGCGGGTTTCGGCGCTGGCTCGAGGCCATACGAAAAACCGATGGCGTGATATACGATCCGAACGATCTGATCACCGAATATCGGCTGCTGAGCCCGCCCCGGCAGGATGACAAAATCAGCCAAATCGTCGAATTCATCGCCAACAAGACCGCTGACCTTTTCAGTCCGGTCAATGAAAATCGGCGTAAATTCTATTCCAAACGGGTCAATCTGGCCCTTCGCAAACGCCAGGATCAGCTCCTGGTATATTTCGTACGGCGGCCTTGATGACCGGCTTCAGTCATATTCGGCTGAAAGCAGATACCACTGTGCTTTGCGCAAATCGAACTCCAGCGTGAAGGTTCCTCTGGGCAGCGTGGTGACTTTGAAATGATACACCACCAGCCGACTCGTCGTTTTCTTTTTTATGTCCAATACTTCGTAAATGTCATATCTTTGCTGGCGCCAGAGAAACTGCAGCGGAATCACTTTTCCACCAATCGAGCGTGCATAAACGTGAATCTTTTCGTAGAGCGCGGTCATTCCAGCTCCTTATCTGAATTTATGTTCACTATTAATACAACTATAATAGTGAACATAACAACAGAATGCAAGCGCTTTTTTGCATGAAAAGCCATTCATTGCAATTCCGGCTGATCCGCCTGGGCCTGTCCGGCCTGGTTTTCCATCTTTTGATTTTCTGGGGATTATCCACGCAGCCGCAATTCATCGAACGCTATTATTCGCGCCTGGTTTATCCATGGATAACCGCGGTGTTGAGCCGGTTCTCCGGCCTGATCCCGTTTTCGCTCACCGAAATGGCGCTGTATGCGATCGCGATTGGCCTGCCGGTGTCGGTGGTTCGGCACTTGAAAAACAAGCGCCAGCTCGGGCGCGTATTTGGTTACTGGATAGTGGGCGCCATCTGGCTGGTGGCTTGGTTCTATATCGCATGGGGATTGAATTACTTCCGCCAGCCATTGTCGGACAGCCTGGCGCTGCCTGCCACGGCGGCAGACACCACCGCCGTCATCGATGCGTTCGTGGTGGTTACGGATAGGGCCAACAGCCTATCAAAACAGTGGCAGCCGCTGACCAGAGCGGAAATCGAAACGGAAATCGAGGCCGGGATTCGGCGCGTTCAGGCGCTGGTGCCGTTTTACCGGCCAACGGGCCAGCGGCGGCCCAAGCACCTGCTGCTGAATACCCTGCTCAACAAAACGCTCACCACGGGCTTTTTCAGCCCGGTCTTTCACGAAGTGCATCTCAACGCTGATTTGCTGGACATCGAATATCCATTTACCCTGACCCATGAAAAATTCCATCAGATGGGATTCGCCAACGAGGCCGAGGCCAATTTTTTGGCCTTTCTAACCTGCGTTTCCAGCTCGAAGGCGTTGATTCAGTATTCGGCCTATCTCGCCGCGGTACGGTATCTTGGCGCGCGGCTCCGCATAGCGCTATCCGATTACGAGCCTTATGCCACTTTGATAGATACCACCGTGAGGCGTGATTTTCGGCGCATTCGCGAGCGCTGGCAAAAGCATGCCGGCCGGTTCAGCCGCATTAGCCGCAAAACTTATGATCGTTATTTGAAGGCCAATAAAATTCGTGAAGGCATGGCCAACTACACAGGCATGGTGGATTATCTGGTGGGATTCTGGCTACCACGGATGAAAGACCTGCACCGCAGAACGCCGAAGGCAAGGCAATGATAGGCGGCGAATGACTGCTGCGCATGTAGGGCTGGCTGGAGTAAACCTCCTGTAGATATCCTTTTAGGCCTCCTTCCCAGATTAAACCTGGGAAGGAGGTATGGAAAAAAGAAGGAAAACTCAGCGGGCTCTGCGCCACGGCGAGAGAGAATCCATTGTAAGCCTTTTGCGAATGTCGGAAAAGTCCGTTTCCGCAACGATCACTGCACGTTGTGCCAGTAAATCAGCCCGAGCTCGTGTTTGTGGCTCAATGCATCGTGCCGGGGGATCACCCGCAGCCGGAGCTCGTCCTCGCGGCTAATGGGCAGCCGGGTGTGTAGATGATACCGTACCAGACTCGGCGCCACTTTTTCCACTTGCTGCATCGGCACCACCAGCAGCGGGCGCGTATCCTGATTCAGCGGCATGCCGACCAGCTCCACCTGCACCATATCCTCGGACAGCTCGCCCAGATACAGGTCCGCCGTAATTTTTACCTCGGATTCGCCGTTCATGGCATTGCGCTCGGTGGATAGCGAGGCAAAATGCAGCAACGGCCAGTTCTCTTCCAGAAGCTGGCGGAATTGTATAAGCTCGGCCACCGTCTGCACGTCCTTTTCGACCCAGCCACGATAGCGATCGGCCGCCACCCGGTACAGTTTCTCGAAATAGTTGCGCACCATCACTTCGGTATTAAACACCGGAATCACCGTGCGCATGGAATTGAGCATGGTATCCCCCCAGGTGCGACCGCTGCTTTCCCGGTTTTGCCCGTAATATAGGGGAATGATTTCCTTTTCCAGCGTACTGTACAGCGATTCCGCATCCTCGCGGTCCTGAATGTATTCGTGTTCGTATTCACGATCTTCGCCGATCTTCCAGCCGTTGCTGCCATCGTAGGCTTCCGGCCACCAGCCATCGAGCACGCTGAAGTTGATGCCGCCGTTGATGGGCACTTTCTGGCCGCTGGTGCCGGAGGCCTCCTGCGGCCGGCGCGGATTGTTGAGCCACACGTCCACTCCGGCAACCATGTGCCGAGCCACGTTCATGTCATAATTTTCCAGCAGAATTACCTTCCCCAGAAATTCCGGCTTTTGTGCAAGCTGCCAGATTTGCTGGATGATCTTCTGCCCTTCCCTGTTTTGCGGATGCGCCTTACCGGCAAAAATGAGCTGGATCGGATGCTCAGGATCATTGACAAGCTGGTTGAGCCGCTGTAGATCGGACAGGATCAAATAAGCCCGTTTGTATGGTGCAAACCGCCGCGCAAAGCCGATGGTAAGTGCGTCGGGACTGAGCCAGGAATCGATCTGTTGAATGAACGTTTTGCTGGCCCCATTACGGCGGTACTGGGTTTTCAGGCGCTCACGGATAAACTGGATCATCCGCTCCTTCAGCGCTCGCTTGGTTGCCAGCAGGGTATTCACCGGCACCTGCTGCACATGTTGCCAGTATTCGGGATCGGCAAGATGCTCGAGCCAATCACGGCCGACGTGCTCATCGAAAATACGGCGCATTTCCGGCGCAATCCAGGTCTGGGTGTGCACGCCATTGGTGATGCTGGTGATCGGGTTTTCTTCCACCGGCACCCCTGGCCACACATGCGCCCACATGCGCTGAGAGACCTTGCCGTGCAACTGGCTCACTCCGTTGCTCTTGCACGAAAGCCGCAGCGCCAGCACCGTCATGCTGAAATATTTCGAGCCATTTTCGTCGGCCTGCAGCCCCAACTGCAGCAGCGAGCGCAGTCCAATACCGAGCTGCTTGCAAAAATCGCGAAAATAGCGATCCATCTGTAGCAGGGAAAAGGCCTCGTTGCCAGCCGGAACCGGGGTGTGCGTGGTAAACACGGTCGCGCTTTTCACCGCCTCCTGCGCCGCATCGAAACTCAGCTCGCGCTCTTGCATGTACTCACGGATGCGCTCGAAACAGGAAAACGCCACATGACCTTCGTTGAGGTGCCATACGGTGGGATTCACGCCCAGCCGGCGCAGCATGCGCACTCCGCCGAAGCCGAGCACGATTTCCTGCGAAATACGCATATCGCGGTCACCGCCGTAAAGCTGCGAAGTGATCTCACGCAACTCGGGTGGATTGCCCTCGTGGAAGGTATCCAGCAAAATCACCTGTGACCGGCCGACTTCCAGCAGCCAGGCCTGGACGCGCACGTCGCCCTGCGGCAGGGTCACGCTGACCTCCACCGGCGCTCCGCTATCATCCACAATGCGGCGAAGCGGCATCTCGGTGAAATCGAAGTCCGGGTAAATGTGCACCTGTCGGCCCTCGGCATCGATTTGTTGTGTGAAATAGCCATTCCGGTAGAGTAGCCCCACACCCACAAACGGCACACCGAGATCACTCGCAGATTTGGTATGATCGCCCGCGAGCACACCCAGCCCACCGGAATAAATAGGCAAACATTCGTGAATACCAAACTCAGTGCACAGGTAGGCCACGAGCTTGTTCTTATAGTCCGGATGCTGGCGATTCATCCAGGTTTCGCGTTCGAGCTCCTGCTTCAATAGCGCGGCCACATGCTCCACCCGCACCACGAATTCAGGATTGCCGGCCAGTGCATCCAGTTGATTCTGTGACAACGATTTCAGCAATTTAACCGGATTGTGTTCCCGCTCCCATTGCTCCCGGTCAATGGCTGCAAACAGCGCCTGCGCTTCATGGTTCCAGGACCACCAGAGATTGTAGGCGATGGTTTCCAGTTGACGGATCGATTCCGGCAGGGTAAACGGAGCTGCCGATGTGTTCAGCTTGATCATGTATCCTACCTCGCTAAAAGTCCTTCCTTACAGTTCCATTATCGGAATTTCATTCAATTTCTTGTGATCGGTTTAAAATATAAAACAAATGAGCCGAATGGAAGCCTTTCCAGATTGTTGCAAAAAAATAACTCGCTTATGCATTTTAGTCAGAATTTTACACTGCAATTGCTTTATTATAATCAAATCGTTAGCCTTGCTCTAGAACACTTTTAAGACGTAAGACAACCCGTCCTCGCGAGCGAATCCGCCAATTGGCGGATGGCGATCTCCTTACTTGAATGATGGAGATTGCGTCGTCTCCGCCGGCTGGCGGATCCTCGCAATGACGAATTGCC
Organism: Candidatus Zhuqueibacterota bacterium; assembly: GCA_030950365.1. Classification (GTDB taxonomy): domain Bacteria; phylum Zhuqueibacterota; class Zhuqueibacteria; order Zhuqueibacterales; family Geothermadaptataceae; genus Hydrothermovivens. The sequence goes on along the minus strand of JAUZRQ010000072.1, from coordinate 35,009 downwards.
AGATTGTAATCCCTTAAAAAGCTGATTTAAGGGCATAAGCGAAAAAAATAAAATACGTTTTGAGGCCTGGCCGTGATGATTCAGGATTTTTCAATTTTTCCAAAACGAACATACAATATCGTTGCGGTCTCACTCCGCGTGTGATGTGGCCGCTTACAGGCGGTCGCAGAAACCGAAATATCCCAATCGGCGCTTACAAAGACATTTCACCATCGAGACACCAACGGCAGAAAATGCTCAGTGTGCCACGAAAAAAGTATTCCAGAGGGAGAGCAACAGAAACCCCAACCACAACACCAGGATGGCAATCCAGCGGGCGAGACTGTGGTCGGAACGGTACCACAAAATCACCGTGAACAAAATGCCGAGGCTAAAGCGTGCTACCGGCTGCCGGTTATCGAACATGAAAATCACAAATACCGTCAACAAAAGGACCGTAATGAGCAACAAAATACTGCGTTGAAATGGAATCCTCGCCATGATGTCCCATCTTATGGATTGCGATTGTATCCCAAACTCTTGAGCAATTGATCTTTTTCGCGCCATTTGGGACGCACGATCACCACCAGTTCCAGAAACACCGGCCGGCCCAACAAAAATTCAATCTCTTCTCTGGCCAGCTTGCCGACGCGTTTCAGCGCTTCCCCTTGCTTGCCGATGAGAATGCCTTTTTGACTGTCGCGCTCCACCACGATGGCCGCACGGATGTAATCTTTTTTCTTGCCGCCGCCCTCGCGAAACTCCTCGATGGTCACCGTGGTAGAATAGGGAATTTCTTGCCCATACAGCATAAAGATTTTCTCGCGAATGATTTCGGAAACCAGAAACCGCTCGTTGATGGTGGTCAACTGATCTTGCGGGTACAACGGCGGTCCTTCGGGCAGGTAGTGTTTGATCACCTCCAGCAGCTCACCGATGCCGTCCTGCTTGAGCGCCGAGATGGGCACGATGTCTTTCACGCCGTCCACCTGCCGGATTTCGTCAATGAGCGGCAGCAGGATGCTTTTTTTGACCAGATCAATTTTATTGATACACACGATAAGCGGCTTGGGCATGCGGGACAGTTTTTTAATCAACTGCCGATCGACCTCATCGAGGCGCTCGGCGGCTTTCACCATGAACACCAGCACATCGGCATCCTCGGCGGCGGCATCCGCCGTCCGCACCAGATATTCCTGCAGCCTGTATTCCGGATCAATGAGGCCCGGCGTATCCAAAAACAAAATCTGCGCGTCGTCGCTGTTGTAAATGCCCGTAATTTTGTGCCGCGTGGTTTGCGGTTTCGGCGTGACGATGGACAGTTTGAACTGCAAAATGTTGTTCATGAGCGTGGACTTGCCCACATTGGGCTTGCCCAGAATCGCCACGTAGCCGCACTTGAAATCCTGTGTTTGGGCCGTATCCATTTTACCTACCTGTCACGAATACAACGAAACCCGACGTACGGCAACCGCTGATCCACGGCGATGGTATCGCTGTCCGTGATTTTTGAGAAAAAAAGTTGTTTTCCTTTTAAAATGAATCCGCCTTTCACGATGGCCGCCAGGGTGCCGTCCGCCAGCCGTAGGGTATCGGCCGTCCATTCCCAGGCGTTGCCGGACATGTCTTTGATGCCCAGCGGTGTGGTATCGCGCCAGAACGAGCCGACCCGGAACAACCGATATTCGGGACGGTCCAGCTCAACCGGAATCGGCTCGATGGTGTCCCATGGCGAAAACTCGCGCTTGCGGGCGCGTTTGGCGTGCATCCACTCGCGCGCCGTGGGCAGCCGCTTGCCGGCCCAGCGCGCGTATTCGACGGCCTCATGCCAGGTAATACCGGTTACGGGGAAATCCTCTTCGCCTTCATTGAACCGGTGCGCCCTGTCGAATCGCCAGAATTGCCCGTTGGTCACCTCATATTTATCCATGGAAAAGCCTTCGAAAATGCCCATGCGCGGTGCCGGCGGGACCCAGCGCATCACCTCGACATCCGAAACCGGAATTTTACCGGTCTTCAAATCCCAGATGCTCCAGGCCGTGCCGAGCAAAATCGTCAGCATGACGCAGTAAAATAGCGAGGCTCTCATGCTTATTGCATCGATTTGTGGTAGAAGTATTTATTGGTTTCATCGACAATCACTTTGGAAAGCATGAGCAAGCCGATCAGGTTCGGGAAGGCCATCAGGCCATTGAAAACATCGGATACGCTCCACACCACCTGCAATTTGGCCACCGAACCGATGAACACGAAAATCACGAACAGAATGCGGTACGGCCGTATCGAGCCAGCGCCGAGCAAAAACTCGATGGACTTTTCGCCATAATAGCTCCACCCCAGAATTGTGGAGTAGGCAAACAGCGTCAGTGCAATCGGCACAATGAGTCCACCGAGCTCTCCGGGCAATCCCAGATTGAAAGACGTGATCGTCAATTTGGCGCCAGTCAGCGCTTTGCCGCTGGCCGCGTCCGAAAGCTTCCATGCGCCGGAAACCAGAATTACAAAGCCGGTCATGCTGCACACGACGATCGTGTCAATGAACGTCTGGGTCATGGACACCAGCGCCTGGGTCACGGGATTTTTCGTTTGCGCCGCGGCCGCCGCGATGGGCGAACTGCCCAGGCCGCTTTCATTGGAAAACACCCCGCGCGCCACACCGAATCGGATCGCCTCGCGCACGGTGGCGCCCAGAAAACCGCCCATAGCCGCCGTGCCGGTGAAGGCATTTTTGAAAACCAGCAGAAAAATTTCCGGCACCAGGCCAATATTTACGATAATCACCACCAGCGCGGCCAGCATGTAAAAGACGATCATAATGGGCACGAAAAAGCTGGTGACCCGCGCGATGCTTTTGATGCCGCCCAGAATCACGGCGGCGGTGGCCACGGTCAGGATCACGCCGGTGAGCCATTCCGGGATGTGGAAGGCGTTGTGCATGGCGTCGGCCACCGAATTGGACTGCACCATGTTGCCGATGCCGAATGCGGCGACGGCGGCAAAAATGGCGAACAGCACGCCCAGCCATTTCCAGCCAAGGCCGCGCGAGATGTAATACATCGGCCCGCCGCTCATGGTGCCGTCTTCATCGACGATGCGGTATTTCACTGCCAGTACGGCTTCCGAGTATTTAGTGGCCATGCCGAATAGGCCGGTGATCCACATCCAGAATAGCGCGCCCGGCCCGCCGGCAGCAATGGCCGTGGCCACGCCCACGATGTTGCCGGTGCCCACGGTGGCGGCCAGGGCGGTCATCAGCGCCTGAAAATGCGTGATGTCGCCCGCGGCTTCGCCCTCTTCCTTGCGCTTCACCAGCGCCAGATAGAGCGAATGCCACAGGCCGCGGAACTGCAAACCGCGCAGCCGGATGGTTAGATAAATTCCGGTGCCAACGAGCAAAACCAAAAGCGGTGTACCCCAGACCCAATCACTGGCCGTCGAAACGATCGCTTGAAACTGCTCCATTGTGCCTCCCTCCGTTTGCCTTCCCCGGGGCCTCGATCAAGCCGCCGAATCAGAACCGCAACGACGCCTTGGTCGGATGATCGTAATAGCCATTCTCCATCGCAGCCGTAGCCGGGCGCCGCAAAGACAGAAAAAGCCACACCGATTTCGGATGTGGCTTCGCAAAATTTAGTATGCCTTGGCCGCCAGCACGCGTTCGTGCGACGCGTTGCCACAGAGCAAACAGCGGCCCTCTTCTTCGATTTTATCCAGCGGAATGGCGCGGATCGTGGCTTTGGTTTCATCCTGCAGCCGGTCCTCGCAGGCCCGATCGCCGCACCAGTGAATCCAGAAAAAGCCACCGGGGTCGTCAATTTTCTTTTTAAAGGAGTCGTAATCGTCTTCGTAGAACGTGTATTCTTCGCGATATTTCAAGGCACGATCGTACAGCGATTGCTGAATGGCATCGAGGGTTTGCAGCACCACATCAAGCAACTGCGACTGCGGCACTTCGCGCTTTTCGCCGGTATCCCGGCGCACCAGCACCACCACGTCCTTCTCAAGGTCTTTCGGCCCCATCTCGATACGGATGGGCACGCCGCGCTTTTCCCACTCATTGAACTTCCATCCCGGCCGGTAGTTTTCGCGCTCATCGATTTTAAAGGACAACTTGCCCTTCCAGTCGCTGGTCAGCGCATCGGCGCGTTCGAGCGAGCGAGCGCGCTCGTCGTCGCCGTGCCAGATGGGCACGAAGACGGTCTGCAGCGGCGCCAGCTTCGGCGGCACCACCAATCCCTGATCATCACTGTGGGTCATGATCAGCGCGCCGATGAGCCGCGTGGAGACGCCCCAGCTCGTGGCCCACACATACTCGCGCGTGCCGCCCTCGGTCTGATAGGTCACATCGAACGCTTTGGCGAAATTCTGCCCCAGATTATGCGAGGTGCCGGCCTGCAGCGCCCGGCGATCCTGCATCATGGCCTCGATGCAGTAGGTTCGCACCGCACCGGCAAACTTTTCTTTCTCCGTTTTCACGCCGGCGATCACCGGCATGGCCATGTAGGTCTCGGCAAAATGGCGGTACACGTCCAGCATCTGCCGGGTTTCGGCTTCGGCCTCCTCCGCGGTGGCATGGGCAGTGTGCCCTTCCTGCCACAGAAATTCGGTGGTGCGCAAAAACAGCCGGGTGCGCATTTCCCAGCGCACCACGTTCGCCCACTGGTTGATCAAAATCGGCAGGTCGCGGTACGATTGAATCCAGTTTTTATACATCGACCAGATGATGGTTTCCGAGGTCGGGCGCACATAGAGCGGCTCTTCCAGCTTTTTGCCGCCGCCATGCGTCACCACGGCGCACTCCGGCGCGAAGCCTTCCACATGCTCAGCTTCTTTTTTCATGAAACTTTCCGGGATGAACAGCGGGAAATACGCATTCATGTGGCCGGTCTCTTTAAACAGTCGGTCGAGTGCCTGCTGCATTTTTTCCCAAATGGCGTAGCCGTTGGGACGGATCACCATGCAGCCGCGCACCGGCGCATAATCAGCCAGTTGCGCCGCAAAAATCACATCGGTGTACCACTTGGCGTAATCTTCCGAACGTTTCGTGATGCCTTTTGCCATGAATCCATCCTGCGGTTAAAAAAATCAGCCTGAGTTGTTCCATGTCGTTCTGTGGGTCAATAAAGGAAAGCTAATATAAAGATATAGCCCAATAATTTCAAGTGTATTCTCGGATCGCGAAAAAGCCAACAGTGAGGACGATTCCAGCCGTTTTAGGCAATCATCCACAATGAACGAACAACGGAATGAACCGCACATTTCAACAGCGAACCCCGAAGAAAAAATGGAAATTACAGAAATTCGGGCCGCAACTTGGTACGTATGATTGTATAATTATCTATTGCAACATCGGCTATTGGGAATTTTATGTGTGGACATCCTTCTGCGCGCCTTCGACGGCCCTTCCAGGGCCTTGTTTTATGATGGATGCGCAACGGCCTTATGGAATTCCAACGCATTTCATTCTGAATAATCGAATTTTCGAAAACAACTTTCAGGAATTGTAACATCAGGATGCTGACAAACCAATGAAGCTTCCTCAGATTCTCGCAGTATGGCTCCTTTTGGTTTCCGCTTGTGCCTCGGTACCGAAGCAGACCGATAGTAATGGCAAAGTGGTGCGTTCTATCGCCCGCGATCGGAAAAATTGCTGGCAGGCCGGCAAAGCCCCGACCCTGGTCTCGGTGATGCAGAAGGCCATGCAAATCCCGCTGGAACCCGACCTGGTTCGTGATAATTACATCCAGACCTTTGGTTGCGCCTACGAAGAGGTGGACATCGAGAAAAATGCCATTCAGGCGGTGTACCGTGCGATTCTGCAATCGCTGAAGAACCGCAATGTCACCGCGCGCGACGAGCTTCTGGCGCTGTTGCGCTCCAGTCCGCCGCGTCCGGACAACCTGGTGCGCGAATACACCATCTACGTGAACATGCCGTCGTCGGCTTCCAACAACCACCATGTGGCGGCGTATCAGGTCAAAATCCTGCAACTGGAAGTGGTCAGTACGGTGGAATCGCCGGTGGCCATCTGGACACGCGTTGCCACGCGGTTCCGGCACCGGGAAGACCATTACCGGGCGCTGCCGATCCGCAAAGAGAAATCGGATTTTGTGCGCGTCTTAAAGAAAGCGCAGCGGATCCTCTGGCTGGCAGAAAGGGAGCGCTATGAGGATGTGCTGCAAATGCTGTCATCGCAGCACGCCCGGGTTGTGACGCTGCGCAACGGCCTCGATGATCTGGTGTTCGGCGACCGGCTCAATCTGATCGACGTGCAATATCCACGCCGCTATTTCCCGGCCATTTTTCTCGGCAAAGGCATCGTGCTTGGCAAAAGCCCTGAAAACGACGTGCTGGTGCTGAAGTTCGGCGAAGAGCGGCTGTTTGGTTTGCGCCTCGATTTTCGCAAGGTTGTCCGCGCGGATCTGGACTTCGAGACTTTTGGCTACAAGGCGCCCGAAACCATTTTGCAGTGCCTATTCCTGAAGGCCAAACGCAAAAAATCCAAACGCACATCGTTGAAGTTTTAATAGCGATGGATCTGCGGCAAAGTCTTTTTGGGGCATCCCTTTTATTTTCTTGATATTCCTAGAGTTTAGCTACGCAGATGCTTCATCTCTCATTTCATTTCCAACCTGCAAGGGAGTGCGGTTTGGCTACGGATAATTGACAGGAAACATCATGGCCATGGCCCGCGGCGGGCCAATCCAGTGCCTATCGGCGCAGGACGCGTCTGAAGGCAATGACAGAGGAAACGACACTAAAGGACGTTCCGAGCCATGCACAAACAACGGAACAGGACGTACGCGCATATGCGCCTAAATCGGCCGAGCCCACGCACTCTCGAAAAAAGCATTATTGTTGCTCTTCTGTTGGTTCACTTCCTAATATACTGGGCTCGTTTCATCCGTCTTTATCGTCCGGCAGTCATGGATGGGGTGGACCGGAAACTGGAAGCCCTGCGGCTGGAGGAAATCCTGCCGATCAAACCACCCCCTCCGCCACCGCCGCAACAAGTGCCCGTTCCGCCGATGGTCATTGCCGAGCCGGATGAAGTGCCGGAGGAAATCACCACGCCCATCCGGCCGGTGGAGAAGAAACGCCGGCGCCGCCGTCCGCGCGACGACAGCAAGATCTCTCTGGACCTGGCCATGAACACCGGACTCACTGTACCCAACAATCCAACGTTGGACCTGTCGCAGCCGCTGGCCAACAGCCGAATGCGACCGGGCAGCGAAGGCGTCGATCTCGGAATCGAGGCGCCAGATGCCCCCACGGGGATGGTACGGCATCGGTCGCCGTCTCTCGATCTTGAAGGAGTGAATGCGGAAAGAGGCCGCAAAAAGCCGACCATCGCCGTCCAGGACGACTTTGAACTGCCTGAACCGACATCCCTCAAAACCGCAAGCTACATTCCTGAACCGCAGGAACGGCAAACCGCAGAGGACCTGCTTGGCGCCGATGTATCGCTGGTCATCGCTTCGACCGACCTGAGCATGGGGGTGGAGGAATACAAGCTGTGGAACCGGATCAACGGCGAGTTCGATCGTTGGGACAAGGGCCGCTACGGCATCTTCCCGGCGAATCTGCGCCGACGCGGCCGCGCCATTATTGCCAGCTTCGTTTACGGCAACGGCGTCAGCCACACCATCGTCTGGCTGCGCGGCAACACCAAGATTTATGTGAAGGGGACATCGACGCAAAATCGTTTGCAGGAATTGAAAAAAGCGCTGACATCAATGATTCAGTTGAACCTCAAAAGGAGTGGTTTTTAACCATGAAATTGTGGACCGCATGTCTGGCTTCAATTCTGATGCTGTTTGCAACGGCGGCCAGTGGGCAAAAAGTGGCCGATCTCTATGAACAGGTCAAAACCGCCTATCAGGCCGGCGACCACCAGAAAACCGTCGACCTGTGCAATCAAATTATCCGCCAGTGCGAACAGAGTTACGCCGAACCGGAATGCCGCTACACCGATGTCATGAAAAACGTCTATTTGTACAAGGGCTTTTCGGAATATCGGCTTTACACGGAAAACGACGATCTGGAATTGCTGACCGAGGCCATCCAGTCGCTGCAACAAAGCTATACCCTCTACGGCGATCCGGACGTGGCCTTCAATTTCGGTTATATGAAAACGTTGCGCGCCATCAAAATTCAGCAGGGCGATCAACTGGATGGTCTGGTGGCCGCCTGGGACGGCATTCTCGGATTGTATGCCGACAACGAGTGGAAGCTCAACGCCGACTTGATCAAAAAGCTGAAAATTTTTGTCAAACAGGCGGTGGAGCTGACCATCACGCCACCGGACACGGCGTACACCACCGGCCGGTTTGCAAGCTTCATGGTACGGCTGGCCTGCGATCTGGCCGAGAAAGGCAGCCTCAGCAGCGAAGACCGGCTGTTCTTCGATGTGTACCGCAAGCGCGCAACCGAGGACAATTTCAACCTGCGCGGCAACGAGTGGCGCGCCCGCGGTTTTGCCGCCGAAGAAACCTTCAAAAATACTCCCGATGATTACAACTACCGCACCACCCGCACCTATCTCGAGCTGGCCTTGCGCTACGCCAACAGCGTCGAGCGCCAGGTTGAAATTCTGAAAGAACTGACCAAGGTGGCGCTGTACATGGAGCAAAACTCCACCGATCGGCAGTCGGAATCGGAATTGCTGTACGCGCGCGAAAAGGCGGCGCAGGCCTATCGGTTGCTGGTGGAGCGCCGGCCGAACATTTCCATGGAGCTCGAGGACGAAATCAAAAAAGTGTACGGGAATGCCATTTACCGGCTGGTGGACTACTATTTCAGCCTGGCCGATTCCACTGACCGGCTAAATGCCTACTATAAAGCCCGGCGGGTTGGCGAGGAACTTCTGGTGCCAGACCGCAGCGGCGGCTGGCGGCAGAAGTTCAAATGGGACGGGTACGAGGACCTCTATCTGCGCCTGGCCGATGTCGGCTATGAAACCGGCGACGCCGTGTTTGCCGTGGATATGGTGGATAAAGCCTGGAAGGCGGCCCTGCGTGCCAATCGCGTCAGTCAATCGCAAATCTGCAGCGGCATCGAGCCGGAAAAAGCATCGAACCTGGTGCCGTTTGTGGATGTGTATCAGCAGATTGCGCGCCGGTTTGGGCTACAAACCGTGCTGCACTGGCTGCGGCCGATCCGAACCTGTCTGGTCACGCAGGCCAATCTGTCATTGCTGGGAAATCAGAAATAACGACAACACTAAAAACCAATTGAGCTGTAGATCATGAACCGACTGACGATGAAATGGATGGTGTTTTGCGTAGTGCTGTTTGCCGCTGTTTCGCTGCAGGCGCAGGTGCCCGGCGTGGAGTCCGACCTCGAGCGGCTGATGATCCGTTACGAGGAAAAGGTGCTGCAGGCCTATCAGGAAAAGCAGACGCTGGCGCACCAGCCCAACGCCCACCTGGAATTTGCGGCGTTTGATAGCATCGTTTCGGCTTATACCAAACGGGTGCTGGAAATTTATGAAACACTGAATCGCATCAAGGGCTTTACCCTGGAAAATTACCGCCAGATTGCCTCGCGCAGCCTGATTTTTCGCGCCCTGGCCTTTGTGGAAAATCCGCAGCTCGATCCTGTGAAAGCCCGGCGAGCCTGCGAAGATTACCGCCGCGCACTACTGCTCACCAAATCCAGCAAAATTCCCATCATCAGCCAGAAGCTCCCGTACGAAGTGTGGATCGATCATCGGCTGTACACCCGGCTCGCTGACTTGCTCGACGAGCGAGATTATCGCCGTGTGTTGCTAGGATGTATGCACAACATAAAGGAGAGTGGCAAACCATGAACTTGCGGATGCTGACCCTGGCAGGCCTTTTATGGGTGACGCCGGCTATAGCGCAAAGTCCGATCGAGTCGTTTCTGAAAGAAATGCAGCACTTCGAACGTAACATTATTTCGACCTACCGCGCCTATCAGTGGTTGTTCTACGAGGAGAAACAGAGCCAGAACGAACTGCTTGCGTTTGAGGACCTGCTCGGCGTGTATGTGAAACGGCTGCGGGAAGCGTACGAAACCCTGTCGCTGATCGGCGATCGTTCGCGCGTGGACGATGCGCGGGATATCGCGGCGCGGGCGTATATCTACCGGGCGCTGACGTTTTTGGAAAAGGCACCCATCGATATCCGCTATTTCGAGCGCGCCTGCTACGACTACTACGAAGCGCTGCAACTGTACGAAAGCACCTCGGCCGTACCGGCTGTGTTCAAACTGTTGCCGGAGCGTATCCGCATCGGCACGGACATTTACGGCCGCCTGATCGATCTGCTCGACGCCAAGGGACGCGATCTGTTTTCTTTCGGCCAGGTGCATCTGCTGCTGCGCAATTTCAAAGTCACGTCCGACTTCAACGAGGAGCATCTGACTCTGACGCGGTACGTCAAATCCGGGCAGGATTCTCTGGGGTACACTTATAAGCTGGCCGAGCAGAAGCTCAAGGATGCCTTCCGCAAGGCGTTTCAGAGCGACCAGCCGGTGGAAGTGTATCTGGCGTTGCCCGCCGGCATCTATTACATCCGCTCAACCCGCAGCACGCCGACCGATTATGTGGACCTGGCGACCATCTACGTACAGCCGAATCAGTTCATCAGCTATATTGTGGAGCCGATCGCAGATTGGGTGATTTTTTACGAGACACCCGAATACCTGATTCAAAGCCATCTGGCGGCGATGGATGAACCCGGTCTGGCTGACGGTGATCCGGTGGCCGGGGAGCTGCTGGCGAGCAAAATCGCCGGCCGCATGCTGGAGCAGGAGCACAAAAGCGCCGGCGATCCGGCGATAGCCTCTGAAACCGCTCCGGAGCGCAAAGAGCGCCTTGAGAAACTGATTGAGCAGCAGCTCGAGCGTCTGCCTCTGAACGAGCTGGAGCAACTGCCCATTCCGCGCACACGCAAAGAATTCATTTCCAAGGTTGCGCAGATGATGGTGAACCAGAAGATGGGCGATTATTTGAATAGCTGGAACCGCTGGACCTTTGCCTGGAACCTGGCCAAACAGACGACGCAATACTTACAGCCTGGCAGCGAAGTCAGCAGCGCCATGGTGCGGCTCATCCATTCCGTGCTGATGGATTTGTATTGAGGTTGTTTGATAAAATACGTTCACATTGTCCAGCCCTTTTTTCCTCCTTTTTCTCCTTCCCAAGTTAAACTTGAGAAGGAGAAAAAAAGAGGAAAATGGCAAAGTCAATCTCAAATGGTTGAATAGGTATATGCCAACGGATATATTTTCAATTTTAGTTGGAAACAGCCACGCTCTTATTTTACAAATTCATCTAACGAAATTGCATTTGCGGCAAAATCTTTCAGTATCTACCTGTCCACAGTGATTAGCGGAACGCTTAGCTGCTGCGCCAGGGCGACGAATTCACAGTCATAGGCGGAACATCAACTATGTCTCACCAATTCCAAAACCGCCAATGAAGCAATTTCGTATTCTCGCCCTTCCATAAGTTTCGTCGCTTCATCCATAATCTGAACGGCATCATCAAATGTCAAAAGCTCTTTTCTGATGTATTGCGCCAGCACATTTCGAAATTCACTTCGCCAGAGGACAGGGGATACCCAATCCGGGTCCTTCCATAGCGCCTTTTCTGCTTGTTCTGACCGTTCGCTGGTTAAAAATAAATAGCCTATGATGTTCGTATCCACTACGATCATAAGCGCCCCAACGCCTTTGCAGCGTTAAATTCATCCTCGGTGATTGGATGCAGGGCCGTTTTTGCTCTCAGTTGGCTTGCTTTCACCAGAACTTCTTCTGGTTTGATAGGACGCCTGGAACCACCGACAGCTCGTTCTAAGCATAGAATAACTTCTCGGTTCAGGCTGCGCCGGTTTTTCTCAGCAGACCTTTTCAATCGAAGATAAAGATCTTCAGGGAAGTTTTTAATGATAAGTGTTGGCATAGTACCACCCAACGAATGAATTGTGTTTAAAGAATTATGAAGGATATTTTATTGATTGTCAAGTGTTTTTTCATCTCTGGCTACCAGATAATTTTAGAAGAGATGGGTAAGTGTTTGCAATAGGCCCATCTTTTCATTCCTGTTTCGTTATAAAAAGAGATTCCGCTATTTTTCGCCGATGCACCGTCGCTGCACGGCGAAAAAACCAAAATGACAAGCAAATATCGAAATTGGCGCGGTGGCTGAATCGCTACCCTGAGGCCTTCATAAACACACCCCAGGTTGGTAGTTGCTCAGCAAGGCCTTTCCCAGCAAGCAACGGCTGCTTTACCATCGGTGCATTAAAAATGTACATCCAAATTCCATGGCCCGTGACGGCGCTCCGCCAGCGCGGATGCCTGGCAGCTGTACGCCAAAAGCACTTGACCTTGTCACACAAATGAAAAGTCTTCGGTAATAAAACCCGCGTGTATGGTTGGACAAACGCCTGCGTGTCAATTTGCAGTCGCAGGGATGTGTAGAGAACCCCACTGGCATCTCTGATGGAACCGCTTTGAAATGCTGGAAACAAAAAGGCCGCTCGTTTAAGCGGCCTTTTCTCAAGCGCGTGGTAGAAGATGTTCAGTTTTTGGCACTGGCCAGAACATGGCCGTTGGTCAGGTGCTCCACCGAGTGAAAATGCTTGCCCAGGATCCGGTAATTCTTTTCGGTCTTAAACAGGCGGAAACCTGCCCTCTCAATGGCGCGTTTCAGCACCGGATTGGCCGATGGCGTGGCGATGATCACGCGGCTGAAGCCTTTTTCCAGAAACCCTCTGGCCGCTGCCATGAACAGATATGCATACATATTCAGGCTGTTGTATTCTGGCATCAGATAGGTCTGATACAACAGCACCTCTCCTGCTGATATCTCGATGACCTGATCCAGCTCCGGCGAATACTGGCTTTTGAACGCCGCCCGCACGAAACCGGCAATCTTGCGGCCCACGAACAACACCGAGAGTGTCTCGCCCGGCAGCGGTTCGATGACATCGGCCACTTCGTCCGGTACAGCGGAAACGCCGTCATAGCTTTCCACATGCACCGCCGGGTTGCCGTTCAGATTTGGGAGCTTTCGCAGGTCCTCGCAATGAAAATAGCGAACCGTCCGCGTCACAAACAAGGGTGCAATAATGGTCTTGATCATGTTTATCACTCTCTCCAGAAACGGAAGTTGCCAGTTTACGCCCAATCCGCGCATCGGCTTTGATCGCGAATCCAGGCCAACGAGACCGGGCGCGACATAGACCGATGCGCCCCGGTTGGATATGTGTAATGGTTCCATGAATTCCCCTGTGTATGTTGAAACCCAGATTTCCTCACAGCGTACGATTTATCCGTCCTACATCATATAAAGATATACCGAGTCTCACAGGTTCCCATATTTCATCGTCATCTTCACGGTTGGGTTGACTTTTTTATTTTATCAACAATCGTGCCATGCCTGCCAGCGCTTGCCGATCAGAAAAAACAGAAAGTTGAGCCTGTCAAACATTTTGCGGACAGACACCGGCTTTGGACGATGTTTGACCACACTGGCACAAAATGATACAATCGCGTGGCGCATTTCGGTGCAAAATTTTCACCCCGTGTTAACATTCCCACAAACCGGTTGTCTAAGCAACCGAAATTCTCTATATTTCTCCATTCTGACCTGAAATCAAGGTGGAGGCGATATATGACAGTTGAATTGATTGGTGTTCCTCTGGATATGGGAGCGGGCCGGCGCGGCGTGGACATGGGCCCCTCGGCCATCCGCATTGCCGGCATCGCCGAGAAGCTGACCCGCATTGGTCACGATGTCATCGATGAAGGCGATATCGGAATTATGATACCCGAAGTGCAGACGATCGAAAATCCCAAATTGAAATACCTGCCCGAAATCAGCAAGGCGGTGGATCACCTCGCGCGGGCGGTGCAACGCATTCTTTCTAAGGGCCACTTCCCACTGGTGCTCGGCGGCGACCATTCCATTGCCATTGGCACCATCAGCGGGGTGGCGGCGCATTTGCGCCAGCAAAACCGGTCGCTGGGGGTGATCTGGATCGACGCACATGGTGACATGAACACCCCGGAAACCACGCCCAGCGGCAACATCCACGGCATGCCGTTCGCCGCATGCCTGGGTAAGGGCGCGCCGGAGTTGACCGGCATCGCCGGGGATTTCCCCAAAATCAAGCCGCAGGACTCGGTGCTGGTCGGCGTGCGGGCTCTCGATCCCAAAGAAATGGAACTGGTGCGCGAATCCGGCATCACCGTGTACACCATGGAGGACATCGACCGGCGCGGCATGTTTGACGTCATGGTAGAAGCCGTGGAGGTCGCAACCAGCTATACGGATGCGCTGCATGTGAGCCTGGACATGGATGCGCTGGACCCGCAGGTAGCGCCGGGGGTGGGCACGCCGGTGCGCGGCGGCCTCACCTACCGTGAGGCGCACACGGCCATGGAGATCATCGCGCGGTCCGAAAAGCTGTATTCCATGGAAGTGGTCGAGGTCAATCCCATTCTCGATCTGCGCAATGCCACGGCGGAAGTGGCTGCCGAGCTGGTACTGAGCGCGCTGGGCAAGAAAATACTCTGAATCAACCTCAGTGCAGGTACCACAAAATGCCGGCTGTGATGATCACACTGATTCCCCACAGCAGACGATTGATCCAGTGGCTGCGCACACGAATGAAGGTCAGATAAAACGATACCCCCAGCAATGCGATGGCCAGCAGGCCGAAGGCTGTCCGGTACTGCTGCAGAACGGCCACGGCCGACGCGCTTCCTAACCCGAGGAAGCTGAACACCAGCGGTAGCACTCAGCAGGGGCGACTCAAAAACGCCAGCACAATGGCAACAAAATTTAGAATTCGCTCATTCATCATTTGACCCGAAACTGTTGAATGCGATCGTTACCATAATTCGGCACCAACACCCGGCCGCGGGCGTCAACCGCCAGATGCATGGGGTGCTCGAATTGGCCCGGTTCGGAACCGGCGTCGCCCCATGCGAATAGAAACTCCCCTGCGGCCGTGAATTTCTGGATGCGATGATTGCCAGCATCGGCGACATAAACGGCGCCATCCGGAGCGACGGCGATGCCAATCGGTTCATGGAATTGCCCGAATTGGTTGCCGGTGCCGCCCCATTCTCGTACAAACTCCGGCTCCAATGGGCTTGATGCCGTGCAGGCTGCCAATGACCATAGCACAATCACAGGCAACAGGCGTATGTTAGATCGTTTGAGCATGGTCGAATCGTCCTACTGCTAAAACAACAAAATGCGCGTTCCCAGCAGAAACTGCCAGCTCATCACCGGCTGCAAGCCGTTGGGACGGTGGACCATTGGCCATTGCCATGAGGCCTCGACGAGCCAGCGCCGCCCGCCGACATACTGCAATCCGGGCGAAATCAGCACCAGGGTCCCTCCGGTATTATGAATCTCCGCTCCGTTCAGTCTGGAGCGCTGAGTGAAAGTCGCGTTGATTTCCAGAAAGCCATTGAGCTGCGGCGAGGGATACCGCCGGTAAACCGCCGGGAACAACCGATATCCCAGGGCCAAATTCACGGATTTCTTATCGCCATAGGCAAGTTGGCCAAATGTCCCTGAGAATTGATAGATGCCCTCGGCATAAAGACCCACACGCTTTTTGATCCAACCGGCCACGGCGGAGAGCAAAACATCGGTGCTGCCGCTGCCCAGGGCCGGCACGGCATCGGTTGCGCCGGCAGCCAGCTTCACGGTCGACTTCGCGGCAAGGCGCAGCGTTTCCTGGCGGCGATCCCACTGCAGCAGCAGGTATTTGACAAACAGCCGCACATCGCCCATTCCGGAAGATAGGCGTTGTTTTGCAATTTCGGTGCGGCGAATGCGCGTCAGCGGCAGGATCACGCCAAGCTGAAACCGGTCGCTGAACAGATTATAAGGGATGACCACGGGGGTGATCCGCACCCGTAAGCGGGGAATCATAGTGACATCGTCTTCAACTCCGAGGTTGGGGGCCTTGCCGAGATAGACATATTTCACAAACGTGCGCACGCCCCGTCCCTGCAAACCGAGCATGATGGGCGTATCGGTATGAATCGGCGGGCCCTGCGCCAGGACCTCGGCGGCCAGCAGGGTCAGAAAAACCAGCCCGACCGCCGCATGGATGCGTTTCATGGTTTGTTCTTTTTCGGGATTTCATTCACTTCAAAACCCAGCGCTTTAATGCGATCGATGACCATGCGGTGCTGCGATTGGTCGCCATTGCAGATCAAGTTCGCTTCTCTGGTTTTGAAATTCACAGACGTGATCTCGGCGCAGGGCGTATCTTTGATGGCGGCTTTAACTCGATCCATACAGCCCTCGCAGGTGAGGCCCTGTACCTTCAACTGGATGCCGGTGGTCGTCAGAGCGAAAATGGCGCGAGGCGTAAATCCGGCATCCTGAATGGCCCGCTTGATCACGCTTTTGCGAAGCGCCGCGCCTTTTTTCAAGGTGAGAAGGGCCTCGCCTTTATCCACGCGAATTTCAATCTTTTGGATGCCATCCAGCTTTTTGAGTTTCTTTTCCAGGCCATAGGCGCAGAAGGGGCAGGCCAGGCCATCCACCCGGGCCATAATTTGTGGGCCTTTCAATAGCGTGCTATCGGCTTTTTGCTGTGCCGCAAGCGGAGAGGCGATGCCAGCGAGGAGTATGGCTGCGATGCAGAAGATTAGGGTTTTCATAATGGAACCTCCTCTATAGTTTTATGAGGCACTGGTATAACAAAGAAAAACGAAACTTTATTGTCGGTTTTGTGATTTATGCCAAAATATTGGTCCACATTATCGGGTTTCGATTCATGCGGCCAATCGCAATACCCGGCCCCGGATGGCGGAGAAGCGGCTATAGCATGAAATAAGGTCGATCCAACACACTGCCCGGGTGCGAATCCACTCCGATGTCGCGAACCCCCTGGCCTCACGCGCTTTGCCGCAGGGCACGGAACCGAATCCAGTAGCCCAGCGCCCCGCCGATGAGCGAACCGAGCAGGGCGCCGCCGAACCAGCCCAGCACCACGCCCAGCGCAAACGGCGCGCATTGCAGGAAAATCGCCGGGGCCAGCAGCAGCATGAACACCCCGCCCGCCAGCGAGCCGCGCAGCAGTGGATGCCCGGCATACCGGCCGGCAGCCACGAACGCGCCAATGGCCATGGGCACCAGCGCATACACCACACCAAACACAAAATAGGCGCCGCCAATGGACAGCCGCTCCATGAGCGGCTGGGTCAAATTGAAATTGCTACAAAACCGCACTGAGTGCGGCAGCGGACTGAAAACAGTAATGACGAAAAAGATGCCGATGGCCACCAGCGATGTCTGGGCCAGGAACCGCCACGAATGCTCTTGCAGGCGCATGCCCATGGAGAACAGATAAAACACCAGCGCAAACAGGCCGGTCCACATGGCGCCGGCCAGGGTGAGTCCCAACGGGGGAATTAGCGAAAGATCCATATGCAGCTCCAGCACCAGCGCGAACACCGAGGTCGTCAGCAGGCCCATGAGAATGGGCAGCACCGGATTGCGCCAGTCCAAAAGCCAGGCACGCAGGCCAGACAGCAGCGCCCGCCCGGACGGCGCCGCGGCTTCGCGCGCACGCTGCAAAATGGTCCGTTTCGTGCCCGCGGGCACCGGATGTTCGGGCAGAGTTTCCAACGCCTGCCATGCGGCCGTCATTTCCCGCAGCGCGCTGCGGCAAGCAGTACAATCCGCCAGATGCGCCTTCACGGCGGCGTCGTGCCCGGGCTCTGCGCCTTCCAGGATGGCCGCAAGCATCCGCTGTTGAATCTCCGTGCACGTCATGTATCATGCTCCTTTAAATGAGCCAGTTTTTCCCGCAGGGTGATCATGCCGCGGTAGGCCTTTTGTTTGGCCGCCGCCGGCGACAGGTTCAGCATGGCGGCAATTTCCGCGAAGGAAAAACCGTAATATTTGCTCAGCAAAATCACCTGCCGCTGCTCGGGTGGCAGGGCAAGCAGCGCTTTTTGAACGGCCTCGTGCAGATGCTGCCGTTCCAGATGCAGTTGCGGATTCGCGCCGTGATGCGGCAGCGCCTCCGGCTCGGTTTCTGATCCCGCGCGCTCTCCCCTGCGGCTGATCCGGCGGTGGTGATCGCGCAGCAAATTCATGGCGATGGTCACCAACCAGCGGCCAAAAGCGTTTTCCGACCGGTAGCGGTTTCTCGCTTCAATCACGCGCAAGAAACACTCCTGCAACAGGTCCTCGGCCAAATGTGGATCTCCGCAATAGCGCAAAAACAGATTATAGAGTTTTTGCCCGTGGCGCCGGAACAGCTCCTCGAATGCCTGCACGTCGCCGCTGGCATAATCCAGCATCAGTTGTTCATCGCTCCGATCGGTCATGCTTCCTTTTCCTGCGGGTTCAATGATACAAACGACAAATTACAAAAAAAGTAACCGCTTTGGTGGATTTTTTTTGACCAGCGGCACAAATCCACAGCGGCATAAAGCCAATCGTGCGGAAATCGACCAATCGTTTCCGGGGATTCAATCAAAAGAGGGACGAATCAGGCTGTCGCCGGGGTTGTCCATCCCGGCGACAGGGACAGGGTCGTGTTCAAAAGCCGTTTTAGCTCTGTTCCGGTTCGGGGAGTTCTGCGGCGGGCTCACCGGACGATGGCGTCAGATACAGCGCCGTGAGCTTTTTAAAGTAGTTGCGCATGTCGTCAAACAGAGTGTAGGCCCACGGCACGGCGATGAGCGACAGCAGTGTGGATGTGAGCAGGCCGCCGATGATGGTGCGCCCCATGGGCGAATACGGAATGCCGATCATCTGCGCGCCGCCGAGCGCCATGGGGATGAGGCCACCGATGGTGGTGAATGCGGTCATCAATATCGGGCGGAAGCGGTGCTGGCCGGCCTGCATGATGGCCTCTGTACGCGAAAGCCCATCCTGCCGCAACCGGTTGATGAAATCGATGAGCACGATGGCGTTGTTGACCACGATGCCGACCAGGATCACAAAGCCGATCTGGCTCATGATGTCGATAGGGGTGCCGGTGATGTACATGAGCCAGAACGAGCCCACAAAGGCGAACGGGATCGACAGGATCACTGACAGCGGCAGCACAAACGATTCAAACAGCACGCCCATGAGCAGGAACACAAACGTGGCCGATAGAATGAGCGCAAACTTCTGACTGTCGTCCGATTCGCGCATGCGCATGAAGCTCTCTCCCTTGCTCCAGCTATAGCCCACCGGCATGGTAAAACCGGCCATCACCCGGTCAATACGCTCATACAGCCTTTTGAGATCATCTGTGGTAGTATAGGCCTTCACCTGCAGATGGGTCTTGCCGTCGCGGCGGATGATCTGGCCCAGCCCTTTTTGGATTTTGAAGCTGGCCACCGCACTCAGCGGAATTTCCTTGCCGCTGCGGGTGAAAAATGTCATGTTTTGCAATTGCAGCAAATTGCGACGGTCCTGCTCCCGCAACTGAATCCGGACTTCGATCTCCTTTTCGGAGGTGTGCAGCCGGGGCAGCGGAATGCCGCGCAGGGCATACTGTACCGTGCCGGAAATCAGTCGCGGCGAAATACCGTATTTGTGCGCCTGCTCCCGGTGAATGATCAGATGAATCTCGTCCTGGCCGCGGTCGCGGTCGGTTTCGACGCTCAAAATTTCCGGGATGCTGCGCAGCCGGCGTTCCACCTCCTCGGCCAGGGTAATCAGCGTGCCGGTATCATCGCCATACAGCAGGATCGCCACCGAGGTTTCGCTGCTGCCGGATTGGCCCCAGCCGACGCGAATCTCCACACCCGGAAACGTCGGCAGCCGCTGTTTCAGATCTTCGACCACCTCGTTGCGCGTCATGCGCGCGTTTTGCGGCGGCGCCCACTTCTTTCGTAAATTCTCAAAAAGCGTCTCATACCAGTCGCGCTTCTCCGGCGGATGCAGGAAAATGCGCATCTCCCCCCAGTTATGGCTGTAGCGCAGATTAATGGTTTTCAGCCCATAGCGGTCCGCCTTGCTGCGCACGGTGTCCTCAACAGCCAGCAGCACCTTTTCGGCTTCATCGAGGCTGAAATGGTCCGGCATCTCAAAAAACAGCCGGATGTCGTTGATATTGCCAGATGTATTGTCCGCGTGCTTGACGCGCTGCGAAGCAAACATCATCGAGGCCAGCACCAGCAGCAGAATCACAAACGTTTCGGTCCGGTGGTGCAGGCTCCAGTTCAGCATGCGGCCGTACAGGGCGTTGCTGTTGCGGATGATTCGGTGCTCCTGCACCGGCTTCCGGCTTTTGATGCGCGTGGCCGCCAGCGGGATAAACACCATGGCCACCAGCAATGAGGCCAGCAGCGAAAGGATCACTGGCAGGCCGATGCGCAGCATATAAAACCGAAAGCCGATCTCGTCATTCATCAGAATCAGCGGCAGGAACACCACCACCGTGGTGAGCGTGGCCAGGGTGATGGCCAGGGCCACCTCGCTGGTGCCCTCCAGCGCGGCTTTGTGCGGCGCATCGCCAGCGCTCATGCGACGATAGATGTTTTCGATGACGACAATGGAATTGTCCACCACCATGCCAATGCTGATCATCAGCCCCATCATGGTCACCACATTCAGGCTCCAGCCGATGAAATACATCACCGTGAGGGTGATGAGCACGGACAGCGGAATGGCGATGGTGACGATCAGCGTCATGCGGAACCGACGCAGAAAAAAATACAGCACCAGAAAGGCAAACAGGCCGCCCCAGTAGGCCGTGTTGGTGAGGTTGTCGATCGATTCTTTGATAAACTGCCCCTGATCGAACAGCACGTTCATTTTAAAAATGGCCAGGCGGGGGTCTTTCTCGATGCGCTCGCGCAGCATGGCCTGCACGCGGTCGCACAGTTCCACGGTGTTGGCCATGGACTCCTTGTAAATCCCGATGCTGATAGCGTCATGGCCATCGACTTTCATGCGCCAGCGCCGTTCCGGCACGTCATATTTGATTTCGGCGATGTCTTTCAGGCGCAGGTTGGCGCCGCGGATGGGCAGATTGCGGATATCATCCAGCGATTGGAATTTGCCCAGCGAGCGCACATATATTTTGCGACCGCCCTCCTTCACATAGCCGCTGGAAATGGCAAAATTGTCGCCGCGCAGCCGCTGGATCACTTCGTACAGATTAACTTTGTAGCTTTTTACCCGGTCCTGGTTGATGTGAATCAGGATGGACTTTTCTTCAGCGCCCCAGATTTCGACTTTGGCCACGCCATCGATGCGCTCCAGCGGCTTTTTCACATGCTGTTCCACCAGTATGTAGGGATCCTCGTTCGGCAGGGTTTGTGTGAGGGTGAGCCACAGGATGGGCTCGTCGTCTTCACTCCACTTGCGCAGATAGATGCGCTCAACATCGTCGGGCAATTCGGCGCGCACGCGCTCCATGCGATCGCGCAACTGCGCATAGGCCAGGTCCATGTCGGTGCCCTGCGAGAATTGCACGAACGTCCAGCAGCCGCCGGCGCTGCTGCTGGTGCGGATGCGCCGCACCCCGGATACCGTGCGAATGCTCTCCTCGATGGGCCGGGCGATCAGCTCTTCCACCTCCTTAGGGGTGGAATTGGGATACGGCGTCCAGACGCCGAGAAAAGGCGGCGTGAAGCCGGCTGGCAGCAGCTCCACGGCAATCTTGCTGAATGCGATGTAGCCCACCACCAGCAGGGCCATGAGCATCATCACCACGGTCGTGGGGCGCTTCAGCGCAAACCACGGCAAAATGTGTCGGTTTCGGCGTTTCATCGTATCCTGCGTTTTCCCAAATCGTTTCACGCGGGCTCCACCTCCGTTCGCGATTCCCGGCCACCCACCAGACTGTACACCGCCGGGATCACGACCAGGGTCAAAAAGGTGGATGAGACCAGTCCGACGATCACCGTAATGGCCATGGGCGTGCGGATTTCCGCGCCCTCACCGAGGCCGAGCGCCATGGGCAGCAGGCCCAGCACGGTCGTCGCGGTGGTCATCAGAATCGGGCGCAACCGCACCCGGCCGGCCTTCACGATAGCCTCCACTTTGGGCAGGCCGCGCGCCCGCAACTGGTTGATGTAATCCACCAGCACAATGGCGTTATTCACCACGATGCCGGCGAGCATGATCAGCCCCAGAAACACCACGATGCTGAGCGGGATATTCAGCACGTACAGCACCCAGATCACCCCAATCAGCGCCAGCGGGATGGTGAAAATGATGACGAAAGGATAAATCAGCGACTCGAATTGTGACGCCATGACGATGTACACCAGAAAAATCGCCAGCGCGAGAGCGAATTTCAGGCTGTTCAGCGAGGTCTGCATCTCCTTGTTCTGACCGGCAAGCGAATAAGTAAAATCCTCTGGCATGTCGATCTGGCTCAGCACGGCCTCGATGTCCTCGCTCACGCTCTGCAAATCGCGGCCAGAGATGCTGGCGGTGATCACCGCCGTTCGCTGCTGATCCACGCGGCGGATTTCCGCCGGGCCTTCATTGACGCGAATTTCGGCGATGGCTTCGAGAGGGATCGGAATGGGCGAGCCGGGGTTCACCACCAGCCGGCGCAGGTCGTCGATGCTCTGCCGGTCGGATTCTCTGAGCCGCACCAGCACATCGATTTTGCGATCGCGGTCTTTGAACTCGGTGGCCACATCCCCGCGGATTTTATTGCGGATGATCGAAGCCACTTCGAGAATATTCAGGCCGTACCTGGCCAGCCGCGGCCGATCGTACACGATCTGCACCTCGGGATTGCCGCGCTGCATGCTGGATTTGACATCGAACACGCCCGGAATCCGCCGCAGCCGTTCTTCCACGGTTCGCGCCACGGTTTGCAATTGCCGAAGATTGTAGCCGTGAATCTCCACCTCGATCGGCGTTTTGAAACTGAACAACACCGGCCGGGAGATTTTCCATTCCATGCCGGAATAGTGACGCAATTCGGAACGGACCTGGCGGACCAGCTCCTCTTCGGTGCGGATCAGGTTGCCCTGCCGTTTGAGGGTCACGGTGAGGCGCGCCGTGTGCTCGCCTGCCTCGCTTTCGGTGGTAGCCATGCGGTCCACGCCCGCCACGGAAGCCACCTTGGCCACCACCGGCTGTTGCGTCAAAAAGGCTTGAATCGGCAGGATGCGCGCATCGGTTTCTTCCACCGGTGTGCCGACCGGCAGCGCCACCTCCACGTTGAACTCGCCCTGATGCACTTCCGGGATCAATTCGCTGCCGAGCCGCGGTCCCAGCACGATCAGGGTAAAGGCAAATAGCACGGCCATGCCCCCGAGCATGACCAGCCGGTGCTGCAGGGCCGCGCGCAGCACGTTCGGATAGCCGGTTTCGATGGGCGAATAGATTGCGTTGAATCCACGAAACAGAGCCTGCGCCAGCGGTGATAGTACCAACCGGCCCAGGAGGTGCCCCGTCTTGAGGCCAATGGTCACCTGCAGCGCCAGCGCGTGCCACAGACGAAAGGCCATCTCAAACAAAAACCAGAACAAGAATTTGCCGGTCATGAACAGGGCCTGCAGGGGAACCATTACCAGTGCGAAGACTTTTCGCCACACCGGTGAATCGTGGAAGCATTGTAAACCTGCAGCGAAGTCGTCCAGGAGGGCCGGGACCGAACGGATCACCAGAAAGCCCGGCCAGAGTGCCTGCACGAACCGGATGCGGCCCAGATGCTCGCTCATGGCAAAACGGCGCATCCAGGCAGCGAAATCGAACGGCAAACGCGCCCATTTGCGCAATGGCACGGCGACCGGCACCACCGGCAGCAGGGCGACCAGCAGCAGCATTTTCAGGAAGGCCACCACCATCCCGGCCAGCGCCTGCAGCATCTTCCAGATGGCCGCTAACAGGGTGAGCAAAAACAGGGAAACGCCCTGTCCCACGGTCTTCAGCCACGGCGCGCCGGACCGGCCGCCCAGCAATGCATTAATGCGTGGCTCGGTGGCAAATTGCAGCAGATGATTGTGCAGGGTTCCCTCGAAACGCACATCGCGGATGAACTGGCTCGTCTGCCGCGAGGACAGCATCGGGATCAGAAACAGCGCCACGGCCAGCGAGGCCAGCAGCGAAAACACCACGGTCAGCGCCAGGTCGCCGAAAATCTGTCCGGCCACGCCCTCCACAAACACGATCGGGAAAAACACCGCCACGGTAGTGAGGGTCGAGGCGAATACGGCGCTGCCCACCTCGCTCACGCCGCGAATGGTCGCACGGATGAGATCGTCGCCCTCTTCGCGGCAGCGCGCGATGCTTTCCAGCACCACGATAGAATTGTCCACCAGCATACCAATGCCCAGCGCCAGACCACCTAGCGACATGATGTTCAGCGACACGTCGAACAGCCGCATGGCCGCAAACGTGGCGATGATCGACACCGGAATCGAGATGCCGACGATGAGAGTGGAGCGCAGGTTGCGCAGAAACACAAACAGAACCAGAATCGCCAGCACGGCGCCGATTTTCGCCGTGGATTTCACCTCCTCCACGGCGTTTTTGATGAACACCGACTGATCCGAAAGTACCTCCAGGTGAATGCCTTCTGGCAACTGATAGGCGACGAAATTGGTCATCCGGCGGTCGGGTGGCGCCTCGCGGCTGTTGCCATTGGTGGCCTGGCCTTCGCCAGCAGTTTTTGTGGTGTCGCTCTGACTCTGCCGCAGCCGACGCACGTACGCCTGCTGCTCGGGCGTGCCGAAAAGCCGGCGCTTCACCCGTTCGGCCACCGCCACCACGTTGGCATCCGCCTCCTTATAAATCTGGATTTCCACGCTTTCCCGGCCGTTTATGCGCGTGATCAGCTCGCGATCCCTGTGCGTGCGCCGCACCTCCGCCACATCGCCGATCTTGATTTCGCGGCCGTTCCAGTTCCCAATCACCACCTGGGTGATCTCTTCCACCGTCTTGAACTCGTTGAGCGTGCGCACCAGATACTCGGTTTGTCCCTCTTTCAAGTTGCCGCCAGCGAGGTTCACATTTTCCTGCGCCAGCCGGTTGCGCACCTGCTGGATATCGATGCCAATGAGCGCCAGCTTTTGCTCATCCAGCTCCACACGAATTTCCTCCTCCAGTCCGCCTTTGACTTTGACCGCCGCCACGCCATCGAGGGTTTCCAACGTGCGTTTAATCTCTTCTTCGGCGAGGTACCGCAGATAAACCAGACTCGCGTCTCCGTACAGCCCGATCCGCAGAATCGGATCCAGAGTCGGATCGTAGCGCAAAATCAGCGGCCGTTTGGCATCATCCGGCAGGAACACCTGGTCCAGCATTTCGCGCACATCGGCGCTGGCCTTGTTCATGTCCGTGTCCCAGGTGAACTCCAGCTTCACATCGGACTGCCCGGCTTTGGAAATGGAGCTGATGCTAACCAGATTATCCACCACCCCGAGCACCTGCTCGATGGGCCGGGAAATGGTGGTCTCCACCTCTTCCGGTGCGGTGCCGGGATATTCGGTGCGCACCGTCAACGAGGGATAGGTGATATCGGGCATGAGGTTGAGGGCGAGCTGCTGATACGAGATCCAGCCGAAGACGGACACGCCCAGCACGATCATCAAAATCGCCACCGGTCGTGTGGTGGTGAAGTGAAAAAAGCTGGCGGAAGCGGCAGGATTGCCGCCCCGGGGCGGTTGATTTTGGATATCGTTTTGTTTGCTTTCCTGGGGCATCGTTTTCCCTTGCTGGCTTGCGGTTGAGGTCTCCGGCTGGAAACATGCAGCCGGTGGGGCAATCTGGCTGTGCATGATTGGCTATGGTCGCAAACGGGGGCTTCAATGCTGCGCCAGAACCTCGCGCTCGGCCACGATGCTCACCGGTGTTTTGTCTTTGAGACCGGCCTGGCCAACGACGATGATTTTTTCGCCCGGCTTCAAATCAGCCAGCGCCTCGATTTTCTCGTGGTCCTGGAAGCCGGGCTTCACCTCGATCTTATGCGCCACGCTGTCGCGCACGGCGAATACGTACATCTTTTCGTTCTCATACACCACGGCAACCTTCGGTACCAATAGCGCGTTGTCGTGCGTCTCCATGATGATGTGCACATTGACGAACATGCCCGGCCGCAGCAGGCTGTCGCGGTTTTTTACACCGATGGTGACTTTGAAGGTGCCGCTCGCCGGATCGACCACCGGGCTGACGCGCTTGACCCAGCCGGGGAATTGCTGCCCGCGCAGATGATCCGAGGTCAAATACGCCTTTTGCCCTTTGCGGATTTGCCGGATGGCCTTCTCCGGTACGTGGATCACGGCGATCATGTCCGAGGTGTTGATGACGGTAAACAGCTTGTCGGTGGGCTGGATGCGTTCTCCGGGTCGGCGCAGCCGCTCGCCAATGACGCCGGAGATCGGGGCGGTGATGCGGGTGTAATTCAAATTCAGACGCGCCTGCTGCCATTCGATGCGCGCGGCATCGTAGGCAAACCTCGCCTGCTCGAACTCTTCGATGCTCAATAGTTCCTTCTCATACATGGCTTTGGCGCGCTCGAAGGCTTTTTCCTGCTTCTGAAAATTGACTCGCGCCTTGGCCTCGGCCAGCGCATATTCATCGGCTTCCAGCTCCATCAGAAGCTGGCCTTTTTTCACTAAGTCGCCTTCTTCGGCATGAATGGCGGCAACCAACCCCTGGATGCGCGAGTACACATCGGCCATTTCCTCGGTTTCCAGGTTCGCACTCAGTAACAGATAAGACGAAATCGAGCCCAAGTGCAGCCGGGTCACTTCCACCGGGATTTTTTCTTCATCCGCGTTTTGGGTGGTGTCCTGCCCGGCCCCGGCGGTTTTGGCCCCGGCTTTTTTCGAGTTGGAATTTTCACTGCGCGCATCCTGTTCGGCACATCCCCATGGCAGCAGCGCCAGCATCAGGGGCAACAGCAACCAAAATGATTTCTGTGACTTCATCGATTGGCTCTCCGTATCAACATGAATCGCCCCATAAATTCTGAATGACTTTTCCAATGTACGAAGACGCAGCGAGATAGTTTCATGCGAAAAAGTGGCAAACAGGGTATCCGAATGGCAGCAAATCGCGCCTTTTGAGGCATGAAGTTTATGCTTTGCTTGCAGCGCTAGGAGGAAAGAAAATTCTAGGTCAGGTCCCGGGAGCTCGTTTGGTCAGCCGTGTTGTAGCGGTTCAGCGAGGTGGGAGTCTCTAAATCTCCGCCAGGAAGACTCAGAAACTTACGGATTGTGCGGAAGAAGCGTTCATTTTGAAACGGTGCAGTTTTTTCGCGACTCTGGAGAGTCGCGCTACGGCAGGTTCGCGAATCGGGAAAGGCGCGCTACAGTAGTTTCCAAAACGGTCTATCCGCCCTGTTCCAGACTCTTCAAAATCCAATAACTCTGCAACGCCGCCGCCAGCGATAGCAGCGATGCCGGCACTCCCACCGGCCGGTGCGGCGGATCGCCTTCAAACGCCTCGGGCAGATGGCCGAAAAGGTCCTGCCCGATGGAATCGAACAGCGGCGAGAATTGTTCCAGCAGCATGCGTGGCGGCCTGCCCGCACGCAGGGCCGCCCGCACGTACGGCCAGGTCATCCAGGGATGCACTGTGCCACTGAACCACGCGCTGGCCTGTTCATGCGGAGTCCATCCGGCGCGGCCGCAGTAGGCCGGATGCTCCGGCGATAGCGTTCGCAAGCCGTACGGCGTCAGCAACTGCCGATCGATGGACTCCAGAAGCCGCTGCATCTGTGTTTCGGACAGCGGGCAATAGGGCAGCCCCACGGCCAGCACTTGATTTGGCCGCAGGGCCGTGTCCACGCCATCATCGTGGATCACATCGGCCAGATAGCCGACCTTTTCCAGCCAGAATCGCTTCCGAATGCTCGCTTCAATTCTGGCGGCCAGGGCAGCGGTCTTTTCCACGCCGGCTTCGTTGCCCAGCACAACGGACATTTCGTGCAGAATTTTCACGGCGTTGTACCACAGCGCCTGTACCTCCACCGCCTTGCCAATACGCGGCGTGACTTCCCACTCGTCGATCGGCCGGTGCATCCAGGTGCGTGCCGGACTGTCCCAATCGTTTTTCAGCAAGCCGTCCTCGGCATCCATCCGCACGCCGTGCTCGGTCCCGGCCATGTACGCATTCAATAGTTGAATCAAAAACGGATACTCCTGCTGCAAAAAGTGGCGGTCTTTGGTGGCCAGCCAGAATTCATAAACGGCGTTAAAATACCACAGCCCCGCATCCAGCCGGGAATCGTCGGGCTCCCCCGGCTCGGCCGGGAAGCGCCCCGGCAGCACCCCCGGTCGGGCATGCTCCTTCAGCATGGCCAGAACGCGCCGCGCCTTTTCCACAAATTTTAGCGATAACAGGACGCCCGGTAGGGCAATCAGCGTCTCCCAGCCATCATCGGTGCGGCCGGGGTAACCGGCAAGCAGGGTTAGACTGTGGCGGGAAATGCGCGTGGCCCTTTCCACGATATATTGTTCGGCGCTCAGCGCCAGGGTGGTGAGCGTCGCATCCGCAAGCTCCTTTGGCAGCTTTTCCACGATCATCCGGTGCTGTTCAAGGGTATGCTGCCATTTTTCCGCGCCATCAAAAAAAGCCGGATTATCCGATCCGAGCCGCAGCGTGACGCTTTCGCCGGGCGGAATGCGGATTTCCAACGCCGCCGGCAGATACAGCCATTCCGTCTGCGTCCCCTCATCCGTCTGCAGTTCGATGCGTTGCCACTGATTGACCACGGCAAATCGCGCCGGCTGATCAAAGCTACAATACAGCCACTTGTGATCGTCGCGTTCCAGCTTGAAGGCGAAACCGCGTCCGCCATGTTGCAGGACGTGGTCTTTGTGAAGGCTGCTTTTCGCGTCGGGTGAACGCGGAATACCGGGACTGACCTGCAGCCGGAGCTCCGGTGCCTGGCGCGGCCAGGCATACTGCACATAGACCGCCGGTTCGCGGTTGCTCATCCAGAGGGTCTTGCGTAGCTCGAACTGACCGAGCGTATGGCGGAACACCGGCATGCGCCGCTGCACATCATATTCAAATGCGACCGGTGGATTTGGCGACGGTGCCTGCAAATCCAGCCAATGGCCATCGATATGCGCCCGTTCTCGCAAACTGCGGACCACCACGCTGCGTTGCAGCGGCGGCCGAATCACGGCAATCAGCAGTGCTTCTTCAGCGGTATTGGCGTACCCTGTCGCCGAGCCCAGGCTATACGCGCCCAGTCCATTGGTCAAAAGCCATCGTTGTGTTTGATTATGCATTCCCTGCCCGCATGGTTGAAATGGATGTCCGGGTTGGCCAGCATGGGGACGCCCGGACATGATGGAATGATCACCCAATTTATGTATCTATTACCGGCTTCCGTCGCTTCTTGAAGAAAATTCCCAACCGCGTCACCGGGGCGATCCCGGCTTCATGCATACAGCGCGTACGGCGAACCTTTCGCGATCATCTCCCAGGCCGGCCAATCGTAAGGACTTCTTTTCGGAATGAATTCAATTCCGCATTGGTTGAATGAAAAAAATCAAAAGCTTTAGTGATGCCACCGATTCTAAATATCGGTGAATTTGAACTTTTCGTATTAATGAACATAAAAAAAGGTTTGAAAGCCGAGATTCAGAAAAAAACACTTGACATTCTGAAACAGAAATGGCATTATTGGCACTTATAAAATTCATCCTGTACCGCGTACCGATCAAAATCAGGGTAAACGCTCATGGGGCTCTCAACCGTCACACGCAACCACAGGACCGGTTTCCTGAAAGCGCGTTCGAACAATCATCCGGATATTCACATGAATTTGAATGTCCGGGGGTTGCATCTTTCGGCGACCCTGGAGATCAACGAACTCAGCGCGAAATTGCGCGAAGCCGGCAAACATGTGTACAAGTTTGGATTGGGACAATCCCCTTTTCCTGTGCCGCACGTTGTGGTTGATGCGCTCAAAGCCAATGCACACCAAAAAGATTATCTGCCCGTGAAAGGGCTTCCTGCCCTTCGTGAAGCCGTGGCCGATTATTATATCCGCACTCAAGGGCTGGAACGCTCCCCGGAAGACGTGCTCATCGGCCCCGGCTCCAAAGAACTCATGTTCATCTTGCAACTCGTGTATTATGGAGATCTGGTGATTCCCACGCCGAGCTGGGTGTCCTATGCCCCGCAGGCGCACATCATCGGCCGGCACATCCGCTGGCTGCAAACCTCCCAGAGCAACGACTGGCACCTGACGCCGGAAGAGCTGGAGCGCCTTTGCCTGGAGGATCCCAGTCGGCCGCGTCTGATCATCCTGAACTATCCCAGCAATCCGACCGGCCGGACGTATCCCATCGACGAGCTCAAAGCCATCGCCCGCGTGGCGCGAAAATTTCGCGTGATTCTGCTATCCGATGAGATTTACGGCGAGCTGCACCACAAAGGTCAGCATGTATCGATCGCCCGGTTTTATCCCGAGGGCACCATCATCAGCAGCGGGCTGAGCAAGTGGTGCGGCGCCGGCGGCTGGCGACTCGGCACCTTCACGTTTCCGTCGTCTTTGCGCTGGCTCCTGGATGCCATGGCCGTGGTGGCCAGCGAAACTTACACTTCCACCAGCGCGCCGATTCAATTTGCCGCCGTGCGGGCGTTTGAAGGTGGCACCGAAATCGAACATTATCTGTGGCAGTCGCGGCGCATCCTGCGAGCGCTGGGCCGGCATCTCATGAAAATGCTCAACGATGCGGGTGTGCGTGTGGCAGAACCCAAAGGCGCATTCTACCTGTTCCCGGATTTCTGCAACTTCCGCGATCGTCTCGAGGCCCGGGGCATCACCACCAGCACCGAGCTGTGCAAACGCCTGCTGGAAGACACGGGCGTGGCTATTTTGCCCGGCAGCGCATTTGGCCGTGATCCGCACGAATTGACCGCGCGACTGGCGTATGTGGATTTCGACGGCACCAATGCCCTCGAAGCCGCTGAGAAGATTCCACACAACCGCCCCCTCAACGGCGAGTTTCTGAATGGTTATTGCCGGAATACGCTGGAAGGGGTTCAAAAAATTTGTGATTGGCTGCAAAGTCTGTAAATTGACCTGTGTGGCAAATTGCAACTAACCAACCGCACCAACAATTTCGACATCTAAATTGTCATTCCGGTTCCGCCAGCTAGCGGATACCGGAATGACAAATAACGGCATATGCTGAATAGTTGCGGCAAATTACCTTTTCAAGCCCGCCATCACCGGCGGGCCTTTTTATGGGCGGCAGGAATCGATACGACTCAAATAAAAGAGCCCCGCATGCACCAATCGTACGGGGCTCTATCATTATGGGGGCTGGGACCAATTCGCACCCGCGCCAATTGCGGGAACCGGCACGAATGAGTTTGTATGCATTTATTCGATTATGTGCTTATAAGCGGCCAAAACGATAAGTTCGAATTGCGATTTCCTTAAAAAATACAACCAAAAGTAAGGTTTTAGCAAGATGAATTTTACCAATTATTTGATATAAATAAAATATTAGCCATTTCCATTCTGATAAAATGCAATTAATGGAGAAAGGCCATTTGCCGGGAGGTGAAGCGCTAAACCCGTTTCGTGCTACGAAATTTCTACCAGCGTGCCATTGCGGGTAAACAGAATCCCCTTGCGCAATCCATTTGGCAGGAAAACAGCTTCCACAGCCTGGGCATAATGGCGCAATTGATCATCGAATCCATGCTCGCGGATGAGATCCGCCGCTGCCCGTTCCTCCACCGGCACCGATTTAAAATCAATCACCCAGCTTTCCTGCGGCGATATCACCACCAGATCGACAAAGCCATGCACCAGCGACTTGCCCTTTAAATGCAACACCGGCATCTCGGTGCGCAAACGCGCATCGGGTAATTTCAGCAGCCGCTGCAGTTCGGGCGCATTCCAGGTGATGTCTATCTGCTCACGGATTGCCTGTAGCATGGCCTCAAGCTCAGAATCGTTGAAACGAAAAAAGCTGATTTCTGCTTCCTGCTGAAGCGCTGTTTGAGGGTTCCATGCCCGGCCATTGAGCCTGGCTTCCAGCCCGCGGTGCACCAGCATACCGATGATCCGCGCCTTCTCGCGCTCACGAATATCGGTATAAATCGACAATCGGCCGTTATAAGCATCCTCAAAGCCCGGCAACTCGATCGTCCGTTCCTCATCCAGCGGTTGGCTGGGCCGCAGGATGCGCACGCCGCTTTCCGGGATGTGCGAAAAATCCGGGATGACAGCCGCAAGCACAGCCTCCTCTTGTGGCGTCTCCACTGGCACTTCCACTGTGGGCATTTGCGCCCGCTGGTAGCCAAACACGCCGGGGATCAGCTCTTCCGGTTCGGATTTTCCCAGGCCAAAGAGCTGTTTTTTAACCTGCGCATAGAACGATTCCGTACCGGGGTCCCCGGCATGGCTCACCACTACATGCTGACTGGCGCGCGTGAGCGCCACGTACAGTAATCGCATGCTTTCCTTTTCTTCTTCTCTGCGATGCAGCGTCAACAGGTCTGCATAGGCGCTTCTGAGAGGAGGGCGCTCTTCGCTCTTCTTCCCGATGAACGTGAAGGGCGGCTCTTCGGCATTGTGCACCTCATCCGTATAAATTTTAATGAAGCTTCCGCGCTCTTTTCCACGAAACTCTTTTTCGGCGCCAATGAGAATGATCACAGGAAACTCGAGGCCTTTGGCTTTATGGATGGTCATCAAAGTGATGCAATCCGAGGCGAGCGGCGCATTGCCGGTCTCATCGGCCTGCAAATTGGCTTTGATGGTATCCAGATAATCCAGCAGGGTTCCGGCGCCGGCAGGCCTGTCCTGCGCCAGAACCTGCACCATCTGCTTCAAATTGGCTTCGGCCACCCGACCTTCATCCTCTCCCCAGGCCAGCCGATAGGCCGCAAAGGCGCGCGTGCGCTCCAAAAAATCTACCAGAACCTTATCCGGTGAAAACCGCCCCATTTGATCCAGAGAGCGTCGCAGCAACCGATGTTGTTCGGGATACAGCTCCTGCAACAGGTCAAACAGCGAGTGCGACTCCGGGCCCGCTTCCTGCCAGCGCTGCAGCAGAGCCATCCACTGGCGATCGCTCAATTGCATGAGTGGACTGCGAAGCAGCGAGGCCAACGCTACCGTATTACCCGGCATGGCCAGAAATTTCAGGAAGGCCATGATATCGCGCACTTCGCCGCGATCGAAATAACCTTTGCGCTCCTCCTTGCGGTAAGGCATGCCGGCGCGGATGAGCGCCGCTTCCAATTCCGTGGATTGCACCTTGTCACGATACAAAATGCCGATGTCGCTCCAGCGGATGCGGCGGTAGTTCCGAAAGCTTTTGTCGTACACCGGTAGATTGGAATCGAACCAGTGCTGGATGAGGCGCACCACCTGTTCCGCTTCCAGGTCGCGCCAGGTGTCATTCCTTCTCAGTCGTCGGGCGCCGCCATTGGCATCGGTATTCTCTGGCCAGATTTCCAGCAGGGTGACGCTACCGATTTCAGGTACCACCGGCTGACCGTCGAGCTGAGCAGTTCGATGATCGTCAAAAGCCGGCAGGCGCGGTTCGTTCTGAAACACGGTGTTAATCTGCTCCAGAACGAACTGGCTGGATCGCCAACTTTCGTTTAGAGACACCCGGCGGACATCCCAATTTTCAAAGTGTTCGATGGCGCGTTGCAGCAACCGGTAATTGGCCTGCCGGAAGCCATAAATCGACTGTTTCGCATCGCCCACAAAAAACACCGTGGCGCGGATGCCCTTTTCTTCGACCACCCCAACGCCGGACAGCAATTCCTCGGCAATGGCGCGGTAAATTTCCCACTGAATATTGCTGGTGTCCTGAAACTCATCCACCAGCAGGTGGCTGGTACGCAAAAAGATGTGATAGCGGGCGCCGTAACTTTCCGCACTCTGGAACAGGTTATAGCCGCCCATGCTCAGGTCATCAAAGTCAACCAGATGTTCGCGCATTTTCCAGTCTCGACAAAAGCCCGCGTAATAATCGAACACATGGTACAACGTCTGCGCCTCATGGTTCACGCGGCGGCGCATCAGCTCGAATGCCAGTTCTTTCAGCCATTCCTGTTCATGCGGTTCGAATCTGCTTTGCAAATTGTTTGGGATTTCCCATTCATCACTCTTTTTTTTATACAAAACGCCTCTCAGGCAACGGATCGACTTGCCTGCCTGGATCAACGACAATGCCTGGATGGTATCTCGCTTTGCCGCCGGCGGGAATTGATGAACGCGCCGATTCAGAAAATCAACGAGCTCTGCCACAATTTCCGGTTCCGGTCTGTCCTGCCACTCATTTTCCGCTTGCAACAGAAAGTCCGCCCACTGCCAGTTATTGCGGCGCTGGATTTCCCATAAATACGTGCGCTGATGGTAAAGCTCCCTGAGCTGATCACGCAATGTCGCTTGGGTATAGTTATAGGTTTCGAAACAGGTTCGTAGCAAGTCATGCAGTCGAGGGTCCGCGTCGGCATGATCGAATAGCCTGCGAAAAGCGTCCCTTTGCATTTCCCGTGACTGCTCGGTTGACATGATGTCGAACGGCACCGGGATATGCTCGCCGGCCTCCACCGGAAACGTGCGCACCCACTCGAGAATCAGGCTGTCGATGGTTTGAATTTTCAAGCTCTGCGTGCGGGAAAGAATGGCCTCTGCAGCTTCCGTGGCCGATCGCGGCGGACGAAGAAACCCAAAGGCCGATTTGGCTTCCTGATAAAACTCCTGCATCTGCTGATCAAATTCGGCGGCGCGCTCCGCGGTGGCAAGCAGTTGCAGAGCATCGCCAAAGATGCGGCTCTGCATTTCGGCCGCCGCCTTTCGCGTGAACGTCACGGTCAGAATTTCGGCGGGATCGGCGCCCGCGGCCACCAGCCGCAAGAAGCGCTGGCTCAATTGATAGGTCTTCCCCGAGCCCGCCGAGGCGGTGACGATGTACGAGTGATACGGATTTTGCGGGTTGTTGTCCGGCGTGAAATTCATGCTGTAATTTGAAGTTTACAAACCATTTTGCTTTTCGGAATCCACATCTTTAAATTTGCGCACGTCGTAATGCACTTCATCCCGGCGGCAGATGTCTTTGTAGTCGCAGTATTTGCATAGCATGCCGTCGAGCGGCTCGAAGGG
>JAUZRQ010000071.1 GCA_030950365.1 Candidatus Zhuqueibacterota bacterium | reverse complement strand
GTGGCAAACGGTCTCCGGCGGCTCAGATGATTTTGAAAATGGAGTGGATATGCGGAGAGTGCATTATTTCGGGACGCTGGAACGCATCTACCGCAGCGAGCTGACGGCCCTTGCTGCGGCGGTGGGGAAGGAAATTCCGGATCCTGGGAAACCAGAGGAAGCCATTTGACCCGGGTGAATGATTTTTCCTGCACTATTTATGCAATGCGTTGCAAATGCGGTGCTATTTGTTGAAAAACGATGTATTGAGGTGCCATTTCGGCGGCGCGGTGCGTTATGAAATCTCGGGTTAGCTGGTTGGTGGATGGCGTTTTATTTAGAAACGGCGGAGAACCTGGAATGCTGATTTTTTTCCTTCTATTCGTCCTCGTCGGGCTGATGATTCTGGCCACCACACGCTGGAAGTTGCATCCCTTTCTGGCGCTGTTGCTGGCGGCGCTGGCCATGGGTTTCGTAGCCGGGCTCGATCCCGCAAGCACGATCGTGAAAATCACCGAAGGCTTCGGCGGCACTTTGAAAAGCATCGGCATCGTCATCGCCTGCGGCACGATCATCGGCACGTTTCTGGAGCGCAGCGGAGCGGCGCAAACCCTGGCCGCCACCGTGCTGAAGGCGGTGGGAGAAAAGCGCGCACCGCTGGCCATGAACCTGACCGGATTTCTGGTCTCCATTCCGGTGTTTTGCGATTCGGGTTTTGTCATTCTGGCCGCGCTCAACCGGGCGCTGAACCGAAAAACGAAGATTTCGCTGGCGGTGCTGGCGGTGGCCCTGGCCACCGGTCTGTATGCCACGCATGTGTTCGTGCCGCCCACGCCCGGGCCGCTGGCCGCCGCGGCGGCGCTGCAAGCCGATCTCGGACTGGTGTTGCTGCTCGGGCTCGTCGTCGCCGTCCCCTCGGCGCTGGCCGGTTTGCTCTGGGCCCTGTGGTACGCCCGGCGTTTTCGCATCGATGCGGCGGAGGTGCCTGCGGAGACGGCGGTGGAAGCCGCGCCGGGAGCGGCGCGTTCCTTCGCGCCCATCGTGGTGCCCATTTTGCTGATCGCCCTGAAATCGGTGGCCGATTATCCCACCGCCCCGCTGGGTCGCGGGTTCCTGCAAACCACGTTCGATTTCATCGGCCATCCGGTGGTGGCGCTGCTCATCGGCGTGTTTCTGGCCTTCGCGTTGAAAACGGATGGAGAAAAATCCCGGCGCATGAGTTGGGTGGGTGACGGCCTCAAAAATGCCGGGGTCATCATTTTGATTACCGGCGCCGGCGGCGCCTTTGGCCAGGTGCTGCGCGCCACCGACCTCGGCCAGAGTCTCGGCCAGGGCATGACCCAGTGGCATTTCGGCGTGTTTCTGCCTTTCCTCATCGCCGCGGTGCTGAAAAGTGCGCAGGGATCCTCCACCGTTTCCATCATCACCACCGCGGCGATGGTGGCGCCGCTGCTGGAGCCGATGAGCATGGCTTCCGGCGCCGGGCGGGCGCTGGCGGTGCTGGCCATCGGCGCCGGCGCCATGACCGTCTCCCACGTGAACGACAGCTATTTCTGGGTGGTGGCGCAGTTTTCCGACATGGACACCGCCACGGCGCTGCGGTGCCAGACCCTGGCGACCCTGGTGCAGGGCGTCGCCGGCATTGTGGTCATTGCTCTGCTGGCGTGGATACTGGTGTGAGCCGGGAGGCCGGGAGAGGGCCCAAATGCCAGTATGACCGGATCGTTTTGCGCGGAGTGAGAAAGGGAATCACAGATTTCACAGAGGAGCACGGATTAATGAAAGCCTCGGGTTGATGCAGATCCCACGCGGATGTTGAGCTGGCTTGTTTTCCGGAGTACGGCTCGATCCGTTTGATGAGAATGAGGTATCCATAGACCTCCTTCATAGACCACTGTACCAGGTCCAACTTGGGATGGAGGAAAATAACCTCCGCGGGCTCTGCGCCTCAGCGAGAGATAACTTTCCAGTCCTCCGTCCCAGGTTCAACTTGCGAAGGAGGAGGTAATGAGATCGCGTCGTCGCTCCGCTCCTCGCGATGACAGATAGAAGGCTGAACCGTCACTTCGATCATGGGCAAACAACTTGTCTTCCTTCCCAAGTTAAACTTGGGAAGCAGGAGATTGCGCTCGAAAGGACACGGCTTTGGAGGCTATTGGAACAATATCGGTAGAAATAACCTCCGCGGCCCCTGCGCCTCAGCGAGAGATAACTTGTTATAAAACAGGCTTGATTGGATTCCTTTCGCATATCCAGGAAAATATCGTTTCGCTTGACATATCGATGCTTTGACCGTGTTTCGACCAACCCAGCAGGTTTTGACAGATTGGGGTTTTCAAGAAGCTCATCATTGAAAATGAGGTTGCTGCCATGCGCGCTTCAATTGCATTGCCTCTTGCCGTCCATTTGTTGTTTGCACAAATAGAACCCGGAGCCGGGCAGTTACCGCCCCGGCAAGCGGAGGCGCCGGTGCAATACGTGGGCAACGCCCGGCCCGATCCCTATTTTTACGATGGACGGTTGCCACACGCCGTGGGGGTGCATCATTTTCAGGCTTTCCGCGCCAACCGCCGCTTTCCTCCGGAGGGCGGGTCGCTGGGTTACACCTACAACCACCAGCCCTATCTGGCCTACTGGAACGGGAAATTCTATCTGCAATTTTTGAGCGGCGGGTTTCAGGAGCACACCCCGCCCACCCGCACCATGATCGCCGTTTCCGCCGACGGCCGAAACTGGCAGAAGCCGGTCGTGGCCTTCCCGGAATATCCGCTGCCGGAAATCCACTATGCCGGTTACACCATCCCCGCAGGCACCGGCGCGGTGATGCACCAGCGTATG
Source organism: Candidatus Zhuqueibacterota bacterium (assembly GCA_030950365.1). Classification (GTDB taxonomy): domain Bacteria; phylum Zhuqueibacterota; class Zhuqueibacteria; order Zhuqueibacterales; family Geothermadaptataceae; genus Hydrothermovivens. The sequence goes on along the minus strand of JAUZRQ010000071.1, from coordinate 52,272 downwards.
GGCTTCTATGTAGCGCCCAACGGCCGGCTGCTCACCCTGGCGTTTTACAGCTTCTGCCCCACGCCGCGCTTTTCGCCCAACAAGGGACAGGGCATCGGCCGCGTGGTGCGCGAAATTTACGCCGACGGCAGCATGGGGCCGATCTATTTCATCCGCTACAACCGGCAAAACGGCTGGAACGAAAAAAACACCCGCTACCCCTACTACAAATCGTCTCCGGATAAAGGTTTCGTGGAAGCCTGCGAAGCGCTGCTGGCGGACAAGCTGATGATCCTGCAGTGGTGGGAAGAAGACCGGCAAACCGACGGCTTCTTTCCCATCGATCCGTCAAAGGCTCCGGGAATCGATCCCGCTTCCCAGAAAATCGGGGTGACCACAGCCGCCGGCGCCGGCAAGGCGTTTTGCTTTTTCCGCCGCGGCGACGGCATGACCGTGGGCATCTGGAAAAACGCCTATTTCGCGGTGAGTCCGGACAGCGGCCGTACCTGGTCGCCCATCGTCAAGATGCAGCACAACATCCGCTCCCCCGGCTCTAAAATCTGGGGCCAGCGCACCGAAGACGGCCGCTATGTGCTGGTGTACAACTTCTCGGCCACCCTGCGCAACCGCTTTCCACTGGTGATGATCACCAGCGACGATGGGCGGCGCTTCGACCGCGCGCTGGTGGTGCAGGGCGAGGTGCCGCCGATGCGGTATCAGGGAATTCACAAAAATCCCGGGTCGCAGTACGTACGCGGCATCCTTCCCGGAAACGGCGATCCGCCCGGGAAGGATATGTGGCTGACCTACAGCATGAATAAAGAAGACATCTGGGTGGCGAGGGTGCCGGTGCCGGTGACCGGTTCGGTGCCGGAGCACGTGAATCAGGATTTCAGCCGCGTGCGCAGTATCGCCGACCTGAAATTGTGGAACCTGTACATGCCGAAGTGGGCGCCCATCCGGCTGGTGGGCGAGCCCAACGGCGCCAATGTGGCGCTGGAGCTGCTGGACGAGGACCCGGTGGATTACGCCCGCGCCGAACGGATATTTCCCTCTTCGAAAAAGGTGACATTGGCCTTCAAAGTGCGCTTGCAGGAGATGCCGCGCGGTTACGCCTTCTTCGTGGAAGTGCAGAGCCAGCACGGCCATCGCCCCGTGGCCCTGCGCTTCGACCGCGACTGGCTCTCGTTCGATCACCGCCGGGTGAAATATCCTCACCCGGTGCGGCTGCAACCCGGACAGTGGATCGCGGTTCGGCTGGTGCTGGATTGTGAAAAGCAACAGTACCGCGTCTTTGTGAACGGCGAGCCCCTGCCGGAACCGGTGCCGTTTGCGGAAGAAACGCCGGTGCTGGAGCGCGTGGTGTTTCGCACCGGTCCCTGGCGGGGAGAGGTGCCCAAATGGCTGGCCGAAGAGGCGGAGCCCAAAACCGCGGGACTGTACCGCGAAGACCGCGCCGGCAGCGATCAAAAAACCGCGCCGATTCGCGTGTGGATCGATGACGTGAGGACGCATGCAAACAGGTAGGCGAACCATGCCCGAAACTTGCCGCACCGGGACAATCTGGTGGAAGACGCTGATTGTTGTCGCAATCGGCCTGACCCTTTCCTGCAGGCCGCCGGCAAGCCGTTTGATTGAAAAAGCCGATTTTAAAGCCATCGTGCTTTCCGATACGCACATCAGCAGCGACACCACCAAAACCCGCCGCCTGCTGCGGCTGGTGCAAAAAATCAACGCCGGCAAATTCCCCGGCGTGGAGCTGGTGTTCGTGACCGGCGATGTGGTGTCCAGCGTTTTTGGCAAGTACACGCACGAAAATCCGGATACCAGCGACAACCGGTTGCGCCGGGCCGTTTCGGTGCTGCGCCGCCTGCGCATTCCCTTTTATCTGGCCATGGGCAACCACGATCACAAAATCGGCAACTTCCGTGATTCCGATGCGCCCTGGCCGCAAGAGGAAATCGGAGCCATGTGGGAGCTCTGGCGGCAGCAAACCGGCTTTGCGCCGTATTATTCCGTCAAGCACCGGGGCTGGAAATTTATCGTGCTTAACAGCATGGGCGGTCGGCATCTGAACCGGCATTTTGATGATACTCAGATGGACTGGCTGGGACGCGAACTGGAGGAAAATGGACCGGTGGCGCTCCTTTTTCATCATCCCATTAAAACAGACCATTTTCGGTTCTGGTGCAAATTCAAAGACCTTGGATCACCGCAAAAGGACCGCCGATTTTACCGGCTGTTGCGCCGGTATCAGGCAAAAATCAAAGGCGTCTTTGTCGGCCATGGCCATCTGTTTGTACACGATGTCCTGTTCGGCCGCATTCCGGTGTTTGAAACCGACTCCTTCGGTGAAGGCTCCGATGAAAGTTTCTATATCGTAAGCTTTAACGCTCAGAAGCAAACCCTCCGGGTGATAAAGGCAAACGAGACGGTAAATGTTAATTGATCAGGTGGTAAGCATGAGAAACGCGCAAAGTCAGGCCATGATCAGACTTTTCGGTAATCCAAGAACGAGAAGATCGGTCATGGCGATGCTGTTTTTCTTTTCCGTTTTTAATCCCCAAAATCTCCGGCCCCAGACCGTGGCGCTGTGGCTGTTCGATGAACCGCAGGGCGTGTATCCGAGCTCGGTGCTCAGCGACAGCGGGCCCAACGATTATCCCCTGGTGTTGGGACTGGGCGGCCGCATCGTTGCCGGCAAAAATGGCAATGCGCTGGAGCCCCTCGAGTATCCCGAGATTTCCATTCCGGAGGGAGAAATCCGTTTTGGCCTGAAGCGGCTGCCGCCGCGGCCGGACCGCACCGTACCGCCGCTGAGCTGGCACAATGCCCAATTTTGCGCGCTGATGACCCGCGGCGAAAACCATCTCCGCAAGCAGGTGGGCTTCGCGCAGGCCACGTCGACGCGGCTGAATCTCGGCGATTTCGACTGGACGGTGGAATTCTGGTTTCTGCCCACGCGCTCCACCGGCGCCGATGGCGTTGTGTTTGAAATCGGCGAAGGGCCGCGCGGCGACAATCCGGCGGTGACGTGCCTGCGGCTCGCACAGGATTTCCGCGCCTTCGTGCTGGAAAACACCCCTTCGGGCCAGATGGTGAACATCCCCACCGACGCCGCGGCGCTGCAGCCCGGCGGGGCAAAATGGCACCATCTCGCCTTCGTGTATTCCGCGGCGCGGCACACCCTGCGGCATTTCGTGGACGGCCGGCCGGTTGCGGAGGTGAAACTGCGCCCGCTGCAGCGGCTGAAGCCCGGCGAGGAAGACTACATGAGCATCGGCCGCGACGGGCGGTGGCGGCGGCCGCTGCAGGGACGACTCGATGAACTGCATGTCTTTTTCGGCCAGAAGTACCGCGCCGCGTTTCAGCCGACGCAGACGCTTTCGCCCCGGGCGGAACGCGTCCGCGCCCTGCGGCCGCATATCGCCGGACCGCCGCTGCTTTTTGCCGGAAACCAGAAAACTCAGACCCCGGTGCGGCTCGGTTCGAGAAAATATCTGCTTATTGATGATGCACTCATCGAGAAAATGGAAAACATCACCTTCGCGGTGAATCCGCCGCGCGTGGAAGAGGTGGTCATCGACAGCATCCGCGGGCCGTTTCGCAAGCATCTCACCGTGGTGGAGGATGACAGCGGCCGCATCCGCATCTACAACTCGGTGGAAAAAGACTACCTGCAGGTGCTGATTTCGACCGATGGCATCCATTTCACCGCGCCCGATCTGGGGCGGGAATATTTCGGACGCAAAAACATCGTGATCCCGGCGCCCGTGGGCGGGCTGGGCACCCCCTTTCTGGATCCCAACGGGCCGTCGGAGGAGCGCTGGAAATACATCAGCGATTTCCACCGCCGCGGCATCTATCTCTTTGTCTCCCCGGACGGACTGCACTGGAAGCGCCACAGCACCTACGTGTTGCCCTTCCGCTCCGGCACGCAATCGTGTGCTTTTTACGACGACCAGCAGCAGAAGTACCTGGCCTACCACCGCACCGATGTGCTGCAATTCCCCGGCGGCGAGACGCGCCGCGAGACCGCCTTCACCGAGTCCGAATCGATCTACCCGCCCTGGCCGTTCAGGCCGCTGTCACCGGAACAGGTGCAGAAGTTGAAAAAGAAATTTCCCCTGCGCGATCCGCAGCCGTGGTTTCTCGACAACGGACCGCTGACGCCGGGCGGCTTTTCCTTCGAATATCCGCATCTATTCACGCCGGTGGATACCCTCGATCCTGCGGACACGGATATCTACGTCACCAAGGCGATCAAATACCCCTGGGCTCCGGATGTGTACCTGGCCTTTCCAATCGTCTATTTTCATTACGAAGTGGAGCAGCCAGCGGCCCGGCGCGCATTGATGGATTCGGTGCGCGGCCGCGGCAGCGGTCCCATCGAAACCCAGCTCGCCGTCAGCCGAGACGGCTTCCACTGGCGGCGCTATCCGCGGCCGGCGTACGTTGGCATTGGCCGGTACGGCGGACGGGACATCAAGACGGCCTATCTGGCGCAGGGCATGGTGCGGCGCGGCGATGAAATCTGGCAGTATTTCTTCGCCGAGACCCAGTACCACTCCGCCTGGATCAAGCGACCGGAGGGCCGTGCCGTCTTCCGCGTGGTGCAGCGGCTGGACGGCTTCGTCTCTGCCGATGCCCCGTACGACCGCGTCGGACGCATCGTCACCCGGCCGCTGATTTTTCGCGGCGACCGGCTGCGGCTCAATATCGACACCGATGCCGCCGGCTATGCGCAGGTCGGAATCCTCGATGAAAACGGAAAGCCGTTCCCCGGTTATTCGGTGGAGGAGTGCGTGTACATCAACGGGGATGCGGTGGCCTATGAAGTGGAATGGCTGCAGCGCGGCAGCGATGTCTCTGCGCTGGCCGGGAAGGTGGTGCGGCTCGACATCCGGTTGCGCGGGGCGCGGCTGTATGCCCTTCAGTTTGGCAACGGTTCAGGACAAATCGAAAGCCGCTCCCTGGAATAGCCATTCAGCGCGTTGTTCATGATTTGGGTTGTCGAAATGAAAAAACCACGGATTACCCGGATTGAAACGGATTTATGAAAGCCACGGATGGACGCAGATGAAACGCGGATTTTAGGCCAGCTTGCTTTTCTGGTGCGGAGGGCGATCCCTCCTTCCCAGGTTCAACTTGGGAAGGTGGAAAAGGATATGCTTTCCCAAATAGGTTTCTGGACTTTTTCTTTGAAGGCGGATCATCTTATTCGGGCTCTCTTGTGTATCGAATCATTAAATCTCAACGGCCTCCGCACCACTGCGAGAGGTTTGCTTGTCTCCCATTCGAATTTTTCACGAATGGCTTGAGGGCTACAAAACTTTGGTGCCACGTCATGACCTATCGTCTGTTTTGCTTGTTTTTTATTTGCGGTTTCGCTGTTGCCCGGGCGCAGGGACCCGAAACCCGGGCCGTGGATTTGACCGATTACCAGCAGGTTTATTACGTTTCGCAAACAAACGGCTCGAATCAGCAGGGCGCCGGTTCGGCAAGCCGGCCCTGGCGGACGCTCGCCTTTGCCCTGCAGCAGGTTCGGGATGCCGGGCCGTCCAATCGGGTAGCCATTCTGGTTGCTGCGGGCGAATATGCGGCCGACAATCTTCAATTGAAACCGTATGTCGATCTTTATGGTGGGTTCGGTGCGGGCGACTGGCAGCGGGACCTGGTCTCGCATCCCACCACGATTTCCGGCGCAGACCGTCATCGGCTGTTCATCGGCGCCGATCACTGCCGCATCGACGGTTTCATTCTTCGAGATGGCCGGGTTCGCGGCAAAGGAGCAGCCGTGTTCTGCAACCGCACTTCACCGGTGATCACCAACAACATTTTCACCAGCAACCAGACCCTGGCTCCGCAGGGGTGGAATCCCAAATATCGGCACGAAATCGCCAACGACGGCGGCGCCATTTATGCGGAGAACGGCGCGGCGCCGGTGATCGAGAACAACCTGTTTATGCAAAACAGCACAGAGATTGGGCGCGGAGCGGCCGTGGCGTTGCACGGCCGCTCCGCCGGCACCATTCGCAACAACGTGTTTCTCTACAATACCACCGGCCTGTCCGACCCCAAACGCAGCAGCGACGGCGGCGCGGTTTCGGTCTTCGATCATTCCCGGCCGCACATCGAAAATAACATTTTTCTGGGTAACCGGGCGTTGCGGCAGAACGACGGCGGCGCGCTGTTCGTGGCGCTGTGGTCTTCGGCGGTCATCCGCAACAATATTTTCGTGGGCAACCGCTGCGACGACGACGGCGGCGCGCTGTTCATCGGCGGGCAGGAGCACCGCTACGATCGGCCTTTTGACAAGATGCCGCCCGCAGAAGAATTCTGGCTGGACATCGCCGGCAATGTCATCATTGGCAATGCCAATCCTTCGATGAATTCGGGCGCCATGCGCATGACCATGGAAACGCGGGCGCGGTTCTCCGGCAATGTCTGCGCTTTCAATACCGGCATCTATTTCCAGCGCAGCGAAGTGGAAATCGACCGGAATGTCATTCTCGATGATTTTCTCTGCATCGAGACGCGGGACTGGCTGGAACCGTATCGCATTCGCCACAACTGGTTTTTCGGCAAGTTCACCCTGACCTCCGAAGCGGAGCTGCAGGAGAACTGGATCCGCTCCCGCGGTCCGGAGGGAAAACGCCGAAAGCAAGGTCCCGGCTTTGTGCAGGACCGGCAGGTGCTGGTGGTGTGGCATCGCAGTGTGAATGCAAAATGGGGCACCACTACGCTGTTCGTGCCGGGCGCCCGGCTGCAAAAGGATCAGCTCCGACTTCGTGTGGTGCGCGCCGGAGATGTCTGGGGCGTGGTGCGGCGTAATGATGAAGAGTTTGTCGAAATCTGGGGCCTGCTTCCCGAAGCGATGGAGGTGGTGGTGTTGCCGAGTTACCGGGTGGTGGAGTAGGGCGAAACGGACGGATAGCAAAGAAAAATCAGGAGGTGAATTGGTATGCATTGCACTTCAAATATCCGATGGCTCTATATATGGTTTTATTCTTTCCTGATTTGGGCTTTTTTGTTTCGGATGGACACCCATGCGCAATCCCTCACCCACTCCGGCTACCATCCCCGCCGCATCAACAAATGCATCGAATTGCTGGAAGATGGACAGCCCATCTACTACGCCGCCGCCTACGGCGGCTACGAAAAAGGCAGGGAAATGGCGCAGACCTGGGCCGATTACATCGTGTTCAACATGGAGCACAATCCGCTCGATTTCGGGCTGCTGCGCGAATTCATGAAAGGGCTGGTGGACGGCGGCCCGACTCCGAGCGGCCACCGCACGCCAGCGGTCATCGTGGTGCTGCCGCTGCTGGGACTCGACGCCGCTACGGTGCGCGCCGGCCACTGGATGATCGAACAGGCGCTGGCCCAGGGCATTCACGGCATTCACCTGGCGCGCGCCCGCGACCCCAAAGCGGTGAAGGCGTTTGTGCGCGCGGCGCGCTATCCCATCCACAAGCAGGCCATCGACGTACTCGGTGAGGGGCTGCGCGGCTGGGGCAGCCACAAGTTCGCCGCCTGGGTGTGGGGCGTCAGCGAAAAGGAGTACCTGCAGAAAGCCGACGTCTGGCCGCTCAATCCCCAGGGCGAAATCATGCTGGGGGTGAAAATCGAAGATCGCCATGCGCTGGCCAATGCGGAGAAAACTCTGGCCGTACCCGGGCTTTGTTTCGCGGAGCACGGACCGCGCGATATGGGGCTGTCGTACGGCTACCTGGAGGGCCGCGCCGATCCGCCGGTGCCGCCGGAAGTGGCCGCCGCCGGTGACCGCGTGCTGGCGCTGTGCAAAAAATACGGCCTGTTCTTTCTGGACAACGTATTGCCGGACAATGTTATTCAACAGATCAAGCGGGGCGTCATGATTGGCGCCGGCCGGCGGCGCGATTCAGCGGAGGTGGGCAGAAAATTCACCAAACGAAAAATGCCGTGGTGATTTCGCGGCCGGCCGTTTTTTTCCAAAGCAGCGAGATGGGCGAGAACACCGGGAGGCCGGGGCATCGCGCGAGAAGCCGGAAGCCTTCTTGTGAAGGTTGCAGCCGGATGCGGTTGAATTTTACAGACCTGGCGACACCTTTCTTCTCAAAGAGCCAGAATAGCGTTTCAGCTTTTTCCATGAAACACACACGCTACCATACCAGCGGAGGGATAAAAAGCCATGAAATCATTCCTGACGTTGCTATTCGTTGCTTTCATGTCTTCCGCATTGATCGCGCAATCTACGGTGTGGCGCGAGGACAGTTTTGAAGATTTTCGTGACGGTTCTTTTGGCGACGGCGGCGTGAACACCTACATTTCGGCTGCGGGACGCATCCAGACCATCTACCGGTGGGATGCAAATGACGACGGCTATCTCGACCTGCTGTTCGCCAACTCCCATTCCTATTCGGTGCAGCTCGACATGTCGCTTTATTTCGGCAACGGCAAGGATTTCGATATTCGCCGGCAGAAGCCCGTTCCGGCCTGGGGCCCAGGTTGGGTCACCGCGGCGGATCTGAATCGGGACGGAGCCATGGATTTGGTCGTTTGCAACCGTGACGATGGCAGCAATCAGGACATGGATCTCTTCGTTTATTACGGCGGTGGCGGAAAAAACGGCAAACTTCCAGGCGAGCCGGTGGAGGCCATCGCGCCATTTCGTACACGACTGATGCTTTCCTGCGAGGGCAGCAACCGCGCCGCAGTAGGAGATGTGAACCGGGATGGCCGGCCGGATATTGTGGTGGCCACGCCGGGCAAGGCGAAAATTTTCTGGGGCGAGGCCGGCGGCGGCTTCCGCTCACAAAATATGACCGAGCTGGCTGTAGAAAGTGCCGCCGATGTGCTGGTGGCCGATTTGAACGGCGACCGCTGGCCGGAGGTGGTCTTTGCGGTGGGGAATCGGTCTCTGGTGTACTGGGGCAGCGAGCGGGGTTTGCAGAAAGAAAAAACGACGGCGCTGCCTACTCGCGCTGCCGCTGCCGTGGCCGCCGCCGATGTCAACGGCGACGGCGCTCCCGATCTCCTTTTCGCCAATCAAACCGGCTCCGCTTCCTTTATTTATTTAAATCGCGATGGTCGGTTTGACAGGCAGAATCGGTGGGAACTGGAGACGCACCGCGCCATGGATTGCCTGGCGGCCGACTTCAACCGCGACGGCTTCCTCGATGTGTTTTTCAGCAATCACGCCCGCGGCCACGATCGCATCATCGATTCCTATATTTATTATGGCGCTGCTGAGGGCTTTTCAAAAGAGCGCCGCAAAGGGCTGCGCACCCTGGGAGCCTGGGGAGCGGCCGCCGCCGATTTGAACGAAGACGGCTGGACCGATCTGGTGGTGGCGAATTACAAAGAGAATGATGTGCTGGAAATTCCTTCGTTTGTTTACTGGAATTCTGCGCAGGGCTTCGAGGTGTCGCGGCGCACTCCATTGATCACCCGTGGCGCACAGGGCGTATCCGTCGCCGATTTCGACGGCGACCATCATCTCGACGTGCTGTTCGTCAACACCAAAAATTTGTTCGAAAACACCTACCATCCCAACTATCTCTACTGGGGCCGCGCCGACGGCCGCTTTTCGGTGGAGAACCGCCTCGAGCTGTGGGGCTTCATGTCCCAGTGGAGCGGCATGGTCGATCTGGATGACGACGGGGACGTCGATCTGATTTTCTCCAATTACAACGAAGGGTATTTGCCCGGCGATACCGAAAAATGGGGCTATCAGGACCTCTACATCTATTGGAACGAAAACAACCGGTTCGACTTTCACCGCCGTACAATGTTGCCCATTTATATGGTACACGGCGGCCTGCTGATCGCCGATATTGACCGCGACGGCTACCTCGATATTCTCGCCGGGCAGGAGCACGTGCCTGCGCATGCAAAAGAGCAGGGCATCCAGGAGGGCTCGCTCATCTACTGGGGCAGCGCCGACGGCTGGGTGGTCAGCGAGCGCAGCGTGGTGCCGGCGGCCGGAACGCGCATGCCGGCGCTGGCCGATCTGAACAAGGACGGCCATCTGGATCTCATCTTCGGCCACAACGCCGCCGGCGGCGAGGCTTCCATCTTTTTCACCGACGGCACCCGCAATGTGAAGGCCTGGCGGCGCCAGTTTCTGCAGGGTTCGGAACGCACGGGACAGCTTCAGGTGGCCGATCTCAACCGCGATGGCTGGCTGGATATCGTGTGTACGCACGGTAAACAGACCGATGATGTGTTTCACATCTACTACGGCGATCCGGAGTCGCGCTACGACATCCGGAACCGGGTGGAGATCCGCGGAGCCTGGGCCAAAACCATGAACGTGGCCGACGTCAACGGCGACGGCTGGCTCGATCTGCTCTGCTCCAACTACTGGCATCCCAGTCGTCCCTTCGGCCGCAACGGGCTTTCGCATGTGCTGCTCGGCGGCCCCGACGGCTACCGCTTCGATCGCAAGATTTCCTTCCCCACCCGCGGCGGCGACGGCACGGTGGTCTCCGATTTCAATTTCGATGGCTATGTCGATATTTTCTGGGCCAACCATCGTGAAGACGGCGATTACAACCAGATCGGCCGCTCCAACAATCACATGACCGATTCCTACGTCTTCTTCGGTACCGCGCAGGGCTTCCGGCAGGAGCCCGATTTGCGATTGCCCGGACGCGGCGTGCATTTCCGCAAAACCACCGATGAACTCGGTCATGTGTATGATCGGGGTTTTCAATTCGATTACCTTTCCTCCCCGTATGAAATGGGCGATCGAAAACCGCTGTGGATCGACTGGGAGGCGCAGACCCCGCATCGCACATCGGTGAAATTTCAGGTACGAGTGGCGGACACGCGGCAGGCCCTTGCAAAAGCGCCATGGCTGGGGCCTCAGGGGAAGGGAAGCTTCTTCAACCAAAAGAAAAGTTCGCTGAAGCACCTGCCAGCAGGGCGCTGGCTCCAATATCGCGCCGTTCTGGACACATTTAACGGCGTCCATTCGCCGATTCTGGAAGCCGTGGAGATCGGATTTGAGTAGAAACATCGCACTGCCTTCGGGTTTTCCAGATCCGGCAGGGTTGTCCGGCAGCTACATCGCCGGGAAATGGCAAGTGGCTGCGGATCCGCAGATTATTGAAGTCCACAATCCGGCCGATGCGGCAGAGCGGGTGGGCCGCGTTGCATTTGCCGATGTACGGCTTGCAGAGGCGGCGGTGGAAGCGGCCCGGGCCGCCTGGCCCCAATGGCGCGCCGTTCCGCTGCAGGACCGGAAACATCGACTCGCAGCCCTGCTGCGCCGGATCGAAGCGGAGAAGGAGTCGTTCGCCCGACTCATCACTCTGGAAAACGGCAAAACCCTGCGGGAAGCGGCGGCTGAGGTGGATGCATCGCTTGCCGAAGCCCGTTTTCAGATGGATTTCGTGGCGGAGCATCTGGTAAAAAAACAGGGCGGGTATGAGACTCGCCATGAACCCCTCGGCGTCGTCCTCCTGATCACGCCGTGGAATTTTCCTCTGGCCACGGTGCTGCGCAAGATGATTCCGGCGCTCGCCGCCGGCAACACGGTGGTTTTGAAGCCGTCGGAACTCACCCCTTTGACGGCCGTGGCGCTGTTCCATCTGATGGATGCTTCGGGTTTGCCGCCCGGGGTGGCCAATCTGGTGCTCGGAGAGGGCCCGGTGGTTGGCAAAGCGCTGGTGCAGCATTTGGACGTTCGCGCCATATCGTTTACCGGCTCTACGGTGACCGGTCTGCAACTGGCGCGGCTGCTCGATGCGCGCGGTGTTCGGTTTCAGGCCGAAATGGGCGGCGCCAATACCCTGGTGGTGCTGGCCGACGCTGATCTCGAAGCGACGGCGGATGCCGCGGTAAGCGCCGGTTTCGCCTGCTGCGGGCAGTGGTGCACCGGCACGGGGAGAGTCATCGTCGAACAGGAAAAATATGCGGAATTTTTGCCCAAGCTGCTCACCCGGCTGAAGAAGATGGTGATCGGTGACGGGCGCGACGCACGGGTGAATATGGGGCCATTGATTTCGGCGCAGCAGCGCAATAAAATAGAACAGGCGGTGCAGCGGGCCCTGGCGGAGGGGGCGCGGTTGCTGTGCGGCGGACGGCGCCCCGCAGACCCGGCTCTGCAGAAGGGCTATTTTTATGAGCCCACTTTGCTGGCGGATGTGACCGCCGAGATGGAGGCGGCGCAGGAAGAAATTTTCGGCCCTGTGCTGGTGGCGATGCCGGCGCGAGACCCAGATGAGGCGCTGGCGCTGGCCAACGGTACGCGTTACGGACTGGCTTTTTCGGTGTACACCCGCGATGCAGAAAAAGCCGGGAAATTCCTGCGTGAGGTGGAAGCCGGGCTGTGTCACGTGAATCTGCCCACAGGATTCCGCGATCCGGCCTTGCCGCTGTTGGGCTGGAAGGACTCCGGGCGCGGCTGGCCCGAAGCGGGAAAGTATGGACTGGAATTTTTTACCCGAACGAAGGCGGTTTATGGAGAGCCTGCCACCTGTTCAAAACCTGAACGCTCTCAATAATAGAAAACGGATGCGCCATGAAAATCAAAGCCATTTATGAAAAGACCGTGCCCATCGCCTCACAAATCCGCAACGCGGTGATCGATTTTTCGCAGATGACCATCTCCGTGGTGGCGGTGGTGACGGATGTCATACGCAACGGCAAGCCCGTGATTGGTTACGGCTTCAATTCCAATGGCCGCTATGCGCAGGGAGGCATTCTACGGGAACGCTTCATCCCGAGGCTGCTGGGCGCCGATCCGCAGGAGCTGCTGAGCGACGATGGCTCCAATTTCGATCCTTTCAAATGCTGGCGGGTGATGATGCAAAACGAAAAGCCCGGCGGACACGGTGAGCGCAGCGTGGCCGTGGGCACCCTCGATATGGCGCTGTGGGACCTGGTGGCGAAAATCGAAAACAAACCACTCTACCGCCTGCTGGCCGAGCGCTACAATAACGGCCGGTGCGATACCGATGTGTACGTGTACGCCGCGGGTGGCTACTACTATCCCAATAAAGACCTCGCGGCGCTGCAGGACGAATTCCGCCGCTATCTCGATATGGGATTTACGCACTGCAAGATGAAAATCGGTGGGGCGCCGCTGCAGGAAGACCTGCGGCGCATCGAGGCGGCCCTGAAGGTGCTGCCGGGCGGAAATGCGCTCATGGTGGATGCCAACGGTCGTTTCGACATCCCCACCGCCATCGCCTATCTGGAAGCCTTGCAGTCGTTCGGGCTGCGGTGGTACGAAGAACCCGTGAACCCGCTCGATTATCTGGCCCTCGCCGCGGTGGCGGCGGCTTCGCAAATGCCCATTGCCACGGGTGAAAACATCTTTTCCCTGATCGATTCATTGAATCTCATCCGCTACGGCGGCCTTGTGCCGCAGCGGGATTTCCTGCAAATGGATCCGGTGTTGAGCTACGGCCTGGTGGAATACCTGCGCATCCTCGAGATGCTGCGCCGGCACGGCTGGTCATCGCGGTGCTGTATTCCGCACGGTGGCCACCTATTCGGGGTGCATATCGCCGCCGGACTGCAACTTTACGGCAACGAAGCGTATCCCGAAGTGTTTCTGCCTTTTGGCAAATTTGCCGAGGGCATGGAGCTAAAAGACGGCAAAGTCACCTTGCCGGATGAGGCAGGAATTGGTTATGAACGCGTTCCCGAGATTTATGACATTCTTCGCGCCCTTTAAATTTAGCGAACTCGCCAGGCGTCTAAAACCGGGCAGGCTTATCTTTGTCTTAGTCCTGCTTGGCTTGCTTCTCCCTGGAGGCATTTTTTATCTTTTGATTCATCGTATCGAAGGGCAATATTTCCACTCCAATGGCACTGCCGTGCATTACACGGATGAGGGCAGCGGGCCGCCAGTGCTGTTGCTGCACGGTTTCGCCGTGAATGCTGATCTCAATTGGCGTCTTCCAGGAATCATCCGGCTGCTGAAACGGGATTTTCGCGTGATTGCCATGGACCTGCGCGGGCATGGTTTGAGTGGCAAATCTCACGATCCGAGTAAGTACGGGCTGGAAATGGTGCAGGACGCGGTACGGTTGCTGGATCATTTGAATATCGACAGGGCGCGGGTGGTCGGCTATTCCCTCGGCGGGTTCATTGCCCTGAAAATGGCCTGCACGGTCCCCGGGCGAGTCGAGCGCCTGGTGGTTATGGGAGCGGGGTGGGAGCGTCCGGGGAATAGCGTTTTTTTGCAGGCGCTGCCAGTGCTGGCAAATGCTCTGCGAGAAGGCAAAGGCATCCGGCCACTGGCCGCTTATCTTGGACCCGATCGAAAGAAGCCCGGTTTGCTACACACATGGTGGGTGAAGATGATGACCGCCTATTTCAATGACGGCCGGGCCCTGGCAGGGGTGGTTCAAAAGGTGGTGGACCTGACGGTCAGGGAAGACGAGCTGCAGAAACTGACAATGCCAGTGTGCATCATCGTTGGCAGCGAAGATCCGCTACGGCCCGGTGCCGAGGCCCTGGCGGAACGCGTTACCGGAGCTCAGCTGATCATCATTCCAGAAGCGGATCATATTCAAACCATTCGTCGGCCGGACACACGGAACGCGCTCAGAAGATTTTTGCTGGCACCATAAATACCAAGACCGGCTAGCCCTATCTATGAACGGCACTATCCAATGATCTAAAAACTCTCGCAGAGACCGCAGGGAGCGCCGAGTTTTTTCCCTTTTATCCTCCTTCCCAGGTTTAACTTGGCAAGGAGGGCAACCTGGAAATGAGTTCTAACAATATATAGTTGGATCATGAATTTAGAAAATACGACAGCGGCTTTTCATATCATGGCCAAGCCCATTGGGCCGATTTGTAATCTGGATTGCAAATACTGTTTCTATCTCGAAAAAGAGAAACTCTATCCGGGACAGTCGAATTGGGTTATGGCGGATGAAGTGCTGGAGGCGTTCATCCGGCAAAAAATCGAGTCCAGCCGTGCGCCTGTAGAACTGTTTGCATGGCAGGGGGGAGAACCCACGCTCCTTGGGGTCGATTTCTTCCGGCGAGTGGTCGCTTTGCAAAAAAAATATACCAACGGCAAAAAGATCGAAAATGCATTTCAGACCAATGGTATTTTGCTGGATGACGAGTGGTGCGAGTTTCTGGCCGAGAACCGCTTTCTGGTCGGCCTATCCATCGACGGCCCGGCAGAACTGCATGATCTTTATCGAGTGAATAAAGGCGACAGGCCCACTTTCGAAGAGGTGATGAGGGGACTCGAATATCTTAAAAAGCACGGTGTGGAATTCAATACGCTGACAGTCGTACACCGCCAGAGCGCCTACGAACCGTTGAAGATCTATCATTTCTTGAAAGAAATCGGCAGCACGTTCATGCAGTTTATTCCACTCGTGGAGCGGGTGGCAAGCACATCCTCTCCCAGCCAGTTGAAATTAGTCGGTCCGGATTATGGGGGCGACTGTGAATTGGCTCCATGGTCTGTAGAGCCAGAGCCGTTTGGCGATTTTCTTATCGCCATATTCGATGAATGGGTGAGAAAGGATGTCGGAAGGTACTTTATTCAAACGTTTGAGGTCGCCCTGGAAAGCTGGCTTGGAATGCCGCAGGGACTTTGCATTTTCCGTGAGACCTGTGGCAAAGCACTTGCGATTGAGCACAATGGAGACTTGTATGCCTGTGATCACTATGTTTATCCAGACTATTATCTGGGCAATATTCTGGAAAGGCCAATGGCCGAGCTGGTGTTTTCAGAAAAACAGGAAAAATTTGGCAGAGACAAGCGAGATACATTGCCTCGATATTGCCAGAACTGCGAAGTTCGGTTTGCTTGCAATGGTGAATGTCCAAAACATCGATTTGTTCGCACTCCGGATGGCGAAGAAGGATTGAACTATTTGTGCGCTGGTTACAAAAAGTTTTTCCAGCATATTGATCCATACATGCGTTTTATGGCCAATGAACTCCGCCACAAACGAGACCCATCACGCGTCATGGTATGGGCGAAAGAGCGGGATCAGGGATTCCCGTCATTCAATATAGGCCGCAATGATCCATGCCCATGCGGCAGTGGAAAAAAGTTCAAAAAGTGCTGTGGACCGTAGTTGCAAGAAGTCAGCCTAAGTTAAATTAAACGTAGAAAGATCATTTTGCAAGAGGTGTGGGGCAAAGATATCAAAAATGGAGATTGCATGAACTCTCTTCTACATTAAATATACATTTTAATACAAATCCGGGTGATCTGTAGTAAGTGCGGCTTCGGCTTTTGGCAAACGAACTGTCAACTCTGATTAACGAAAATTGTAAGCTGCAATGGTTTTTAAAAATTGGTCTTCCAACCATGAATTTTTTGCACCAATTTTCTCATGGATCGATATGGCTATTCCGGGATGCTTGATAATGATTCATGCCCCACCTGAGTATGAAACGACCTCGCGATGTTATCATAAAAAGGATAGCCATATCCCTGCCAGACGAGGCCACTCGCCTTCAATTGCGTTTGGGGATTGCAGGACGTCGATGGTTCATGAGTCGGGCATTGGAGGCTTTGTGCAACTCCCTATATTGTACTGCTTCAGAATGGAGTTTCAAGTTGCTTGAGACAGATCGCCTTTAAAAAAGCCTGCACCGGCCGGTGCAGGCTTTTTTATTAATGAATCCAATGAAGCGGGCACAGCCGATTATTTCAAATCCTCCATAATCTCATCCAGCACCTCTTTGGATGGACGCAGCTTCTCTTCCGGCAACTGCACCAGGGGCGTGTCGTGCAGGTGCATGATGTCGAACAGAGTCTTGGCTTCCGGATTCACATAAAAGATGCCGGTGAGCACTTCGCCCTTTTCATGCGCAGCCATGAGGCGCTGCACCGCTTTTTTGCGATCGAATGGCGAGTAGTCTTCGGGTAACTTGCTCAGTAAAAGATGGGAGCCGTCGTGAAGCTCTACATCTACAGTGCTGCCAGGCTCGTAATCCACCGTGATGTTTTCAAAATAGGGCACAAAACTAACTTCATCGAGATACTCGTCGTGCTCTTTCACGTACGCGTAGCTCTTGGTGGAGCCTTCGTGATCGTTGAACGTCACGCACGGCGAGATGACGTCGATCATGGCCAGACCACGGTGGGCAATGGCCGCCTTGAGGATTGCCGACATCTGCTTACGATCGCCGGAAAACGAGCGCGCCACGAAGGTCGCGCCCAGCTCGATGGCCATGGCGCAGGTATCGATGGCCGGAAACTCATTCACCAGCCCGGTTTTTAATTTGGAACCGACATCCGCCGTGGCGGAGAATTGTCCTTTTGTGAGGCCGTACACGCCGTTGTCTTCGATGATGTAAATCATCGGCAGGTTGCGGCGCATGAGATGAACAAACTGCCCGATGCCGATGGAGGCGGTGTCGCCATCCCCGCTGACGCCGACGCCCAGCAGCGACCGGTTGGCTATGAGCGCGCCGGTGGCAATAGACGGCATACGGCCGTGCACGGCGTTGAATCCGTGCGAATAGCCAAGAAAATAGGCCGGCGATTTGCTCGAGCAGCCGATACCGGAGAGTTTGATGACCTGATACGGGTCCACGCCCATCTCATAAAACGCCTGAACCAACCGCTCGGAAATGGCGTTGTGGCCGCATCCGGCGCAGAGTGTAGTTTTTTCGCCTTTATAAAAATTCAGGTCCAACCCGAGACGGTTGACCTTTTGCGGACGAGCTTTGGCCTGGGTGGCATTGCTTGTTTTTTCCATGGTTACGCGTTCTCCTGTTCCAAGAAATGATTGACGAGAAATTCACTGGACATGGGCAATCCATCATAACTATGGATGCTGCGCAGTTTGGCAATTTGCTCGGGGGTAAATTCCATGCGCATCAGCTTTAGCATCTGCGCGTCCCGGTTTTGCTCCACCACGTACACGCGATCGTGGGCATCGATGAATTCCTGCACCTGTTTGCTGAACGGATAGGCACGGATACGAAGGTAGCTGGTTTCGATGCCGTACTCACTGCGCAGCACATCGCGGCTTTCCTCCACCGGCCAGTGGCTGGTGCCGTAAGAAATAAAGGCAATTTTGGCGTTCGGCTTGCGGTCGATTGCCGGTGCTGGTAGGATATCGCGCGCTTTGTCGTATTTCTTCTTAATCCGGGCCAGCACTTTGGTGAACTCGACCGGATCTTCGGTGTAACGAGCATATTCGGTATGGCCGGAGCCGCGGGTGAAATACGGCGCTTTGGGATGATGCGTGCCCGGGAGGGTGCGGTACGGAATGCCATCGCCATCTATATCCTTGTATCGGCCCCATTCCTGGATTTTTTCCAGGTCCTCAGCGGAGAGCACCTTGCCGCGGTTCATCGGCTTTTGCGGATACTGAAACGGATTGGCCATCCACATGTTCATGCCGAGATCAAGGTCGCTCATTACGAAAATGAGCGTTTGTAAATGCTCGGCCAGATCAAATGCTTCTATGGACATGTCGAAAATTTCTTCTGGCGAATTTGGAAACAGCATGATGTGCTGCGTGTCGCCGTGCGACAACAGAGCCACGAACAGCGTATCGCCCTGCATGCTGCGCGTCGGCATACCAGTGGACGGTCCCACGCGTTGCACATCGAAAATCACGCCCGGCACTTCAGCGTAGTAGGCGAGGCCGGCAAACTCGGCCATCAGCGAGATTCCCGGACCGGAGGTGGCGGTCATAGCGCGCGCACCAGCCCAGCCAGCGCCCAACACCATACCGATGGCGGCGAGTTCGTCCTCAGCCTGTAAAATGGCAAACGTGGCTTTACCTGATTCGGGATCCATGCGGTATCGGGTCATGTAGTCGCTCAATTGCTCAGCAAGGCTGGAAGATGGGGTAATAGGATACCAGGTGATCACCTGTACGCCTGCGAACATGCAGCCCAGTGCCGCTGCCCCGTTGCCATCGATGAGGATTTTGTTGGCGGTTTTATTCATTCGCTCGAGGCGGAATTTTTTCTGCGGAGGCAGGTTGTCTTTGGCGTATTCGTAGCCGACGCGCGCCGCTTTGATGTTCAGCTCGGCCGCTTTGGGCTTGCGCTTGAATTGCTTCCGAATGGCCTCTTCCAGTGATTCCATCTCGATGCCCAATAGCCAGGCCAGTACGCCATCGTAAATGATGTTGCGCACCAGTTTGCGCAGTTTGGGCAAATCGACCACAGGCTTAACCAGATCATTAAAGGGCACGGCATAAAACGTTAAATCGTCGCGCAATGAATCCAGCTTCAGCGGCTGGTCGTACACCACCACAGCGCCGGACGTCACTTTCATCACATCGCTGTGTGCCGTTTCGGGATTCATGGCCACCAGCACATCCACGTGATCTTTGCGGGCCAGGTAGCCATCCTTATTGACACGAATGGTAAACCAGGTCGGTAAACCCTGGATATTGGAGGGGAACAGGTTTTTGCCGGAAACCGGAATGCCCATCTGCATAATGGCGCGCAAAAGGGCGGTGTTGGCGCTCTGGCTTCCGGAACCATTCACGGTCGCCACATGGATGACGAAATCGTTGATCCTTGGTTGCGCCGCTACCTCGCGTTCTTTGGGCTGAGTCAAAGGTTCTGCAATGCTCACGTTTCACCTTTCTTTGCTTAAATGGAGTTCAATCCTTTTAAGTCAGTTTATTTGAAATGCACAATAATCCTCGATAGGAAATAAAGTGATATTATCAAAGTGGAATCAGACGAACAGGAAGTGAATTGGCGAGGAGCCACGATCAAGGTGGCATAGGGAGATTGCTGCAGTCTGATTGTTCTGGGCACAGCAATGGGCCCGAATCGTCTGGAGCTAAAGAGGATTCGCAAGCAGAATCTATTTGAGATACAAACGGTCTCCGATCGTTGTAGCAGCAATTTGCGTACACGGCAATGTTCGAATTAAACCATTGGATGTTTGGGCGCATTTGTGAGGCCTGTCCGATTCAGTTTGATATGTTCCAACAACCGGTTCTCCGCCGACATATTCGCTGAAATCGTTTCCGGACAGGACCTACGATGAAACAGGTCAAATTTAGTACCTGCGCCAATTAATTGCAATAAAATTTTTGAATTAGCCGTATTAAATCGGGCTAGAATGTTGGGAAAAGGATACGCATTTTTATGTGTTACCTCGAAGGTCACGAATTGGTCCGGCCCTTGCGGCCGGGTGGTCTTGCATGGATTGGGCAAAAATGGAAGAAAGCGAACGCGGCTCACACGGATGACGCGGATTCTCACAGATGGTGATTAGAAAAAGTTTGGCCGTCAGGGATGGCCTCTAACCGGATGGAATGTTTGGGGTTCGGTTAACCGCGGCGTTTCTGCTTAAAACAATTCCAATTGCTGCGGGTTGTCCGGCCGGCGGATGTCCACCAGATCAGGGTAGGCTTGTAACAGCGGATCCGGCAGACTCACTTTCTGTCCGGTGAGCAAAAACTCGAACTCCAGCGCATTTTTGGGCGCTTGACCGCGAAAGTGGTTGTTGAACACCACATAGGCTGCCGCGGTTTTCTTCAGCGCTTCCCGGATGGGCGCGACAAATTCCTGTAGTTCTTTACGCGGATAATCGTAGTTGTAACGTTCATCACGATTGGCTTGCTCATCGAACCACTTCTCGCGGTTGCGGCCGTGAAAACGAAAATAAGCAATCTCCGAGGTGACATACGATGTGAAGCCCAGCCCCCGGCCGATGACCGGCTGATCGATATTGGCAAAGCCCACATGGCGATCGCGCAGGAAGGTCAGGGTTTCCGACCGGTCCCAGGACTGATGTCGAAGCTCTACTACCAGCGGATAGTCACGAAATTCGGTGATGATGCGAAACAGCCAGGAACGGTTGTCCAGGTTGTTGTGAAAGGATTGTGGAAATTGCAGCAGCAGGGCGCCGAACCGGTCGGCCTCCATGATCACATCGAGGCCGCGGCGCACCATCTTCACATCTTCGGTGGTGTACGAACTGCGCTCCAGAACGAACTTTTGCCACAGCTTGGCCGTGAAACGGAAACGCGGATTGCTTTGCACCCGGCTCACCCAGCTTTTCGCGGCCTCCGGCGATTGCGGATGATAATAGCTGGAATTGATTTCGACGAGATCGAAATACGTGGCGATATATTCCAGTTCATCGAAATTACGCGAACTTTTTGCGGGATAAAACACGCCCTGCCAGTCTGGATACGACCAGCCCGCGGGCCCGATATAGAGATTTTCGCGTCCAAGCATGAATGATGATCGCTGGTTAAGGTTCCGGGATCGGAATACGGTCATTGTCGGCCTACAGCGGCGCTGAAGTTAATTTAGCACATGCGCGCGCCGAAAGCAAGCAAAGGGTGGCGGGACGGCAATCGCAGACATTCAGGTAGCAGGTGGCGAACATAGACACCAGGCTCCATTGTGGTGCCCGGTGTCTCGCCTGGCTACGCCTCGTTTTCCACTTCGGTCTCTTCTTCGATGGGCAGCGGCGTTTTGGTGCGCTCGAGGCTTTTTTCGATGGACAGCGCATGCATCTTATGCAGCGCTATCAGCCACGCCAGGGTCGATTCCGCGCCCTGATTTTCGTTCACGCCGGTTTTTTGCAAACCATCGCGGCAGCCGCCGGTAGTGAAATCATACACCGGCTCCTGAATATCGTTTTCACCAAAGAACCAGTGGAAGCATTTGGTGAGCTCATCATACCAGACAGGGTCATCAGTAATCAAATATGCATCGTAGCAGGCCTCCACCAGCGCGCCGGCGTCCAGCGGCTGCTGATCGAAATGCGCCCGTTCGCCGTTTTTATGCGCCCAGCCATCGTTGCCCACCAGCGAGAGATAGCCGGTGGCCGGATTGGTCTGCATTTGCAGCAGCCACTTGAGAGTGCGCAGTCCGGTCTCCAATGCCTCTTCATCCTTCAAAATATGGCCGGCGACGATCAATGCCTGCGGCAGCCGGGCATTGTCGTACGTGAGCACGTCTTCCCACCAGATCCAGGTATCGGAATGATGGGCGCGGAATTTTTTCATCAAGAATTCGGTGGATTCTTCCAGATGGCGGCGAATTTCCGATGCTCCGCTGAAGCGCTGCAGATAGGCGCTACACCCCAATATGGCGGCCGCGTGTCCGCGCAGGCTCTTGAATTTTTCCACCGCGGGCAGGGCCTTTTCGAATAAATGCGTGGCCATGCGCAAAATGCCTGGTGTCGGCGCAAACTGAATGACCGTGCCGAGTGCCCAAAGCGCCCGGCCCTGGCAATCCTCGCTGCCCACCTCTTCCAGCCACTGGCGGTCGTACGACATAAAATTGCGGAAGCGGCCGTTTTTCTCGTTGAACGCGTAATGCAAGAACGAGAGATAGCGCTGCATCAGTGGCAGGATGGTTTCATCGCTGAACAGGTGCCAGTGCAGTGCCGTTACCAGCAGCGCGCGCGCGTTGTCGTCGGTGGTGTAGCCGTGAAAGCGGTCCGGCGTGGTGAATTTGGCGTGCTGCATGATGCCCGTATCGTCGGTCAGCAATTTCATGTGCGACAGGTTGATCTCCGGCAGCGATGGCTGCGGAATGTCCCTGGATCGCGGCTGAATAAGCGGCCGTGGCCGCACGCGGGCATACTGTTCAATGCTGGCCTGGAATGTCTGCAGATATTGAATCGCCACCTGCCGCCAGATCATGTTGCGTCCGAAAGTATAGGCGTTTTTGCGCAGCCGGTTGCGGGTGATTTCATCCGACAGGATTTCATCCAGCACCTCGGCCAGCGCCCGGGTATCCTTAAACGGCACCAGGCGGCCGCGGTCGTCCGCAAGCATCTCCTCGGCGTACCAGTAGGGTGTGGAAATCACCGCCTTGCCGCAGCCGATGGCATAGGCCAGGGTACCCGAGGCGATTTGCTCCTTGGATAGATAGGGCGTGAGGTACACATCCGCCAGGATGAGGAATTTAATCAGCTCGTCGTGGGTAACAAAACGGTTGTGAAAAAAGACGTGCTCTTCCAGGCCTTTTTCTTTGACTTTGCGGTTGAGGAACAGCCGGTATTCCTCGCCAAAATGCCGCTTCACTTCGGGATGGGTGGCGCCCAGCACGATATAGGCCGCTTCGGGGTGTTTGTCCACAATCTGCGCCAGCGCATCGATGGCGTACTCGATGCCCTTATTGGGATTGATCAGGCCAAAAGTGAGCAGCACCAGCCGGCCTTCCAGATCGAACTGATCTTTATAAAACGCCGGATCCAGGAAGGGCACATCGGGCACGCCGTGATGGATGAAATCGATTTTGCCCAACGGCACGCCGTACACTTCGTGCAGAATCTCACGGGCTTTTTCGGAGAGAACGACGACGCGCGTGGATAGCTCGCAGATCTCGGTCAGCACCTTTTTCTGCACCGGATTCGGCTTCTGCAGCACCGTGTGCAGGGTGGAAACCACCGGTTTGTGCAGGTTGCGCAGCAGCGTGATGATGTAGGCCCCATTATCGCCGCCGAAAATGCCATATTCGTGCTGCAGCGACACGATTTCCACTGAAGACACGTTGATGAAATCCGCGGCTTCCCGGTAATCCTGCTTCTGCTGATCGCGGATTTCAAACCGCACCTGATGCGGATATTCGTAGCCCTCCGGAATGTTGTTCATGGCAATCACCTGCAACTCCGGGCTGCTGCCCAGGGGGGTGCCGGTGATCTGCGCAATGGAGCTGATGAGATCGTGAGTAAATGTCGCGATGCCACAGCGCCGCGGCGGATAGGTGGATACGAACGCCGCGGACATGGGCTTTATGATCGAGGCGGGGATTCCCGAATTGTGCTGCAACGCCAATTCCTGATGGTTGCTTTTCCTCATAGCGCATCACCTCGGTTTTACGACCTCCCGGTTCATCCAATCGGAAATGGCTGACAGGCAGACTGGAAAAACGGCTAAAGGAAATGGTGCGGCAAAAATGAGAGGACAGCTACACAGCTATAATATAAGAGGATAGATCGTTTTTTGCAAGCCTGTAAATGATGCTTCATCAGCTTAAAGGATGACTGAAACAGCCTGCCAGACGTGCACTGGCAGGATAGGGATTTTCAAAAAATTTGGAAGGTTTACCCTTCAGAAGATCAATGGAAGTAGTCGCATTTTCAATAATTGCAGAATAGTCAACATCCAGTTGTAGAATATTCTACATGTTTGGAGCGACCGGCACTATTTGTGGAGCAGTCTTTCTGTAATAATATTAATAAAAACAAATGGTTGTATGATTCGAAAAAAGAATGGCATTGTATTTGACACAATGGGTCGGAGACGGCCACATGTTGTTAATAAAACCATTGGAGTATATACCATGGAATGGTTCGCATCGAATTGGCTCTTGTTGTCCCTGCTGGGACTGTTCATGGTTTTGCATTTGTTTGGACACCGGCACGGCCGGCAACCACAACCGGTAGACGAGGATAGTGCTTCGTCACCGACGTCCCTATCAAGATCGCATCACGGCTGCTGCGGCGGCCATGGGGCGCACGTCGGATCGCACCGAACGCATGCCCACAGCGACCCTGCTCATGGTGGGCATGATTGCTGCGGCGGCAAAAAGAAACAGGGGGATAAAGCGCAGATCGACCTGGCGGGTAATCCAGAAACGCAAACAAAGCCGTGATCGATATCTGCTGTTTCGAGCGCCTGCGAAATCACACTACGGCAGGCGCTCGACTCCCCATCTACACGGATTGATAAAATATGTCCGGAAAGATTGGTGTGGCGGAATCGCTATGCAAATTTCTCAAAAATGAAGTGCGAAAAGGAAAGTCGCGGTGGGCATTTTCTCATCGCTTCTTTTACGCCCCTGCTCTAACTTTCATGAAGGTCACTTATTTTTTACCATAAATTGGTTGGAGGATGTATGAACCGACGCGAGTTTCTATCCGCGGGAGCTGCACTATCTGCTTTTTCTTTGCTGCCGGCCACGATTCTGGCAGAAAAGACAAAACAGATGAACGCCACAAAATTTCCGCAGCCCCTTGAACCCAAAATCGTGGGTGATGTGAAGGAGTTTGAGCTGTTTATTGATATCATTCAGCATGAATTTGCTCCCGGCATGCGGGTGCACATTCTCGCTTTCAATAACCAAATCCCCGGGCCGGAGATCCGCGTGAATCAGGGCGATCGGGTGCGGGTGAAATTCAAAAATAAAACGGAGTTGAATCATACCATTCACTGGCATGGCCTGCATGTGCCGTGGCGCATGGACGGCGTGCCGTACGTGACGCAGATGCCGGTGATGCCAGGCGAGGAATTCGTGTACGAATTTGTTGCCGAGCCGTATGGCACGCATTTCTATCACTGCCACTGGGGCACGTTGCTGCATATGCAATCGGGCATGTTCGGCAGCTTCATCATTGAAAATCCCGACGATGACCCGATCAAAAAACAATTCCCGTACGAGCGGGAATACACCCTGGTGTACTCGGCGCACGACACCAACTTCATGCGCCGCGAATTGAATGGCATGCTGGAGCGCATGAAGGAGCGGATGTATTTGATGCGCAACGGCCGGTTCGACAAAGAGCGGTTCGCCTTATTCGACAGCAAACAGGAACTGCTGGACGCCATCGAGCGAGGATACCAGCCGCCGTACAGCTTGAGCCGGCGCGCGCCATCGGATCTGCCGGTGCCGAACTGGTTCAGCGTGAACGGCAAGTCGTATCCATCGACCCCCAACCTGTACATCAAAGAAGGCGAAACGATCCGGGTGCGGCTGATCAATGCGGGCACGGAAGAGCATTTTCTACATTTGCACGGCCACGATTTCTGGTTGGTGTGCGACGACGGCCTCCCCGTGCCGCAGCCGTGGCAGCAGAACACGCTGCGACTGAGCCCGGGGAAAACCCTGGACATCATCATCGAGGGCAAAAACCGTGGCCTCTGGACGTTTCACGATCATGACACGCGACGCGTTACCAACAACGGCCTGTATCCCGGCGGCAATTTGCTGGTGCTGGCCTATGAAGATTTGCCCGACGAAGAACGCATGGTTCGACCCATGAAAATGAAGATGGCCATGAAGCCGGGACAAAAAATGAACATGCTGCCCAAAGTGGCGCTGGATGAATAGATCTGAGGGAGACCTAAACCATGAAACGGTATAAATGGATGTTTGTGTGGCTTTTTGCCGCGTTTGTCATTGCGGCTTCGGATGGCCTGGCGCAGGTCAGTCCGGAGATCCAGCTTGCGACGCGGGGCGTGGTTTCGTTTAATGTGGATCGCGCGGCTCATGCGACGGCCTCGGCGGTGAACGATTTTTCCGACACAGCCGTGCTGCTGGGCTTCAAACAAAAACTGTATGGCCGGTACCGTGGCCAATTGGTAGTCGGCTTTCAGTTCCCGGATGCCGATTCGGATCTGGGGCAGGTGTTTTATCACCAGATTTTTGTAAAATTGGAAGATAAGTCCAACATTCTGAAAATAGGTCGGTCGCGGGTTCGCAGCGCCCTGATTGAATTCCCGACCCTGCGTGATGACGACGCCATTTTTTACACCGATGTGCTAAATCCGTTTTCTTCCGGGGAAAATACCGAAGACCACCAGTACGGCAACGTGATGGAATACGCGCATGTGTTCGGGCAGCGCGTCTGGCTGCGTTTGCATGGCGAACATTTCACCAAAACACCGCTGCCCCCGGCGACGGCGGAAACGGATTTCAGTCTCAATGCCATCGGCGTATCGCTGCAGTACCGGGTGCCGGAAAGTCAGCGCTGGAACCGTCCCATTCTCAACCAAATCGGCATCGGTTTCAACAACTTCCTGACCAACCGCGCGGCCTATGGCGGCTATGATGAGGTACTGAAAAACATCACCTTCTCGGCCATTCTGAACATCCGGCCGGATCCGGTGCATTTCTGGGACGTGCGACACCAATCGATTTTAAACCTGGGCCTGAGCGGCGTGGATCGAATCACCGATTTTACCAGCATGACCCTGGCCCGGTCGCTGGCCAGTACAACGGCGTTGCGGTATCTTTACCGTAAATTGGAACGCCCCACGGCGCAAATATCGCTGACGGTGGGGTACAAATCTTTTCCCGAGTTGGCGCAGAACACGTTCCAGTGGCTCGGCATCATCAATGCCTTTTACCGGCTCGGCGACAATTTTGACGTCGGTGTGCAATACACCCTGCAGAAATTCAATGGCGATCTGCAGTACCTGTTTGGCGAAACAGAAACGCGTATCCAGTTCTCGCTGGTGTTTGCGATTGATCAGTTGTGGAACGACCAGTTCGATGACCGGGATTCGCTACTGAATCTGGAACACGGTTACATCAATTGAGGGATGAGGCGACACCCTGCCGGGGCGCCGACTCCGGCAGGGGAGTGGCAAGCCTAACGAAGGAGATAGCTTTTGCAAATATCGAGCGGTACGCTACTGTGGCTGATTCTGGCGGCGTCGCTATCCGCCCAGGAACTGCAGTTCCCACGCGATGATGGCAAACATGACGGCGTCGATTTTGAAGGCTGGACGTTGCTAACCCACCTGACAGCCGAAGATAGCAGCCGGTTCGGGGTTGCCGTGTTTTTTCTGAGCGGCAAAGTGGCGGGCTTCAAGGCCAGCGCGGTTTATGCCGTGGTGGCCGATGAATCCCGCAAAACCGCGACGACCTACCGGAAAATCAAGCCTCCGCTGATCAGTCGTGCCAAACACACGAAAGGCCGGTTGTATGAAAAATACGGCAAAAATGTGCTCGAGCGCGATCCGGCTGGCGGGCCGTATAAATTCGAGCTGAACATCAAAGACCTGATATTGAGCCTGGCTTTCACGCCGGCGAAAATGCCGATTGATCTTGGACAGGTGGCGGTGGGCGCCGGCAAATACGTACGTCTGTATCTCATCCCGCGGGGCACGGTGCTGGCGGTGATGCGGCGGGGACATCAGCAGCATGTGCTTTCCGGATTCGGCATTTTTCAACACGAATGGGGGGACAGTCCCGAGAAAAATGCGGCAAGCGACATGTTCGCAATTCATTTTCAGGATGGATCCGACGTGGTGGTGTATCACAGCCAGACGTTCCCGGCCATTAACACGCTTGTGCGTTCGGCACCCAATGGGGATATTCTGCTGACGCACAAATTCCGGGCATGGGCCGATACCGTGCTGGCCTCGCCCATGGGCAGCGGTAAACTTGCCATGTACTGGCGCATCGCCGCCGACGAAGAGGATGATTTGATTATGCTCAAACCCACCTTCGATGGCCAGGAAATCCGATTGCTGGGCATGCCGTACTGGCTTGGTCGCTGCGAGGCCGTGCGTGATAACGTTAATATGCGCGGCGTTGGTTATGTGTATTTGCGCCTGAAACGAAAGTGAAGCCTATTGGAACAGATTGTTACCGATCGTCTTTATTGGCCGGCTTCGATTCGGGTTCATGAATCGGTGGGAAATCATCGATTACACGAACTTCTGGAATCTCCCGCTCAGCGTTGAGCCATTTTTCGATGATGGAATACAATTCTTCCTTTTTCACCGGCTTGCTGAGGTAGTCATCCATCCCCACCTCGAGGCAGCGCTCGCGGTCGCCTTTCATGGCGTTGGCGGTGAGCGCGATGATGGGAATGCGCTGGCCTTCGGGCTCGCGCTCGCGGATGGCCTGCGTCGCCTCGAACCCGTCCATGCCCGGCATCTGGCAATCCATTAGCACGACATCATACCGGTTCTGAAACACTGCTTCCACCGCCTCATGGCCATTGTTGGCGATATCTACCTCGTATCCGGCCTTTTCCAGCAATTTGGCAGCCACGCGCTGATTCACCAGATTATCCTCGGCCAGGAGAATGCGAGCGGTCTTTTTCCCGCTCCTGCGGACTTCATTTACCGTGTATTGGGTCACTATCTTGTGAGGGGCGTCACCTTTGGCCGATTGTTTGCCCATGACGATGGAAAGGCATTCCAGGAGTTTGGAATACCGAATCGGTTTAATGAGGTAAGCAGAAAACCCGATTTCCTCGAACCGTATGGCATCGCCGCGGTGCCCCACCGAAGTCAACATCACCATTGTGGTATCCCATAGATCGGGATCGGATTTGATTTTTTTTCCGAGGGTTTCGCCATCCATGCCTGGCATATGCATATCCAGAATGGCAATGCGAAACGGATCGCCTTCCTTTTTCGCCTGCTTCAGCATTTGCAGAGCTGTCTCCGCATCCGAAGCCTCTTCCGGACGGCAGTGCCAGGATTCCAGCATGTAGCGCAGCACCCGGCGGTTGATTTTGTTGTCATCCACGATCAGGATGCGCTGGCCAGAAATATCACCCAGCGGCAGGTTGGCAGATTGCGGTACGTGTTCCTGTTTTGCGAATTGCGCCGTAAACCAGAAAGTCGAGCCTTTGCCTTCTTCACTTTCGACGCCAATTTGTCCGCCCATCATCTCCACCAGTTGTTTCGCAATCGCCAGGCCCAGACCGGTGCCGCCATAATGGCGCGTGGTGGAGGCATCCGCCTGTGAGAATGCGGTGAAGATAGAGTTCAGTTTGTCCTGTGGAATACCGATGCCGGTATCCTTGATGGCGAAATGAAGCCGCACATTTTGCGCTTCTTCTTCCTGTTTTTTGACGAACAGCGTAACGTGTCCTCTGGAGGTGAATTTGATGGCATTGCCGAGCAAGTTCAACAGAATCTGCCTCAGGCGGCTGGGATCGCCCTTGAGATAGCGCGGCACATCCGGTTCCACCAGGCAGGCCAGCTCGAGGTCCTTCTGATAGGCGCGAATCGCCAGGGTTTCCATGATGTCATCGAGGGTAGCGCGCAGGTCGAATTCGATGTTTTCCAGGTCCAGCTTACCGGCTTCGATTTTCGATAGATCCAGGATGTCGTTGATAAGATCGAGCAACGCTTCGGCGGATTTTTTGATGATTTCGGCGAACTCGCGTTGTTCCGACGTGAGGTCGGTTTCCAGTAATAGGTCGGTCATCCCGATAACGCCGTTCATTGGGGTACGGATTTCGTGGCTCATGTTGGCCAGAAATTGGCTTTTGGCCTGGGTGGCCGCCTGGGCATCCTCCAGTAAACTCAGGGCGGCCTTACGGCTTTCCATCAGTGCTTCGGTGCGCCGGGCGATCTCCTGCTCCATGTACTCCTTTTGCTCCTGTAGGGCCTGCGCCGAATATCGCAAATTTCGCAATAATTCGTTGATGATTTCCTCAAGCCGTCCGATTTCGTCGTCGCCAGAGATTTCCAACTCCTCCTGCTGGATTCCGCCAGCTGCCGCAGCCAGATAATGAATGATCCGGTTCAGCCGTTCTCGCCAGGATTTGAGCGAACGAGCCGGCTTCGGATTCGATACTTCCGGATTGAAGGCGCAAAATGGCTGTTTTAGCATGGTTTCAAACGGCGTTGCCGGGTTGCAATCACCGGGCAGGGTGACGCGCGTCTGCCTGGCATTTTCGAAGCTAACCTCGCGTGCCAGCATGCGAGTTCCGGCCAGAAACACCTTTTTTACCACACGCTGATAATCGATGCGTTTGGGCAACTGATTCCAGCGCTGCATTTGCGACAACATCCAGATGCCGTGCTCGCGATGCAAATGCGGCAGAAAATCGACGCGGTTTGGCACATTGTGCAGCCCGCCGCGGCCATCCGGGAAGTGACCGGACAATGCCTGGGCAATAGGCTCGATTTCATTCAGGTTCAAATAATCCGGCATGGACAGAGTGGTAGCAATGTCATAGCGCTTGGCCGCATCGGCATGATGCAGTTCATATTGCGCTTGTAGCAGGCTTTTGAGCAATGCCCTCACAGTTTTGGGATAGTTTCTGTAAAAGTCTTGCGTGAACGAAAAACCGCAACATGGATGTTGATCCCAGATATCTTTCGATAACAGATAAATGAAGCCGATGCCACGGTACACCGCAATTTGATTGAAGGGCTCGGGTGCAAAATATCCATCGATCCAACCTTTTTGAAGATAGTATGGCATGCGCGGCGGTGCAACTTCGATGATGCGCACGTCATTCATCGGATCCAGGCCGTGATCAGCCAGGAACTGACACAGCAGATAACCATGCATGGAAAACTTGTACGGAATCCCGAACCGAAAACCACGCATATCCTTTACCGACTGAATATCACGGTATTTCTTAGCCAGGGTCAGCGCCTGGCCGTTGACGTTTTGAATCGCAGCCAGGCGGACCTGCCGCTTGTGGCCGTCAATGCCGAGAGTGGCCGCCAACGGCATGGGCGCCAGCACGTGGGCGGCATCTGTGTGGTCATACAGCAGCAGCTCTTTCACCCCGCTCCAGCCGCTGGCCGGAATCAGGTTCACCTCCAGCCCGTTGCGGGCAAAGTAGCCGCGGCTGTGTGCATATAGCAGAGGGGCGGCGCAGATAATGGGAATGAAAGCGATGTCGAGTTCGCGTTTTTCGAGCTCGGGATTGGTCCGGATGACCTGTGGGGCCTGCAGCGTGGCTGCCAGAATTGTGGCTTCATTTTGCGTTTTCACAAGGTGCTTATCGCTTTCGACGTCCGTTTTGTCAGTTTTGGGAGTATTGTATAGAGGTGCTAGGCCCAGTTTTCCGCGCATTTCGTTGATTTCGCGTTTAAGCTCGATAATCCGTTGTTCCCGTCCGATCATGGCGCGATTGAACCGCTCGAGTTCGTTGTTAGAAACTTCGAGGGAAGCTTTGGCCTTTTGTAGTTCGGTTAGACTTTGTGCGAGCCGGTCCTCGGCAATTTTATGTTCGGTGATATCCACGCAGATCAGCAAGAATCCGGTTAATTCGCTGCGGGCGTCGATTTGTGGAGTGGTCACCACTTCGAGGACGCGGCGATCGCCCCGAAGGGTGGTGCACACCCAGCGGCGTTTCTCGTAGCCTTCGCGTAGTGGTACCGTGGTGAATACGCCAAAACCTTCAATTTTTTCTTGGTACTTTACGCTCAACTCCTTAGCGCGCGAACGGATTTCCATGGCATCGAACAAATCGAGGATCGATTTGCGTTTCACCACCTCGTCGGACGGAAAGCCAAAAATGCGTTCGGCGCCGGTGTTGAAGATCGTGATTGTGCCGTTCGGATCGGTGGAAATGATCGCCACTTCTGAGGCGGCATCGAGAAGGTTTTGCAGCCGCTTCAAGGTATTGGCCAGATGTTCCTCAGTTCGCTTGCGCTGGGTAATGTCCTGCGAAATGCCCACAAAATGGGTGATTTCGCCGTTCTCGTCCTTCACCGGGGTAATGGTGGCTTCAATGTAGTAGAAGTGGCCGTCTTTGTGCTTATTGATGATTTCACCGCGCCAGACTTTGCCTGCGGTGATGGTATGCCAGAGCTCCTGATAAAACTCTTTGGAGTGTTTGCCGGAACGCAAAATGTTGGGCTTGCGGCCGATGGCCTCTTCGGCCGTATAGCCCGTGATTTCGGCGAACGCCTGATTCACCCAGAGAATGGTGCCATCGCGAGCGGTGAGCATGATGCTGTTAGCGGCAGCATCCAGAGCGGTTGCCTGCACCCGTAGCCGTTCTTCGGCGCGTTTGCGTTGGGTGATATCTCTGTAGCACCAGAGCTGGCCCTGAAAAGTGTCATCCACGATGATGGGCACGTAATCGCGCTCAAAAATGCGACCATCTTTCAAATAGAGGATTTCGTGCAGCACCCGCTCACGCGCCCGAGTGATTTCAGAAAGGCGGTTTTTGAATTCGATTTTGTCCGGGAACAGTTGGATAATGGCATCGACCCCCTTACAGCACCGTTGCCCGATAATCTCTTCGGGGGGAATGCTAATGGCAAACAAATCGAAAAACGCTTTGTTGGCGAAAAGCACCCGGTGCTCGGCATCTTCCACCAGAATGCCATCTTGTAAATTATTGATCAGGGTCCATAGCCGTTGGTGTGAGGTTTTGAGTTTTTCCTCGGCCAGTTTCTTTTCAGTAATATCTTGTACCAGCGAAATAACACCGATGACCTGGCCATTTTCATCAATCAAGGTGGTGTTGTACCATTCACACAGGATGATGCGGCCATCTTTGGTGACATTTTCATTGGTGCTATATCGGCCGCCCTTTTGAGAAATCAGCGCCTGCCAGATTCGGTCCACATGCGGGCGCACCGATTCCGGAACAATGAGCTCGGCCGCGTGCCTGCCAACCGCTTCCTCCTTGGTAAAGCCAAAGATGCGCTCCGCAGCCGGATTCCATTCCACTACCCGGAAATTGATATCCCATTCAACGACGCCGAGCGGCGTGTGCTCTACATGCAGCGACTGTCTTTGAGCATAGGAACGCAGCTGTTCTTCGGCCCATTTGCGTTCGCTGATATCCTGGATGAGGGCAAAAAATCCCAGCAAATCGCCGTCTGGTGTGCGAATGATGCTGGGAACGGTTTCGCCGGGAAAGGTATCGCCGTTTTTACGGCGGTACTGGGATTCGAAAAGGCTGCGGTTGGTCGCCTGGTCAGGGTGGAAGTATGCTTTTCGCAGGTCCCGGTATTCATCGGGATTGGCCAACAGGATGGCCGGGTGCTGACCTTTGACCTCCTCCGGTTCGTAGCCGAAAATTTGTGTGAATGCGGGATTCACCATGGTGATTTCGCCTTCTGGATTGGCAAACACCATGGCTTCTGGAGTATCGTGGAAGATGGCCTGAAACAGGGTGTTCTGGCGCGTGAGTTGCGTCTCATAATTCAAATAGGCCAGTTGACTGCCGATCCATTGCGCCAGTAGCGTCACAATCGCCAGTTCGTGTTCTTGAAAAGGTCGCTTACGTGGACATTCGGAAATGAAATTCAAACTACCGTACAGTTTGCCGTCAACATAGATAGGAGCGCCTATGTATGCCTCGATGTGCATATTGCCAACGGTTGGCGAGTGTTCGGCCTGTTGCGAAACATGGTTGCAGGCGCGGGCCTGATTGCGGTTGGTGGATGCCGCGCAGGGGAGAGCGTTCAATGGTAACATTTGGCCTGGGGCCAATGGCGGATTCATCCCTTCAATGTATTCCACGCGTTGGGAGTCTTGTTCAATCCGACTGACGATGCCATGGCTCATTTCGAACGTCTGACACCCAAGGTGCAGGAGGATATTGAGTTGCGTCGGGATATCTAGCTCTTTAGAGGCGCTAATTTCGAATAATTGTTTCAGCACCAGATTGGTGGCTTCGAGGGCCTGGCGGCGATTCCGTTCTTCAGAGATATCCCGAAGAAGACCGATAAATTTATTTTCGCTATGGGTTCCTATTTCTCCGACCGCCAGGTACAATGGAAATATCTCGCCGTTCTTCTTCCGGCCAAATATTTCGTTTCCATGGCCGATGATACGTGATGATTGGCCTGGCCGGTAAGCCTTCAGACGAGCTTCATGCCGGGCAAGAAACTGTTTCGGTATGAGTATCTTGATATTTTGGCCGATGAGTTCCTGGCGAGCATAGCCAAACATTTGTTCGACAGCAGGATTAATGGATTCAATGATGCCGTTGCGGGTAATGGTGATGAGTCCATCGGGCAGGTGGTTGATGAGGGAAAAATAACGGTTGCGATGGTTCTGGATTTCGATCTGTTGCTTTTTTATTTTGCGGAATAACCACCACCCGAAGGGGGAAAGCAACAAAGCCAGCAAAAACGAATCCAGAAAGGCGGCCAACACACTATTCAAATTGATGGCCAGTGCGGACAGCGCCAGCATAATCGCGCTTTCGGCGGTAAAAACAACTACCAGACATATAGCGAGCCCTTTTAGAGCCACGCGTATAATATTGATATCCGCTACCGAATGGAAGCTGCGTTTCATTAGGATTTTCATCATTATTCAATTAGTACTTAAACCTTTTTCAATACGGGGTCCCGACTTTTTCTGCAGGCCGGAATGTAAAAACGGGATTTATTTTGGAAGTGCTTGCAATCGACTGCTGGCACTGTCATGGTCATTGTGTTTTCCTCAAATGCGAATGTTTAAGGCAAATCCATTTCACTAAATGAATTATCGTTTGCTTTTGATAACGCTTTATGTATCTGAATGAATTTCCCTTTTTCGGAGAGAGAATTGCAGCCGCACGGCTACCGAATAGGACGGGGGGAGAAGTTGACCGTGGGGTACTACCTGGGGATTGACGAGATCCAGGGACTAGTGGGGAATCTATCAATCAGTATGTTTAGCCGTTGAGAATACAGCCCCAATGAATATCCCCGGCCAGCTTTTGGGCCGGGGAAGGGGTTTTGCAATCAGGTTATTTCATCAGCAACAGCCGGCGGGTCTGGCGGAAAACCCTGCCGCTACGGCTGTGAAATTCCGCTTGCAAAAGATACACACCGCTGCTCACCTGAGTGCGGCGGTCGTTACGGCCCTGCCACATCATTTCCCACACGCCCGCGGTGAGCTCGCCATGAAACAGCTCGCGGATGCGCCTGCCGCGCAGGTCGAAAATGCGCAGCGTGAGGGTTCCCGGCTCCGGCAGGCTGATGCGAAACCGGGTGGCCGGGTTAAAGGGATTGGGATAATTCCGCGACAGCGCGAATCGGTCCGGAACCATTCGGGACAGGCGATCCGGGCTGATTCCGGAAGGCGTCCCCGGGGTGCGGAATGTCAATGTGTCGCTGCTGGCCACTTTACCGAACCGATCTTCCACCACCACCACGGCGCGGTACTCGGTGCCCGGCGACAGGCTGTCCAGCAGGACGCGGTAATGGGTGCGGAAGGCCGAATCCGGGGCAGTGGCCCTTAGAGTGAGCGAATCGGTTCCCAAGTAGAGCTGCGCGCGCGTCAGCGTGGAGGTGATCCAGCGCAGGCGAGCGAAGGTTTCGCCGGTGTCGCTGACGGCGAACTGCACAAAGGCGGGTCGCAATGAGCCGGTGCTGTCGGCCGCAGACTGCAGGTACAGCCAGTCCACTTCCAGGGTCAGGCTGTCGGCCTGCGCCAGGGCCGCGCCGATGGCCAGCGAAAGCGCACGCAGCCCCGGATGGCTGCGAAGGCGGATACCAAACAGACCAAACGGCTCGGTATCGACTTGAAAGCCCGCAACCCCACTGGTATCCGCGCGGATGTTCACCGGCACATCTCCCGCCTGAACGCTGCCGGCGCGCAAGATCAACCAGAGCAGGCTGTCTTCCGGAAAAGCGACGTTCGCCCTTAGCGCGCCGTCCGCGGAGAGCAGCACGCTGCTATCACCGGGAGCGGTTGCGACCATCCCGGTGCGCTGCATGGCTTCAGCTTCGATGCGCTCGCCCGGCACATAGGGCAGGGTCCGGAAGCGCAGGGTATCGCTGGTCGTTGTGCGGCCATGGCGATCCACGGCCGTCACCATGGCCTCATACGCGGTCCCGGGGATCAGGTTTTGCAATCGAGCCTGAAACTGGGTACGGTAAACCGAATCCGGAGTCATGGCCATGCGGGTTAGGGTGTCCGGGCCGAAATGCAGCCAGGCAAGGGTTGGCCTGTTGGTCG
This sequence comes from Candidatus Zhuqueibacterota bacterium, assembly GCA_030950365.1. Classification (GTDB taxonomy): domain Bacteria; phylum Zhuqueibacterota; class Zhuqueibacteria; order Zhuqueibacterales; family Geothermadaptataceae; genus Hydrothermovivens. The sequence continues at coordinate 16,011 of JAUZRQ010000071.1, read as the reverse complement.
TCCAGTGAACCGATGCGGCTGTCCTGGCGGTATCCGCAACGGCCAGATTCACGATCGCCGGTTGGGAGGAATCGGGTAGTCCATCAAAGGAGGAAACTCGCAGCCAATCCAGTTCCACCTCCATGCTATCTAAGGCATTCTCCGAGGCGGGAACATGGACGGAAACGAGATGCGCCCCTTCCGATGCCGAAAACCTCACCCCAAAGCGACCGAACGGCGAGGCATCGATTTCAAACCGTCGGAGCAGAGTGGAATCGATGCGAACTTCCACAGCAACGTTGTTGGACCGCCGGTTGCGAGCTCGCAAAACCAGCCAGTAACTGCTATCAGCAGGGAACTGGACGGTGGCTTCGGCGGTGCCGGCGTTCAACAGACTCACGGTGCTGTCACCGGCAACAATTCCCGCAGCTCCGATCAACTGCATCTGCTCGGCTTCGATCATCCGATCAAACTTGATGTAGCTGCTGTCGATGGGCGTGGTGAAATCGAAATCATCCGAAACGCCCTGGTTGCTGCTGGCATCCCAGGCCCAGATGCGTACATGGTAGCGGGTGCCGGGCAGCAGGTTGCGCAACTCGGCGCGGTGCTGGGTCGTCAGGTTGGTTTCCAGAGGCGTCCATTGCCCGTAGCCCGTAGCCGTGCCGTACTCCACCTGGCTGCGCGCGGGTTCGCTGGTTTCCCACAAAACGGTGGCCGAGCTATCGGTAATGTCGGTGATTTGCACGTTTTGAATCACCGGCGGAATCGAGTCGTTGCTCACCCAGCGCACGCGGTATACATTGCCGCGCACGCGGCCCTTGTAGTCAAATCCGTTCTCGCCGAACAGATCGGTGAAGTACAGGCCATCCGGGCCAAACGCGACGCCCACCACCGTGGCGCGCCCCGAGCCAATATATTCGATAAATATTTCGTTTTCGATGACCTGCCCATGGGCATCCAGTTTGAAACGCTCGATTTTTTTGCCCACCGGATTCTGCCCCGACAGGTACGGAATGCCGGCCCAGCCGACAAACAGGTCGCCTTCGTACTGCGGCGGAAATGCCGTGTTGACACAAAAATCCATTTCCACCGGCGAAACGACGGGATTCCACAGATAAATGGCGCCGGTGGTCAAATCGGGATTTTGCAGCCGCCAGCCGTAATCTTCGCCCGGGTACACCTTCACCAGCCGGTCATCGGTCTTCTGACCGTTGTCGCTGATGTACAGAAAACCATCGTCCGGACGCCATGCTGCGCCGAATGGATTGCGGAATCCTTTGGCATAGATGTAGGTTCCCGGAAACGGGTTGTCCGGCGGCATGCTGCCATCCAGGTTCATGCGCAGGATTTTGCCGCGCAGGTCGTCCAGCTCCGGCGCGCTATGCGGGTGCGATCCGTCACCGGTGTTGAGATACAGCTTGCCGTCCGGGCCAATGGTCAGCGCGTGCACCTGATGCGAAACCGCTGCCGGAATGGCGGTGAGGATGGCGGTCTGCGTGGCGGCGGTGCGTCCGCCGTCCTCGCTGTGAAATCGCACCACCTTGCCATATTTTTGCCCGGCGGAATCGTACACCATGGAGGCAAACACATCGCCGGTTAGCGGATCAACGACAATACCAGTGACGCCGAGCTCGCCGCTGCCGGCAAATTCACCGGTGGGATTGAAGTTGAGCAGATCGGTGGCATACAGCGTGGTTTCGAAATTGCGCTGCACCATGACGATGTCGCCATACAGCAGCGTCACGTAAAAATACGGATCCTGCGGCCGCGGGCCGGGATTGGGGACAAAGGCGATGTTCACCGGCAGATGCAGGTCGGTCACCACCGGCTGGATTTCGAAGCCATCCGGCACGCTCCATTTGTTCTGCGTGTTGCGGATGATGATGCGATACGTTTGCTCGACCGACGCGGCCGGCGACTGGCTGTCGCTTACGCGCAGAGTGAAATCGTAGGTGCCTTCGCTCGAGGGCACCCCGGCGATATACCCGGAGCCGGAGTCCAGATTCAGCCCCGGCGGCAGATTGCCCGAAACAATTGAAAAGCTGTATGGAGGCAGCCCCCCCCAGACATCGACGCCCTGTCCATAGGCGATGTTGATCTCGCCGTCGGGCAGGCGCGGTGTGCGGATTTGCATGGCCATGTAGGGCGGTGGCGGGTTGCGCAGCGCGCCCTGGTCGATCCACCGGCCAATGAGCTCAATCTCATCTTGAGGCAGATTTTCCATCCGGGCCCCGGCCGGTGGCACATCGTAAGTGATCTTGATATACAGATAGCTGCTCTCCCGCCGCCCGGGATGGATGCGCAAATATTGCGGCACTTCGCTGCTGGGCACATTCACAATGTTGTCGTACGCCTGCCCGGCTTTCAGCGACAGATCAGCAGGCGCATTGGTTCCCTGATGACAACGAACACAATTGCGATCAAAGATGGTCTGAACGTTTTCAAACACCACGTGGCCGCCGGTGAGCGTGGTGAAGGCGGTATCCACCGCTGTGGTGTCGCTGCCATCGGCCAGGAATGAGAGAACCCGCAGGGTATAAGTGCGATTGGGCCATAGCCCCGTTAGCGCAAACGTGTGCTGGGTGGTATCGGCGGCGGATTGCAGGGTGTCCACCGCAAGCGTATCCAGCCAGAGGAAGACCTGCGATTGCGCCGCCAGATTGGTTTTCCAGCTCAGGGTGGCGGATGTGTCGGTGATATTTTCAATGGCAAAATCCAAAATAGTCAGACTGTCCGCGGCCGGCATGGCTGCCGGGGCAGAACTTGACATGGCGAAGCTTTTCATGCCCCCAACAATCAGGAAGGCGGAAAGCGTTGCAAAAGAGCGATACAGTCTGCGGAAATGAGCCATGGTGATCTCCTCGATGATTTGGGTAAGTCCTGCAGCCCAGATGCGGGGTTCCCTCTCGGAGGATGGACATGATTTTTTGAATACAAATGTATCTATTCTGAATGATTCATAAAAGGATTCGCTTTTGGATGGTATTCTCTATAATGATCTATTGGCTATTATGCCATTTTGCGAAAACGAAAGGGAAAAAAACGCCGGAAACTCTTTCCAGGGAACAGGCGGATATGAGGTTCCGGCATTTCAGCGGCACCCTTTCAGTCGCTGCTGAAAGCCGGAACGATAGGTAACGGTGTATGCTAAATCGATACGTAAAAATAATGAATTTTACCAAAAAGGCAAATACATTTGGCCGATCCGGAGGGCAATTCAAATGAGGCGCCTTTGTACGCTGTGTTCCGTTTCTCTTGCTTTTGTAAAGATGAACCGTTAAATACGTACTGATTTGCAAAAGCCGCAATGAAAGCCTGTAACATCGAGGATAGAAACATGTTGAACACCCGAATGATGCTCAGGATGCTGCTGATGGCGGCGATTTTGTGGGCCACCCGGGCCGTTGCCGAAAAACAGCCGGTAACCACCAGCGACGTGCTCAAGTTGAAGACCATGACTCAATTTCAAATGGCGCCGGACGGCCGGCGGGCGGTTTTTGTGCTCACGTCCATGGGCAAAAACAGCAACGGCGAATACCGCTATTTTCGCCATCTGTACCTGGTCGATCTGGAAGCGAAACAGCCGCCGGTGCAACTGACCTTCGGCGAGCGCAGCGACAGTTCGCCGGTGTGGTCGCCGGACGGCCAGCGCATTGCGTTTGTCCGGCGGCATGGCCAAAAGCCACAAATCTGGATTTTGCCGCTGACCGGTGGCGAGGCCTATCGGGTCACCGATGCCCGGTTCGGTGCCAGCCGTCCACGCTGGTCGCCGGTTGGGACCGAACTTTTGTTCACCAGCCAGATTCCGGAATGGGCCATCGAGGGCGAGCCGCCGTGGCCGTACGAGCGACCTGGGCGGAAGTGGCGGGACGCACCGAACTGGAAGTCGCTCAAACCGTCGCAGCGGGACAGCCTTACCGCCCGTCCCGACGGCTCACTCAAGGGCATCCGCGCCTGGCTGGCCAAAAATGCCGCCGATCACAACCCGCGCGTGTTCACCCGGCTCAGTTTGCAGGGGGAGCACGAGCTGCAGCCCGAGCTGAAATTCACGCACGTGTTTGTGGTGCGCGCGGAGCCAGACGCCAAAGCCGAGCAGCTTACCCACGGTTTTCAAAATTTTCAAAATCCGGAGTGGTCGCCGGATGGCCGGTTCATCATCTGTTCGTCGGTGCGTTTCACGCAGCACCCCGACCGCACGCGCGACAGCGACCTGTGGCGCATCGATGTGGCGCAAAAGCAGGCGGAGCTGTTTCTGAACTGGTCCGGCTATCTGGTGTCGCAGCCAAAATACGCGCCCGACGGCAAAACCATCGTGTTTATCGCCACTGACAGCACGCGCATGGGCTACGCGCAGCGGCATCTGGCCAAAATCGCGGCCGATGGCGGCCAGCCACAGTGGCTGACGCAAACCCTGGACCGCAGCGTGTTCAATCACCGGTTTTCGCCCAATAGCCGGTATGTTTACTTTGTTGCCGCCAGCGAGGGCGATTTTCCGCTGTACCGGGTGCCGGTGTTCGGCGGCGCGGTGGAAACGCTCATTGCCGGCGATCGCGGCGTTCGCGATTACGTCGTGGGCCGGAAGCACCTGCTGGTGGCGCTGACCGAGGTGCGCAATCCCTACGAGCTGTACCGTGCCGACCGCCGGGGCCGCCATCTGGAGCGGCTGTCCGATTTCAACGAACGCTGGCTGCACAAGCGTATCGTCACCTTTCCCAAGGAGCACTGGTTGACGCGCCCCGATGGCCGCCGGGTGCAGTACTGGATCATGAAGCCAGTGGGCTGGAAGCCGGGCGTGCGCTATCCGCTGGTGGTGGAGATTCACGGTGGGCCGAGCGCCATGTGGGGACCGGGCGAATTCACCATGTGGCACGAGTTCCAGTTGCTGACCGCCTGGGGTTATGGTGTGGTGTTTTGCAATCCGCGCGGCAGCGGCGGCTATGGCTATGCGTTTCAGCATGCCAATTATCAAAACTGGGGCGAAGGTCCGGCAAGCGACATCCTGGCCGTGGCCGATACCGCCGCAAAACTGGATTGGGTGGATGCAGATCAGCTTTTTGTGACCGGTGGCAGCTACGCCGGCTACATGACGGCGTGGATCGTGTCGCAGGATCACCGCTTCAAAGCGGCGGTGGCGCAACGCGGGGTGTACGATCTTTCGGTGTTTTTCGGCGAGGGCCGCGCCTGGCGGCTGATTCCCAATCATTTTGGCGGCTACCCCTGGGACGTTGACATCCGCCGCATTCTCGATGCCAACTCGCCGCAAACGTTCGTGGAAAACATCCGCACGCCTTTACTCATCATGCACGCCGATCGCGACTTGCGCACGGGAGTGATTCAATCCGAGTATCTGTACAAGAGTCTGAAAGCCCTGGGGCGGCCAGTGGAATACATTCGCTATCCGAACGAAGGCCACGACCTGTCGCGCAGCGGCCATCCCTACCGCCGCATGGATCGACTGAACCGGATCATTGAATTCTTCGAGCGCTATGTGCGGCATCCGGAGCCGCCGCCGGCGACAAAATTGGCTGGAAGTGAATAGGTCACGAATATGAAGCCAATAAAAAAAAGACGCGCTCGCCAATTAGCGGGCGCGTCTGCGATTTTCCCACTCATCCAGAGCGGTGAGGCCACCCACTCAGGTGAATTCGCTGGCCGGTTTGCCCCGCAATTCCCCTATCACGTAGGGAATCGAGCGCGTCTCTCAGCCAGGCGCGGCCAGCAGCGCTGCAAGCAAAAACGAAAAGCCAATGAACCCCAGGATAGAAACCGTCATAACGAACAGGAACCATGCCGCCGGGGGCGCCCACAGCCGTTGGTACACCAGTCCATCCGCGATCAGCAACAGTCCGGTCAGCACAATTGGAACAAGCGTGGCCCGTTTGGGCGGCAAAACCTGCGAATATTGCGCGGCCAGAAGATGCCAGCCATAAAACGCGACGACGATCGCCATTAAAAACAACGGCGTCGGCGCGTTTGTGCCAGGAGGCTGTTCCAAGTGGGCCAAAAGCAGCCGGTAGGTTCCCCATAGAAACACCCCGCCAAGCAGCAGACGCACCAGCCGGCCGATCCACCCGGGTCTTGGCAGGGATCCGGGCGCCAGAGGATCGAGAGAGGCCATGATTCAAGCTACCTCCGCAAAATTTATTTCAGGATTCCAAATGGGCTTGTGTGCTGTTTCCCCTTTAAGTTCTTGCCGAACCTTTTTCCTGCGGGGTCGGGCGATAGGGCGCGCGCCGCTGATTTTTCAGCAGAAGGTAAATGCCCACCCCGATCAGCAAAAACGGTAGAAGAGGTACCAGCACAGCCAGCGGCGCCAGGATGATCCCGGCCAGGCCTGCTACCAGTCCCATCGGGATCAGCACGAAAATCACCAGCAAACTGGCGAGGCCAAGCGCCAGCAGTTTCAGAGGAAGAATGATCATGAACGCCGCCGCATTGAAAATGAATCCCAGTATTTTGAAAAACAGCCAGGCGAACAGGATAATCAACAACAGACTCATGAGTTCCATAAGACGCTCCCGCGATTTTGTAAAAATGCATTTTCAAAGGGTACATTTAGCCATACGCAGCCGAAGCGTCAAAGTTTCAGCAGCAGGAACTGGTGCTTTCGGTCGACGGGGAACCGCTGCTGCAATCGAACGGGCCGTAATGCATGGAGCGGTCGCCGATGATCTCGAAATGCGCGCCGTAGCGGGTTTCCTGCAGCATGGCCGCCGTATTGCCGCACACCAGCACCGGCCGGCCAGTTTCGAACACATGGTGGTCGTCCAGCTCGAACCGGTGCGGATGCTCCGGAATTGTGCCGCGGTAAATCGCAACCTGGCCGTAATCCTCGCAAATATCCTCGAGCGAATCCAGCTTGAATGCTCGAATGGTCATCGAATAGAAATCGATGTTGCCGGTTTTGGCATTGACCTCCGGGTCATCGATATTGATCGGACATTTGGACACCACACGGTAATCCAGGACGCTTAGATCGCGCAGCAATCGGCGAAAATCCTCAATGTACATAGCGCCGGCCAGACATTCGCCATACAGCATTGGGTCGTCTTTAATCGCTTCCGGCACCCGGCGTCCGGCAAAGACATCGGCGAAATACAGCTCGCCGCCGGGTTTGAGGACACGGAAAATTTCCGAAAACACGGCGCGCTTGTCTGGCGATAGGTTGATAACGCAGTTGGAGATAACCACATCTACAGAATTGTCGGGGATGTCCAGCGAGCGCAGGTCTTCGATGTAGCCGTGCCGGAACGAGACGTTTGGGCGATCGAAAGCAAATTCGCGCATTTGGCGGTCGATATGCTTGCGGGCCACGGCCAGTTGCTCCTCGGTCATGTCCACGCCGATCACCAGCCCGTGCGGCCCGACGAAATACGAGGCGAGATACACATCGCGGCCGGTGCCGCAGCCAAGATCGAGCACGGTGCATTTTTCCAGCAGCGGCGGAATGGGAGAGCCGCAGCCGTAAAATTTGGTTAAAATTTCATCGTCGATCCGGGCCAGCACCTTTTTCTGATAATCGGGCAGGGAATCGGTACTGCAGCAGGCGCTGGTTTTAAGATCCTGTTTGCCATTCAGGCGTTTGCCATAGTACTCTTTGACTGCTTCCAGAGTCTGGTTTGTGTTCATATTTGTTCCTCCATGTGACAGATTTAATCTATCCGGCCGTGGCGCCGCCGCAACTGCTGCCCGCGCCGGCCGTGCATCCAAAACAGTGCGAGGCAAAGCGAATTTTGCGCTGCATGAGTTGATCGAAATCGAAATTGAAAATCGTCATGGGCTTGCCGTTTTCGATCTGCATGTCCAGCATCTGGTTGAAATCGCAATCGTACAGCCGGCCGTCGTAGCCCACGCTGATCAGCGAGCGGCACATCACGCCCTCCGCCGCACACGGATTGAAATTGCTGGTGAGCTTCTCCATGTAGTCATCGTAAATGTTTTTGCGGTACAGCATTTCCTTGAAGCGGTGGATGGGCATGTTGGTGATGGTGAACAAACTGTTGAACACGATGCCGAAGCGGTTCTTTAGCTCGTGCTTGAAATCGGCCTCGAGATTGGCCTGCGGCGCCGGCAAAAAGGCGCCCGCCGGATTGTACACCAGATTGAGCAACAGGCCGGTACCGTCATGGCCGTAGCCCTTCTCATTCAGCAGCCGCAGACTGTCGATGCTCTTCTGAAAGACGCCGCGGCCGCGCTGGCGATCGGTGAAGTATTCCTGATAATAGGGCAGGGACGAAATCACCTCGACCTGATTCTCGGCAAAAAAGTCAGGCAGATAGCGTTTGCTTTCGCCGGTCTGCGGATGGCCATCGAACGTCACCGTCAGGTTGTGGCGCACCATCACGTGCTTGCCCAGCTTTTTTGCTTCAACCACCATGTAATCGAAATGCGGATTCAGCTCGGGCGCGCCGCCAGTGATGTCGAGATTCTGGATGCTCTCGTGCTCGGCCAGAATCTCGAGACAGCGATCCACGGCCTCGCGGCTCATTTGCTCGGTGCGTTTGGGCGAGGCATCCACGTGGCAGTGCGTGCAGGCCTGATTGCACATCCGGGTGATGTTCACCTGCAGGGTTTCGATGGTCAGGGGCGGCAGTTCAATGCCGCGTCGGGCGAGAAAGTCGTCAAAATTGTACCGGGCCTCCTCCTCAGGATTCAGGGAAGATTCCAGGACAGGTAAGGTTTGCATAAAAGCCACTCCTCCATTGTTGGGAAAATCGGGGTTCATCATGGGAATTCTCACGCGCCATAGCGATCGAGGACGTTGTGCATTTGCACGGCATGAATGAGGGTGATGCCGGCTTCCATGGCCGCCGCCACGTGGATGGCTTCGGTCATCTGATCGGGATCGGCGCCGGCTTCCAGGCAGGCGGTGGTGTACGCGTCGATGCAGTACGGGCACTGACGCGAGTGCGCCACGGCCAGGGCGATGAGCGCCTTTTCGCGTTTGGTCAGCGCGCCGTCTTCGCCGGTGACTTTGTTGTAGTATTCAAAGAATTTTTTCATGAGTTCACCACGGAATTTGCCTACTTCGGAAAACCGCTTCAAATCCTCGGATTCATAATAATGCATGAAGGTCCTCCTTGCTTGATGAGATTTAGCGACTACGGATTTGACGTGTCGAGCACTGGCCGGAAAACTTCAACAGATGCATATATGCACGATTGTCGATATGTACAAGTATAAGAAAAAGCGCCCGGCAACAAAAGCGCTTTGTTCCCAAAAACACTTGCTGGGAGGAATTTATTTCAGAAAAATGCGAATGGAATTCGAACGGCGATTGCGATGCGGATTCTGGGGGCAGGTCTTTCTCTTTTGATCATAAATGGCCGCACTTGAGATTTTACAAGGCTTCAGGGAAGTGCTAAGTTTGTTATTCCATATTCTGACTGAATCGCCGGGGAAGGTTTGGAATGGCGCAAATCGTGCAGATGGTTGGGGATAAAATAAAAAACGGCCATCCTGGCCGAATCCTGTAAAGTATGGAACCAATCCTGCACGTCCTGAGGTGTTTTGTGTTCCGCGGCTAATATACGAAAATGGTACTGCCATTGCAACCTTGTTTCGTTTTGTTACAAAGATTTAATGAAAATAGCCGTATTGCGTCGTTTCGGGGAATGAAGCGATAGAAAAACAGACGTGTTCGATGGGATTTCCGCTATTTTGAGGCCGAACGCTTCAATAGGCGGGCGAAATCGGCCAGCGAGCGCTCGCCGTCCGGGAGGGGGATGCGGTCCCTGCTGAAAAATCCGGACGCCATGGCCAGCCAGTAGCCATGATGATGCGTGCGGGCCAGCTTCAACAGCGCCGAAAGTTCGTTCTTTCGGTAACGCGCCGGGTAAATCGCCAGGCCGTGCAAAAGATAGATGTCCTCCTTCTGAAGCCAGGTCAAATACGGCTGCACCATCGGCTCGTGCGAAAGCAAAATCACCGGCTGGTCCGGCTGGCTGAGGCCGCGCAACAACCCCCGCAAAAACCACTGGTTCGGCAATCCTCGGGACTGCACCACCCACACTCGGTTCGGCGCCACGGCCTCCACCTCGCGCCGAAGCGTTCGCGCCATTTTCTCGATTTCGGCTTCCAGTGTGGCATAATACAGTGGCAGCCAGCCGTTCTGCGCCAGAAACGCAAACCGGTTCTGCGGCGGCAACGCCTGCGCCCGCCGGATCTCCTGCTCGGACAGCAAGCCGCGGTTGGCCGCCAGAAAAAAAATGAAGGCGGCTTCACTGAAATCGTGCCCCATGTTGAAATGTGGCGGCGCGTTGCGGCGGTAGAAATCCACATCCAAGGCGAGTCCGGGAGAAAACGGCTGGAAACGGTACAATGCACCGGCCAGCCGGATAGCTGGCGAAATCAGGTCCTTCCACCAGAACCGGCGGTCGAACGGCGTGGGAATGGCTGCCGATTGGCCGCGAATGCCAAGCGCCGGCGGCCGGTCCTCTGGAAGGGCATCCAGCGAAAAACCGGGCAGCCAGAGCGCGCGCATGCGCGTGCGGCCTGTTGCCTGCAGCAGCGATTTCCAGTTACTGGCAAGACGTTCCGGCTGGCCTTTCATCTGCACATGGCTCACGCAAAATGACAGACCGGCTTGCTGCAAGAAGGCAAGCAGCTGCTCTGCCGCCGCGCCGGTGGCCTTAGCGGCAGGCGTTTTCGGCGGCGGCCCGGGATTCTGCACCAGAATCCGCAGCCCATGTTTGAAAAAGCGCCGGAAAAAGCCGGCCGCGCGCAAGCGATCCAGATACACCGATTCGCGCAGGGCAATCATCTCGGCATCGAGCAGGTGCTCCCGCGACAGGGCGGTGGTTTTCACGGGATACGGCTTCCGTCGCGTTACCGCTGTGTTTGCGGCGAACGACCACAGCTCGGCCTGCGCGTGTGTGGGAATGGCGCTGAAAATTGGGCTGGGGGTGATTTTCAGCGCGTCCGGATTGCGGGCAATTTGCAGAAAGCGACGCGCTACTGCGGCCGTGAAACGCCGGCTGGTATCCGCGGCGGCCGGCTGCAAAATGGGATAAAAACTGGCATCGTCGCCCTGCGCTTGCACCTGCGTGGCCGGCTCCGGCAGGATCAAAATCGGGGCGCTGCCAGCCAGAACCACAGCCATCAGCGGGTAGCTGGCGCGGTAGGCAATTTTCTTCTTGCGGAAAAACGCGCCGGGAAAGGAAAACGCCAGCACTTCGGCGCGGGCGTCTTTCAGAATTTTGAGCGGCGCCGCCCGGCCGATGGCCACGCGCTGCTTTTCCGACAGCGCCAGTCCGGGCGCAGGCACGCCATATTGACCGTGGCCGGTCAGCGTCAGGTACTGGTGTAGGCTGTCGGTGAGGGGGACGCTGCCGATCTGAATGTTCGCCTGTATTTCACGCAAAAATTGATTTATGGCGCGGCGGTCGTAGGCGCCGGCTTCGTTGCGGTGAATGGGATAGACCAGAATCACCGCCTTGCCCTGCTGCACAAAAGTTTTGAGCAGATCGACATCTTCTCGGGATAGAAACGCGCTGGAAAACAGCGGCATCCTTCCGCCGCGAATCCAAATAAGATCGTAAATATCGAGGTCCCGTCGTAGCAGAAAAGGGGCATACTGGCGGTATTCCACCCGGCAGCCGGCTTCGATCCAGGGACGGGCATGTTCCACCAGGGTTTGCCACGGCATCATGTTTTTATCGATCATGAGCAGCCGCTGCGTCCATCCGGCGGGGACGAGCAGCGAACCGCTCAGAAAAAACACGGCCGTAGCTATGGCCAGTTTGGTCGATTTGATGAATGAGCGTTTGCTGAGAAACGGCTTTGGGCGCATGAATGTCCTGTTCATGGTTTGCGTGATGACGGATGCTAAACACGGATACGGATATTGATGGATATGAAGGCTGCGCCGGGCTATTTTTTCGGCAGCGCGTCGCGCAAAAAGCCCACCAGCACCGTCGCTGGCTGGTAACCGATGATGCGCGATTGCTCGCGTCCGCGTGAATCGAGCAACAGCAATGTTGGATAGCTGTGAATGTTGAACCGCTTCACCAGGTTGCGGTGGAGATCGCCGTTGATTTTCACGCAGACGAATTGGTCGCTGAGCTGCACCACCTCGGCATCGGTATAGGTGCGCTGCTCCATGACCTTACACGGCCCGCACCAGTCGGTATAAAAATCAACCAGTACCGGCTTTTTAAAGCGCCGGGCCTTTTTGAGCGCTTCGTTGAAATCGCTCAGCCATGAAATCGACCGTGCGGCGCGCGGCCGGCGCGGCTCTTCGGCATAGGGGTTGTCCCGCGCAAAATCTTCCTCGCGCGTCCAGTTGACCGGTTTGATCTGCAGAATCACGTAATCGCCGCGTGGCGACAGCTCGGCGATCTCGAACGCGGTGTTGCCGATCCAGCCCAGCCGGGTGACGTTGCGGAACCAGTGCAGCCCGGCCACGAACCGCTCGCCCAGGCTGTCTTCCGGCACCAGCGCCCAGCGGTCGTTGCGGTCGTAGATGCCGTTGCAGTCGTCATCCGACAGCACCACCACCGCCGGCTGATTCCGGAAGGTAAATACGCCCTCTCGCCAGCCTTCGCGGACGATGCGCGCCATGGTTGGTTGGCCCTTGTCGGAATACCAGAAATAGATCTTGCCCAGAAACGGCTCTTCGGTCATCTCGCCATCCAGTTGCCATTCGTACGGAATCGCCACGTGTTCGAACTCCACATAATGGCGGTTGCGGTTTTTGATGAACCGGCCCTGGGTGGTGTACGGCGGACCGTCGTTATTGAAATTGCGGTCTTTGTTCAAGTCAATGTACAGGCGGTCGTAATACAGGCTTCGGGGACGGGATTTGTCAAGCAGCAAATAGATGGGCTGTTTGGTATTGCCGAGCAAAAGCTGGCCGGCCAAGGGTACGGCGGCCTGCACTTCGGGCAGGGTGAAGCTCACGCCGAACGAATCCACCGGAAAGAAATCGAGCGGATGCGGAACAGCATAGGGCAGGCTGCGTCCGGAGGCCACGTCTTTGAACTGCAGCTCGACGCGGAAGGTATCCTGGCCGCAGGCGAACAGCCACGCCGCGGCCAGCAAAACTGCAACCGGAAGGGATCGCCAGAGTCGGTAGCCACGATAGCGGAAGATCATGCGCGAGGGTGCTCCAGTCCTCATAAGCTGCCGGTTTAGTTTGGGCTTCGATTGGTTGCGGCAACAGCCTGCCAGACATACCTGGAAATCGCCGCAATGGTTTCACTGGCCTTATCGTGCTTTTCGATACCGTGCGTCAGCACCACCAGGACATACGGCTTCCGGTCGGGTGGAAAGATGACCGCGCAATCGTGATCGATGCGGGTGATGGAGCCGGTTTTGTTGGCCACCGGTACGCCTTCGGGCACGCCGGTGGGAATCTTTCTGCGCCACTGCTGCCGCTTCAGGACGTCCAGCATCTCCTGACAGCTTTTCGGCGATGCGGCCCGGTTCTCCACGATAGCGCGCAGAATCATCGTCAGATCGTGGGCGCTGGTACGGTTGCTCAGGCCGCGCTCGTAGGCTTTGATATCCTCCACCCCGCGCAGTACCTGAATGCGATCGGCGCCCAGTTCACGCATGGTGGCCGTCACGTTTTTCGCATCCACCATTTCGATGAGCAGGTTGGTGGCCAGATTGCTGCTCCGGGTAATCATCTGCTCCAGCAGTTCACGGATACTGGCTTTCTGCCCAAGCCGGTGATACAGCGTCTTTTCGCCATCGGCGCTGACTTCCAGCGTGTAGGGGCTGCCATCAACGATGCTGCGGAATTCGTTTTTCACGCGGATGGAATCCTCTATCGAAAATTCCCCGGCCTCGGCCTGGCGAAACACTTCGATCATCACCGCCACTTTCATGGTGCTGGCCGCATGCATCATCACCGTATCGCGGTAGCCGAAATACTGACCGGTGGCAAAATCGTAAAAACTCACTGCGATCTCGGCCTTCAGGCTGTCTTCGAGTTGTCGCAGGTAGGTTGTCATGGCGTTTCCATCGATGGGGCCTTCTGGCGTGCGCTCTGGACTTTTGCAGGCCAGGAGCGGCATCAAAATCAAAACAGAAGCTGTGAGGTAGAGTCGTATCATTGACAAAATGAGATTCAGTTGTATTGTATTGGCAATATGGATTGTTGCGCAACGTTCCGGCAACGCACCGGCCTCTAAAACCGGTTGTGATGCGGGGTCTGGGATGCAGGTGCATGCGTGCGTGCAGGCAAAAACGATGACCCCGGCGTGCCGGTTTCGCACGCCGGTGGTCAGTCAAATCAGGCCGATTTTTTCAGCGCTTCGATGATTTCGGATTCTTGCGGGAAACGGCCCTGTTGTTTTTTGGAAAAAATCAGCTTGTCATCCTGCATGACTTCAAACACGCCTCCCGAGCCCTGAATCAGGGTGACTTCGATGCCCGGAAAGGCGTTCTCCAGCGCGGCCTTCAAACTGAGGGCCCTGGGTTCGTAGTTTCAAACCACGCAGTATTCGATGGATACGTTCATGGTATTCCCTCCTCCAGTCAATGGATGTTCATCCTCGTTCACAACTACAACAAATGTTCCGGATTCAGTGCCTGCAAATCGTCCGGAACAAAGCGGCCATCCTTACGGATTAGCTTGCCGTCGAAATAGATTTCGCCGCCGCCGTATTCCGGCGTTTGCAGCATGACCATGTCCCAGTGCACTTTCGACCGGTTGCCGTTGTCGGCTTCTTCGTACGCCTGGCCCGGCGTAAAGTGGAAACTTCCGGCCATTTTTTCATCGAACAGGATATCCATCATTGGTCGGGTGATGTGCGGATTAAAACCGATGGCGAACTCACCGATGTATCGGGCGCCTTCGTCGGTATTCAAAATCTGATTGAGCCGGTCGGTTTTATCCGCCGTGGCGTTCACAATGCGGCCGTCTTGAAACTCCAGCCGGACATTATTGAACATCGTGCCCTCGTACACCGTGGGCGTATTGAATTGAATGTGACCATTGACGCTGTCGCGCACCGGCGCGGTGAAGCATTCGCCGTCCGGAATGTTGTGCTCGCCGCCACAGGGAATGGCCGGAATGCCTTTGATGCTGAACTCGAGCTCGGTGTTCGGCCCGACGATGAGCACCCGGTCGGTGGCTTCCATGTATTCTTTCAGCACCTGCATGGGGCGCGTCATTTTCGAATAATCCAGCGTGCATACCTTGAAGTAGAAATCTTCAAACGACTCCGAACTCATACCGGCCTGCTGCGCCATGGAATGCGTGGGATAGCGCAGGACGACCCACTTGGTGCGAGGCACGCGGATATCAAAGTGAACTGGTTTCATCACATGGGTTTTGTAGTAGCCCATTTGCTCGGCCGGAACATCAGAAAATTCGGCGATATTGTGGCTGCCGCGCACGCCGATATAGGCTTGCATCTGCTCCATGATGAATGCGTCCATACGACCCCACTGGCGGAAGCCATCTTCGGGCAGCGATGCCACCAGGGCGCGGGTGACTTCGTTCTGCCGGATTTGCACGAACGGAATGGCCTGCTGCCGTTTTGCCGCCCGCACCAGTTCGACGACAAAATCGTGAGGAATATCAAATGCCTCAATGAGCACGCGTTCGCCGGGCTGCAATCGGGTCGAATGCGTGACAAGCACCTCTGCGAGCTGCCGATGCCTTGGATCCTTCATGGTACCCCTCACGCCGTTGAGGTTCCGTGTTGCTGTAATCAATTATAAGCAATTAAAATAAAAAATATGCAGCTGAAAGTCAAGGAAAGTGGGGGAGGCAAGGATGACATTTGTGCAATAAATGCATTCTTAAAGAGAGATAAAGTTTGCAGTTGCAGAGTTGATCTGCACAAGCTTTTTCCAATCGATTTCAACTTTGGAATACAAAATTCTTGCATTAATTGTAGCTCTACTGTTTTTTTTGTGTGGGGATAATGCCTTATATTTCCCATAATGCGTGATACGGAATTTTACCCAAGGCTCGTGGGCAAAATTTCTCCGAGGGACGTGAGTTTGGTTGAATTAGACACGGAGCAGGAAGAAGTCCAGATATGGATCAGGTATGGTTCTGGCCGGGCCTGCTGT
>JAUZRQ010000070.1 GCA_030950365.1 Candidatus Zhuqueibacterota bacterium | reverse complement strand
TGCGCCGTGGTGGGCATCCCGGATGAGGAGTGGGGCGAGCGCGTTGCCGCTGCGGTGATTGTGAAACCCGGACAGTCGCTGCAACTGGGCGAATTGCGCCGGTGGGCTGCAGACAAACTCGCGCCCTACAAAATCCCCACCCGGCTCGTTTGCGTGGATGATTTGCCGCGTAACGCCATGGGAAAGGTGAGGAAGCCAGCGGTGAAGGTGTTGTTTAAGAATGACTGACTGGATCTCTCGTTGAGGCGCAGAGCGCGCAGCGATTGCCAATACCGAAGTCTCTGCGAGCTCATCGTCTCTGCGAGAGCTTCAAAAGAAAATGAAACGATCACCGAGATCCAAAAAGAACCGGAGGACGCATGAAACTCTACGACCTGTCGCAACCCCTGAATCAGGACGCGCCGTTCTGGCCGTATTATCCGCCGTTCGAGGTAAAATACATCAAGCGCAAGGCCGAGCACGGGGTGAACGCCCAGTATATCATGACCAGCAACCACATGGGCACGCACCTGGACGCGCCGCGTCATTTCGTCACCGGCGGCATGACCATCGACGAGATTCCGCTGGAGTGGCTGTACGGCCCCGGCGTGATCGTGGATCTGCGGGATGAAATGGACGAGCTGGCGGCCTACACCCCCGAGATGATCGAAAAGCGGGTGGAGGTACGCAAAGGCGATATCCTGATTTTACACACCGGCTGGCACCAGTACGCCCAGTTCGGCGAGTCGCCAGACGAGGAAAAATACATCCACTTTCATCCCGGCGCGCATCCGGACATGGTGCCGTGGTTGCTGGACAAAGAGATCAAAATCTGGGGCGTGGACTGCATCTCAACCGACCATCCCATGAATCTGCCCATCGGCCGCTTTCTGGGCAAGGGCATGCACGGCCACTGCGACCGCGTGCGCGCCCGAGCCGAGGCCAAATTCGGCAAGGATGGTGTCGCGAAGCTGTTCCCGGATGAGGATTACCAGCTCACCCACAATGCTCTGTTTCCGCACAATTGCATGCACATTGAAAATCTGGGCGGGGACATCGCCGCGCCGGAGCTGCAGAATCGCCGGCTGACCATCGGCTGCTTTCCGTGGAAATTCAAAGGCGGCGAGGCGGCCTTCGCACGCGTGGTGGCGTTTGTGGAGGAATGAGGGATTGGGGGAACCACAAAGGCACAAAGAGCACGAAGAAAGGCTATTTGGTATGTAATTGATTTTTATAGAATATTAGATGGGTTCTCTGTGATTAATTGGGCCCTCGTAATTTTTGATATTTGTTTTGTCATTCCGGTTTTTTCGCCATTCCGCTAAAGAGGAATGGCGAAAAATACCGGAATCTCTTTCCATGGAACGAGCCTGGTATGAGATTCCGGCATTTCAGCGGCTCCTTTCTGGGTGCCGCTGAAAGCCGGAATGACAAAAACCGACTGTTGACGGAATAGTCACAAATACTCTGCATAACTCCGCATTTTCCGCGGTTAGAAAATTCAGCAAATGAAAAACATGGCTAATCATCACGAAAACATCGCCCTTTTGTCCGCTACGGAATTGAAACGGCGGCTGGAAAAGCGGGAGCTGTCGCCGGTTGAGGTGGTGGAGGCGTGTCTGCGGCAGGTCGAAAAGCACAATCCCACCATCAACGCGCTGGTCACGCTGAACAACCGGGCGCTGGACGAGGCGCGCGAGCTGGAAAAACAGAGCCCGGCTCCGGAGCGTCCGCTGTACGGCCTGCCGGTGGGCATCAAAGACGTCACCGAGGTGGCGGGGCTGCGCACGACCTACGGCTCTCCGCTGTATGCCAACCATGTGCCGCAGGAAGACGCCTGGGTGGTGCAGCGGCTGCGCCAGGCAGGTGCCATCATTCTGGGCAAAACCAACACGCCGGAATTTGCCGCCGGCGGCCACACATTTAACGAGGTCTTCGGGCCCACGCGCAATCCTTGGAATCCGGACTTAAGTCCCGGTGGTTCCACCGGCGGCGGCGCCGCGGCCCTGATCACCGGCATGGTCGCCCTGGCGCAGGGCACCGATCTCGGCGGTTCGCTGCGCATTCCGGCGTCCTTTTGCGGCATTGTGGGGCTGCGGCCCTCACCGGGTCTGGTCGCCACGTATCCATCGGATTATCTCTGGGATGTGTTGCAGGTGAGCGGTCCTATGGCGCGCACGGTGGATGACCTGGCGCTGATGCTGCAGGCGATCAGTGGGCCGTGTCCCCGCGTGCCGGTCAGCCACCCGCCGCAGAGCCGCGATTTCGTGGCCGCGGTGCAACAGCCGCTGCCCGAAGGCATGCGCGTGGCCTATTGTCGGGACATCGCCGGCATCGGCGTGGATGCCGCGGTGGAATCGGTGTGCCGGGTGGCGGCGTTCGATCTGCAGCAGGACGGCGTGGTGGTGGAGGAGATCGACTTCGATCTCTCTTTCGCCCGCGAGCCGTTTCTGGCGCTGCGCGGCTACTGGATGATGGCGCACCACCTCCACCGGCTGGATCAGCTCGACCGGCTCGGCGACAACGTGGCCGGCAACATCCGGCTGGGGCTCGACGTGACCACACGCGAACTCGCAGCAGCGGAGCGCGCCCGCAACCGGTTGTGGCTCATGTTTCATGACTTTTTCGAGAAATACGACTACCTGCTGACCCCCACCATGGCCGTGCCGCCGTTCCCGGTGGAGCAGAATTATCCCGGTACCATCGCCGGAAAGAAGATGAAGACCTACATCGATTGGATCGCGCCAACGTTTGTCATCAGCATGACCGGCCTGCCCGCCGGCTCGGCGCCCTGCGGCCTGGACAACCGCGGCCTTCCGGTTGGCATGCAGGTCATCGGCACGCAGTTTGGCGAAGAGCGTGTGCTGCAGCTCATGCGCGTGATTCAGGAGCGGAATG
>JAUZRQ010000007.1 GCA_030950365.1 Candidatus Zhuqueibacterota bacterium | reverse complement strand
AATGGCGCCGAGGTCATCCTCGATGGATGCCACCGCTCCGCCCAGTCCCAGTGACCGCACGCGTGAAGAATTGGTCGGAAGAAAGATATGGGTCTGCGAAAATCCCGTCTGTCCTCGGAATACAAACAAAAAGCATATTGCCAGAAATACCCGTTTTTTCATGCTCTCAATGGCCTTTTGGATGTCCAGCGCGTTATCACCAACATCAGTATCGTCAATATCACCACACTGCGAGTAAAAACATGGCCATGCCTTGTAAAAAATGTTGTTTCCGCACGTATCGGGATATCATCCACGAAAACAGCCTCTTTGAAAATCGGCGTTTGCTTGCGTACCCGGCCGTAGGGGTCGATGGTCATACTCACGCCTGTATTGGCGCTGCGTGCCACGCTAATGCGGTTTTCGATGGCGCGAAACACGGCCATTTGCGCGTGCTGATACGGCGCGCCGGTGCGGCCAAACCAGCCATCGTTGGTGACCACCACCAGCAATTGCGCGCCGCGACGCACGAATTGCCGAACCAGTTCCGAAAAGATCGACTCAAAACAAATCACACCGCCCACGCGGACCTTGCTGCCGTTGGTCGCCCCTTTTATGGATCGCCCGACCGGCACATCGAACAGCACGATCTGCTTTCCGGGTGAAAAATTGCCCTCGCCCATTTCGAACCTGGAGAGCAGCTTTTTAATCAACGGAATGTCGTCCTCCCAGGGTACACGTTCGCCAAATGGCACAAGGTGCATTTTGGCGTAATTCTGATACGGCCCGGGGCTCTTGTCAATCAGCACGATGGAATTAAACGTCTTGTAATTGCGGTCGCGCAGCCGGATATAATCCATGGTGCCGGTGAGGATGGGCGTATTTAATGCATAAACCAGCCGGCGCACGCGCATCAGCCCGGCGCGGTCGTGGAGCAGATAGGTGGGGGTCGCAGTTTCCGGCCAGATAATCACATCTGCATTTTCCCGCCCCACCTGTAAGGTTAACCGCTCATACACCGCAAAGTTCATTTCGCGCAAGTTTTTATCCCATTTCAAATACGGATCGATATTGCCCTGCACCACGGCCACCCGCACATAGCGGCTTTGCGGCAGTTCATCCGGCACGGTCCATCGGCCATGGATCAGCGGCAGCGCAATCAGTGCGGCAAAGGCGCCGCCATAGGCCATCATGGCACGCCGGTTCTGGCTGTGCTTGAGCATCTGATACACGCACACGTTCAGCCAGACAATCCAGTAGGATACGCCGAAAACGCTGGTGTATTCGGCATACTGGATCAAATAGGTATAATAGCTCTGCGTGTAACCGATGGTCACCCACGGGAAGCCGATTTCGCCCAGCGATTTGAGGTACTCCACCGATACCCACAAAAACGGTGCGGCGAAAATCACCTTCTCACCGATACGCTGACGCGTATAAGCATAGCCGAGGCCGAACAGCCCGAAATACAGCGGATGATACAAAAGGGCCGCAATGGCCCCCGGCAGGGTGGGCTTATAAATCCAGTAAATGGTCCCCAGACTGATAAACAGGCCAGTGAAATATCCCCAGCGGAAGGCTTCCTTGAGGCCAAGGGGGGACAATAGCATAAAAAAGGGAATCAGGGCAAAATAGGCCAGAAACCCCAGCGGTGATGGCGGGAAGGATAAACTGAAACCGATGGCACAGAGAAGTGATAGAAGCAACGGTCGCTTCATGAAAGCTCAACCTCTTTTCCTTCTTTGGTGGATTGATAAAACGCTTCCAGAATTTTTAGCCGCTCCGCGCTTTCGGCGGCGCTGGCCTGAAGTGGCATATTTTGCCGCAGGCAGTCCACAAAATGCTTTAACTCATTGCGGTAGGAACGCTTATAGCGTACGGTTGAGCTTTCTTCTTTAATCGGCACGATGTTGATTAGATTGCCGTGCAGGTTCTTGTACACCCGCAGCGGATTGATATACGCGGAGCCTTCGCTGCCGTAGGCGTTGGTGTACAGCAGGTCCTTTTCTGTATACAGCGCCCAGCTCACCTCGAGATTCAGCACGGTGCCGTTTTCAAAGTGCACCATGCACACGGCCGAATCTTCGACGGCCAGCCCCTTGAACCGGTTAAAAGCCATACCCTTCACTGATTTCGGCGGGATATTGCCCAGAAGCCACCAGCCCACATCCAGCATCTGGATGCCCAGATCCATCATCACGCCGCCGCCGGATTGTTCGGGGTCGTAAAACCAGCTATCATTGGTCTGCGACAGATCGCGCTGATTGAGCCAGCCGGATTTGACGTACAGCAAATCGCCGAGTTCGTGGCCATCCACAAAGGATTTCAAAGTGATGGCATCACGGCGGAAACGCACGTTCATGCCTACCATCAGTTTGCGCTGGTATTTCTCTGCCGCATCACGCATAGCTGCAGCCTCGGTATACGTCCTGGCCATGGGCTTTTCCACCAAAACGTGCTTGCCGGCGGAAAGTGCGGACAGGGTCAAGTCGTGGTGCGTGTGTGTCGGCGTGCAAATGATGACGGCATCGATGTCCGGATCGCGAAAATACTCGTCCGGATCTCCGGTGTGATGAGCAATGTTGTATTTACTGGCGACCCATTTGGCTTTGGATGCGGTGATATCGCAGATCCCGGCAATTTCCACGCTGGGCAGCTTTTTGAGTTCGGGGATATGCACAACCTGAGCAATGTGACCTGCTCCGATAATCGCGAATCGCAGTTTTTCGTTCATGATCCTCTTTGTTGACTATCGAGAAAATTCCTCAGCAAAAAATAAGCCGCCAGCCGATCCACTTTGTCTTTGTGCTCCGAGGGCTTGAGGTTGAATTCGCGCAGGGTGCGTTCGGCCTGCAGGGACGTCAGGCGTTCATCCCATAAAACAATGGGAAGCTGAATCTCGCGTTGTAGCGCATCGGCGAATTCTCTAACCCTATCGGCCATCATCCCCTCATCCCCGCATAGGCTCACGGGCAACCCAATGACAATGCCCTGGATCTGCAATTCGTCTGCCATGGCTTTGATTCGAAGGATGGTTTCGCGCCAATCCCGAACCTGAAGCGTTTCTCTGGCCTGAGCCGTGATTTGCAGCGGATCTGTGACGGCGATTCCAATGCGGCGCTCACCAAAATCAATGGCCAGCAGGCGGCCCGATTTTGGTAATGTGATTGCCTGGGTCATTGCGAACTTTTTTCGTCTTTGGATATTTCGGAAAGCGGTTTTTTCAGCACTTCCTTCAACAGTTTGCCGGCCTTAAAGTGGGTTTTGCGGCGGGCCGGAACGTAAATAATCTCTCCGGTTTTCGGATTTCTTGCCTTGGGTTTCGGCTTGGTGGTCTTCACTTCAAAAACGCCAAAATCGCGAATTTCAATGCGAATTTCGGGGTCAGCCTCCTCCATGAACTCCCGAAGCGCCGTAAAAACACCGTCAACGATCTTCTCAGTAAGATAAATTTTTTCGTTGACAATTTTCGCGGTTCGTTTCGCAACGTCTTTTTTAGTAATTGTACGTTTCATAAACAGCTCCTCTTTTGGGTTATATATGCCAGTCAGGAAACCTCATCCATACAGGCAAAGGGTCGATAGTAAAATGAAAAGCCAGATACCAAACGGGCTACCAAAAAGGAACATCAATCATAGGTTACCTCGCTATTTCCACTTAACCGCTCTACGGTGATCACGCCTTTCACCTTGCTGATTTTATTGATAACGCGGGTCAAATGCTGCAGATTACGGACTTCGACGATGATGGTGCTGTGCACAATGGAATCCTCCACTTTCATATTGATACTAACGATATTGGTGTCGGTCTGGGCGATGCTTTCGCTGATGTCACGCAAGAAATTCCTTCGGTCTTCGCCCAACATGTACAGCCGCACCATGAAATGCTTGTCTTTATCGACATCCCACTCCACATCGATATGGCGCTCCGGCGATTCCATCAGCTTGACAATATTGCGGCAGTCGGCGCGATGCACCACCACGCCACGCCCGCGCGTAATGAAGCCGAGAATGCGATCGCCAGGAACCGGCTGACAGCATTTGGCGAAACTGATCAGCAGGTTGTCCAATCCCTGCACGCGCACGCCGCGCGCCGTTCCGCGCGCCCGGGAAATGAACTTCTTCAGAATCGATTCTTCCTTCGGGCTGGACGCCTTTTCCGGCGCGATTTTGTTGATTACACTCTGAATGGATATATCGCCGCGGCCGATGGACGCAAACAATTGGTTGACATCTTCCAGCCCAAAACTCTGCGCCACATCTTTGAGCTGCAGCTCGTCTTTATTGATATTGTACCGCTTTAGTTGCTTGTAAAAAATCTCCTCGCCCAGTTTCAGGCTCTGCTCATACAACGATTCACGCAACCAGCGCTTGATTTTGTTGCGCGCCTTGGACGTGCGACAGAATTTGATCCAATCCGGATTGGGTTTCTGATTCGGCGAGGTGATGATCTCCACCGAATCACCGCTTTTGAGCTTGTAACTGAGCGGCACGATTTTGCCGTTCACTTTTGCGCCAATGCAGTGAAGGCCGATGTCGGTATGCACCGCAAAAGCAAAGTCCACCGGCGTGGCGCCCACTGGCAGCTTGTACAGATCGCCCTTGGGCGAAAACACGAACACCTCATCTTGAAACAGATCGATGCGCAGATTCTCCATGAACTCCTGCGGGTCCTGGATTTCCCGCTGCCATTCGAGTATCTGTCGCAACCAGGTGAGCTGCTTGTCCCAGTCGTCTTCTTGGGCACTTCCTTCTTTATAACGCCAGTGCGCGGCAATGCCTTCTTCGGCCGTCCGGTGCATTTCATCCGTGCGAATCTGAATCTCCACCATTCGGCCTTCCATACCGATCACGGTGGTGTGCAGCGACTGGTACATGTTCGATTTGGGCGTGGCGATGTAATCTTTGAAGCGTTTCTGCACCGGCGTGAACAGGCTGTGCACGATGCCAAGAGCGAAGTAGCACTCTTCCACGCGTTTGACGATAATGCGGATGGCCAATAAATCGTATATTTCTTCGAACGACTTGTTCCGCCGTTTCATCTTTTGATAGATACTGTACAGATGCTTGGGTCGGCCAGTGATCTTGGCCTTGATACCGGCCTTTTTCAGCTCCTCGCGGATTGGCCGGGTGAACTGCCGGATGTATGCCTCGCGCTCCTGCCGCTTTTGCGCAATTTTTTGCACCAGATCCCAGTACACACCGGGCTCAAGGGTTTTCAGCGCCAGGTCTTCCAGCTCCCATTTGATTTTGGCGATACCGAGACGATGCGCAAGTGGAGCATACACATCCCGAGTTTCCAGGGCAATTCGCTGCTGCTTGCGTTCCGGCAGAAATTCCAGCGTGCGCATATTGTGCAGGCGGTCCGCAAATTTGATCAGAATCACCCGGATATCCTTGGTCATAGACAAAATCATCTTGCGGAAATTTTCCGCCTGCCGTTCTTCAACGCTGTTGAATTTCAATTCGCTAATTTTAGTCACGCCATCCACGAGTTGGGCGATTTCCTGCCCAAATTCGTCTTCTACCTGTTCGAGGGTCACGCCGGTGTCTTCCACCACATCGTGCAGCAGTCCGCCCGCCACAGTGATGTAATCCATCTTCAGCTCGGTCAGAATTCGCGCCACCTGGTAGCAATGCTCGAAGTATGGTTCACCCGATTTGCGCAGTTGATCCTTGTGCGCCTGCATGGCGAAATGGTAGGCCTTTTCCAGCAATTCTTTGTCCACATAAATGGAATACCGGCGAATGCGGCGGATCAGGCCGACTAGCCTTCGGGCGTATGTTTCTTCATACGTCATGTCTTCACCGTTGCTAAAACGCGGGTGCGTCACTGCTGCCAATATATTCCCCATGGTATTCATCTAAATTATCGAACCGTACGAATTTTTTCTGGAAACTCAAATATACCGTTCCCGTTGGCCCGTTTCGCTGTTTGCCGATGATGATCTCGGCAATGCCTTCGTTTTCAGTCTGGCCGTAGGCGTCTTCACGATATACGAACATGACCACGTCCGCATCCTGCTCGATGGCGCCGGATTCACGCAAATCTGACAGCATCGGCCGGCGATCGGTGCGCGCTTCCACGGCGCGCGAAAGCTGCGAAAGCGCCACCACCGGGATGTCCAGCTCCTTGGCCAGCGCCTTCAGCGACTGCGAAATCATGGAAATTTCCTGCTGCCGACTCTCGGCGCGCGGTCCGCGAATCAACTGCAGATAATCGATGATGATCATGCCGATTTTGTGCTCCACCACCAGCCGACGCGCCTTGGCCCGCAATTCCAAAATATTGATGCCGGGCGTATCGTCGATGTAGATCGGAGCGCTATACAGCCGTCCGGCGGCCCGGCTCAGCCGTTGCCATTTACTCTCTTCCAGCGCTCCGGTACGAACCTTGTGGGCATCCACACGCGCCTCGGAGCACAATAGCCGCATGGTTAACTGATAGCTAGCCATTTCTAGACTGAAGATACCCACACCCACGTTATAATCGACGGCCGCGTTGCGAGCAATATTCAGACAAAATGCCGTTTTCCCCATCGACGGTCGACCAGCCACGATAATAAGGTCCGATGGCTGAAAACCGGAGGTCAGTTCGTCAAGCTGGGTGAAACCGGTAGGGACGCCGGTCACCTGGCCTTTTCGCTGATGAAAGCCCTCGATCGTGTCGAACGTCCGCTTTAAAATGGGATGAATATGCTCAAAACTCTTGCGCAACCCACGCTCAGAAAGGGAAAAAATTCGCTGCTCGGCCTTGTCGATCAGATCGGTAGCGCGCTCCGAAGCTTCATAAGCATCGGAAATGATGCTGGTGGAGATGGCAATAAGCTTACGGTACAAGGACTTTTCCAGAACAATGCGCGCATGATATTCCACGTTGGCCGCCGAAGGCACTGAGTTGCCAAGCGTGGTCAGATAAACGTTGCCGCCAATTTCTTCCAGTTTGTTTTTGCGCGTCAGTTCTGTGGCGACGGTCAGCACATCCACCGGCTCATTGCGGGCGAATAAATCCACCATGACGGTAAAAATGTCCTGATGCACGCCACGGTAAAAATCGTCCGGTTTGAGTAGCTCTACCGCCTTGCCCACAGCATCTTTATCGATAAGCATGGAACCCAGAACGGCCTTCTCCGCGGCCAGATCATGCGGGGGAATGCGATCGATTTCCGGCTCGACGCCCTGAACCGGCTTTTTGATTTTGTTGTTTTGCTGATTCATGCGTTCTGATTTTGGTTTTCCATCGGCGGTTTGTCACCGACTTCCTGATCGTAGAGCTTCCGAAATAGCTTCATATCTTCAAATGTCGCCCAAAACAGCTTTTGATTCCGCAACAGGGCCGCAGGATGATAGGTGACGATGACTTTGCTATTTCTAAAATAATGAATGCGCCCACGCAGGGTGGCCAGCTCAGCTTTGTGGCCGAACATCGCGTGGGCCGCCACCCGACCAAGACAAAAAATAAATTTCGGCTGAATGATGTCGATCTGCCTTTGCAGATATGGGAAACAGGTCTCCACTTCCTCTGGTAGCGGATCCCGGTTCTGCGGCGGCCGGCACTTGACGATATTGGCGATATACACCTCATCGCGCTCGAAGCCCAGCCGCTTGATCATGCGATCCAGCACCCGACCAGCCGGCCCGACGAACGGCAGGCCCTGCAAATCCTCATCCCGGCCCGGGCCCTCGCCAACAAACATCAGCGTGGCGTTGGGATTGCCTGCCCCAAAAACGAGATGCGTGCGCCCTTTGGCCAGGGCACATTTCTGGCAATCCTTGATTTCCTGATAAAACTCATCCAGCAGCCGGCCCCGATGTTCGTCTGACGGCGCGTCCTGCATCACCGGAATGGGCTTCACCGGCGTATCTTGTTCGTGCCGTTCCGCCGCAGGTTCTGATGCAGGCTCCGACACCGGTTCATCGGCGCCGTGCTTTGTCATGCCTTCCTGATATCGCATGCCGAGAAAGAACACACCAGGCGAAAACATGTCCGCCTGTTCATGCAAAAACCGTTCGATCTTTTCCGCAATTTCCTTCAATGCGTCCTCGCTCTGGTTCGACATCAGGATGCCTGTTCCAGCAGTGCAATAATGCGGATTAGAATTTCGCGCGCCACCAGCCGCTTATCCATTCGTGGCAGTTCCTGGGTGGTGCCGTCCTTGAACAACAGGGTCACTTTATTGGTGCTGACGGCAAATCCGGCGCCAGGCACGTTAGGATTGTTTACCACAATCAGGTCCAGTTTTTTACGCTTGAGCTTGTCCCGCGCGCGCTCGATCTCGTCGTCGGTTTCCAGCGCGAATCCCACATGCAGGGCTTTTTTATGCTTTGCCACACTGGCCAGAATATCTGGATTTGGGACAAGACGAACCTGCAGCGAATCACCCGTCTTTTTGATCTTGTTCTGAGAGAATGCTTCCGGCCGGAAATCGGATACCGCCGCGGCCATGATCAGAACGCCATTATTCGGATAATGGCTCTGTACCATTTCCAGCATCTGGCGCGCGTGAATCACCTGAAAATAACGTACACCATCGGGCGGTGTCAAATCGGTGGGCCCGCTGATCAAAGTCACCTCCGCGCCCAAAGCCACCGCCATTTCGGCCAGGGCAAAACCCATGCGTCCAGTGGCGCGGTTGGTGAGCATGCGCACCGGATCGAAATATTCCTCAGTACGCCCGGCGGTGACCGTAACCCGCACTCCGGCCAGAGTTTTCGGCTGGGTCACGGCATACAACACCTGCGTCAGCACACGCTCGATGCGGGCCATGCGCCCCATGCCCTGCCCCTCGCGCTTGCTGGCCAGCTCACCATACTCCGGCTCCACGATATAAAAAAACCGTTCCTTCAGTCGGCGCAGGTTTTCAACCGTGGCCGGATTCTCCCACATATTGGTGTTCATGGCCGGGGCCAGCACCACCGGCGCATGCGTGGCCAGCACCGATGCGGTCACCACGTTGTCGGCCATACCGGCGGCCAATTTAGCCAGAGTGTTGGCCGTCGCCGGTGCAATCACGATTACATCGGCCCAATGACTTAATTCGATATGCTCAATGTCGTCTTGCCGCGGGATTTCAAACGGGTCCACACTGACCGATGCGCCGGACAGCGCCTGAAATGTGAGGGGTGCTATGAATTTGGTAGCGCCTGGCGTCATCATCACGCGAACCTCAGCATGTTGTCGCTTCAGCTCTCGAACCAACTCGCAGGTCTTGTAGATGGAAATCCCACCGCATACTCCGACGACGATTTTTTTTTCAGAGAACATGCGTTCAATTAAACGACACTTTCGTCGGCATATTCGATCATTAGCTCGCCTTGCAAATACTCTTGCAGAGCCAGTGAAGGCGGTTTGGGGAGCTTCAATTCGTCATGAGGCCGTTCTTTACGGGTGTACTCCTCATCTTCGAACTCATCGGTCATGTCGTCGTAATCCATGGTCTTTTCCCAGATCATGCGCTGCTCATCATTGATCTGCCGCGCGCGTCTGGCAACCACTACGATGGCCTCATAAACAGAGTCCGCATATTTGGTCAAATCACCAAGGTCCAGGGTGCTAATCATGGGCTCGTGAACCTCCTGCTTTAGCCTGATAGGTTTTATAAATCATGTCTTTGACTTTTCGAACCGTTTCGCTCAAATCGTTGTTGACCACTACAGCATCGTAATACTTCGACTTTTCGATTTCCACCGGCACGGCTGCCAGCCGTCTCGCGATTTCCTCGTCACTCTCAGTTTTGCGGCCTCGCAGCCGCTTTTCCAGCTCCTCGATCGATGGCGGCATAATAAAAATCAGCAGAGCGTCGTCGCCATATTTCTTTTTCACCTCTAAGCCACCCTGCACGTCGATATCCAGAAAAATAATTTTACCGCTGGAAATTGCATCATCGATAGGCTTTTTGGGGGTACCATAATAATGGCCGTGCACCCGCGCCCATTCGATGAACTCGCTGGCTTCGATACGCCTTTTAAATTCCTCTTCGCTGATGAAATAATAATCCACGCCGTCCTGCTCGCGACCGCGCGGTTTGCGCGTCGTCGCCGAAATTGAATACTGGAAAAGATCGTCGTTGGTTTTCAAAATTTCATGAATGACTGTGGTTTTACCGCCCCCTGAAGGCGCCGATATCACCACCAGGAGTCCGCGTTTTGCTTGCATCTATTCGATGTTTTGTACCTGTTCTCTGAGTTTTTCCACTTCTTCTTTGATTTTGACCACCAGGTGCGCGATATCGGCGTTGTTGGCCTTGGCACCAATGGTGTTGGCCTCACGATTCATTTCCTGCAGTAAAAAATTCAACTTGCGGCCAGCCGGCTCCGGCTGTTCCAGCGATTCCAAAAACAGCGTATTGTGACTTTTGAATCGAATACACTCTTCGGTCACATCCACGCGATCGGCCAGCAGGGCGATTTCCAGCTCAAGCCTCGCTGGATCCACCTCACCGGAATCCACCAGATTTTCAATGCGTTTTTTAAGCAGGGCGAACTCTTTTTCCGAACGCCCGACAGACAGCCGTTCAATTTCTTTGATATATTTTTCCAGCATCGCGATGCGCTTGCGGAGATCGGCTTCGATCTCCCGCCCCTCGCGCTGGCGCATCGTGTTCAGGTCCACCAGCGCCAGCTCTACCGCCTTTTCGATGCACTGCCAGGCATCGTCCGAAACCGACTCCTGATTATCCTGAATAAAGATATCCGAAAAACCCATCAAATGCTCGATTTGCACCGGCGATTTGATGCCGGCATGTTGGCGCAAACTCTCGAGCAGTTCACGGTACGCCCGCACCGCCTCTTCATTGACTTTGATTTCGAGCTGGAAGCCCTGGTCGCCTTTGAGCGTCACGCTCAAATTTACCCGCCCCCGACTGATAAACTTTTTGATCAGCTCCCGGAGCACACCTTCTCGCGTCTCAAAATTCTTTGGCAATCGAATCGAAATATCGAGAAATCGATGATTGACGGTTCGGATTTCCACCTGCGCTTCGTAGCCATTCTGACTGTAGCTGCTCTTACCGAAGCCGGTCATGCTGGTAATCATGGCAACGTGCTAACGATAATGTTATGGTCCTTTCCTGAGAACATTAACTTGAGAAGGCGGTTCGGGTAGCCTTGGACTCCCAAAATGGCCTCAAAACCTCGCAAAAGAAAATTGTAGTAAGTCACAGGTTACACTTAACTTAAATTATAGCAAAAATTTCACCAAGAGTCAAATAATTTTTTGGCAAGCGATAGGAAGAAATAAAAATATTTAACGCCTGCGGGGAAACTGCCGACCCATTGGCTTCTCAATCCACCCACCCGATTTACCGTCTGCCAGCAAACGTGCACGCAGTTCGGCGTCCGCCGCCCTACTTTTTTCAGAAACGCGGGACAGGCCTTTTCGGCGGCCGATTTGGTCAGGGATGAAAAAGCAACAGAATGTAATGACGTACGCCGCGGCTCAAGCCGGGAAAACGCAGTTTGCCAGACGCAAAAATCGGACTTCGCTCATCCCTGAAAGTCGGAGAGCTTCTACCTTAATAGCCGTTTTTGGAATCATCCCCCATCCCTCACCTGGATGACACAATGAATCTCATAGGTACGGCGTACCGTTTCGATTATTGCCGGGATTTTTGTAGTGTCACCATGAGGGAGACCCGGTGCGTGTCGCCGAGTTCGTTGTGGCTCATGAAGGCGTAATCCACGGATAGCCGCGGCAGACGAAGTCCTGCTCCGGCCGTAAATGCACCGACGTCGCTGCCCAGCCGCAGCGCCAGCCGGTTGCGGTACAGTAATTCCATACCGGCATGAAAATCCAGGCTGGCACGACCGATATTCACCTGCGCCGCATCGCCGCGACGTTCGAATTTGACATCCGCATCCAGGGCCGGCGCCAGGCGGGCATGCAAACCGGGCAGGTTCACCGGCAACAGCACGCCGAGCTTCACCGTCGGCACAATGAGTTCCTTCTTGCCGGTATCCCACACCAGCAGTGTGCTGGTCAGGTCTTGAAAATTGGCGCCGACAATCAGCCGATCGTGCACCCGGTAGCGTACGGAGAAATCGAATCCCAGCCCCCAGGCGGAATTTTCATCGAACGATTTGTGCACCACCTTGATAGCCCCGCCGAAGCGCAGCCGTTCGCCGCGCTGTTTGCCAAAGGCGATAAAAATTCCGTACTCCGCATCGGAGAATTGATAGGCTACATAGGGTTTATTGATGCGGGTTTTGCCATCTTCATCCACGTAAATTTCGCCCAGTTCGAGATTGGGATTGGTCAGCGCCGTGTGCGGGATGTTATCGACGCTCAGTCGGATCAGCCCAACGCCGATGCCGCCATCCCGTCCCCAGGGCATGGCAAATGCCAGAAAATTGTATTTGATGATGTCGGAAAATCGCGATGAATGCAGAAAAAGAATCTGCGGATGGCGCACCAGGGATAGCGCGGCCGGGTTCCAGTACACGGCCGAAGCATCGTTGGCGACGGCTACATACGCGCTGCCCATGCCCAGGGCTCGCGCCCCTCCCCCGCTGCTCAGAAATTCGCCAGCATATTTTCCGATATCGAACCCCTGCGCGCGCAGGGATACCGTGCTGATGAAAAACAAAGCGGCAATCGTCCCGATTTGCAATGTTCGTTTCATGCAATCTCCGTGGATGACCGTTCCGGCGTAATTATTCAGTTATTCCCGTTTGATGAAATCTTGCCAGTCATCGTGAGCAGCCGCCGCAAGGCGGATGCGCCTGTCCGACTGCTGGCGGACGGCGATCTCTTTGTCAATATAACAATGAGATCGCGTCGTCTCCGCCAGCTGGCGGATCCTCGCGATGACAATTAGGAGACTGAACATTTACGTTTCGGCTATTTCGATTTCACAGAAAGGCCCCTGTCGCAACCATCCAATGGTCTCGTCATTCAGGTTTCGTCGACCTTCTGCTTCAACTCAATTAATTTCTGGAACGCCTGCAGAGGAGTCATGTTGTCCAGATCGAGCTGCTGCAACTCTTTGACCACGGCGTGATTTTCCCGGGCAAAGAAATCCAATTGCAGCGCCGCCTGCGGACGCACGCCGCTGCCGCGCTTTTTGGCCAGCTTCGGCACATGATTGGCCGCCAGGGCATTCTGCTCCAGGTTGGTCAAAATTTCCTTGGCGCGGTTGATAACTGTATTCGGCAGCCCGGCCAGTTTCGCCACCTGAATGCCGTAGGAATGATCACAGCCGCCCTCGACGATTTTGCGCAGAAAAATGATCTGATCGCCCCATTCTTTCACCGCAATGTTGAAATTCTTGACGCGCGGGAAAATCATTTCCAGTTCGGTGAGTTCGTGGTAATGCGTGGCAAACAGGGTTTTGGCGGCCACCTGCGCATTTTCGTGCAAATATTCAACCACAGCCCAGGCGATGGCGAGCCCATCGAACGTACTGGTGCCACGGCCGATCTCGTCCAGGAGAATTAACGATCGTGGCGTGGCATTGTTTAAAATGTTGGCGGTTTCGTTCATCTCCACCAGAAACGTGCTCTCGCCGCCGGCGAGATTGTCGGACGCGCCCACGCGGGTGAAAATTTTATCCACCACCCCGATGACCGCACTGCGCGCCGGTACAAAGGAGCCCATCTGCGCCATCAGCACAATCAGCCCGACCTGCCGCAAATAAGTGGATTTCCCTGCCATGTTCGGCCCGGTAATGATCTGAATTTGTGAATCCGTATTGGCAATATGGGTATCGTTGGGCACGAATTTTTCGCCGAACGGCAGCAGCCGCTCGATGACCGGGTGCCGTCCCTCTTCAATATGAATGGCTTCCTCTTCGCTCAATTGGGGGCGACAGTACTGCCGCTCGCGGGCAATGCGGGCAAAATTACACAGACAGTCCAATTCGGCCAGGCGCTGAGCATTGATTTGTACAGCTTGCCCATGCATCGCCACGTGCTCGCGCATTTGCGTGAAAAGTTCATACTCCAATGCGACCATTTTTTCCTCGGCGCTGAGGATCTGCTCTTCGTATTCCTTCAGCTCCGGGGTAATAAACCGCTCGGCATTGACCAGCGTCTGCTTGCGGATGTAATGCTCCGGCACGCGCGCCAGGTTCGGTTTGGTCACCTCGATGTAATAGCCAAATACTTTGTTATAGCGCACTTTCAGCGATGGTATGCCGGTTTTTTGCCGCTCGGATTCCTGCAACTGCAGAATCCAGTCCTTGCCAGAATAAGCAATTTGCCGCAGCCGATCGAGTTCTTCATGATAGCCTTTGCGGATGATGCCGCCATCGGTGATGGACAGCGGCGGATCGTCCACCAGCGCGGCGCGGATGTCGCGCACCAGATCGGGCAGCGGATTGAGGGCTTCGGCAATGTCGCGCAGCAATTGCGCTTCGGCATGTAGCAGTTGCTCTCGGATGGGCTGGATGCGTTCCAGGGCAGCGCACAGGGTATTCAAATCCCGGGCATTGGCGCGCTGGGTGGTCACGCGCGTAATCAGCCGCTCGATATCGCCGATCCCGCGGAGCTGTTCGCCCAACTCCCCCAGCAGCTCGCCTTTGTTCACGAGCTCTTCCACGGCGTCCAGCCGGAGATTGATCTCGTTCACCTGCCGCAGCGGCCGCTGGATCCATTTGACCAGTAACCGCGCGCCCATGGCCGTAAGCGTGTGGTCCAGCACTGATAGCAGGGTCCCCTTGCGCTCGCCACGCAACGAGTGGGTCAGCTCCAGATTGCGTTGGGTGGCGGCATCCAGGCTGAGGTAAGTGGACTCCTCATCACGCACCAGCCGGCTGATATGCTTGAGATCGGATTGTTGATTTTCTTTGGCATAGTACAGCGCGGCGCCGGCGGCGGCAATGCCGGCCTGCATATCCTCGACGCCAAAGCCTTTGAGCGTCAGGGTCTGGAAATGCTGCGTCAGCTTTTCATAGCCAAAATCGCGCTGGAAAATCCAGCCTTCTTTTGGCGTGATCACGATCGAGGACGGGAGCCGCCACCGGTCGCGCAGGGTGTTCACCTGTTCCTCGGAGATCACAATTTCCGCTGGCTGGATCAGCGCGAGCTGGTTCTGCACGTCTTCCATCGGATATTCGCCAACGCGAAACTCGCCGGTGGATACATCCAGCGTGGCGATGCCGACGCGCTTGTTTTCGAAAACAATGGCGCAGAGGTAATTATTTCGGCGGCTATCGAGCAGCTCTTCCGACAGAGCCGTGCCCGGGGTCACCACCTCGGTCACGGCGCGCTTGACCACGATCTTGGCCTTTTTCGGATCTTCGACCTGCTCGCAAATGGCCACGCGATAGCCCGCCTTGACCATCTTGGCCAGATAGGTATCGAGGGCGTGGTAGGGAAATCCGGCAAGCGGCACGGACGCGCTTTTGCCATGCGCCCGTGAAGTCAGGGCAAGCCCCAGCACTTCGGATGCGATTTTGGCATCTTCGTAGAACATCTCGTAAAAATCGCCCATACGAAAGAACAAAACCGCATCCTGATATTGTTTCTTTATTTCGTGATATTGCCGCATCAGCGGCGTTGTGGCGTGATCCTTACCCATCGTTTTTCTGGCGAATATCGTCTCCCCAGTTCAGTTTGGCGCGCAATACATCAAAATAGGTGCGCCCGGCCCGCTGCAGCAGGGTGATGGTGTGGTCGGCTTTTTTCACCAGCAAGCCGCGGCCGCGAGATAGCGTGTCCAGTTCCTGCCCGTCGGCGCTGACGATGAGCAGACCGCTCTCGTCTTCGGCCGTTTCCACCCGCACCTGACTGCGGTCACTGATCACCAGCGGCCGCTGGGTGAGCGAATGCGGACAAATGGGCGTGAGCACAATCGATTGCAGCATGGGCACCATCAATGGGCCACCGGCGGCCATGGAATAGGCCGTCGAGCCTGTGGGCGTGGCAATGATCAGTCCGTCGGCGATATAAGTGCACACCGGCTGCTCATCCACCCACACGCTGATGCGAATCACATGCGCGCGGTGCTCCCGCAGTACCACAAATTCATTCAAGGCAAAGGCGCGCTTGCACTCCTGCCCTTTCGAATTGATCACCCGGCCTTCCAGCACCATGCGCTGCTGTTTCAGCGCGTGTCCCTGCGATACCTCGCGGAAAGCATCTTTGAACTCTTCAGGCGCCACGTCGGCCAGGAAACCCAGCCCGCCGAATTTCACTCCCAGAATGGGCACGTTCCCCGCGCCCATCAAGCGTGCGGCCAGCAAAATCGTGCCATCACCGCCGAGGGTGATGAGCAGATCGCCTTGCCGAACCAGCTCGCATTCGTCCTGAAAGACGGTGACGCGATCGCGCAGTTTCGTATCCAGAAGCGGCGCCAGCAAAGCGCCGATGCCAATGGATTTGCCCTGCTGCAACAGCCATTCAATCCAGCCCGGCAGGTACAGCCCGATCGCTTCCTTTTCAGGATGTCCGAGGAAATGAATGTGCATTTACGGCTCGATATCCAATAGCTCTAGCTGAAACCCGTCATCCGTTTTCACCAATTTTTGCAATTTCTTCTCCGCCTCAGTGAGCTGCCGGGTGCATTCCCGCGCCAGCCGCATGCCCTCCTCGAAAATCTGAATGGCCTCATCGAGCGGTGTATTGCCCTGCTCCAGTTGAGCCACAATCTCTTCCAGCCGCGCCAGAGCGGCTTCAAATTTGATGTCTTTTTTCATTTCAGGTCCCACGTTCCAGTGACTCTGGATGGTAAATCAATCAAAAAAGGCTTCATGCCTGTGGACAACGCAAGACGCGCCAGGATTTTTTATTCGCATGTTGCGTGAAAAACACGAAAACCATCAAAAAAGCTTTCTACCTGGATAATTCATCACGCAAAGGCGCAAAGAACGCAAAGTATTGATCAATCTAAAGCTTAAAAGGTTTATATATCATTGAGTTCAAAAAACTAAGTGTATCATCAAGCGTAATCATAAGGCATTATTTCTTTGCGACTTGGTGTCTTTGCGTGAGAAATTGATGAATTAAGCAACCTAAATTTAAGTTCCTGATGGTGACACTCCAGATCTATTATTAAGCTGCACCAAAAATATTCACTTTTCTTTAGCCAACCGCTCCAAGAATTCAGCAAAATCAGACAACTCGCGCTTCACTTCATCAAAGGTAGGTTGCAATTGCTTTACAAGCAATTCAATTTGTTCAGGATCCATATTAAAAGTATACACGTTGCGAACGACATGTCGAAAACCCCGATATCGATCAAGGCGATCACGGGTTTCTAGCGTTAATACAGGGGGCCTTACATCGGGTATGCCAGTAACCATTTGCCGCAATAGTTCTTGATGCCACGATGGACCCGCCGGTCTGGTCTGATCAATTCTTTCGGCTATGATTTCAAACAAACGTTCCAGGCCTGCATAAAAGCTATGCAAATTCAGGGCTGTAGCATCAATGTAAAAGTCATCTGTCGCGGCGGCTGCCTTTTTCCAGATTCGCTTTGTTCTGCTAACCACCTTCTCCAATTCTTGAATTTCCTGCCGAATACGACCGGCAATGGTCAGATAAATCTCTTTCATATCGCTTTCCCTTCATCGAGAATTCGCTTGCGCAGGGAAGGCTTGCAGTGCTCCATGGTTACCAAATCAATCTTGAATTCTGGCGACAGGTCCTGCAGTCGGGCCACCGCCGTAAAAAAGTCTTCACTGCTGATGCCCCAGGCGGCCAGATCGATATCCGAGGATCGGAAGAACCCCTTTCCCCGTGCCAGTGAGCCAAAAACCATCACCCGGGTTGCGCCAAATTGTTTCTTCAAAACGATGGCAGCTTGCCTGGCAATCTTCCAGGCGCGCTCTTGCCGCTCTTTGCGCACCTGCTGATCTTGCTGCCACCGCTTTCGTGCGGTCGCTCGATAAACCGCCATTTTCTCAGGCGGTACGGCAAAATGCGGACTTGTCACAGATTTTGCTGTTACTTTTGATTTTGCCATGAAAATGCATCACTTCATTGGCTAACCCGCCAGATGCCATCAGTTTTTCGCTTATTTAATTCTTTTATCACGATTCAGCCGAACCCGCTATTTCGAAATTTAGTTTGTCATTTCATGGAACGAGCCGGTTACGTGATTCCGGTTTTCAGCCGCTCCCATTGGATCGCCGTTGAAAGCCGGAATGGCAAATAGATAGATAAGCTGAATTGCTACCGAATAGGTTTTGGCAACTGGCCGATTTTACTGCCAGAAGATCGTTTTCACTTCCTTTGCACCGAAAGCACGCGTGCCCCGGCTTCGCCATCATGAAACGTGATGTCGATCTGCTGATCCGGCAGCATCTGTTCGGCGGACATGATGAGCGCCCGGGTGTCGTGATCCCGCACCAGCGCAAAGCCGCGCTGCAGCACATTTTCATAGCTCAGCGCCTGCAATTGCTTCACCACCGTTTCCAGCCGCATTTTTTGCCGCTCCACTTGCTGCTGAATCGCCTGCTTCAGGCGCCGGTTCAGCTCATCCAGAGTTTGCTGATGCTGGCGCAGCGCATCCAGCGGCCGCCGAAGGCCATAGCTGCTCTGCAGGCCGTTGAGCTTTTCACGTGCATGGTGAATCTGGCCGTGCACCAGGCGATAGGCGCGCAGCAACTGATATTGCATCTGCTGCATGATTTCGCGGGAATCCGGCACCACCATTTCGCCAGCCGCCGACGGCGTCGGCGCTCGCTGGTCCGCCACAAAATCCGCAATGGTGAAATCGATTTCGTGCCCGACGGCAGAGATGATCGGGATGTCCGAATCAAAAATCGCGCGGGCCACCACTTCTTCATTGAACGCCCACAGGTCTTCCAGTGATCCGCCACCGCGGCCAACGATCAGCACGTCCACTTCGCCGAATGCGTTGAATTCTTCAATGGCATCGGCGATATCCTGCGCAGCATCCGGGCCCTGAACCAGGGTGGGGCGCAGAATGATCTCCGACGACGGCCAGCGCCGGCGGATCACCGACAGCAGATCGCGAATGGCCGCGCCCGTGGGCGATGTGACAATGCCAATCCGCCGGGGAAATTTCGGCAGCGGCTTTTTGTGTTCGGCATCGAACAGCCCTTCTTCCGTCAGCCGCTTTTTCAACTGCTCGAATGCCAGTTGCAGCGAGCCGACGCCCGCCGGCAACAGTTGCAGCACATCCAATTGGTACTGGCCACGGCGCTCAAACACGGTCACCCGGCCTTTGACCAGCACCTGCATGCCGTCCTGTGGCCGGAAGGTCAAATTCATGTTGCGGCCGGCCCAGAACACGCAGTTGATTTGCGCATGTTCGTCCTTGAGCGAAAAATACATGTGCCCGGACGAATGATGCTTGAAATTGGAGATCTCGCCCTCCACCCACAAAATGGGCAGAGCCGTTTCCAGCAACACCTTGATGTTGCGCGTCAGCTCGGAAACGGACAGCACCTCTTCCTGGCGCATCTCCGGTGTCGGTTCGAACAGGCCCACGCCGTCACCTCGTGGCTGCGATTTCGGCATGCAGAAAATTCAGTTTCGGGCGGCCAGCCCGGTTCCAGGCCAGTTGCCAGCAGGAAGCCACCGCCGTAGCCGCCTTGCTCATTTGCGCCACCGTAAAATCGCGCGTATGTCGAAACAGCCGCTCGTAATAGGCATCGTCGTAGCTGCTGTTGCGTGTGTACCTTTTGCCCGGCGTTTTCGAAAGTCGGTCGGCCAGCAACAGATTGTCCACCCACACATAGCTGCCGCGCAGCCAGTTGAAAATCATCGGCATCAGCCGGCGACCAGGCGACGATCCCGGATCCGGATGAATGGCGCTGTCCAGTTGATCCAGATACGTTTCCACCATCCAGCGTTCGTAGCGGCTATGAATGCCTTTATTACCGGTGAGTTGGCCATCGTAATTTTTCGTGGTGTGCAATGGATTATGAATATCTTCCACATAGTGCGCCAGTGCCGCGGCATAGCGCAGGATCAGCCGGGCATTCTTTTGTTTCATGGCCGCGCTCAGGCTATCCACCATCTCGGCGATCCGCCAGGGCGCAATACCGATGCCCTGGATCACCTCTTCGCCGTACTTCTTCACCGCGGCAGGGTAGCTCGTCGGCAAATCATCAAACGGAAAAGTGACCAGCGAATCCAGATCGATGTAATGCCGGTTGCCTTCGGCCCGGTCGAATTTGCGCCACAGATCGGGATCGATGCTGTGCGCCGACAGGCTGTCGGCAATGGGCAACAAATAGGCGCGCAGATGCGGCCGCACCGCCATGACCGCCTTTTTGGTGATCAGCCTGTGGCCGGCAAATCCCCACGAAAACGATTCCACCGGCAGCAAAAAAAGAGCGGCCATGGCCGCTGTGAGGATACACCGTACAGTTCTGGATAGATGTGATGACTTGCTCATCTTCGAAATCCTATGCATTGGTTTTGCGGGCCTCCAGAAGCTCTTCCACTTTCTGCTTTAATTCCACCATGTCCGACGATTTGATGACATACGCATCGGCCAGCCGGCCACGAAAATTGTCCTTCCATACGCCATAGGCCGTATGCAAAATGATGGGCAAATTTTCGTTGATGCTCAAAAGCTTGCCCATCAATTCCAACCCATCCTCTCCCGTGAGACGAATATCCAAAATTGCCAGGTCCGGATCGTGCTTCATTACGATTTCCAGCGCCTCGGCGCTGTTTTTGGCATCGAAAACCTGATAGCCCTCATCCTCTAGGACCTGTTTGTAAAGCAACCGCTGTGAACGCTCATCCTCAACTAACAACAATTTTACCATCGTAAACCTACCTAAAAGATGATTTCATTGAGAGATCGGGCGTCTTCGGACGCCATTTCCGGGCGCATATCCAGGGGCAGGAGTATTTTAAACACCGTGCCCACGCCAACCTCCGAATAGACCATAATATCGCCACCATGATCGTGGATAATCTGCTGCGATATAGCCAGACCAAGACCGGTGCCATGTTCTTTGGTAGTGTAAAACGGATTGAAGATCATGTCGAGGTGATCTTTCGGAATACCGCTGCCATTGTCACTGACGGTGATGCACACATCTTTACCACTGGCATAAGCCTCGATGCCGATCACGCCATCCCGGGCAATGGATTGCTGGCTATTCTGAAGCAGATTGAGCAGAACTTGTTTGATCTTAGCCTCGTCAAAATAAAACTGCGGAATATCTGGCTGCAAATTGATTTCGAGGAAAATATCATTGCGCTCGAACTCGTAGCGTACCTGTTCGTAAACGTCTAAAATGCAGTCGTTAATGCTGCCGAGCTTCAATTCCGGCCGCGGTAGCTTGGTGAAATTGAGCACATTGGCCAGAATTTTTTCAAGCCGCATCACCTCATCGGCGATGATTTTGGCCGAATCGAAAATGTTCGAGTCGGGTTCGCATTTTTTCAGCAACTGGCGCGCAAATCCACCGATGGTGACCAGCGGATTGCGAATTTCATGCGCCACATGCGCGGCCATCTCACCAATAGCCGCCAATCGCTCAGAATGAATCAGGCGCTCATTGGCCTCTTTGAGGTCTTGCAAGGCCTTTTCCAGTTTTTGCTTTTCCAGCGCAAGTTGCTTATAAGCATTGGCGCGCTCGATGGCGCTGGCCGCCTGTCCGGCAATCAACATCAGCATGTTTTGATGCCGCTTCGGAATCGGCCGCAGGCTGTATTTATTGTCCACTAAAATAAAACCCACCAGCGTGTTGCTGGTGACCAGCGGCACGCCCATGAAATCCTCCAGCTCCAACACCTTCAGAGGATTGGGCATCATGCAATCATCGTATTTCGAATTACGCGTAAACGGCTTTTTTTGCAATATCGCCTGATTCAGGGCACACTCGCTTTTGACAGGGAAGCGGATCGATCGCACCAGATTGTTGAACGCATCGTCCTCGGCCGGCGGCTGGTAGCCGTAATTTTTCAAAAACAGCTCCAGGCTGAGGTTTTCGCGTTCCAGTTCGGTCCAAATGCGATTCGCTTCTTCGGCATTGCTTGGTCCGACGCCCATCGCCCCGTAAAACTCGTTTTTGCGATGGTCCAGCAGAAAAATCATCGCGCGCGTGAACCCGAGCGCCTGCCCGGCGGTGATGGCCGTCAGGATCAGGTGCAGCAATTGATCGAGATCGATGGTCTGCTGCATGGCCAGGGTGATCTGCGCCAGCATCTGCATTTCGTACTGATGCCGCATGCGCGCGCTGATATCTTGCACCAACCCGATGACACCTTCGGTAGCCGTACCCAGCCCCATGGAGACAAACCGCGCATCCAGCAGGGCGTAATCGTGGCCTTTGCGCTGCCAACGGACATGCTCTTTGTGCCAGGACCTCTTGCCATCGAGAATCTGACGCACGCCTTCGGCGATGAAGGTGTCGCGAAACAGCGGGCTCTCGAACACGTTCTGCTTGTATAGATTTTCGTGCGAGCCCCCCACAAACAGATTTTGCATCACGCGGTTAGCCAGCAAAATATCTCCGGCGCCGTTGGTGGTAAAAATACCCACTGGCGCATATTGAATGATCTGCACCAGCAGTTCCCGTGTGCCTTTAATCTCCCGCTGCAACTGCCGATTCGACCGGCGAATTTCGGTGACGATAAAGATGTTGTCGATGATGTTGCTTAATTCCCGCAGGCCGAATGGCTTTTGCAAATAGGCGACGATGCCGCGTTTAATCAGTCGCTGTTTCAGGGCCTCGTCGCCGCCGCGCGCGCTCAAAAAAATCACCGGCGTGTCTTTGACATCCCGATAAATCGGATTGCGGCGCAATTCATTAAAGACCGCTTCTCCATCCATCCCCGGCATCATGTAGTCGAGCAGCACCACATCCGGCCGCTCCTGCAGGATCATCTTCAGGCCCTTGGGGCCGGAATAGGCCGACAGAAGCTGAAAGCCTTCCTTCTCCAGATAGGCGAAGGCCAGGTCGTGCATGATCTGCTCGTCATCGATGAGCAAAATTTTCTTG
The DNA here is from genome assembly GCA_030950365.1 of Candidatus Zhuqueibacterota bacterium. Taxonomy (GTDB): domain Bacteria; phylum Zhuqueibacterota; class Zhuqueibacteria; order Zhuqueibacterales; family Geothermadaptataceae; genus Hydrothermovivens. The sequence continues at coordinate 31,833 of JAUZRQ010000007.1, read as the reverse complement.
GTCTTATTCATGGTCCTCCCCTAGCATTCAGGGGATCGGCTTCGAATGGATTCCGGGGACTGCAAAAAGACCGCCGCTAGCGGTTTTTCTTCTTGTGCCGGTTTTTTCTCAGGCGTTTTTTGCGCTTATGCGTATTAATTTTGTGACGTTTTCTCTTCTTACCGCAAGGCAACGAGCATCACCTCCTTTCAAAATGGCCAGTTTGTATGATGTACTCGGTTGGCTCCATTTCACATGCAGAACAGGCCGGTTCCGTCCCTACTCTAGCCAGCGGCGAAGGCGAAATGCCGTCTGTCCTGTCCGCTGTTTACTAAAGTAAATATTCAGCATGTACCATTATTTGTCATTCCGGTTTACGACGATGAGCAGAATAGAACCGCTGAAACGTCGGAGTCTCCTTCCCGGTGCGTTCCATGGAAAGAGAAACTGGTATCCGCCAGTTGGTAGTACCGGAATAACCAAGCAAGTTTCGAAATGACTGGTGCAGCTAAACGGCTGCCTACAAAAGATTATAAACTACACTTTTTTCTAAATTTGTCAAGGGAGAACTGCAAAATATTTTGCATTCTTGCGAACGAATGGCGTACGTCCGCCTTCACGTCGAACTGAAGAAACGATGGTACACGCTTCCACCGCTCCATCCGTCTCCCCCCGAGTGGCACCCTACGTGCCCCCGGCGCGGATATTCGCCGCGCATCCGTCAAGCCATCTTGCCACGAGAGAAGCGTCACGATTCGAACTACTGGGCCATCTCGCTTTCCGGCAAGCCTTGTTCCACGGCTTTTCTCAGATCTTTAGAGGCGCGAAAGACAGGAGATTTGTGTGGCGGGACATTCATGGCTTTACCGGTCTTTGGATTGATACCACTTCGGCCGCTGCGCTGAACCACCCGAAAGCTGCCAAACCCGCGCAAGGTCACACTGTTGCCGGTGGCCAGGGCATAGGTGATCGTCGCCAGAAAGCCATCGATCACGGCGGCGGTTTCCACTTTGGTCAGGCCCGTTCCCTGGGCAACGATGTCGATAATTTCTGTCTTGGTCACAGCTGCCTCCTTCTTGCATGAATTAAAATACCCACTGGTAGCGAAGCACCGGCCAACGTTGTATGCTTTGTACAAGCTCGGTGACATCACTGAGCAATAGATCGAAGACCGATGTTTTTCTGCGAGTTGGCCGAACGATGTGCGGCTTTCCCGAAATTTGGGCCATCTCCACAATCAGGTCGATCGCATCTTCGTATGTGCCCAGAATATCCACCAGCCCGTTTTCGAAGGCCTGTTTACCGGTATAAACGCGTCCGTCCGCCAGCTTTAAAACTTCCTCTCGGGACATCCGTCTCGCTTCTGCCACGACCGCCACAAACTGTTCGAACGCATCGTTGACAAATTCCTGAAAATACGCCTTGTCTTCCGGGGTCATTGGTCGCCCGATTGAACCGGCATCTTTGAATCTTCCGCTTTTTACCACATTGTATCGCAAACCGAGCTTTTCCAAGAGCTCTGAAAAGTCAAAAAAGTTTAGAATCACACCGATACTGCCGGTGGTGGTACCGGGATTGGCTACGATGGTATCAGCGGCGCAGGCCACGTAATAACCGCCCGAAGCCGCTACCGACGACATGCTGGCCACCACCACTTTGCCGGCATCCCGGGCTTTCTTCAGCGCCTCATAAATCTCCTGACTGGCCGCCACGCCACCGCCCGGACTATCGATGCGCACCAGGATGCCCTTGATGCTGGCATTCTCCCGAAACTTTTTGATATTCTTCACAATCGGCTCGCTGTCCAGAATGACCCCCTTGACTTCAATAAGGCCGATCCTGTCGCCAGAAATCGACAGCGAGAGTCCGCCGGAGTTGTCGCTATTTTTGAAAAACAGACTCGCCACGGCGGTAAAAAAAATCACCCCGGCGAAAATCAACAATCCCAGCATGATGTATTCAGAAACCCGTTTCATATGGCTCTAACACCCTGAATCTTGAAAAAACAATAAGATATGCAAATAATACGAAATGTAACCTTAAATGTCAATAAGATTTACGGTTGCCTTGCGAATTTTGTAAATATTCAGCCGTATCAACAACTTCGACATTTAAATGGCATTCCTGAAATAAAAGGATGTGAGATTCTGGCATTTCAGCGTCTCCCTTGCGGTTGCCGCCGAAAGCCGAAATGATTAATAACGGCATACGCCGAACAGTCACCGAAAATTCTTCTTACGGGCGGATGATTGCCACCTTTTTGGCCGAACGCACTCCTGAAGAGGTTTGCAACAGCACGATATATACCCCCGATGCCACAGAATTCCCTTTGTCATTGCGGCCATCCCAAACAAATTGGTTCAGCCCCTCTGGCTTGAAGCCGATTTGTCGGCGAAAAACGGGCATACCGAGTTCATCGAGGATGACCAGCTCCACATCGGCAGATTCATCAAGACTGTAAAGAATGGATAGACTGCTGTTGTCGCGCAAAATAAACGGATTCGGTCGCGGGGCCAGCAGCCCCTCGCTGAAATCACCGAACACGCGCAGGCTGAGGTTAAGTTCGTAAGGTTCATGCGGCAAAAATTCTGCGGTTCGCTGCAGATCCTCGGGCAGACCGCCATTGACAACGGCCACAAAAATCTTGCCCTCATTTTCCACCGCTTTCAGCAACAGCGGCGCCGGTCCCTGCCGCAAAATGGCATTGTTGAGCTCGCCGCTCAGGGTTTCCGACGCGCCGATGATACGCCACGCTCCGGGATTTTGCGAGCTCAAAATGGCGCTAAAATTCTTGGTGGGGTCCACATTGACCTGAAAAAACCGTGCCGATAGCGCTCGCAGGGAATCCACAACAATGGTATCGCCGGCCATTTCGATGAACCGCTGCGGCGAAATCGAAATGGTCGGATACAGTGCAGCCTCTTCGAAATAGCGACCGGGCACCGCCCGTGGGCCGGTAAACAGACACCAGCTATAAAACTCGGCAATGGCCTCGGGAAACAGCACCCCCTGCTGCTCCACCTCCTGTTTCATGGCTTCCAGCGCAGCCCGGGTTTCCAGTCCCTCCCACATGCGCCGCAAGCTGCGGTAATCGCGATCCTGCAGCCAGTATTTCAGCCATAGCCCGGCACCGTATTCGTGCCAGTCGTTGCGCAAATGCAGCGGCCGGTCCAGCTCTCGGAAAAATCCGGGTAGATACTGTAGATAGTCGTTCACGGCATCGAATGCCACATCCTCGAACCACACCGAACTCATTTCGAAAAAAAACAGGTCTTCATTTTTATACGCATAGGCAAACTGAATGGCGTGAAAGTATTCGTGGGCGATGGTCACGCGCAGGCCATCCAGGCCCTTGCTGAAATAGCCGCCAATGAAATTGTTATCCACCTGCATGTAACTGCTGTAGCGCACCGGATTTTGCGACACCAGTTTTTCGCTGAACGTCCAGCCGTACACATTGCCGAGGTGCAAAATGTAAATATCGTATTCCGGGCCATCCTCGCCATCGTCCGGAATGTGCGGCCGGAAACCGAGACTATCCACCAGCAGAAAGTAACTGCGCTCGGCGGCGCGGGCCGCCTCATACACAAAATCCGGCACGCCATCGGGATTGGTGGATGTCGGATCGACTGCATGCGGCCCCTCGGTGTCGTAGTGGATTTTGAAATGGCCTTTTTCGGAAACGTACGAATACGCCAGGCTCGGGCGCTGCATCACGCCCTGAATGCGCAGCCGCTGCTCGGCGGGCAGATCAGCTGCATGCTCACGAAAGGCCATGGCCGCCGACAGGCCGCATTTCACCGGCCGCTGATCAATCCCGGCCAGGGCTTGTTCGAAACGCTGCAAGGTGGTGAAGTATCGCGTTTGAAAGGATTGGGCGGACAAGCTCATAGGTAGCAGGATCGATACCAACAGGATGCGTACGCGCATAAACGAAATCCTTCTCCGAAAAAGGGTCTCCATTGCAATTTCTTAAATTAGAAAAAATGCATCGTCGATGAATTTGGTTCAGAAATCAAGTGCTTATTTGTTATTCCTATTCAAACTGTGGAACAATTTATCATTCCGGCTTATTGACAGTTTCCAATTCGAGAAAAACTTTCGCCGTGAGCATGCCGCCCCAAAGGCTTTCCTCGGCCGTTCATCCGTGGATTGCTCAGGAATTCAGCATTGATAATTATTTTTGCTTAAACACAAACGTCAGCGGCACGCCGGTGAAATCGAACCGTACGCGGAATTGATTCTCGATGTACTGTCGGTAATTGGCCTTGATGGAATTCGGATGATTGGCAAACAGCGCAAAGACCGGCGGATTTTCCTTCACCTGCGTGATGTAATTGATCTTCACTTCTTTCCGATCCATGGACGGCGGCGAATACTTTTTCATGACCTCCTGCAGAAATTTGTTCAACTGGCTGGTGGGAATGCGCTGCTTGCGCGCCTCGAACACCTTTTGACTCAGTTCCAGCACTTTGTAAATGCGCTTTTTGGTCAGCGCGGAAATCAGCAAAACAGGAATGTATTGCAGCGAATGCAACCGCTCACGGATGGCCTTTTCAAATTCCTTTGCTGTATTGGAATCCTTTTCGATCAGGTCCCACTTGTTCGCGGCGATGATCACGCCTTTGTTAAAGCGAACCGCTTCGTTGATGATACGCAGATCCTGATCGGTCATGCCCTGGGTGGCATCGATCAGCACCACGGTGACATCGCTCCGGCGAATGGCATCGTGGGTGCGCACCATGCTATAAAACTCAATGCTGTCTTTCACTTTCGTGCGGCGCCGCAGGCCGGCCGTGTCCACCAGAACGATGTCTTTGCCGTAATACCGGATGCGCGTATCGATGGAATCGCGCGTGGTCCCCGGAATATCCGTGACGATATTGCGCTCCTCACCGATCAGCGCATTCACCAGCGACGACTTACCCACGTTCGGCTTGCCCACGATGGCCAGATGCAGCACATCCTCATCGCGCTCCTCTTCATACCAGCGCCGCTTCTCTTCCGGAATGAGTTCGAGCACCTTATCCAGCAAATCGCCGACCTGCCGGCCATTGGCCGCGGACAGCGGTTGCGGCTCGCCCAGTCCCAGGGCGTAAAAATCTCCGATCGCCAGCGCCACGCGCTCGTTGTCCACTTTATTCACTGCCAGCAGCACCGGCTTTTCACTCCGAACCAGAATGCGGGCAATCTCCTCATCCAGAGCCGTCACTCCCGCGCGCGCATCGGTCATGAACAGGACCACATCGGCCTCGCGGATGGTTATTTCCACCTGTTTCAGTACCTCCCGGCCGATGCGATCGCGCGTGCCCGGGAAATAGCCGCCGGTATCCACCAAAACAAACTCCGTCCCGGCCCACTCGGCTTCGGCGTATTTGCGATCGCGCGTGACGCCAGGCAAATCATCCACGATTGCTTCCCGCTTGCGAATCACGCGGTTGAAAAAGGTGGATTTGCCCACATTCGGCCGGCCGACGACAGCCACGATGGGCTTTTTCACGCTGCCAGTTCCCATACATCCAGGTCGCGAAAAATTTCAGCAAAATCGTTATCGATGGCGCGAACCGGGGTTTGCAGCTTCTCTTCGATATCCGCCAAACGCCAGTCGTCCAGAAAAATATGTTGCTCGTTCACACAATTTTTGGGCAGATAAATCCGGTGACCGTTGTCACGCCCGTCGAGGGCGGCGAAAATATCCTGTCCGGTCAAAAGCCCGGTCACGCGGATGGTTTCACCATAAAAACGATTTTTCACCACCACGAGATCCACGCGCAAATTCTCGATGGCGTTGAGCCGGTTCACAATATTTTCACGCAGAATTCCCGAGGCCAGCACACTGGTCACCAGGGTGATGTGCCGCGCCTCCTCGATTCGTGCAGGCAGCCGCGGCTCCAGTTCGGCGAAGTCGTCCAGCAGGGTGCGCACCATGCCCACGCCGTTTTCGAGCTGCTCGAAGGTATCATACCGCTCCCGGCTCGGGATCGGCTCGCCGGCCATGATATAGAACTCGTCGGACGGATACACAAAGAAAATGCCAAGTCGCTGCTTATATTCCTGCGCATAGCGATCAGCGAAGAGCAACATTTGGCGGGCATATTCCGGCGTGACCGGGTCCAGCGGGGTCAGCCCCTCGCGGTGCTTAGTGAGCCCCAGCGGCACCAGCGCCACGGTGCGCACATGCGGATGGTACCGCTCTAGCGTGCGCAGGGTTTCATCCAGCACATCGCCGTCGTTGATGTTCGGGCACACCACGATCTGCGTGTGCAGTTCGATGCCATGCCCGGTCAGAAAGTCCATTTTCTCCAGCAGCCGGTCATCGTGCTTGATGCCGAGCAAAAATCGCCGCACTTCCGGCCGAATGGCATGCACCGAGATGTACAGCGGTGACAGACGCTGGGTCACGATTTTATCGAGATCGCGTTTCGAAAGATTGGTGAGCGTCACATAATGCCCGGCCAGAAACGACAGTCGGTAGTCTTCATCCCGGAAATACAGCGATTTGCGCATGCCGGCCGGATTCTGATCCACAAAACAGAACGGGCAATCGTTGCCGCACATGCGGATTTTCAGCGGTTCCAGCTCGATGCCGAGCGAATCGTCGGTGTCTTTTTCGATGTCATAAAGGATGATCTCGCCATCGCGCTCGATTTCCAGCTCGACCAGATCATCGGTGATCAGATAGCGGTAATCCAAAATATCGTTGACCCGCTGACCGTTGATTTTGCGCAGCCGGTCTCCCGGGCGAATGCCCACTTCCTCAGCAATGCTGCCCGTTGCAACGGACTGTATTTTTACCATATTGATGGTCTATATTGATTTTTTCTTTTGATGATAATCCCGATTTTCAAAGGGCGCCAATTTAGAATCTGTAATATAGATGCTTTCAAACAAAAAATACAAGCATTTTTCATGTTATTTCGCTAACGATTCAGCCACAATCCGAAATCCGTCTTTCCGTCAATAAGCGGCGAACAGGTGGGAGTGACGGAAATGCTGGAATCTGTTACCCCAACAACTCGGTGGATTGGCATAGCCTTCATCCATCGTCACTGTTCAGCGAATGGTAAAAACCTCATAAGGAAGAAAAGCGAACCTTTCGCAGAGGCGCTGAGATCGCTGAGGTTTTATTTTAAGGATTTCGAAATAGCAAATTTATCATTTCAAGGCTTTAAGGAGACCATCCGCGTTCAATCCGTGTGCATCCGTGGTTCCCCCAAAAATCAGTGCCAATCTGTGAAATCTGTGGATATTAAGAGTCGACATTCAAATTCATGAGCAAGGCGTTTCTTGGCTGTTCAAAATGGCAGTGCCTGATTTATGCTGAATAGTTACCGTCCATCTCATTTAAATCATTGATTGTACGGATTGGCATGGCTTCTTTGCGGCCGCATGATGACGTGCATTGAACGCGGAGGAGGCCGATTTATTTCTCCCGCACCAGATCTCCGCGCGCGAATCCGTCTCCGGAGATGATTTTGCACTGCGAGGCTTTCCCATTTCCCATCTGGTTGTTCACCACCTCGATCATTCCGACTTCGGTTTCCATGCTCCCCAGCGACAATCCGGTATCCGGATCAATCAGCTCTTCGCCTGGATGAAACACCACAAACCGCTGCCCTTTCTTCACGCCTGCACTGGCGCCGGCATTGATCACCACCATTCCGCTTTTGGCCAGCACCACCTTGGCCTGCCAGCGGATTTTGGGCGCATGCTTATCAATCAGCTTAACCACCGAATTGATTGCATCACGGGCCGCCTTGCCCACCAGCGACTGATCGAAATCGTTGCGACTGTTGAACCGCCATTCGTCAGTGCGAATGCGCAAGCCTTTTTTGCTTTTGGATTTCCGTACGTTCTCGGCCGCGACAATCTCGCCCGTACTCGTATTTACCAGCCGCACGTCCACCGCCACCGTGGCCGCCTGGCTCTTCACCCCCAGCCCAATGCCCTTAATAGCACCGCCAACTTCGCTTTTCGAGTACCCAAATTCAGTAACGGCTCCCATTACAGCCAGCTCCACTCCCAACATTTTTCCAATTTTCGCAGCACTCTCCGGCGTCACAATACCGCTCGTTCCCAGGTCCTGTTCCTGCAGCAGTTTGTCCATTTCCTGCCGTTCCAGCACAATGTATTTGCCGGATTTCACCAGCGCCGTGGTCAGCATATCCGCCACGCCATCACCTACCGACCGGCCATCCCACCAGCGAAACCGTTTGTCGGTTTTATCCTGAAACACAAAAACCGCAATGCGTTTTTTCAATGATTTGCTGCCGCGCGCCATGACCGGTGACACTGTGGTCAGCACAAAAAGCACCACCCAAAGCCATTGCATCGTAAGAGACATTCTTCTCATAATGACCTCCTCATACGTTTCACAGTTCAGGGCCCGAAATTGCGCTTGCTGAGCACATACACGCGGCCACGGCGCAACAGTTCGTGTTCGGCGCCAGAGTTGTGCATCCGCACGGCATCCGCATGCGAAACCACCAGATCGGTCTTCAGCCGGCCACTGATGGTCTGAACATGGATCAGCAGAGGCTGCTTACCGGCAAGCTCGTTGATTCGCTGCCTGTCCGAAAGAGATAGATACCGCAAGGTCGGAATATCGCCGCGGTATTCTGGGTCGAGATAGGCATGACCATACACCTCTTGGCCGTATTCATCCAGGACCCTTGCATTCAGGGCCGGGGAAAAGCTGAGCTCGCCCGGGAGCAGAATGATGCTACTGTATGCGCTGGCGCTGCGGTGTCCGGTACTATCGGACGGCGGGACAACGGTTGGCCAGGGCGTCTGGCAAATGGGACAGTTGCCGAGGGTCTCCAGCCAGCGCAGCTCCTGCTGCCAGGGCGGCAGCAGTGCTTTCAGGATCATTCCTGTTAACGGCAGAGCAATTTCAACGGTTACGCTGTCGCCCTGCCGGAATTGCACATCGGTGATGGTAAAGCCGCGTGCCAGGCGGTAGCAGGTTTGCTGCAACGCCGCATCCCGTGCAAACCGCTCCACAAGGCGATCATCTGCATCAAAAATAAGCTGTTGCAGTCCTTCCCAGAGATAGCGGAAGGCCTGCATGCGCGCCGCTTCCACCGCGACTACGCCCCGGGTGAGCGCAGCCGCCTGTTCCGGATATCTTGCGCCGCCCTGTGCGGTCAGCTGAAAATCGGTCCAGTCGACGATCACATGCTCGGATAGCGACTGTCGCACCTGGCCCAGAAGCACATGTATCCCGCCAACCGCCATCCCGGCGATGATCCACACGAGCAGCGCAACCAGAGTGCGGTTTAGGCCCTTCTTTCCCCTGTTTATATAACTCGAACGCGCCAAAAGTCATGCTCCTGAACTGGAGTTAACATCTGAATAAAACCGAAAGTTATGCTAAGTGGCAATTTAATACATTTCCCGGCAGGATAAAAGGAAAAACATGCGGGAGGGGAGATTGATGGCCAAGGGAGTTACTTGGTGCAACGCACAATAAAAAAGCTGCGAAATCGCAGCTTTTTGAAGAGCGAATGACGGGATTCGAACCCGCGACACCCGGCTTGGGAAGCCGGTGCTCTACCAACTGAGCTACATTCGCCTGTATAGAATACAGTATATAAATTAAGCGTCTCATTAAAAAAATCAAGCAAAAATTGCCAGGTTCAGCTGGCCGTGTTCGTCACCTAATCTGGATGATTCATTACGCAAAGGTCCAGCAAGCGCAACGTATTGAGCCAAAAATGAACATTAATGTCCATTAGCGAAATAACATTACATTCCCGATCGTCCATTTTCCATCTCGGACCATGAAACCTGCGCCCATCCCCTTTTCGGCTTTCTTCAATATTAAAAATGATCAATACGTTGCGCTTGTTGCTCCGATAATTAATGGGTTTTTCCAATAGAAAAGATTATCCTGACACAATTTCGTTTGTTATAATTATCCAATTCAAGCGATTGCAATCTTACATGGACAAAAGGAAAGAATACATCGCCCAGGTCGTTCCGCATAATCAACCGAAAGTGGGTTCCTAAAAAGCGGATACCATGCCCAAAGAAAGGCGAGAACGTTTATGTTGCAGATCACGCGTCCATTCGATGACCAAACGCATGTTCCTTGCTGCCAGATGGCTCAAACTCAGGGTCAAAGTTTGATAATCCAGCGGATCATAGTCGGAATCGATCCAGTTGTACAGGCCAGTGAGGAACCAGCGCGAACGGTCGCCGTTGGGCATGAAAATGGCTTCGACGAATCCACCTTTGATTGTGTTTTCGCCATCCACGCCACCGACCATAATGGCCGTATCTTTGCGGTAAAGATATTGTCCATTGATTTCCAACTTTGGCAATGAAAGCGTGAAATCCGGCCCAAGCATGCGGATGGTGGTGGTACCGTTTTCGATTTTTTCCTTACCCCTGTACAGGAAGCCGCCGACCCGCAGCGCGCCCAGGCTCTGCGAGGCGCGAAAGGCCACGTTTTTGTAATTGTCGTTATCAAACAGCCGGTTTTCGGCTTTCCCAATACCATTGCCATTAATGATCTCGGCGAACAGGTCCAGCCCAAAACCGAAACCATAGGTTAGTATCACGCCACGGTCATACGTCAGATTGGCCGTCGCCCAGCGCCCACGGACCTTATAAATCAAATAATCCTCCAGCGTCAGCCGCAGCTCGCGCTTGAACAGCGGATCGCTGACCTGGAACTGACCGGCCATAATATCGAAATTGCTGCCACCAAGATTGTTGAAATGCACATAAGCATCTTCAATGCCGGCTACTTCACCCCGCTCATCGATATAGAAATAAAAATAATAGGATACATGCCGGGAAATCGGACCACCGCTTAGCAGCTTGATGCCATACGGAAACTGGAAATCGCTTTTGGCGGTTTCGCGGTCGGCGAGCTGCGCCCAGATATCGAACCGGATGGCGATGGGCAACTGTCGCTGCAGTAGCAATTCATCATCGCCGGTTCGCACATAAGCGCGCGTGGGTTCCTGATCCTTCGGCAGCATAAAGCCATTGGCTGCGAATTCCTCACCATAGTCCTTCAATTTGGGCACGGAGACATGGCAGGTAGAGCAGGAAAACCTGTATTTGCGAGCGAACGCCGGAATGGCCGATGCCTCATCCACCAACAAACTTGCACTCAATACCATCAAAACAGCATAAATCCAGCCTTTTTTTGCCATCGTATCACCTCATGGTCTCGAATGAATGTCGATTCATGATTTTTCGATTCAGTCCAGCACCTCGAACCAGGTCTCGGTGCGATTGATGAGCTCTGCTTTCATTTCTTCTTCCGGTACGCCCAGATACTCGCCCACCGATTTGACCAGCCGCCGGTACCACATCTCCACCACGATCTTGACCTTGCCCGGCGGTAGGTCATCCGGGAGAGTCCAGGTATAGGTTTCGATTTTGGTTTCCCGCGGCCCGATGCGGTAATCCACGCCCAGCGATGCAGTATTCCACTGCGCGATGGTCATGCGGCCTTTGGGGTCGAAGTACGGCAGTCGGAAAATGCGGTCACCTTCATACGGGAGCGCATCCCGTTCCAATCCCTTGAAATCGGGGATGCCCAGAATTTCACCGATATCCTGATAGGCCAATGCCGTTTTGGATGAAATCGTGTATTCTTCACCTTCGAAGCCTTTTTTATCCACCGGAAGATGGTACTTGTTGCCCTCGCTATCGTAGGCAAACACGGTCATCCAGAGCTGGCGTTCCTCGGCGCTACCGCTGGGAATTTTGTGGCCGGCTTTGTGATTGAAGGCCTGCACCGTGATGCGGATGTCCTCGCCCGGCTCGGCTTCCCGGCGATCCGGATGCGCGCGCAATTCCACGGCGCCGCGCAGCTTACTCGGCGAATGCGCACCATGAAACAGATGTTGCCGCACATCCTTTTGCGGTTCGGCCATCTTGGCGCTGCGGCCCGGCGCAGCCGGCATGTGGCAATCCTGGCATCGCACCCCCTCTTTGGCATACGGTCCTTCTTTCCATTCCAGTTGCGTGGCTTTTACCCACACGCCGAACGGACTTTTTTCGTTATGGCAGGTGCCGCAAAATTCGGTGGTGCGGATGAAATCGCTCATTTTGGTGTCATGATGCGGCGACTTGAGCCCGGGACGGTTGCCGTATTTCACCCGACCGGGTTTGATGGTATAATTGTAATTAAATGGCACTTCGCCTTTGAAGCCGGTGATGGTGTGGCACACATCGCAGGAAACACTTTCGTTGGCGCGGGAGTTGGCCGATGGTGGTGGCGGTGGCACGTCGCCGGCAATGAACGCCGTGGGGGCATGACAGCCATTGCAGCCCGCCTTCACGCCAGCCACCTTGGGCTCTTTTTCGGCATGCGGTACCGCCAGTTTGAAGTATTCGATTTCATCCCACGGATGCGTATAGGCCTGCGACATCATCGCCTGCTGCCACTGCATGTAGATATCCACGTGGCAGGTGCCGCAGGCTTCTGGCTTTTCGAAATCCGAATATTTGCCCGTGCCCAATAGTTCGTCGCCTGCCGGCTCACCCTGGGCAAACAGCGATATCGGCAACCATGCGATTGTCGCCAGACCAAACAGCATGGACCATCGTCTCAGGATGGTAAGCGTGAACATAACAGTCCTCCTTAGAATGGGTGTTTTTCTATCCTGCAATGAATAGACCTATCCTTTGCCAGCATAAACCAACATTTCGGTAAAGAGGTATTTCAATCGCCCGCAAAGAGTTTGAAGGGATTCAGATGGAATGGCTTCTCATCCTCGAGTGCACCCTTCCATCCGGAAGTGAGCATTGCGGCTCCTTTTAAACCTCTAAAAATATAGCAAAATAATTGACACAGTCAAGGATTACTCTGCATTCCATTGCGACAGATGCTCAACACGGCTTGCCAATCGAATCCGCTTTTTTAAAAAGAAATTTCAGTCGATTTCATTTTGAGGCATCAGAAAGACTAATTAAATTTGGGGGAAATGGCCAATTTAGAAAGAATCGACAATCCATATATAAGGAACGGAATCGTGCGCATTCTTAAATTTAGATGGCTCAGCCGCAATGTTTTGGTCATTGGGCTGGTCAGTTTTTTTAGTGACCTTGGGCACGAAACGGCCACGACAATTCTGCCGGCGTTTTTGGCCGCCATCGGCGCGGCTCCCTGGGCGCTGGGAATCATCGAAGGCGTGTCGGATGCTCTGGCCAGCTTCAGCAAGCTATGGTCGGGCTGGTATTGCGACCGTACTGGCAAACACAAAAAGGTGGCTGTGACCGGCTATTTTCTGACCGGCTTTCTCAAGGGCGCGCTGGCGCTTGCCACGGCCTGGTGGCACGTGCTGTTCATGCGAACCATTGCCTGGTTTGGACGCGGCATGCGGTCGCCCGCGCGGGATCGCATTCTGGCCGATAGCACCGAACCGGCCCATTACGGCAAGGCCTTCGGCTTTGACCGTGCGCTGGATACGGCCGGGGCTATTCTGGGTCCGCTTCTGGCGATGCTGCTGGTGGGCGTCTTCAGCCACCGGGAGATTTTTGCCTTTACCCTGCTCCCCGGACTGGCTGCGGCCTTCCTGTTCATGTTCGGCGTGCGCGCCCGAAAATTTCCACCCAACCCTTCGCTCAAATTCAGCATCCGTCTAACCCAATTTCCGAAGCCCTATCGCCGCTTTTTGATTGCGGTGGCACTATTTGGACTGGGTGATTTTGCCCACACCCTGCTCATTTTGCGGGCCACGCAGATTTTCACCGAGTCGTATTCCGCCGCCAAAGCCGCGCAACTGGCCATGAGCCTGTACGTGATCCACAACATCGTGTATGCCGCAGCGTCCATCCCGGTGGGGGCGCTGGGCGATCGCTGGAACAAACGCAAATTGCTGGCCCTTGGCTATGGCCTGGCCGTGCTGATGAACATCGGCTTTCTGTTTTCGCCGGCAAGCTATGCCTTTCTGGCGGGATTGTTCGTGCTTGCAGGCCTGTTCATCGCGGTGGAAGATGCACTGGAAAAGGCCATTGCCGCCGAAATGGTTCCCGAAGAAATCCAGACTACGGGGTTCGGAGTGCTGGCCACGCTCAACGGTTTGGGCGATTTTGTGTCCAGCACAATGGTGAGCTTACTATGGACGGCGGTATCGCCACAGGCCGGCTTCGGCTTTGCGGCGCTGGTCTGTTTCAGCGGCGCGGTGATGATGTGGCGATTGCCGGCAAAGGATCCGGCCCGGGCTTAATGCGAACCAGCCATGGATGCACGAGGCTATTTCCTGCGGCCGGTCGCGTGTCTAAAAGTGCACGTCCACCGGATGCGGGAACCTATCGCGTATGATCCCATATAAATAAGCAGACAGGCGCTTTGCTCCTGTGGCAGGCAATCCAATCCTGCCTGAATTCCTTCATGTGTATCGATGTCGCCCGGCACAACATGCCAATGCTGCTAATCCGAGCAGGTGCTTCGGGAAATATCGGGCCACCTTTCCACCATGCAAAACGAGAATGTTGCCATGACTGCAAAGAAAACCTTTCGGACCGTCTTTGCCGTGCTGGCCGCTCTTGTCATGTTTTCTACCGCATCTTTGCTCGCCTCCACTCCTCCGCAGGCACAAAAACTCCTGAACAAAGCCCGCAAGGACATTGCCCGCCAGAAATTCGAAAAGGCCGAAAAACATCTTCGGCGGCTGCTATCGCAATTTCCCAACAGCGACCTTGCCGATGACGCAGTCTTCTGGCAGGCCTATATTCAGGAAGCGCGGGACCGCGACCTGACCGCTTTCCAGCAGTTCGCTGAGCTGCGCCAGCGATTCCCGGACAGCGAATGGGCCGACAACGCACTGGCGCATCAGATCCGCATTGCACAGAAGCTCTATCTGTCCGGCCGGCCTCAATACAAGCGATTTCTCACCGGCCTCTTGCACCATGACGATGCGCGCATCCGCGCCGAAGCGGCGCTGAGCCTGGCCGAACTGGGGGATTCCACCGCCGTGGAACAGGTGCAAGATTTTACCGATGCGGACGATCCCTGGCTGCGGCAGCGCGCAACCCTTGCCCTGGAAACCGTTCGCAACGGTCCGGTGCCGGCCCATCCGGACAGCCAACGCGCGCGTCAGGTGCTGCTTCAGTTTCAGACCCGCGCCGGCAAAGTCGCCCGCGTCGAGCGCAAAAAAAGCTGGCGAGAGGATTTCATGCTCTACAAAACGCGGCGGTATCGGCTATACGAAACCCTGTATGAACGCTATTATGCCGACGATCACGAGTGGAGTCTCGAAGAATTGGTGGACTACGGTCTATTTCACATCGTTCCACAGGATGAGTTCGAGCAATATCTGGCGCTGGGTGATCCTTACGATCGGCAGGAATGGCGGCGCATTTTCTGGAAGGCGTACGATCCCACACCGACTACGCCGGAAAACGAATTCAAAGAGGAATTCATACGTCGGGTGATCAAAGCGCGGGCGGAGTACGGCGAGGAGTGGAATTATCGCCATTTTCGCTATTTGCGCAATCAGTATCTGCGCAGTGGCTGGAGCTGGAGCCCGTGGGATAGCCGCGGCGAACTCCTGGTGAAGCTGGGCGAGCCGGATTACACCGAGCCGGTGGCCCTGAACGTGGATGTCTGGTACTATTCCCGGGAAGGTGTGAGCTTTGGCGTGAACCGGTACGTGACCAACATTTACGGCAATGGCTATTATCCCGACGGGCTGTATGCGTTCATCCACGTCGGTGGGCCGGGCGCCATCGAGGTGGATTATATTTACAATCATCTGATGGTTTATGATCCATTGCCGGGGATCAAACGCATCAAGGGCATCCGCCTTGTCCCCCGGCCGATCTCAGATAATCGGTTCGAGGTGCGCATCGACGTGCCGCGCAAGCGACTGGCACTAATCCGCCAGGATGGCAGCCGCTGGCGGATCGACTATTTGCGGCGGCTGGTCGTTTTTGATCTGGACTACCGCGAGGTCCTGCGTGATGAAGCGCTGCATCAGCGGTCATTTGACACACGCAAGGAAGCCAAAGCTTTGAAGTGGTTGACGGAGACCGTCGACCTGGAACTGCCGCGCGGGCGATATATTCTGGCGCTCCGCATTGAGGACCGGAACGCCCCAAGGTTGGGGATTGTTAAACAGCCAATTGACTGGTAGCAAACAATCCCGAAAACAGACATCAACTTTCACGAATCAAACGCCAGGCACCTTCGAGGTGCCTGGCGTTTTTCTTTTTCTCCGTCCGTCTGGATTCATTTTGCGAGTCCTTGGAATCTTTTTACCTTTTTGATGTACTAAAATCCGAATCATGGAGACTCCCGAACATGGCAAAGGGCAAAAATTCGCTACGGAAATCCGGCAATGCTGCAATGCTGATTATGGGGATCCTGCTTTTTTTGATCTCCCTGCTGACGCTTTTCAAAGCCCCAAGCAACGAACTGTGGATTCTGGCAATTCTGGTCACCGAATACGGCCACGGCTTCGCTCTGCTGTCGCTGCTGGTCGCCTATCTTCTTTTTCGCGCAAACGCCCGCAAGCGTGCGTTTGCTCTGCTTCCGGCCATCGCCGCGGTATTGTTCGTCACCCCGCTGTTCCGGGCGTTGCCGGTCGCTGCTAACCTATCTGATCAAATCACCCGAGCATTCGGAGAGTTCCACAATCCGGAAGCCGAGACCGCTTATGGTCGCACAGCACCGCTATCGATTGTGGATTTATTCACCGGCATATCCCGCCCCGACATTCCCCCTGAGCGATTTGTGTATAAAACCGTGGCGGGGCAATCGCTGGCCATGGATGTGTACCGGCCGCCGCAGGGGCAGGGACCGTTTCCTTGCGTGGTGGTCATCCACGGCGGGGCCTGGCGATCGGGCAGCACGCGGCAGCTTTATGAATTGAATGAGTATCTGGCCGGCCGTGGCTATGTCGTCGCCGCCATCACCTACCGGCTGGCACCGCGGTGGAAATTTCCGGCCCAGATCGAGGATGTTCGCGATGCCGTTCGTTTTGTGCAAGAACATGCGGACACACTCAACATCGATCCGCAGCGGCTGGTGCTGCTGGGGCGCTCCGCCGGCGCGCATCTGGCGCTACTGGCCGGATACACGGCAGCCGATCCGGCCATCCGCGGTGTGGTGTCGTTTTACGGTCCGCCTGATCTGGTGTATGGCTGGAATCATCCCGCCAATCCGCGCGTTATCAACACGCACAAAGTGCTGCGGGATTTTATCGGTGGCAGTCCGGACGAATTGTCGGAGCCATACCGGCAGGCCTCGCCCATCCATTTCGTCAATCCACTGACGCCGCCCACCCTGCTCATCCACGGCACGCGCGATGAACTGGTGCGCATCCAGCAGAGTCGCCAACTGGCGGCAAAGCTGGCCGAACAGCGGGTGCGGCACGTGTTCATCGAACTGCCGTACGCCACCCACGGCTGCGATTTCCGGCTGGCCGGACCGAGCGGACAAATCAGCACCTATGCCATTGAGCGATTTCTCGCCGCGGTGATGCAATAACTTTCTGGGAGATTGGCATGGACGTTCGACTTCGTACAATGACCATCGAGGACTATGACGCAGTGTACCGGCTGTGGCAGCGCTGCGAAGGCATTGTATTGGGCCTATCGGATACGCGCGCGGCCATCGCCCGGTTTCTGAATCGCAATCCCGATTTGAGCTTCGTCGCCCTGATGGACGACCGGATCGTCGGCGCGGTGATGTGCGGCCACGAAGGTCGCCGCGGCTACATTCATCATCTGGCCGTGGATCCGCCCCATAGGCATCACGGCATCGGCCGGGCGTTGGTGGATGCCTGCCTCCAGCGCCTGCGCGACCTGAACATCGAAAAATGCCACATTTTCGTCATGAATGACAATGAAGAAGGCTTCGCTTTCTGGAAGCACACCGACTGGATGGAACGCACGGAACTGAAAGTGATGACCAGAGTGCTGATTAAATAAAAACCCTGATTGCAGTAGAGTAGGAAAGAAGATGTAATATTTCGCTTTCGGCCAACCTCTGTTACAGGGTTTCCCGGTTGTGGCGTAATAGCCACTTACCATGCGTTACCTCTGCCTTTTCCCTCGTCAAACTGGACTTCATTGCCGCTGTCAGGCACCGCGTATAACCGATGAACAATATTTCATCCACCGACGAAAGGCCGTCCCTGACGACCGCTTTCTGGCGATTTCCTCCTCCGTCACATGGTTTCTGGCGATTTCCCCCTCCGTCCCAAGTTTCACCTGGGACGGAAATAACGAAAAAGAAGCTTTGCTTCGAAAAATGGGCATGACGACATACCGTGGGCAATACGGGAAAGCGCAGCTTCTGGAAACGTGTTGCAACTTTGCGTGAGCCGCCTTTCCCTGCACCCTCTGCGCCCCGGCGAGAGAATGAGAAGCGCAGCTTTTCCCAATGCGTTCCGTCCCAAATCCAATTTGAGACGGAGTTCAAAAAGCATGGATTTGTGATTCTTCGTGGATGCGCTCCCGGCAGACAAGCTGGAAGCTTGTGCTACTATTCTCCTCCGGCCCAAATGCAATTTGGGACGGCGATCAGCGATGAATTGCCACGTTGGGATTGCAACCCTTTGGCTATTGTTCGCTTCGTAGCACACCGGATGACACTGAAATATTGCGCGGAGCCACTTGTGTTCATCAGTTCGATCTGGGCTGGCCTCTCTTTATCCCTTCATGCCCGATAAAGCAATCCCGCGCACGAAATAACGCTGCGCAAAGAAGAACAGCGCTACCAGCGGCAGCACGGCCGCGGTGGCCGCGGCCATTTGCAACGGCCAGTTGTCCGAGTAAATGGTATGAAACGAGGCGATGCCGACCTCCATCGTGCGCATGTACAGCGAGCGCGTGGCGATGAGCGGCCACAAAAAGGATTGCCAGCTTCCCACGAAAGCAAACACGCCGAGCGTGGCCAGGGCCGGTTTGGAAAGCGGCAGCACGATACGCCAGTAGATGGCCCACTCGCTGGCGCCATCGATGCGAGCGGCATCTTCGAGATCGCGCGGAAGGCCGAGGAAAAATTGCCGCATCAGGAAAATCCCCCACACCGACACCATTTCGGGAATGATTAGCGCCCAGAAGGTATCGATCCAGCCGAAAAAGTTGACCATTAGAAACCGCGGGATGAGCAGTACGATGACCGGCACCATGAGAAAGGATAGAAACGCCAGGAAAATGGCGTTGCGAAACGGAAAACGAATGCGCGCAAACGCATAACCGGCCATGGAGCAAAACAGCAACTGCCCGGCGGTAATGCCCAGCGACATGATCAGCGAATTCAAGAAAAACCGGGCGAACGGTAACGCGGTCAGCGCCTCACGCCAGTTGTGCCACAGCCAGCGCTCGGGAAGCAACCGCGGCGGAAACTGGAACACCTCCAGCTCGTCCATGAAGCTGGTGAGCACCATCCACAAAAACGGCGCCAGCATGGTGAATGCCGCCAGCAGCAACACGGCCACGCCGGCCATTGATATAAGCCGCTCCGGCCACCGCCACGTGAATGTCCGCCCCTGCCACATCACCACGCCTCCCTCCGGCGCATGAAATGGAACTGCAGCAGGGTGAGCGCCATGATAATAAAAAACAGCACAAAACTCATGGCGCTGGCATAGCCCATGCGCAGAAAATCCCAGGCGTTTTTGTAAATGTGGTACACCACCACATCGGTGGATTTTAGCGGACCGCCCTCGGTCATGACATAAATTTGCGTGAACACCTGAAAACTGCCGATCAGGCTGGTGACGAGAATGAAAAACGTGGTCGGTTTCAGCATGGGAAAGGTGATGCGCCAGAAAAGCTGCCATCGATTGGCGCCATCAATTTTCGCTGCTTCGTACAGATACTCCGGAATATTTTGCAATCCGGCCAGATAGATCACCATCTGGTATCCGGCTTGCAACCAGATGGCCATGAGCATCAGCGACAGCAGCGCAGTTTTGGGACTGTTGAGCCACGGATACGGGCCGAGATGCATCTTCGACAGCACGTAATTGAGCAGCCCGAATTCCGGGTTGTAAATCCACTGCCACACGATGGCGATGGCCACAAAACTGGTGATGCTGGGCAGATAAAACAGCGTGCGGAACAGGCCCAGCCCGGGCAGGTTCTTTCGGTTCATTATTAGAGCCAACATCAATGAAACGGCCATCCCCACCGGCACATGCAGCACGTACAGGCTGGTGTTTTTCAGGCTATTCCAGAAATCCCGGCTCGCAAATACTTCTCGGTAGTTATCCAGCCCGATGAACGGCTTCTCTGGACTGAGAATACTCCAGATGTGAAAACTGATGTAAAACGCAAACGCAATGGGGATGAACGAAAAAATCAGCAGATGCAAAAACGAAGGCAGAATGAAGCCCAATCCCGTCAGGGCGGTTTTGAGATGCACCGGCCTGGAAAGATGGCGGACAGTGGCCAGCGCGGCGAAAAAGAGAATGCCCGCCACGAGCCACAGGCTCCAGAACACGATGGCATCCACGGTGAACAGATGCGACAGCTCGGCGCGCAGCTCCGGCGCCAGACGGATGGACACAGCATAAGCGCGAGCCGCGGTCAGCATCTCGGCATGGGCCTGCCTGGCGGCCTGCGCCAGGTCGCGCGCCGTCTGCCATTCGATGGCAGCCCATGCCAGCCAGACGGACATCGCAAGCAGGCTCCACGGCCATACCGGTCTGCGCGGAGCGTGTGTAGCGGTCTTTGACGATGCTACCAGGCGCTTCATCTCCCGGCGCAGCAGCGCCAGATTCAATGCCAGTAGCCAGGTGAGGGCCACAAGGGGCGGCAGCCAAACAGGCCAGGGCGCGGGTATCGGAGCGCGCAGGGTTCGCTGCCAGAGCACCGCGGCCGTGCTCACGTCCCAGAACTCGAAATCTTTGATGGGCACTACGGCCACGGCCCGGCGCGCGCCCCGCACCGTAAGCTCCCCGGTCCAGATATCCTCTCGCTCAAACACCTGCTGCCAGAGCGAGCGCGGCAGCGTTTCCGGCGCCCCGCGGTTGCCTTCCGGCCACAGTAGGGATACTTCAATTTCAGAAAGAACGTCCGGCAGCGCCGCGGTCAACGCGCGCTGCCATGGCAGGAAAAGGAGCCGCAGCCGGTCGGCGGCGATTTTTTCACCGATGCGAAAGTAGGCGCGGCCGTCGATGCGAACCAGGTCCACAGGGCGGCGACCTTTCAGCGCGATCTGAAGGAAGGGCCGCTCGGCCGGCGGCCGGGAGGCGATCTCTCGCGCCGATAGCTCCTGGGCAAAACCACCAAACTGCTGCCGCCAGGCCTGCAGGGAGTCCAGTGGTATGTTCGAAAGGGAATCGCGCTGCGCGGCCAGCACGCGGGCAAGAAAATCGGCACGAGTGCGCAACTGGTGAAAAAGCAGAGACCGGGAACGGTGATGGTTTTGCCATTGAAGGGCCGCAAACAGCAGCGGATAGCCGGCGATCAAAACCAGGGCGATGTTGCGGCTGAGTCGTTGCATGAATCTGATGGGATTTAGTTATCGCTCGAACAGTCCGACGACTTCGATATGGGCCGTGTGCGGAAACATGTCCACCGGCTGCACTTTCAGTAGCCGGTAGCCACCGTCGCAAAACAGCCGCGCATCGCGGGCGAAGGTAGAGGGATTGCAGGACACATACACGATACGCGGCGGGGCCTCGCGCACGATTTCCTGCACCACCCGGGGATGAATGCCGGCGCGCGGCGGATCCACTACCACCACATCGGGATGGCCGTGCCGCTCGAACAGCGAAGCCTCTCCGCCCACGTGCTCTTTGAGATCACCCACCACAAACGTGCAGTTCGTGACGCCATTCAGCCCGGCGTTGGTTTCCGCATCCTGCACCGCCTCCGGAACGATCTCCACGCCAACAACCCGGTTTGCGTGGGGGCTCATGAAAATGCCGATAGTGCCGGCGCCGCAGTACAAATCATACAGCGTTTCGCTGCCGGTAAGCTGCGCGAAGTCCAGTGCGGTCTGATACAGCACCTCCGCGCCCTCGGTGTTGGTTTGGAAGAACGACTCGGGAGAAATGCGGAACCTGAACGCGCCGATTTGATCGTGAATATACCCGGGCCCGTGCAGCACCTCGCTTTCTTCGCCCGTGGCCACCTGCGCTTTGGAGCGGTTGATGGTGTGCACCACGGTAGTGATTTCCAGCATGGTTTCGATCAAATCAACAGTCAGCCGCTGCACGGCCGACCGGCCCGCATCGCGGCCGTCGGCGGTGATGATGTTCACCAGCCGTTCGCCGGTGCGCTTGCCCTCGCGGATCACCAGAAAGCGCCAGAAACCGCTGTGGTCGCGCGTGGTGTAGGCCGGCAAGCCGGACTCGGCGGCCCAGCGCGCCACAAAATTGCGGATGGCATCGCTCTCTTTGCTCTGCAGCAAGCAGGATTCCAGCGCCAGGGTTTTATCGAACCGGCCGCGCACGTGCAGGCCAAGCGCAAAATGCCGATGCTCGAAGGACTGGCCGGACTCCACCTCTCTTCGTGTCAACCAGCGGTGCGGGCTGAAGGTGAATTCCATCTTGTTGCGGTAGTAAAACTGGCTCGGCGAGGGCAGCGCCGGAAGCACCGGCACATCGGCAAAACCGCCGATGTGCTGCAGCACTTCCCGCACCTGCCGGGTCTTGATTTCGATCTGTTTGTCGTATTTCAAATGCTGCAGCGCGCAGCCGCCGCAGTCGCCGAAATACACGCACTCTGGTTTCTGGTAATCCGGGCTTTGCCGCAGCACGTCCAGAATGCGGGCATAGGCGTGGGACTTTTTCTTGCGGGTGATTTTGGCGCGCACGCGCTGACCCGGCA
Source organism: Candidatus Zhuqueibacterota bacterium (assembly GCA_030950365.1). Lineage (GTDB taxonomy): Bacteria > Zhuqueibacterota > Zhuqueibacteria > Zhuqueibacterales > Geothermadaptataceae > Hydrothermovivens. The sequence continues at coordinate 9,096 of JAUZRQ010000007.1, read as the reverse complement.
GGGCGCCCTGGACGAACACCACCATGCCGTTCACCCGGCCGACGCCGTCCGCCCCGTAGGCCAGGCTTTCGATGTCCACTTCGACCTCAGCGCCCTTTTTCAAGCCAGCCATGTTGCTCACACATCCATTAAAATGAGCTCGTCCTGAATCGGCGTGTACACTTCCGGCCCATTCTCGCCGAAGTACACGTCGATCTCCGTGCGCACGCCAAACTCTGGCAGGTAAATGCCCGGCTCGATGGAAAAAAGAAGTCCGGGTATCAGTTCGCGCAAATCGCGCGTTTCAAAACTATCGATATTAACCGCTTTGCCGTGATCGCTTTGATCGATGCTGTGGCCGGTGCGATGGAAGAAATAATCCCCATAGCCTCTGTCGCTGATGTACTTGCGCACCACTTCATCCACTTCGTATCCACGAATGCTCAGCCCTTTTTGATGCCGTTCGCGCATGAAATCTACGGCCAGATTGCGGGCATCGCGGGCGATGGTCCAAATTTCCGTATATTTTTCCGGCGGCTCGGCGCCCACAAAGCCCACAAGCGTAATATCCGCATAAATGCCGTTTGCGTGCGTTTCCTTTCCCCACAGATCGATGAGAATGCAATCGCCTTTACGGATTTCATTGGTTTTGTCCTGCGTGGGCGCATAATGAGGATCGCTGGCGAACTCGTTTACGGCCACGATGGCTTCGGCCATGGCGGTCATGCCGTTTTCTCGGATGTGTTGCATGATGAGCTGCTGGACTTCGTACTCGGTAACGGTCTTTCCCTGCCGCAGCCGCTCTTCGATGAACTGGAATGCCTTCTGTTGTGCCTCGTCCAGCACGCGCGCGGCCCGTTTGTGCGATTCGAGTTGCTCCTGCCTGAGACGACAGGTGAAATATTGCACCAGATTGGCCGAGGACACGATTTCATCGACGTATTCGCGCACTACCTCGAAGGTTCCGGCGTCCACAAACGAATTGGTGGGGATGGCGTTCTTGGGTGAGTACTCCATGGCGATGCGATGGGCCCCCTGGAGGATGGTATTCAGAGCTGCATGCAGCTCCTGCCACCCAGAATACAGCATCACCTCTCCAGGCACCTCCGGAAAATTCGCCCGTTCAATCCGATGCACCAATGCCGTTGGCTCACCCTGAGCGGGGATAAAATAGAACCATCGCCGCGTAATCAAATGTCCAGTAAATACGAAAAGCTCCTGGGCTACCTTGTTCAAACCGATAAAATCGTAAATCAACCAGCCATCGACTCCGGACTTCCGCAGGTATTCCTGAACATCTCCGATATCCAGCTTCAACTGAGTCTCCATCGTTCCTCCGTTCCCATAGTTCCGATTTGAATCATTCTTCCTGAATCGAACCGTTTCCGAACTGGCGAGCCCCATGCTCGCCATAACCGATCATCGAGCCCCTCGGAAATGTCGCGCAAGAACATAATAAAAATCAAAATGAAATATGAAGCGCCAAGCCCCCCCTCATGTTGCGGCAGGCTCTCCCCCGTTGTGTAACTATCCCCTCCGTAGGATGCCGTTCGTGCCACGGCAATCCGGCTGCCTTCATCCAGGTTCGATGAAGCCGCATTCAACAATGCAATCTCCTCCTCCCGGCTCCACAACCAAGCACATGTGGAAGGATATTGCGGAAGATTGAATTCATCTGGAATCCGTGGAATGCATCCGCCGGCGATACAGCCGCCTAAATGTTAAGCAAATTTAATCTACAATGGTTTTGCTGCAAAAACAATAGAAAAAAGCCAATTTATTTTGTAATGATTCCAGAATACCCTCATCCCAAAGGTTCAGCGCCAAAACCAGACCGGCTGGCTGCCTGCCGTAACAAATAGTCACGCACCCATTTATGGGCAGCGCTTTGAAACTGCTATTTGACATGCGCCCCCAATGTTGTCCGATCGCAGGTTTGTCGGCTATTTTTTCAAAATTCTGCGGGCACCGGCGTAAAATTTTTTCCAATATTTGCCACTTAGATTGGATATCACCACCCCCTTACGAATCATAGAATGGATAAAATAGCCATTGTTCAAATAAATGCCTACGTGGCCGATTCTGCGGAACCGCTTGTCATAAAAAAACACCAGATCGCCGGCTTTTAGCTGCGGCCGGGCCACCGGACGGGCAATGTCGAGTTTGTACTGAAAAGCGGCTTTATGCGGCAAGGAAATTCCAAAGGCGCGTTCGTACACCACTTTGACCAGGCCAGAGCAATCGACGCCGGTGGTGTCCTCTCCCCCATATTTATAAGGCGTATTCAAGAACGGAATCAGCTCATTGGCCAGCTTCCAGACCTCGGTGGACACGGGCATAATTTCCGTGGCTTCCAGAGAAGCATCGGTGTAGCTGGCGTCTTCGTCTACCACCCCTTCATCGCCGAAGTCGCCATTTTGCCAGCGGTCCGCGTCATGGCTATTATCATGATCAACCTCTGGTTGAACGCGCGAATCTTTGGCATCATGCTCTTTTTGATGTTTGCGAGGATAAGGCTTGTAAATGGGGCGGGGTTTCAATACACAACCCAGCAATGGCAGGAGTAATAGCAGAATAATGATGCTCAGGCCAAGATGTTTGCGTGTCATAATCCTTCCTGGATATTGTGCGTCCTTGCTGGAATTATAGATTTGGTTCAATAATAAAATCGGTATCGTTCAATTCGTCCTTAACTCCTGGTTTACCGGCTCAAGATGACTCATGACCGGTATCGGATTGATGGGATTTCCCTGCGGCAGAATATGCACTACAGGTGAAAATGGCATTTCCTGCATAGCACAATCGAAAGCCTCATCCAGCGAATCGGCAGCCTGCATGCCCATGCGCCGAACTACCTTCTTTTCCAGCGCGGAAATCAGAAAAATCCGAAATCGATGTACGAGCTGGGATATGGTCGCCGAAATAATATCCTCGGGCATGGCAAACAGGTGCAGACGCGCCTCGCCATCCTTGTCGCCGTTTGCAGGAAAATGCTTCCGAAACGCATCCATCCCCAGACCATCCCGGCATTCCGCGGTCAGAATGATCACACCTCCCGGCCGGGTTGCTTTGGCCGCCTGGCACAGGCTCCGGAACGCCGAACGGAAGGTGGCATCGTGCAGGGAGCCCCCCGGGCTGACGATGGTGAGATCAGCCTGCTGGAACACGGGAATTTTGTACAGGCATTCAATCATTTTACTGCCGGCAATGTGCGCCTGAATCGGATGTCCGGCCGGCGCAGCGATGATTTGCCCTTTGCCATTGGCCACCGGATACAGGCCGAACGTGGCCGGCAGGCATTTGTACGCCTCGCGTAAATTTTGTCGAAGCAGCGCGCGCGTTTCTTCATGACTGTCCAGCAGCAGATCAAACCGGCGTGTTTTGGCATTGTAGGTCTGCGCGCAAATCCGGGCCAGGGTCTCATAGCCGGCGCATCCGGGCACCACCATACGCGGTCCACCATCGAAATCCGGCAGTAGCCCGTATTCCACTGCGCCCAGCAGCACAATGTGTTCGACGTCCAGCAAAATGCGATTAACGAACACCGGTAAGCCGCTGCGCGTCTCGCCTACATATTCCAGCTCTCCAGCATCATGCAAATCATGAACGAATACCGAATAGCGCTCCTGAAGCTGGATTACCGGTTCGGCATTTAGCGAGGCATCACCATAGGTTGCATGGTAGCCGATAAGGATTTTTACCTCTTCGTCCTGCACACCATTGTCATGCAGCACCTTTAGCACGAATGGCAGCATCTGCCATACCGGGTCACCGGCACGATACGGTGGCAGCACCAGGGCCAGATTGCGCGCCCGCTGGAACAGCCGCGCAAATGGGTACGTACCGATGGGTTTGCCCAGGCTGTAGGTCAGCATGGCTTCCACCGTCTGCAGGGTGGCTACCCGCCGCGGTTGCAGCTCCTGTACCGATTTGATATGGCTCAGTTTGGCCGTTAGCGTCTCGGAGCCGTATTTGAGTTCAATTTCCATCATGGGTCACTATATATTATTATCGTAGCCCAAAAGTATAACAAAACTGGAAAAATGTCAATGCTTTTCCACCCCCTCTTTTGCCGTTCACGACTGGAACATTGTTTCACTCGGGAACATCCTTTTTAACAAAATTGAACAACCTGTTCAACCGAAGATTCCGCATAATAGTTATTTTTTTTATAGTTATCTCAACTGGTTAATCCGGGCATTTTTCTGGCACAGTTTTCGCATAAGATGGGAACGTTCCCGTTCTGATTCAATGCTCTTTCAGATCAGGTCGCAGGATCAAGCAAAGCAACCGTTCCAGGATGGACCGTGAGGGCATCGTAGGTTTGAAACTATGGAGGGGCAACGTGAAAAAAATCTTGTTCCTCGGTCGTGAAGAAGACGAAGCTGCCTTCAGCGAACTGATTCGCGGGCACCATGAACTGCAATTGAACACGGTCAAAGATGCACGGAAGCTGGCCAAGGCATTAAAGAAGGATTCGCCGGACTTTGTATTGTTCGCCGGGCAGATTCAGTTGAATCAGGACGGGAGCCTTTGCATTTTAATATAAATAGATGATCTCCATTCCACCCTATAGACCCAAATGCATGGACACCTACCCCAGGTAAAGGGATATGGAGCTTCTCCATATCCCTTTTTTTTTATTTCCCTTCAACCTGCAAAGCATTCAAGCAACCAGAAACCTGAATGAACACGCCCCACGATAGCGGCGTAGCGGCAACCGGTGGCCCCGACAGAAAATCCGTCCGACATTCTTCTGTTGCAACCCACGATGCTTTTTTGTATACTATTGGCTGATTTTTTAGCACTTAGGAATTCGCGTGTGAAATGATTCACAACGATTCAGCCATGATTCAGATTGAAAAAACGTTCACATAGGCGCCGGCATCGCAGTAAAAATGACCAAAGCTTCGCCGTCGTTATATAGGCGATTCCTTTTTCAAGATATAGGCGATTCCTTTTTCAAGGCGCTTCCTGGACTCCCGGACCGGGCGCACGCGGATGATTGAATGCATCCTGCCCGTGTGTCGATGACGGGATTCCATAAAAGCTTTGGGGCGATACCTCTAATTGAATAGCGAACTCCATTTTTCACTCAAGACCGGAAACACATGCAACGATTTGCGGTTGTTCTTCTGACCATCCTTGGATTGCATTTGAATGCCCGGGCCCAGTACACCTATGTGCCCTTGCGTCATCAGGTATATCCGCTCCTCATCAAAGGTGAAACCCTGGGCCTGTTTTCGGATTATGCGCTGCGCACCCTGCCGCTGGATCGCGACACGGTGTTGCGGTTGCTGCGCCGGATGCAGGAGCAATCCGCCCGTATGTCCGATGCCGATCGGCGCCTGCTGCAGCAAATGCTGGCTGAATTCACCGATCCACCGCCGGACCGGGATGCGCCGCCCGGCTCGGAGATTCATGCCCTGCGCTATCGCGATGGCGACCAGCAACTGTTTCTCGATGTGACGCTGCGCCAGAGTTTCCGTTTCAGCCGCAATCGGCTGGAGATCGATCGTGAAGATTTGAGCGAAACCGATCTTCGAATCGCCGTGCGCGGCAATCTTGGCGAACACCTGTTTTATGCCGCCGAAGCCGTCAATGCGCTGATCCTGGGCAGCGAAAACCTCGAAGAGCGGTTCGATCCGGCCCTTGGCCGCATTCAGGTCACCGTGGGGCAGAGTATTTTTACAGATCAGGCGATTGGTTATTTTGCCTACCGTCGCGGCCGTTTCACCACCGTATTCGGCCGCCAGAAGATTAGCTGGGGGGCAGCCCTCGCCGACCGCCTCGGTCTTTCAGCCGGCAATGAACCCATGGACATGTTGCGGCTGCAATTCGATTTTTCGCGTTTCCGCTACGCCAGTTTTCATGCCAATTTACAGGGACTGGGCTCGCCGCGCTACCTGGCCGGCCACCGCATCGACTGGCTGGTACATCCCCGGATGCAGATCGGCGCTTATGAAACCCTGGTGTATGGCGGCCGCAACATTGAACTGGCCTATCTCAATCCTCTGCTGCCGTTTCACATCATGGAACACCAGCTCGGCGATCGAGACAACAACATGGTCGGTTTCGACCTGACTGCCTTTCCGACCGACGGATTGAGGATTACGCTGGAAATTTTCGTGGACGATTTTTCACTGGATTATCCGCTCGGCACCTACTGGGGCAACAAGCTGGCCTATCATTTCGGCGTGCACTGGGTGGCCCCGTTCGGAGTGCGGCCCCTCGAGCTATCCACCGATTACACCCGCGTGGATCCGTTCGTGTACACGCATTACGATACCCTCAACATCTACGCGCACTACGGTCGCAGCATCGGCTCGCAACTCGGGCCAAATGCCGACCGCTGGCAGTGGCACCTGGCCTGGCAGCCCCGGCGTGATGTGCGCTGGCAGCTCGGCTATGCGTACATCCGCCAGGGCCGCGGCGATATCATGGTAGCGCACCGGCCGGAGGATGGCATTTATAAAGGATTTTTGCGCGGCCTGGTAGAACGGCAGCACCGCGTCTGGCAGTCCCTGCGCGTGCAGGTGTTGCGCGATATTTTTGTGCGCTTCGATGTGCTTCTGAAATACCGCCGCAATGCCGGTCGCCAGCCTGGCGAAAACCGGCTGGAACGTTTCGGCCACTTTGCGCTGGAGATCAATTACTGATGGGAACCGCCGCCATGGAAAGCGCAGACAATGCCTCTGCTCTTCCCTGGGTGCACTTCTGGTTGTTCGGGCCGGAGTTTGGCTGCGTGAAACGCGAGCTGCCCATCGTGCGCGCGCTCGGCGGCCGCGCCCGGCGGCTGTTGCTGGTGCATCCGCGGCACGAACCGCTGCTGCGCGAGGTTTTCGCCAACGATCCCACAGTTCACGTGCAGGCCTACCGCCACGGCCTGCATCTCGCCTATCGCCCGGATTTCGATCTCGATCTCCGCCGGACCACCATCCATCTGTTGAAATTCGCCGCTTATCGGTGGCTGGCCGACTGGCGCATGTTTCGCCGGGCGGTGCGGGAGCATTTTCCCGCGGTCATCGTCAACGACTTCCTGCCGCAGGTGTCGCTATGGGCAAGGTGGCAGCGTCTTCCGTGCATTGGCGTGTACAACTACGCACTGCATGAGACCGATTTCGGTCGCGGGCCGTACCGGCGACTGCTGTCGCTCCTCGTACCGACGCTGCTTAGACTGGCTTACTGGCTACCGCGGCGCATGTTCATCGAAACCCTGTATGATCGCGTGCCCCGTCCGGCGGTGCGCATCCCGCTCATCCGCCGTTTTGCAGCCAATGAAGGGACCGCCGCTCCAAAGCATCGCTATTTTCTGGCGCTGGGCGGACATTCGCAACCGCAAGCGGTGCTGGACTATTTTGAACGGGTGGCCAAACACGCGCCTGGAATCCAGTTGCTGATCGCGCCGCGCCACCGGGATGAACCGTCGCCGAGGAGCCGGATGTTCGAGCAGGTGCCATTGCCGAATCCGCTGCAAACCGAGCTACTGTACACGGAGATCAGCGGGGTGATTACCAAAGCGGGCTTCACCACCGTAGCCGAAGCGCTGCAGACTGGCAAAGCGCTGTTTCTGCTGCCGCTGGCGTCGCATCCGGAGATCCGCGAGACCGAGCGCACGCTGTTGCAAACCGGCCGCGCTACCGTCATTCGCCTCACCGATCCGCCAGAGCGCACGGCCGATTTGCTCCGACATCCTCCGCAACCGAAAGAGTCATTGGAGGAACTGTTCGGCGGAGAACAAGTGGTGCTGCAAGAAATCTTGCGTTATCTGGATCGATAATATATCTTTATCTTTGGCTGGGACGCCGGGCGCACAGAGGCCTTCGCCTCAGCGTTTTCGGTAAACTCAGCGGATTTCCTTTGTGGTGTTCAAAATCTTTTTTTCAAGAAAGCAGAACACGAACCGCCCATGCAACTTATTTTGTTCATCTTACTTGCCGTACTCACCGCGTTGTATCTCACGGCGCTACTGCTTTTGCTCCGCGGTCTGAGCCGATTGCCCGAATCACCGCCACCGGATGAGCCCTTCGATCTCCCCACGGTCAGCATCATCGTGGCGGCGCGCAACGAGGCGCTGAATTTGCCGGATTTGCTCGATTGCTTGCTGCGGCAGTTGTATCCCCGCGACCGGTTGCAAATCTGCATCGTCAATGACCGCTCTGAAGATGGCACCGCCGCCATTCTCGATGAAGCCGCCCGCCGGCATCCGCAGTTACTTGTCATTCACATCCGCGACGAACGGCCCGATTTCGCGCCCAAAAAGCGCGCCCTCGATGCCGGCATCCGCGCCACGGATGGCGAACTGCTACTATTCACCGATGCCGATTGCCGTCCTGGGCCGCAATGGGTACGCAGCATGGTGCGCTATTTTGCCCGGAACGCCAATTTCGTGGTCGGATATTCTCCCTATTTTTTTCCAAAACGTCTTCCTGGTTTGCTAGCCGGCATGCTATCTCTGGATAATTTGTCGCTGGCGGCGGTGGCCGCGGCCGGCGCTGGCTTCGGCCGACCTCTCACCTGCACCGGCACCAATCTGGCCTATGGCCGGGATGTGTACGAGCGCGTCGGCGGCTTCGCCGCTATCGGCCGGTGGATTTCCGGCGACGACGATCTGTTTCTCAATCTGGTGGCCGACAGCGGTCACGGCCGCTTTGCCTATGCGCTGCAACCGGACAGCTTTGTGCCCGCCGCCGGTCCGGTAAGCTGGCGGCAGTTCTGGCACCAGCGCATTCGTTACGCCAGCAAGAGTCACCGTTACCGCACGTCCATGACCGTCGGTCTGGTCGCTGTGTATTTGTTCAACCTGCTGATGGTTTCCGGTACGCTCTCGCTGTGGTGGACCCCCTCGCAGGTCGGTTTTGCCGCCGTGGCTGCCTGGTTGCTCAAAGCCAGTTTCGAATGGCGTTTCCTCACCCGCGCCGCGCAGTTGTTTCACGAGCAGCGGCTGCTGAAATTCTTTCTTCCCACGCAATTCGTGCATCCGCTGTACATTCTGCTTTTCGGTTTTCTCGGCCTGTTTTCGCGCTTCGAATGGAAAGACGGCCGGTTTGAGAAAAAGACGGTATGACGGGATAAGTAGCGCAAGCATCCCTGCTTGCGATGCGGCCGAAGGCCGCA